>NZ_JBVJHK010000012.1:0-225388 GCF_055586845.1 Micromonospora sp. NPDC049139 | reverse complement strand
CTGACCGTCGCTGAGATCCGCCGGCTCCTCAACGCCTTCGTCCTCACCGCACCGCTATCACCAGCGCACACCCTGCACTGGTCAACCTGGCGACGAAAATCCCAAGCCCGAGCCCGACGATCCCACTACCAGCGCAGACAGGCAAAGTGACGTTGGAGTATTAGGCGGCGTCTCTTCGAGGGTCTTGACGATGACCGCCTCGACCTGCGCGTCGGTGATCTTCCGCGGCGCACCAGGACGAGCCTCGTCCTGCAACCCCGCCAGTCGCTGCGTGATGAACCGCTTGCGCCACTTACCGACCGTCGGTAGCGACGCCCCGAGTTGCCGTGAGACCTCGCTGTTGGACAAGCCATCCGCACACGCCAACACGATCCGCGCCCGCAACGCCAACGCCTGCGCCGTCTTCCCACGACGAGCCCAGCCCTGCAACACGTCCCGCTCCTCAGCGGTCAACGCCAGCAACGCCAACTTCGGAGCGTTCACCGGGCTGGTGACACGCCGAGTGTCGTCCGTTTGGACGAGGCGGTAGGGGCTCACTCTCGACGGCGGTGATGGTGCTGCTGAGAGCGGGGTACGCGGGTTGGCCGAGCCGGTACGGGCACGGCGGTTGACGCGCCGCAGCCGGCCCGCAGGGAGCGACCTGCAACGCGAGATGCCGGCTCGCGCTCCCCCCGACGCCGACACGGCCGGGGACATCGACTGGCCGGCTCTCGGTCTCCAGAATGGAGTGATGACAGCCGACGCGACCCCGCGACGACATCCGCTTCTGCCCGTCCTCGCCGGTTCCCGAGCCGTCCTCGTCGGCCGGGACACCCCCGACCCCGACGCCGACCATGGCTTCGGCCACGGCTACGAGTCGGCGGTGGAGGCGACCAGGGCGTTGGCCCGCACCCTCGTCTCCCCGAACATCGGTACGCCCTTCCTCGAAGCGCACACCGAACAGCTCGTGCGCGGGGAGTCCCCCGACGCGGTGATCGACGCCGTGCGCCGGGCCGCGGCGGCGGCGTCGGACACGTTGCTGTTCTCCTACGCCGCGACCGGCCCGGAATACTGGGAGACCCCCGAGGGCGCGGAGCAGTGGACCGAGGATCCGGGCAGCCGGCGGTCCGTGCTCAGGAGGGTCGCCGACCTGATGCGGAACAGTGCGGCCACCCGACTCGTCGTCCTGCTGGACTGCGATTCCCCGCAGATCGCCGCGCGGCACTTCACCCTGCCGGACCCACCGGCCGGTCACTGGCACGGCCCACAGTTGTCGCTGCTGGGCGCTGGCCGGGTAATGCTGTTCGGGAGCGAGATCGACCCATTCACGAGCACCCTCACCAGAGCGCTTCAAGCAGGGGTCGACGGCGGTCCCGAGGCCCTGAATCTGGTGGCGCTCGGCAACGCGGTGCGGGCCAAGTTCACCGAGCTGCGGTATCAGGTCGAGAACGAGTACATTCCGGGAGCGAAACAGCTACTCCTCCACGGCGGCTACGAGGTGGCACTCGGCATCAATCGGGCCTTTCCGCCCGATGACCGCGACGTCGCCCTGCGGTACCCGCCGCGCTATCCTGGCGCCTTCTTCGCCCACCCCGACGCCGTGAGTGAATTCGAAGGCTACTGACCCGACGACGCCGGGCCCGGGCGCTCCACCACGTCGGATCGGCGTGGGGCACAGTGGCCCGCCGAGGCCCACGGGCCGGCTGGTGCTCTGACCACGAACGTTGACGGTGTTGGGGTCAGGCTGCGCGAGTGGCGGGTTGGCCCCAGTGTCGTTGTCGTTCGCTGCAGATGCGGGCGCGTTCGCGGCGTTGGGCGGCCAGTACGTCGGGGTGGCGGGCGTTGGCGTTGCGCCAGCGCAGGTAGGCCTGCAGTTTCCGGGTCAACGCGGGGTGGTTCGAGCCGGCGATCACGAAGGTGCGTAGTGGCCCGAACTGGGCTTCGATCGGGTTGGCCCAGGAGGCGTGGGTCGGGGTGAAGCAGAGCTCGACCTTGTTCCGGGCCGCCCACCTGCGGATCTTCGAGCCCTTGTGCGCGGACAGGTTGTCCAGGATCACGTAGATCGGCGCCCCGTCCGGACGCACGGCCCGGATCGACTTGAGCGCGGCGAGGGTGTTCGCGGCGCTCTGACGGCGCCGGACGACGCCCCAGAGCTGGTCGTCACCGACGGAGTAACAACCGTGGAACTGCCGGACCCCGTGCAGCTTGTGGTAGTTCGCGGGCAGCCGGTGCGGGTGCCCGGCCGGCGCCCGCCCGGCCCTGCCTGCGGGCGGACCACCAGGGGCCCGAACTCGTCGAACGCGAACACTCGCTGCGGGAAGTGGCTGCTCACGTACTCGATCCGGGCGAGCTTGGCATCGCGCTGCGGGTCGGTGGACTCCTTCCACGTCTTGGTCCGCTGGAAGGTGATCCGGTGCCGGTGCAGGATCTGCCGCAGCCGTTCCCGGCCCACCCGGACCCGTCGGGTGGGATGCAAGCAGAGGTGGTCGGCGAGTTTGCGGATGCTCCACCGGGTGAACGGCCGCCCCAGCTTCTTGGGGCGGGTGTTGGCCGTTTCGACGATGAACTGCTCTTCGTCAGGACTGATCTGGCGGGGACGGCCACCCGCCCACCGAGGGTCCAGGCTGGCCATTCCCATCTCGTTGAACCGGTGGATGACCTGCCGGATCGTGTCCTCGTCCGCCTGAACGAGGCGAGCGATCGCCGGCACCGTATTCCCGCCGGCAGACGCCAACACGACCATCGCCCGCCGTAACCGAATCGGCGAGCCGGTACCTCTACGAGTGATCTTCAGCAGCTGCTGACCCTCCTGGTCACTGAGCCGCCGTACGCGAACGGGTTCTGCCACCGCCACAGCCTGAGTGCCACCAGACTGCCGGGCCGGCAGGCCAGACGGCGTGTTATCCAACACGGTGAACGTTCGTGGTCACGGCACTAGAGATCGCCCTTGGCGTGAAATGCAGCGATGGGCGGCCGGAGGCGCCATGAGCACGGCGGTCTGCAGGCGACTGGGTCGAACGCAACCCGTGGGGACGGTCGCGGTAGCGGCGGCACACCTGATCACCACCATCCGACCACCCGACCACCAACATCGATGGTAACGATGGCGGCGTCGGCTGAAGTACTAGTCTCGGCGTATGGCGAGGTACTACGACGTGCATCCGGACAATCCCCAGCCCCGGGTCCTCCGCCAGGTCGCCGACCTGATCCGGGACGGCGGGCTGGTCGCCTACCCGACGGACTCGTGTTTCGCGTTCGGCTGCCGGCTGGGCAACCGGGCCGGGCTGGATCGGATCCGGGAGGTCCGGCGACTGGACGAACGGCACCACTTCACGCTGGTGTGCCGGGACTTCGCCCAGCTCGGTCAGTTCGTGCAGGTCAGCAACTCGGTCTTCCGCCTGGTGAAGGCATGCACCCCGGGCAGCTACACCTTCATCCTGCCCGCCACCCGTGAGGTGCCGCGTCGGCTGCTGCATCCCAAGAAACGCACGGTGGGCGTACGCGTCCCCCGGCACACGGTCGCCCAGGCGCTGCTGGCCGAACTCGGCGAGCCGTTGGTGTCGAGCACCCTGATCCTGCCGGACGAGGACGAGCCGATGACCCAGGGGTGGGAAATCAAGGAACGGCTGGACCACGTCCTCGACGCGGTGATCGACGCCGGCGACTGCGGAAAGGAGCCGACGACCGTGGTCGACCTGTCGCAACCCGAGCCGGAGATCCTACGCGAGGGGGCGGGGGACCCGTCCCGCTTCGCGTGAGTTCACCGCCGCCCTGATCGGCGTCCACCTACCCGTCGGCTTTCCCTCCGCGGCGTGCGCGGCCGGCACGACAGCTTGCGCAAATGGAAGGCGCGTCCGGCCTGATCACGATGGCGCTGCTGCGCGTGTCACCGCGCGAGGCCGTGAGACCGCCCTCGTCCACGGTCCGTGACGTTTCGCCGGTCTTGTCATGGGACTGTCATGAGATCGCAGGGTCTCCTCCAAGATTGACACCGAGAGTGATTGCGGCCCGTCGCCGGCGTCAGTGGCGGTCGAGCCCCGGCGAACCGCGCGTACGTTCGCCATTCACGCAAGATCGCCTATGAACCGGAGACACCATTCCGAGTTCCCAGACCGCTGACCAGGTCGGGACAAACCGGAACTGCGGGCCCACCGGCGGGAAACAGCGCCGGAACTGCGGCCTGCGTTCCCGCGAGCCCACGGAGGTCCACAGACCATGGCCGTGCCCGCCACAGGTACGTCAACTGACAACAACACCCCGTTAGGAGAAGCGCCGGTCCAGCCGGGCCGCCGCCCGGGAGACGTCGACCGGACGGTGCTGGGGATCGCCGCCGCGGTGTCCGTGCTTTTCGTCGTGTGGGGCATCGTGGCCACCGACAACCTGGCGTCGGTCACCGGCGCGGCGCTCGACTGGGTGGTCAGGGCGTTCGGCTGGGTCTTCGTGCTGGCCAGCGCCGCCTTCGTCGTGCTGTCGGTCTGGCTGGCGTCCAGCCGGTACGGGCGGATCAAGCTCGGCCGGGACGACGAGAAGCCGGAGTTCTCCACCGTCTCCTGGGTGGCGATGATGTTCAGCGCCGGCATGGGCATCGGCCTGATGTTCTGGGGCGCCGCCGAGCCGCTGTCCCACCTGGGGACCCCGCCGCGCGGTCTCACCGAACCGAACTCCCAGCAGGCCGCCCGCGTGGCCATGGAGTACTCGTTCTTCCACTGGGCGCTGCACCCGTGGGCGATCTACGCGGTGGTGGGTCTGACGCTGGCCTACTTCACCTTCCGTAAGGGCCGGCGCGGCCTGATAAGCAGCGCCTTCTTCCCGCTCATCGGAGAACGGGCCAACCGGGGCCCCGGCAAGGCCATCGACATCTTCGCGATCTTCGCGACGCTGTTCGGATCGGCGGTCTCCCTCGGGCTGGGCGCCCTGCAGATCAACAGCGGCCTGGCGAACCTCTGGGGCGTGCCGAAGTCCACCCCGCTGGCGATCGGGATCATCGCGGTGCTCACCGTGGCGTTCGTGGTGTCCGCCGTGACCGGCGTCAAGCGCGGCATCCAGTTCCTCTCGAACACCAACATGGTGCTCGCGGTGGCGCTGATGTTCTTCCTGCTCGTGGTGGGCCCGACGGTCTTCATCCTCAACAGCCTCACCGCCTCGACCGGCGGCTACCTCAACGACCTCATCCCGATGAGCTTCCGCACCGGCGCCTTCGGGGGCGAGAAGTGGATGGCGGGCTGGACCATCTTCTACTGGGCGTGGTGGATCTCCTGGACCCCGTTCGTCGGCGCGTTCATCGCCCGCATCTCCAGGGGCCGCACCATCCGCCAGTTCGTCCTCGGTGTGGTGGCCATCCCGAGCCTGGTCAGCTTCGCCTGGTTCTCGGTGTTCGGCGGTACCGCCATCGACCTGCAACTCGGCGGCACCGACCTCTCGGCCGCCGTGGCGGAGAGCCCGGAGGCCGCGCTCTTCGCGGTCCTGCGGGAGTTCCCGCTCTTCACCGTCACCGCGATCCTGGTGATGGTGCTGGTGGCCCTCTTCTTCGTCAGCGGGGCCGACGCCGCCTCGGTGGTGATGGGCACGCTCTCCTCGCGCGGCAACCTCGAACCGAGGGCATGGCTGGTCTCCATGTGGGGCATCCTGACCGGCCTGGTGGCCGCCGTGCTGCTGCTCGCCGGTGGCCTGTCCGCCCTGCAGTCGCTGACCATCCTCGCCGCGTTGCCGTTCCTGTTCGTGATGGTCGGCATGGTCGCCGGGCTGCTGCGCGAGCTGCGTCGCGAACCCCTCAGCGCGACGATGGCCCCGGAGATTCGGGCCCTGGTGGCCGCCGCCGCGCGGCCGGAGCACGCGGACCCCGACCGTTCCTGACCCATCACGCGGCCGCGAGCCGTCCCCACACCGGGGCCGGCCCGTGGCTGCGTGGTGCTGGCCGTTTCGGTGGTCGAGCCGCTGTTCACGGGCTTGTCGCGGAGGCCGTTTCCGGGACGAGGGTGGCCTGGCTGCGCTGCGCGACCGGGATGATCAGCGCCGACGCCACCAGCGCGGCGACCGCGATGCCGAGCCAGCCCCAGAAGCCGAACGCGATGACCAGGCCGGACAGCACGGCCGGTCCGATGATGTTCTGCGTGATCACGTGCAGGTCGAACGCGCCCAGGTACTCGCCCTGCGCGTGCTCGGGGGCGAGGCCGAACGCGAGACCCCAACCCGAGGCGGCCTGCATCACCTCGGCCACCGACAGGATCAGCACCGCGGCGACGATCGCGACGGAGACCAGCACCACGTTGTCGTCCAGGGCCGTCACCGCGATCACCGCGCAGCCGCCGGCCAGCCAGTAGCCGGAGCGCCGCGCGAGCCTGCCGGCCCCTTCCACGGTGTCCGCGCCCCGGCTGGCCCGTACCTGGAACAGGATGACGAACACCGTGTTGAAGATGAGCAGCAACGGGATCAGGAAGTGTGGCAGCGAGGTGCGGTTGAGCGCCCACAGCGGCATCGTGACCAGGATGACGGTGACGTGGGAGGCGAGCACCGTCGAGACGCCGATGACGGAGAGGAAGCGCGGGTCGCGTACGGCGGCGAAGCGCTTGAAGCCCACCGGGACGGGACGCGACGGCACGTCGGGCAGGCGGGTGACCAGCAGCGCGGCGCTGGCCATGAGCGCGGCGGTGGTGAGCGGGATCAGCACGAGCAGCCGCTGGTCGAGCGCGGCGACGGCGGCCACCCCGATGCCGATGCTGAAGCCGATGTTGAACACCGACCGCATCATCGCCTTGAGCTTGACCCGTTCCTCGGCGGGCACGAGGTTGCCGACGAGGGCCCCGTTGGTCGGGCCGGTGCCGTACTCGATGAAGCCGACGGCGACCACCAGGGCTAAGAAGTGGATCGCGTTGTCCACCAGGGCGTAGAGCCCGAAGCCCACCGTCAGCGCGGCGAACAGCATGACGAGCAGCCTGCGCGCCCCCACCCGGTCGGCGATCACGCCGAACACGACCGACGAGATGAAGGCGGACAGGCCGGCGGCGGACAGGCCCAGGCCGACCTGCTTGGGGTCGAGGCCGACGCGGAGCGTGAAGTAGACGACACTGCCGCTGAGGAAGACTCCCTTGCCGATCGATTCGGCCAGCCGGATCGCGATCAGTTTCCTGCGTAGCGGGTCGGTCGGCACCAAACGGGATGAAAAATCAATCATTCGTGACAAGGGCATATTCGCACATCCTTGTGTGGTGGAGCGGCCGGCGTCAATCCTCGCCGCGGCGAAGCCGGGCGGGACAGGGCGTTCGGCGGACCGGGGTCGGGACGACTTCCCGGGTGGGCAGGGAACTTTCCCGCTGGACGTCCGGGGCGCGGTGCGCTAGGCGCCTGTCCTGGTCCGGGCGGGCGGTGCGTCCCGGCGTGCGGCGCGGAGGCGGGACCTGCGGGTACATCGTCCCGGCATTCCCGGTCTGTCGCGGGCTGCTCCGTCGGCCGAGAAGGGTACCGGATGGTCGTATTAAATTGATTTCGGAAAATACGTCAGAAGATTGACATGGCTTCCGTCCGACTGACTTCATGTGTTGTTCTGTTCGCCGTCAGTAGATGTTCACGCCGACGCGGAGGTCGGCGCTTCCGCGACGCCTCCGGAAGGGAGGCGTCGCGGGCCGGTTAGGACGGGGTGAGGTGTCGTAATGGTCAGCGTTGGCTCGACCTCGGAACTGGCTCATACGATGAGGCGGAGCCCGGGAAGTGTCGCGGGCGAGGCGAAGCCTCGCACCGTGACGGTGGTGCTGGCCGACGCTCAGCCGGTGGTACGCAGGGGCCTGCATGCCCTGCTGTCCTCCTCGGCTGAGGTCAGCGTGGTCGCCGAGGCGGGGACCACGCGGGAGGCGATGACATGCGCGGCGTCGCTGCGCCCCGACGTGCTCGTGCTCGACATCGAGCTGCCGGGCTTCCAGGTGGGGGTGACGCTGCAGGAGATCGCCCGGATGTCGCCCTCGACCGCCGTGCTGGTCTTCACCGCGGTGGAGGACGAGGGTGCGGTCTTCGCGGCCATGCGGGCGGGTGCGCGGGGCTACGTGCTCAAGAGCTGCCCGGGCGACGGCATCGTGCGGACGATCCGGGGCATCGCGACGGGCGAGGTGATCCTCGGCCCCCGGGTGGCCGACCAACTCATCGGGCAGTTGGGCCGCGAGCCGCGCAACCAGCAACTCTTCCCGGAGCTGACGACGCGTGAGCGGCAGGTGCTGGAACTGATCGCGTCGGGCATGCGCAACGTGGCGATCGCCACGCGGCTGAACCTCTCGCCGAAGACGGTCAGCAACCACATCTCGACCATCTTCAGCAAGCTGAACGTGTCGGACCGGCACGAGGCGATCGAGGTCGCCCGCAAGGCCAGGCTGGAGCGCCCCGGGCCGTACGGGTCGAGTCTCGACACGGTGTCCGGTGGCGGCGTACCGCTGGCGCGTAGGCGTGGCGCCATGTCCCTGCCGGGGGTGGGCGGCTCGGCCGCCTGCGCCGGCGCGCGATCGATGGAGAGGTGAGCGGGATGACCCTGGATCTGGAAGCGATCGCGAGCCGGCTGGAGCCGCGGTTCGGCAAGGCGGCGCACCGCTGGGTCGGCACGCTGCCCCAGCGCCTGGACGAGCTCGTCGCACAGTGGCAGCTCGACCTCGGCGACCGGCTCAAGTCCGGCAACTCTTCGGTGGTGTTCCGGTGCCGCGGCCCGCAGGGCGACGCGGTGCTGAAACTGTCGCCCGACAGCTACGCCGTACGGGAGGAGGTCGACATGCTGCGCCAGTTCGCGCCCAGCGGGCGGGTGCCGGCGGTGCTGGCGGCCGCCAAGGGCGCCGTGCTGCTGGAGTCGATCCACCCGGGCACGCTGGTGGAGAAGATGCCGCAGCCGCCGTCGCCGCGGGAGTACGCCGCGTTCCTCAACGACCTGCACGGCGCCGGGGACCCGGCTGCCGCGCCGCGGCGGCTGGAGGACTGGATCGACGTGCTGTTCAACTCGGCGGTGCGGCGGGGCGCCGACCTCGCCGGGTCGAAGCGGCTGCGCGACGACCTGTTCGCGGTGCCCACCGACACCGTGCTGCTGCACGGCGACCTGCACCTGGGCAACGTGCTCAGCGGCAGCGCGAAGGGTCTGGTCGCCATCGACCCGATGGCCTGCGCCGGCGACCCGTGCTTCGACGCGGTCGACTACGTGCTGGAGGGCCTGGACCGCGCGGAGATGCTGCGCCGGCGCGACGAGCTGGCCGCGGCGGCCGGCATCGACGTGGAACGGCTGGACATGTGGTGCCGGGTGACCGCCCCGATCGGGGCGACGTACGTCAGCAACCCCGGCCACTCCGCGGAGCTGGCCGCCTTCGGGCGTGGCGAATACTAGTCGTCGCTCCGTCGGGCTCGGTGGCGCTTGTCGCGGGGGAACGGTTCACGGTTGGTGGCAGGTGGCGCGGGCTACGCCGACGCCAGGTCTGCTGACCGTGCGGTGGCGGCGGGGCTCACCCGCCGCCACCCTGTCCACCGTCTTCCCCGGCCGGCGTCGCCGGGCCGGACGCGACAGTCGATGTCACGACCGGCCGTCGGCCACCTGCCCTCCGGTCCGCAGGGCGAGGAAGGCATTGACGCTCGACAGTGCTCCGACTAGCGTGCCTCTTCACCGCGGCGTCATCCAGTGATGACACCGGGTCATTCTGGGAGGCAATGTGAGATCAAGAGTCCTGATGGCTTCGCTGGTGGCGGCGGGCTGCACCCTGGTCGCCGTACCGGCTGCGGCGGCACCCGCGTCCACGTCGTCCGCACCGGTCAACGCGGCGTCCGCCGCGCCCGGCGTGCGGCCGGTGCCCGGCGAGTACATCGTCCGGCTGCGCCCGGGCGCCGAACCGCGTGGCATCGCCCGTGCCCTGTCGGTCAACCCGCGGTTCGTCTACGAACGGGCTGTCAACGGCTTCGCCGCCGAGCTGACCGCCGGGCAGGTGCAGGCGCTGCGCCGCGATCCCGCGGTGCTCGCCGTCGAGCAGGACGCCTGGCTCGACGGCGTCGCCGAGGGCACCCAGGCCAACCCGCCGTCCTGGGGCCTGGACCGGGTCGACCAGCGCACGCTGCCGCTGTCCAACAGCTACACCACGACCGCCACCGGCTCCGGCGTGCACGCCTACGTCATCGACTCGGGCATCGACGTGACCCACCCGGACTTCGAGGGCCGGGCGAGCTTCGACTACAACGCCATCGACCGGCGCAACACCGACTGTGACGGGCACGGCACCCACGTCGCCGGCACGATCGGCTCGAAGACGTACGGGGTGGCCAAGGGCGTCCGGCTGCACGCCGTGAAGATCCTCAACTGCCAGGGGTCGGGCAAGACCTCGGCCACCATCGCCGCGATCGACTGGGTGACCGCCAACGCGGCGAAGCCGGCGGTGGCCAACACCTCGTGGAACTGGACCTACTCCGACACGATGGCCGCCGCGATCACCGGGATGATGAACTCCGGTGTCTTCCTGGCCACCTCGGCGGGCAACACCGGCGCGGACTCGTGCGATCGGCTGCCCCGGGCGGTGACCGCCGCGGTGGCCGTCGCCGCGTCGACCAACACCGACGCCCGGGCCAGCTACTCCTCGACCGGCGCCTGCGTCGACCTCTACGCTCCCGGCTCGGCGATCCTGTCGACCCAGCCGAACAACACCACCGCCGTCTTCAACGGCACCTCGATGGCCACCCCGCACGTCGCGGGCATCGCCGCGCTCTACAAGAGCGTGAACGGTGACGCCTCCCAGGCCACCCTGCACAGCTGGCTGGTCGGCAACGCCACCACCGGCGTGGTCCAGGGCGACCTGGCCGGTACGCCCAACCGGCTGGTCTTCACCGGCGGCCTCTGACCGTCCCACAGACGCGTGGGGTGGCCGGCACCTGCCGGCCACCCCACGCGCCGCTCCAGGCCGGGCCCGCACCTCCCGAGCAGTCGAACCGTCCCTCACCACCATCCGCCGGCCGGTCCTGTCGGGACCTGCCTGGCGTGCCCAGCCTGACCGGCCCCCGGTCCGACGGTTGACCCGCCGGACCGGGGGCCGAGTCGTGTCCGGCGACGGCGTGTGGGTGTCCGGCACCCGACCGGGAGGTTTTCCCTGGCGGGGCGGGGAAGGTCGCTCTGCCGGGCGGGACGTCCGGCGGACCACGATCGATGCATGGTTCGTACCGGTCGTGCTTCCTTCGCTCAGGAACGGCTCTATTTCCTCAACCAGCTCCAGCCCGGCAATCCGGCGTACGTGGTGGCCTTCGCGGTCCACCTGCAGGGCGCGCTACAGCCCGAGGCGCTGCGCGGGGCGCTGACTCGCGTCGTCGCCCGGCACGACGCGCTGCGCACCACGTTCGCCCTGGTCGACGGTGTGCTCACCCAGCGGGTGTCGGCCACCCCGCACGCGGACATCGACGTCCAGGCGGGTGGGCGGGCCGACCGGGACACCCAGGAGACCTTCCTGCACGCCCTCGTCGCCGAGCAGGCCCGGCGCCCGTTCCGGCTCGGCGACGGGCCGGTGCTGCGCGCCTTCCTGCGCTCCTGGGGCCCCGACGAGCACACCCTCGCCGTGCTGGTGCACCACATCGCCTGCGACGGCTGGTCGGTGGGCCTGCTGCTGCGCGACCTCGCCGCCGAGTACAACGCCGCGGTGTCCGGCCCGGATGCCGCCGCGTACGCCGAACCGGCGGAGTCCTACCTGGCGTACGCGCGGCGGCAACGCGAGTCCTGGGAGCGCGACAGCTCCGGGCTGGACTTCTGGCGCGCCGAGCTGCGGGACGTCCCGCAGCTCGCGCTGCCCACCGACTTCCCCCGGCCGAGCGTGCTCAGCGCCCGCGGCGCGGTGCTGCGGCGCCCCGTCGAGCCCGAGCTGGTCGAGCGGCTCACCGCGTGGGCCAGGTCGCGGGGCGCGACGCTGTTCGCGGTGACGCTGGCCGCGTACGCCTCGGTGCTGTCGCGGTACGCGCGCCAGGACGAGGTGGTGGTCGGGGTGCCGGTGGCCAACCGGATGGACGAGGCCGAGGAGCGGATCGTCGGCTGCCTCGTCAACACGCTGCCGATCCGGCTCGACGTGTCCGGCCGGCCGGGCTTCGCCGAGCTGGTCGAGCGGGCCCGCCGGGCCAGCATGGCCGCGTTCGCCAACCAGGACGTGCCGTTCGAGCAGATCGTGCGGGCCACCGTGGGGGAGCGGCAGCTCAGCCACGCGCCGCTGTTCCAGACCTCGCTGACGGTGCAGAACTTCCCGTTCGCGTTCCCCGAGTTCGACGGGGTGAAGCTGACCGAGGTCGACGTCGAGGTCGACGTCACCAAGTTCGACCTGGGGCTGACCCTCGACGTGTCCACCGGCGCGCCGTTCGTGCGCGCCGAGTACAGCACCGAGCTGTTCACCCCGGAGACCGTCGCGACGCTGCTCACGCACTACCTGGCCTTCCTCCGGTCGGTCGTCGACGAGCCGGACGCCGAACCGTCCATGGTGGACGAGGCGGAGCGGCTGCTGCTGACCGCCGGGGTGAACCCGCCGATCCCGGAGCAGCCCGTCGACCACCCGTCGGTGCTGCGTCGGTTCGCCGGGCACGTGGCGAACTCCCCGGACGCCGTGGCGGTGCGCCACCGGGACGTGGAGGTCACCTACGCCGAACTGGACCGCTGGGCCGGGCGGATCGCGGCGGGCCTGGCCGACCGGGGCGTGCGGCGCGGCGACCGGGTCGGGCTGCTGCTGCGCCGTTCGCCCGCGGTCATCGCGGCGATCCTCGGCGTCTGGAAGCTCGGCGGCGTCTACGTGCCGCTGGACCCGGAGTATCCGCAGCAGCGCCTCGAACTGATCACGGCCAGCGCCGCCATGCCGATCATGCTGGTGGAGGCCGGCACCGCGGACGCGGCCGCCGCGTTGGCGCGGGGCCGCGACATCCGAATGGCCGACGCGCACACCCTCGACGGGGCGTCCGTGGTCGCCGAGACGTTCCCCGGGCCGGGCGACCAGGCGTACATCATCTACACCTCGGGCTCCACCGGCGTGCCCAAGGGCGTCATCGTCGGCCACGGCGGCCTGGACGCGCTGAACAGCCCCACCCCCGCCGGCCTCGACATCACCGCCGACGACGTGTGGCTGGCCGCCAGCTCGTTCTCGTTCGACGCCTCGGTGTGGGAGATGTGGGGGGCGCTGAGCACCGGCGGCCGGCTCGTCATCGCCGACCAGGCCGACCTGGTGGACCGGGAGCGGCTCGCCGCGTTGGTGCGCCGCGAGGCCGTCACGGTGGTGTTCCAGACCCCGGGGGCGCTCTACCGGCTGCTGCCCCCGTACCTGCGGCTGCTGGGCGCGGACGAGGTCTCCAGCATCCGCTACGTCGTCCTCGGCGGCGAGGCGCTGAGCTGGTCGCGGGTCACGTCGCTGGTCGCCGGCGCGCCGGGCATGCGCGCGGTGTTCGTCAACATGTACGGCATCACCGAGGGCACCATCCACGTCACGATCGTCGAGGTGCCCACCGGCGAGCTGGCCCGGGTCACGGAGGGCGACATCGGTGTGCCGCTGCCGTCGGGGCGCTGCTACGTCCTGGACGAGGACCTGCGGCCGACCGGTGTCAACGTGCCCGGCGAGCTGTACTGCGGCGGCGTGCTCGTCGCGCACGGCTACGTGGACAACCCGGAGCTGACCGAGGCGCGCTTCCTGCCCGATCCGTACGGCGGGGGCGTCATGTACAAGACCGGCGACGTCGTCAAGTGGGGCGTCGACGGGAACATGGTGTACCTCGGCCGCAACGACACCCAGGTGCAGCTGCGCGGCTACCGCGTCGAGCTGGCCGAGGTCGAGGGCGCGTTCCTGACCCACCCGGCGGTACGCTCGTGCGCCGTCGCGGCCGAGAACGACCAACTGGTCGCCTTCGTCGTCGGCGAGGTCGGCCCGGACGCCGAACGCGAGCTGCGTGCCCACGTGCGGGCGATCCTGCCGGCGTACATGGTGCCGTCGCGGATCCTGTCCGTCGCGGCGATCCCGCTCACCGCGCACGGCAAGGTGGACACCGCCCGACTGCTGGCCGACAGCCGCGCCGCGCGCACGGCCGCCGCACCCGCGACGCGCCGCGAGCACACCGCCGGCACCGGGTTGGAGGAGCGGATCCGGGCCGCCTGGGGCGAGGTGCTCGGCCGGGGCGACATCGGGCTGCACGACAACTTCTTCGACCTGGGCGGGCACAGCTTCGCGCTGATCGCGTTGCAGCAGCGGCTGTCCGAGGAGGGCCTGGAGGTCTCCGTGACGGACCTGTTCCGCGCCGGCACGGTCGCCGGCTGCGCCGCGCATCTGCAGCAGGCGGCCCCCGTGGTCGCCGACGCGCACGCCGCGCAGCGCCGCCAGGGCCGCGCCCTGCTCGCCGCCCGCCGGGCCGGGGGAGGCAGCCGTGGCTGAGTTCGACGACAGCGCGGCGGTGGCCGTGGTCGGCATGGCCGTCCGCGTCCCGGGCGCCGAACGCGACCTGGACCTGTTCTGGCACCACGTGGTCAACGGCATCGACGCGGTCACCTTCTTCACCGCCGAGCAGCTCGTCGGCTGGGGCGTGCCCAAGGACCTGGTGGAGCGGCCCGACTTCGTGCCCGCCCGGGCGGTGCTGCGCGACGCGGACTGCTTCGACCACCGGCTGTTCAGCTACTCGCCGTCGGACAGCACGCTGATGGACCCGCAGCAGCGGATCCTGCTGGAGTGCGCGTGGGCCGCGCTGGAGCACGCCGGCCACCCGCCGGTCGCCGCCGACGGCAACCGCATCGGGGTGTACGTCGGCACCGGCCTGAACGTCTACCTGCTCGACAACGTGTGGCCCGACGAGCGTGCCGTCGAGGCGGCCGGCGGCCTGGGGCTGATCATCGGCAGCGACAAGGACTTCGCCAGCACCCGGATCGCGTACAAGCTGAACCTGCAGGGCCCGGCGCTGACGCTGCAGACCGCCTGCTCGACGTCGCTGGTCGCGGTGCACCAGGCGGTGCAGGCCCTGCTGACGTACGACGCCGACCTGGCGCTGGCCGGGGGCGCCACGGTGGCCCCGCCGACCCGGCGCGGGCACCTGCACGAGCCCGGTGGGATCTTCTCCGCCGACGGCCGGTGTCGGGCCTTCGACGCCGCAGCCGACGGCACGGTGCCCGGCGACGGCGCGGGCGTGGTGGTGCTCAAGCGACTCGTCGACGCGCTGCGCGACGGCGACACCGTGCACGCGGTGATCCGCGGCTGCGCGGTCAACAACGACGGCGCCCGCAAGGCGGGCTTCACCGCGCCCGGCCCCACCGGCCAGGCCGGCGTGATCTCGGCAGCGCTGAGCGTGGCCGGCGTCGACCCGGACACCATCGGCCTGGTCGAGACCCACGGCACCGGCACCGCGCTCGGCGACCCGATCGAGGTGGCGGCGCTGCGGCAGGTCTTCGACAGCGACCGGCCCGACCGGGCGCCCTGCGCGCTCGGCGCGGCCAAGTCGGTCGTCGGGCACCTGGACACCGCCGCCGGGGTGATCGGCCTGATCAAGACGGTGCTGGCGCTGAAGCACCGCGTGATCCCGCCGATCGCCCACCTCGCCACGCCCAACCCGGCGGTCCGGCTGGACGGTTCGGTGTTCGAGCTGCCGGCGGCGGCCCGGCCGTGGGCGCCGACCGACGGCGTACGCCGGGCCGGGGTCAGCGCCTTCGGCATCGGGGGCACCAACGCCCACGTCGTGCTGGAGGAGGCCCCGGCCGCCCGGCCCCGGCCGCGCCGCCACGTCACCGAGCTGGTCGTGGTCTCCGCCAAGACCGCCACCGCGGCGCAGGACAGCCTGGACCGCGCCGTCGCGTGGGTGGCCGGGACCGCGCCCGGGGAGCTGGCCGACCTCGCGTACACGCTGCGGACCGGCCGGGCGGAGCTGCCGTGGCGGGCCGCGTTCCTGACCGGAGCGCACGCCTCGCCGCCGACGGTCCGGCAGGTCGTGGCCAAGGCGCGGGCGCGCGGTGTGGCGCTGCACCTCACCGGGGCCGGCGAGCTGACCGGCAACCGGCCCAACTACGACGCCGACCCGGTGTACCGCCAGGTCGTCGACGAGGGCGTGGCGCTACTGCGCGGGCGCGACCTCGACGAGGCCGTCCGGGAGCGCTGCACCCGGCTGCTGGCCTGCGTCGGCCTGGCGCGGTCGCTGCGCAGCCGGGGCGTGGCACCGCGCGCCCTGGCCGGCGTCGGCCTCGGCGCGGTGGCCTGCGCGGTCGTGGCCGGGATCATGTCCGTCGCGGACGCGCTGGCGCTGATCCGCGGCGCCCACGTCGACGGCAGCCGGTTCGGCCCGCCCGACCTGCCCGTCCACACCTCCGGCGGGGAGCCGCTGACCGAGTACGACGACCTCGCGTACTGGCGGGCGCAGGCGGCCGAACCGCCCGCGCCGGCGACGCTGCCCGCCGACCTCGACCAGGTGCTCTGGATCGAGGTCGGCACGAGCGTCACCCCGCACCTGGGCCCGGAGCAGCCCGCGCTGCCCGCCGACCGGCACGCCCGGCTGTTGGCGACCGTCGGCGCGCTGTGGCAACTGGGCGTCGTCGACGCCTGGGACCGCGCGCACGACGCCGGCCGGCGCCGCGTGCCCGCCCCCACCTACCCCTTCGCGGCCACCCGGCACTACCTGGACGCCCCCGCGACCCGACTGGACACAGAGAGGCACCACTGATGCGCGACGTAACCGACCGGACCTGGGTGGCCGAGCTCGAACAGCTGTGGATGGAGGTGCTCGGCGTCGACACCGTCGACGACGAGGACGACTTCTTCGACCTCGGCGGCCACTCGCTCAGCGCGCTGCGGCTGAGCACCCTGATCCGCCAGGAACTCAACCTCGCGGTGATGTTCGGCCACGTGCTGGAGAACCCCCGCTTCGCCGACCTGCGCGACATCGCCGGCCAGGTGCCGCTGGACAGGCCCGTGGCGGAGAGCGTCTGATGGCCGCCCCCGACCTCACCGCCTGGGCGCCGCTCGCCGCGCAGGTGCTCGGCCTCGCCCCGGAACACCTCCGGGACGCCGCGGCCTCCGAGTCGTTCGTCGGCCTGGGCGGCACCTCGCTGCAGGCCATCGCGCTGGTCTCGCTCGGCCAGCGGGAGCTGCGCGCGCACGTGGAGAGCGCCCGGCTGCTGTCGGCGCTGCCGCTGGCGCAGGCACTGGCCGGCGCGGTGGACCACGTGGACACCGCGCCGCCGCCGGCGGCCCAGCGGCCCGCCGAGCTGGAGCTGCTGCCCGGCCAGCGGTCCATGCTGGCCGCGCACCTGCTCGACCAGGACGCGCCGTACCACCTGATGTTCACCCTCGAGGCGGACGGGCCGCTCGACGCGGCCCGGACCCGCGCGGCGCTGCGCGAGCTGACGACCCGCCACGAGGCGCTGCGCACCCGCTTCGTCCGCGACCCACGCCAGGCCCGGATCGTGCTGCCCGCGCCGTACGAGCCCCGGCTGCTGCACCAGACGCTGCCCGGCGACGACCCGGTACGCGCCGTGCACGACCTCTACGGCCGGTCGGCCGCGCAGTTGCTGCGCCCCTTCGAGCAGCCGCCGGTCGTCTTCGTGCTGACCCGTGCCGGGCAGCGGGACCTGCTCACCATGCTGGTGCACCACACGATCAGCGACGGCTGGAGCATCGGGGTGCTCTGGCGCGAGTTCGCCGAGCTCTACGCCGGCGCCGGTCCGGCGGGCCCCGCGCCGTCGCCCGACTGGATCGGTTCGCGGCTCGCCGCGCGGGAGAAGGCCGGGGCGGTGGACGAGGCGCTGGCCCGGATCGCGGACCGGCTGGACGGCGCGCCCCGGACGGTGGCGCTGCCCACCGACCTGCCGCCCGTCGTCGAGGCCGACGGACGCGGCGCGCGCCTGCACTTCCACCTCGACGCCGAGGCGGCGCGGGCCGCGACCGAACTGGCCCGGCACTGCCGGGTGACGGTGACATCGGTGGCCATGGCGGCGTGGGCGCTGGCCGCGTCCCGCCGCGCCGGCCTGACCGACCTGGTGCTCGGGGTGCCGGCGGCGGGCCGGTTCGAGGCGGGCATGGACGCCGTCGTGGGCCTGTGCACCCGGGCCGTCCCGGTGCGCTGCGCCGCGCCCGACGACGCCAGCGTGCGCGACCACGTACGCGGCGTGGCCGGCGCGATGGCCGAGGCGGCCGCCGACGCCGACGTGCCGTTCGAACGGGTCGTCTCCGGGCTCGGCGTCACCACCGACCCGGGCCGCAACCCGCTCGCGCAGCTCGGCTTCGCCGCCCACCACGAGCTGGTACCCGACGAACTGGTCGCGGGCGGGCGCACCTGGCGGGTGCACGAGGGCCACTGCCACGGCGCGGTCTTCGACGCGCTGCTCTACCTCCAGTCGTGGTCCGACCGCCCCCGCTTCGCCCTGGAGTACGCCACGTCGGCGCTCACCGCCGCCGACGCCGGGGAGCTGGCCGAGTCGTTCCAGGCGGCGCTGCGGCAGATGGCCGCCGACCCGGACGCGGCCCTGCGCGATCTCACGACCCTGTCGGCGGGGCAGCACGCCCGGCTGCGGTCGCTGGGCGCGGGCGGGCCGCACGACACCGCCGACGACGTGTGGAGCCGGTTCGCGGCCCACGCGGAGGTTGCGGGCGAGCGGATCGCGCTGGTCGACCCGCACGCCGGGCTCACGCTGACCTACCGCGAACTGCACGACCACGCGGTCGCGCAGGCGCGGCTGCTGCACGTGCACGGCGTGCGCGCCGGCGACGCGGTGATCCTGGAGGTGCCGCGCTCGGCGGCCGAGGCGGTCGCGGTGCTGGGCGTGCTGCGGCTGGGCGCGCACTACGTCGCGGTCGACCAGCACGCCACCGGCGAGTGGCGGGCGCACCTGGCCGCAGCCGTCGCGCCGCGGGCCCGCCTCGGCGCGGGCGCGCCCGGCCCGGAGTGGTCGGGCGCGGCCGACTGCCCACTCGCCCGTCTGGACGCCTTGGCGCAGCCGGGAGAGGGCCCGGTCGAGGCGCGCGGGGGTGCGCCGGGCCGGGCCAACTCGGCGCCGGCCGGCCCCGCGCGGTCCGACGACGGCCCGGTCGAGGCGGCGCCGGCCGACCCGGCGCGGACCGCGTACGTCTCCTTCACCTCGGGCTCCACGGGCGTGCCCAAGGGTGTGGTCGTGCCGCACCGGGCCGTGCTGCGGCTGGCCGACGACCCGCGGCTGTTCGCCGACCGGGCGGGCATGCGGATGATGCGGCTGTCCCCGCTGGCGTTCGACGCGTCCACGCTGGAGCTGCTGGTGCCGCTCGCCAACGGCGACACCGTGGTCGTGTTCCCACCCGGCGAACCGACGCCGAGCGGCCTGGCCGAGTTCCTGCCCACCGCCGGGATCACCCACGCCTGGCTCACCTCGGGCGTGTTCCACCTGGTCGCCGACCACCGCCCGGACGCGTTCGCCGGGCTGCGGCAGCTGTTCACCGGCGGCGGCGTGGTCTCCCCGGCGCACGTGCGCCGGGTGCTGCGGGCCTGCCCGGGGCTGCGGCTCACCAACGGCTACGGCCCCACCGAGAACACCACGTTCACCACGACGTACTCGGTCGAGCACGCCGACGCGACGCCCGACCCGCTGCCGATCGGTGCGGCGGTGCACGGCACCGACCTGTACGTCGTCGACCCGTCGGGGCGCCTCGTGCCGCCGGGCGCGATCGGCGAACTGTGGGCGGCGGGCGGCGGGCTCGCCGACGGCTACCTCAACGACCCCGTGCGCACCGACGCGTCCTTCGTGCGGCACGCGGGCCTGGGAGTGCGCCTGTACTGCACCGGGGACCTGGTGCGCTGGGGCACGGACGGCCAGCTGCGCTTCCTGGGCCGCAACGACCGCCAGGTGAAGATCGCCGGGCACCGGGTGGAGCTGGTCGACGTCGAGCGCCGGCTGCGCGCGCGGCCCGGGGTGCGGGACGCGGTGGTGTTCACCACCGGCGACCCGGTGACGGGCGTACGCCTGTGCGCCGCGTTGAAGCCCGCGCCCGAGGGCCTTGTCGTGGCCGACGTGCGCCGTGCGGTGGAGGCCGAGCTGGCCCCGTACGCCCGACCGCAGCAGTGGGTGACCGTGGCCGAGTTCCCGCTCGACCGCAACGGCAAGGTTGACCTCCGTGCCCTGGGCGCGCTGGCCGCGGTGCCGCAGCCCGCCGCCGCGGCGTCCGCCGTTGCCGCAGTGCCCGCCGCCGCGACGGCGAGCGACCAGGCGACCGCTGCCGCGACGGCCGGACAGCCGGCGCGGGTTCCCGCCCAGCGCTCCGCGTCGCTCGCCGAGTTCGAGGAGCTGGTGACGGGGGCCTGGGTGGAGGCGCTGGGCACCGACGACTTCGACGTCGACGAGGCGTTCTTCGACGTCGGCGGGGAGTCGCTGCGGCTCGCCATCGTGCGCCGGCTGCTCCAGGAGCGGCTGGCCGGCCGGACCGTCGCGCTGACCGACCTCTACCGCTTCCCGACCGTCCAGACGCTGGCCCGGCATCTGCACGCACAGACCGAAGGAGCAGGCGCATCATTATGAACGGCGACATCGCGATCGTAGGCATGGCGGGCCGGTTCCCCGGCGCCGCCGACGTCTGGGAGTACTGGTCCAACGTGGCCGCCGGGAAGATCACGATCAGCGAGCTGACCCGCGGCGAGCTGCTGGCCGCCGGCGTGCCCGCCGACCGGCTCGACGACCCGGCGTACGTGCCGGCGCGCGGCGTGCTGGCCGAGGCGGACCTGTTCGACGCCGCCTTCTTCGGCATCACGCCGCGGGAGGCCGAGACCATGGATCCGCAGCACCGGCTGCTGATGCAGACGGCGTGGGCCACGCTGGAGTCGGCCGGCCTGGCCACCCGGGAGCCCTTCGGCCGGGTCGGCGTGTTCGCCGGGGCCGGCTTCAACTACTACGCGCTGCACCACGTGTTCGCGCAGCCCGGCCTGGTCGAGACCCAGGGGCTGCTGTCGGTGGTGCTGGGCAACGAGAAGGACCACCTGGCCGCGAAGGTCGCGTACCGGCTGGACCTGGGCGGCCCCGCGGTCACCGTGCAGACCGCCTGCTCGACGTCGCTGGTGGCGGTGCACCTGGCGTGCCAGAGCCTGCGCACCGGCGACTCGGACGTCGCGCTCGCCGGCGGCGCCTGCGTGGCCGTGCCGCAGCAGGCCGGCTACCTCTACGAGACGAAGGGAATCATGTCGCCCGACGGCACGTGCCGGCCCTTCGACGCCTCGGCCGACGGGACCGTCCCCGGCAACGGCGTCGCCATGGTGGCGCTCAAACGCGCCGAGGACGCCCGCCGCGACGGGGACACCGTGTACGCCCTGATCAAGGGCTCGGCGGTGAACAACGACGGCGGCATGAAGGTCGGCTACACCGCGCCCGGCATCGCCGGACAGATCGACGTGCTGACGCGCGCGTACGCCGCCGCCGGCGTCGACCCCGCGACCGTCGGCTACCTCGAGGCGCATGGCACCGCCACCGAGGTCGGCGACGCGATCGAGCTGGCGGCGTTGACCGAGGTGTTCCGGCGCGGCGAGCAGCCGTGCTCGATCGGCTCGGTCAAGGCCAACGTCGGCCACCTCGACGCGGCCGCCGGCGTCGCCGGGCTCATCAAGGCCGCGCTGGCGCTGCACTTCCGGCAGATCCCGCCGCTGGCCGGCCTCAAGCAGGCCCGCCCCGAGCTGCTCGACGGGTCGTCCCCGTTCACCGTGGACAGCGTGGCCCGGCAGTGGGACTCCGCCGGAGGCCCGCGCCGGGCGGCGGTCAGCTCCTTCGGCCTGGGCGGCACCAACGCCCACGTGGTGCTGGAGGAGGCCGACGGGCCGGTCGCGCCCGGTCCCGTCGTGGTCGACGGTCGCACCGAGCTGATCGTGCTGTCCGGGCGCAGCCCGGAGGCGGTCCGCGAGGCCGCCGAGCAGCTCGGCGAGCACCTGCGGCAACGCCCCGATCTGGCCGTCGGCGATGTCGCGCTGACGTCGCAGACGTACCGCAGGCACTTCCCACACCGGCTCGCGGTCGCCGCGCGGGACGTCACCGCGGCGCTGACCCGGCTGCCCAAGGCGCCGGTCCGCGAGGCGGCGCGCCGGCCCAGCGTGGTGTTCCTGTTCCCCGGCCAGGGTGCGGAGTTCCCCGCCATGTCGCGGGGCCTCTACGACCGCCACCCGTCCTTCCGCGCCGACCTCGACCACGGGGCGGCGCTGCTGGCCCCGGTCCTGGGGCTGGACCTGCGCGACGTGCTGGTCGACGACGACCCGCACGGAATCGTGCACCGCACCGACGTCACCCAGCCCGCGCTGGCGCTGCACGAACTCGCCCTCGGCAAACTGCTGGTGTCGTGGGGCGTCCGCCCGGCGGCGTTGATCGGCCACTCGATCGGCGAGTTCGCCGCCGCGGCGCTGGCCGGCGAGATGGCCGCCGACGAGATGCTGCGCCTGGTCGCGACCCGCGGCAGGCTGATGCAGGACGCGCCCGAGGGCGGCATGCTGGCCGTGCTCGCGCCGCCGTCCACCGTCGAGGAGCACCTGGCGGGCCTGGACGGCCTCGACGTGGCCGCGTACAACGCCCCCGAGTTCACCGTGCTGGCCGGGCCGGTGGCGCAGCTCGCCGAGCTGCGGGAGCGCCTGGCCACGGCCGAGGTGCACTGCCGGGCGATGCCCGCGCAGCGCGCCTTCCACTCGCGGATGATGGCCGACGCGGCACGACTGCTCGGCACCGAGGCGGACCGCATCGCCCAGCGACCCCGCACCGTCCCGGTCGTCAGCAGCATCGACGGCGTACTGCTCGGCAGGGGGCTGCCCCGTGCCGAGGGCTACTGGGCCGCGCAGCTGCGCAGCCCGGTGCGCTACCACGACGCGCTGCTGACCGCGCTGGACCTGCCCGACCCGGTCCTGGTCGAGGTCGGGCCGGGCACCGCCCTGACCGGCATGGCCCGGCAGACGACGCAGGACCGGGGGCGGGTGCCCACGTTCGCCCTGCAACCCCGGCCGAGGGCGCAGGTCGACGCCGGTGACGTGCTCGCCGGACTCGGCGGGCTGTGGACCGCCGGGGCGGCCGTGGACTGGACCGCGGTGCGGGGTGAGAGCAGCGCACGGCGGGTCGCGCTGCCCACGTACCCGTTCGCCCGCACCCGACACTGGCTCGACCCCGTACCGGCGGCGCCGGCCGCCGGCATCGCGGAACCGGAGCAGGCCTCCGTCGGCGCCGGCGAGACCGAGGTGGTGGACGAGATCATGGAGCTGTGGGGCAGGATGCTCGGCACTCCCGACATTGACCCGGACGCGAACTTCTTCGTGCTGGGTGGTGAATCGCTGCTGTTCATCCGCATGATCACGCAGGTGCAGCGCAGGTTCGGGGTGCGTATCCCGGTCGAGGTGCTCTCCGCCGACCCCACGCCGCGCACGCTGGCCGGGCTGGTGACGATATGAGCGGCCACGACGATCTGGACCTGGTCGCGGCGGTGGCGGCCGTGCTCTGCCACCGCCTTTCGGCCGCGACGTCGGTCGCCGTGCACGGCCCGCGGGGCGACGTCCTGGTGCGCGTCTCCCCGGACAGCACCCTGACCCAGGTACGCGCGCAGACGCCCAGTCGGCAGCAGGGGTCGGCGTCCGCGGACGTCGTGCTGGCAGAGCCCACCACGGGTGGCCCCGGGGTGCCGGCGGTCCTGGCCGGGGTGCCGGTCCGGTTCGCCCGGCATCACGGCGATCCCACGTACCTGCAGGAGCGCCTGGACACCCTGCACGCCTGGCTCGCCGCCCATCCGGACCGGCCGGTCCGGGAGGCCGCGCTGGTCGGCCCGGCGGAGCGCGCGACGCTGCTCGGCTTCAACCCCGCGCCGGTCCCCGCGCCCCGCACGCCGGTGCACGAGACGATCTGCCGCCAGGCGGCGCTCACCCCGGACGCCGTCGCGCTGCGCGGCGGCGGACGGGACCGCACCTACCGCGAGTTCCTGGACGAGGCGGCGACGCTGGCCGGGCGGCTGCGCGCCGAGGGTGTGGGACCCGGGTCGGTCGTCGGGCTGTGCACCGAGCGGAGCCCCGAGATGGTGGTCGCGGTGCTCGGCGTCCTGCTGGCGGGCGCGGCGTACCTGCCGCTGGATCCGTCCCACCCGCGCCCCCGGCTGGACCTCATGCTCCGCGCGGCCGACGCCGCGCTGGTGCTGGCCGACGACCCGGGGCGGGCCGCGCTGGGCTCCGGCGGCGAGCCGTCCGTGCCCGTACGGCCGCTGACGGGCGGTGACCTGCCCGCCGCGCCGGTCGACTGGCGCGGCTACCGGGCCCCCGAGGAGGTGGTGCGGGGTCTGTCGTACGTCATCTTCACCTCCGGCTCGACGGGGGCGCCCAAGGGCGTGCAGATGACGCACCTGTCGCTGGCCAACCGGCTGGTGTGGATGCAGGACGAGTACCGCATCGGCCCCGGCGACGTGGTGCTGCAGAAGACGCCGTACACCTTCGACGTGTCGGTGTGGGAGCTGCTGTGGGCGTTCATGGCCGGCGCGACACTGGTCACGGCCGAGGCGCAGGCGCACCGCGACCCGCAGGAGATGGTCGACGTCATCGCCCGCGAGTCGGTGACCACGGTGCACTTCGTGCCCTCCATGCTCGCCCTCTTCGTCGAGGAGGCCGGCCTGGGCCGCTGCACCGGACTGCGCCGGGTCGTCTGCAGCGGGGAGGCGCTGCCGCCGAAGCTGGTCAACAAGCTCACCACCGTCCTGCAGCAGGTCGAGGTGCACAACCTGTACGGGCCCACCGAGGCCGCCATCGACGTCACCGCCTGGCCGTGCCGCCGGCCCGAACCGGACGACACCGTCCCCATCGGCCGGCCGATCACGAACGTCGCCGCGTACGTCCTCGACGAGCGCGGCGCGCTCGCCCCGCTGGGCCAGCCCGGGGAACTGGTCCTCGGCGGGGACTGCCTGGCCCGGGGGTACGCCGGGCGGCCCGACCTGACCGCGGAGCGGTTCGTCGAGACGGATGTCGCCGGCCGGCCGCAGCGGGTGTACCGCACCGGCGACCTGGCCTGGTGGTCAACGGACGGGCACCTGCACTACGGCGGGCGCATCGACACCCAGGTGAAGGTCCGCGGGCAGCGGGTGGAGCTCGGCGAGATCGAGTCGGTGCTCAACCGGCACCCGCTCGTCGCCAACAGCGTCGTGCTGCTGCGCGACGACCTGGGCGCCGCGGCGACCCTCGTGGCGTACGTGGTGACCGAACGCGACGCCGACCCGCAGCGGGTGGCCGAACGCGCGCTGCGCGCCTTCATGGCGCAGCAGCTGCCCGACTACATGGTGCCCCTGCGGTACGTGGTCCTGCCGGAGCTGCCCGCGACCGCGAACGGCAAGGTCGACCGGCGTGCCCTGCCCGCCCCGCCGGCCCGGGTCCGCCGGCGCGTCGCGACCGCCGACGTCGCCGCCGAACTGTCGAACGTCGGGAGTCCATGACCGAGGCACGTACCGCCACTCAACGCGTGGCGGCGATGTGCGCCGTGTCGTCGACGGCCGCCTCGACCAGCAGCGCCTCGACGCCGCGCAGCAACCCCTCGGCCCGCCCGGGCGGGAGGTACCGGGTGTCGGCGGTGACGATCAGCTCGACCGCGCCGGGCGCGTCGCGCACCTGGAGGCGGCACCGCCACGGGAACTGCGCCAGGTCCGGCAGCCACCGGACGGTGCTTCGGGTCAGCAAGGCCCGCAGGTCGGCCTCGTCCGGTCCGGCCGTCAAGGGCCGGGCGGGGCGCGACAGGCGGGCGTCGTTGAGGTAGCAGAACGGGGCCAGGAAGGTCCGGTGGTCGTGGCCCAGCTCGGTGACCGCCTGCTCCCACGCCGTCGGGTCGTAGTAGGCGTGCCGGTAGGCGTCCAGGGCCGAGCGTCGCGTACGGGACAGCAGCTCGGCGAAGCCGGGCCGGTCGGCCAGGTCCACCCGGCAGAACCCGATCTGGTTCAGGGTGCCGACGGCGCGGTCGTGGTCGGGTTGGAAGCGGTTGTTGGCCATGACGACGATTCCGCAGGCGCCCCGCCCGCTGCCCGCGTCCAGCACGGCGGCGGTCGCCGCCAGCAGGGCGTCGGAGGTGCTGACCCCGTGGCGGGCCGCCACCAGCCCGGTCGCGTGGTGCAGCGCCGGGGACACCAGCGAACCGCGCAGGTGGCGGGCCGCCGCCGCGGACGGGTCCGGGTCGGACAGGCTCCCGGTGAGGCCGTCCAACTGCCGGACCCAGTACGCCACGGCCCGCTGCGAGCGCCCTGTCCCGACGCGGCGTTCCCGCTCGGCGAGGTCCAGCGACTGAAGACCGGGCGGCGTGTCCAGCGCGCCGCGCAGCAGGAGCGCCCGCAGGTCACGCAGCACGGTGTCGGCGGCGTGCAGGTCCACGACGGCGTGGCTGAACACCGCGACGATCTGCCGTACCCGGTCGTCGACCGTGACCAGCGCGACGCGCAGCGGCCACTCGGCGACGTGGTCGAAGCGCGGCTCGCCCAGCCGGGCGGTCAGGGCAGCCGCGGCACGCCGGCCGTTGGGGTCGTCGGCCGGTCGGGCCACGGCGTGGACGAGGACCGGCAGCCGGCCCGTCGCCGCCGCCTCCTGGTGCAGCTCCCGGTCCCGGAGGCGGAACCGGGTACGCAGCGACTCGTGCCGGGCGACCAGCGCGCCGACGGCGTCCAGCGCCCGGGGCACGGTGAGGTCGGCCCGTGCGGGGACCGTCAGGGTGCGGGGGAGGGCCAGCACCCGGTAGGCGGCGGGGGAGTCGAACTCCTCGACGGTGCGCCACATCGCGCGTTGCCCCCAGGTCAGCGGCGCACTCGCGGCGCGTCCGCCGTGGAAGGACGCGTACGCCACCTGCTCGGTGCCCGTGGCGTCGGGGGTGACCGGCCCGGCGGCGGCCGGGAGCCCGGCGCGGACGGACGACCACGGCCACGGCACCGCCGCGAAGGCCGCCTCGACCAGCAGCTCCTCCAGCCCACGCAGGAACGGCTCGACGGCGTTCATCGGAAGGTGGCGGGTGTCGGCGGTGAGCGTGACGCCGACCCCGGCCGGCTCGTCGACCACGTGGGCCAGCAGGTGCCAGGCCGCCTGCTGGAGGCCGGCGGTCCAGGAGAAGGTGCTGCGCTCCACGGCGGCCCGTAGCTCGCCGGGGGTCACCCGGGGCGCCGGCTCGGCACCGCCGGTGGCCAGTCGGACGTCGTTGAAGTAGTGGTACGGCAGGAACGCCGAGTCGAGGTCGACGCCCTGGGCCTCGAAGGCGCGGCGCAGCGCGGGCGGTTCGTAGTAGGCGTGCCGCAGGCCGTCCAGGGACGCGGCCCACACCCGGGACACCAGCTCGCCGAAGTCGGGACGCCCGGTCAGGTCCACCACGCAGAAGCCGATCTGGCCGAGGTTGGCTACCGCGTCGGCGTACTCGACGCGGAACCGGTTGTGGGCCATCGGGAACAGGCCGCACAGCTCGCGCCCCGAATCGCGGGCGGCCATCGCCGTGTACCCGGCCAGCAGCACCGCCGACACGCTGACCCGCTGCCGGGCGGCGATCAGCCGGGCGGCGGTGTCGATGGCGGAGGAGACCAGCACGCCCCGGCGCAGCGGAGGGTCGAGCCCCGGCCCGGTCGGGGTCAGCGGCCGGCGGGGCAGGCGCTGGAACTCCCGCAGCCAGTGCGCCACGGCCCGCTCCGAGCGGCGCCGGTCGGCCCCGTGCTGGCGGCGGCCCACGTCCGCCGACTGCGGGCCGGGCGGCGTGGGCAGGGGGCCCCGGAGCAGGATCAGCCGCAGGTCGCGCAGCACCACCTCGGCGGCGTGCGCGTCCACGGTGGTGTGGCTGAACACCACCACGATCTGCCGTACCCGGTCGTCCACCGTGACCAGCGCGACCCGCAGCGGCCACTCCTCGGCGTGGTCGAACGCGACGTCGCCGAGGCGGCCGGCGGCCTCCCGGGCGGCCCCGGACCCGTCGTCGGCGCCGGCGTACACCAGCAGCGGCAGCACCCCGGCCGCCGCCGTCTCCTGGCATGGCTCGCCGTCGCTCACCCGCAGCCGGGTGCGCAGCGCGGAGTGCCGGCCGACCAGCTCACCCACCGCGCGGGCCGCGGCGGCCACGTCCGCGCCGGCCCGCGCGGAGACCGCCACGGTACGCCGCAGGTTGAGGAAGCGGTGGTTGGACCCGAACCGGGTGAGCGCCCGCCACAGCACCTGCTGCGCCCAGGTCAGTGGCGCCGTTCCGGCCCCGACGCCGGCGAACTCGACGTGCACGAGGGCATCCGACGCCCACTCGGCGGGCACGACCATGTCGGTGAATCGCATTCCCGACCGTACGACGGTCCGTTCCGGTTCCGGATCGCTCGATCATCTTGTCCACCGTGGACCAACAGCTTCCGGACCGCTCGATCATGTTGTCCACAGTGGACCGATCAGCCGATCCACCCGGTTGGTTGCGGCGTGCAAACTACTGGCTCCCGTCCGTCACCGCAGCAGAGGGTACCCGCGTGACCAACGTTGACGTACCGTCGCGGAGCCCTGCCCTCGCGCCGGCCGCCACCCGTCCCCCCGCCGACCCCCGCCTGTCGTTCGGCCAGGAACGGATCTGGTTCACCGAACAGCTCACCCCCGGCACCGCCGCGTACGTCGTCCACTCGACCACCCGGCTGCGCGGGCCGCTGGACGTCGACCTCCTGCGCGCCGCCCTCGACGCCACCGCCGGCCGGCACGACAGCCTGCGCATGCGGTTCGTCGAGAACGCCGACGGCGAACCCGTCGTGCACGTGCTCCCGCAGGTGCGGGTGCCGGTCACCGTCACCGCCGCGCCGTCGGAGGCCGCCGCCCGCGCGCTGGTGGCCGCCTCCGTCGCCACCCCCTTCGATCTCGGCCACGCGCCGCTGCTGCGGGCCCTCGTCGTCCGGCTCGGCGACGAGGAGCACCTCGTGCACCTCGCGATGCACCACATCGTCAGCGACGGCTGGTCACTGGACCTGCTCCTCGGCGAGCTCGCCGCCACCTACGCCGCGCTGCGCGACGGTGGCGTCCCACCCCCGGCCCCGGCCGTCGACTACGTCGACTACGCCGCCTGGCAGCGGGACCGGCTCGACGGGCCGGCCACCGGCGACGGCTTCGCGTACTGGACCCGCGCGTTGGCCGGGGTGCCCGCGCTGGAGCTGCCCACCGACCGCCCCCGGCCGGCCGTGCAGTCGTACGCCGGCGCCACGTACCGCTTCGCCCTCGACGCCGACCTCACCGACGGCCTGCGCCGGCTCAGCCGCGCCCACCGCGCCACCCTATACATGACCCTGCTCACCGGTCTGCAGGCCGCGCTGTTCCGGTACAGCGGCCAGCGGGACTTCGCCGTCGGCACCCCGGTCGCCGGCCGGGTGGTGCCGGAGCTGGAGAACCTCGTCGGTCTCTTCGTCAACACCCTCGCCCTGCGCGCCGACCTCTCCCCGGTCGCCGCGACCGCCGACGCCCCGGCCGCCGAGCCCAGCTTCGCGGCCCTGCTGCGGCGCACCCGCACCACCGTGGTCCGGGCCCTGGCCCACCAGGAGATCCCGTTCGAACGGCTGGTCAAGGAGCTCAACGTCGCCCGCGACGTCAGCCGCTCCCCGGTGTTCCAGGTGCTGTTCACCCTCCAGAACTACGCCCACGGCGGCGACCGCTGGCCCGCCGGCCTGCACGCCGAGGGCGTGGGCACCGACGCCGCCACCGCCCGCTTCGACCTCTCGCTCTACGTGGGCGAGACCGCCGACGGCCTGCGCTGCATGGTCGTCCACAACACCGACCTGTTCGACGCCGCCACCGTACGCCGGCTGGCCGGCAGCTTCGAGACGCTGTTGCGCGCCGCGGTCGCCCGGCCGGACCTGCCCGTCGTCGACCTGGACCTGATCGGCCCCGCCGAGCGGGACCGGGTGCTCGCCCTCGCCCGGCCCGAGCGTGGCGACGCCGGCGCGGACCAGGCACGCCATGACCACCGAGCCGACCACCCGGCCGCCGGCGCCGGCGTCACCGGCCCGGCGCACACCCTGGCCGACCTCATCGCCCCCTTCGTCACTGCCACGCCCGACGCGCCGGCCGTGGTCTGCGGGCCGGACACGCTCACCTACCGGGAGCTGGACCGACGGGCGAACCGGCTGGCCCACGTGCTGCGCGCCCGCGGCGTCGGCCCGGAGCGGCTGGTCGGGGTCCTGCTGGAGCAGTCCGTCGACCTGGCCGCGACGCTGCTCGGGGTGCTCCGCGCCGGCGGCGCGTACCTGCCGCTGGACCCGGAGCAGCCCGCCGCCCGGCTGGCCCTGATGCTCGCCGACGCCCGCCCGACGGTGGTGCTCACCAGCGCGGACCTGCGGGACCTGCTGCCCTCCGACGCCCCGACCGCCTGCCTCGACGAGATCGCCGTCGAGGCCGCCGCCGTGCCCGACACCGCACCGGAGACCGGGGCGACCGGCGGGAACCTCGCGTACGTCATCTACACCTCCGGCTCCACGGGCACGCCGAAGGGCGTCGCCGTGGCGCACCGGCAGGCGCTGCGCTACCTCGACGGGGTGGCCGACCGGTTCGCGGTCGTCCCGGCCGCCCGGTACGGGCTGCTCCAGTCGATGTCGTTCGACTTCAGCGTCACCCTCTTCTACCTGGCGCTGGCCACCGGCGGCGCGGTGCACCTGCTGCCCCGCCGCGGCACCGGCGCCGAACTGGCCGAGCGGCTGCGCGACGGGCACATCGACTACCTCAAGATCACCCCGTCGCACCTGGCGGCGCTCACCGCCGACGCCGAGCCGGCCGAACTGCTGCCCGCCCGCGCGCTGATCCTCGGCGGCGAGGCGTCCGACCTGGAGCGCGTCGGCCCGCTCGCCGACGCCGGCCCGGCCCAGGTCTTCAACCACTACGGCCCCACCGAGGCCACCGTCGGCGTGGCCACCTACGAGGTGGTCGCCGACAGCCCGCGCACCGGCCCGGTGCCGATCGGCCGGCCCCTGCCGCACGCCCGCGTGTACGTGCTCGACGAGCGGATGCGCCCGGTGCCGGTCGGGGTGGCCGGCGAGCTGTACCTCGGCGGCGACCGGCTCGCGCGCGGCTACCTGAACCGACCCGGCCTCACCGCCGAGCGGTTCGTGCCCGACCCGTACGGACCCCCGGGCGCCCGCCTCTACCGCACCGGCGACCTGGGCCGCTGGAACGCCGACGGGCAACTGGTCTTCCTCGGCCGCCGTGACCACCAGGTGAAGATTCGCGGCTACCGGGTCGAGCTGGGGGAGATCGAAGCCACCCTGCGGAACTGCCCCGGCGTACGACAGGCAGCGGTGCTGTTGCGCGACGACCGGCTGGTGGCCTACCTGGAGCCGACACCCGGCGCGGACGGGCCGGACCCCGCGCGCCTGCGCCGCCGCCTCGCCGACCGGCTGCCCGAGCACATGGTGCCGACCCGCTGGATGGTCCTGGACCGGCTGCCGCTGCAGGAGCACGGCAAGGTCGACCGGCGGGCCCTGCCCGAGCCGACCGACGCACCGCCGGGCGGCGAGCGGGTGGCGCCGGTCGGGCCGGTGGAGACGCTGGTGGCCGGCATCTGGCGGGCCGTGCTGGGGGTGGCCGAGGTCGGCGCCACCGACGACTTCTTCGACCTGGGCGGGCACTCGCTGCTGGCCACCCAGGTGGTGGCCCGGCTGCGCCGGGAGCTGCCCGTCGTCGTGGGCGCCGAAGCGCCGGCGGTCAGCGTGATGGACCTCTTCCGCCACCGCACCGTACGCGAGCTGGCCGCCCTCGTCGCCGGGGTCGCCGCCGGTCCCGCCGGGCCGCTGCACGAACTGACCCCGCCGGTGCCGTCCGCCGAGCGGGTCGCCACCCTGGTCTGCGTTCCGTACGGCGGCGGCAGCGCCGTGGTGTACCAACCGCTGGCCGACGCGCTGCCGGCCGGGTACCGGCTGCTGTCGGTGGCCGTGCCCGGGCACGACATCGGCCTCGCCGACGAGCCCGCGCCCATCGCCGACGTCGCCGCCGACGTCGTCGCGGAGATCCTGGCCCGGGTGGAGGGCCCACTGATCCTCTACGGACACTGCGGCCCCGGCGGCGCGCTGGCCGTGGAGGTCGCCCGCCGGCTGGAGGCCGCCGGCCGGGACCTGCTGGCGGTGTACCTCGGCGCGGTCTTCCCGTTCGCCCGGCCGGCCGGCGGGCCGCTCGGCCCGCTGCTGCGGCTGCGGCTGGCCGAACGCCTGCGCAGCGACCGGATCTACCGCACCTGGCTGCAGGCGCAGGGCACCGCCGTCGGGTCGCTCGCGCCCGACGAGGTCCGGTTCCTGATCCGGGCGATGCGCCACGACGCCGAGGTCTCCGAGGACTACTTCACCGACCTGATGCGCCGGCGGGTCACCCCGCTGCGTGCGCCCGTCATCTCGGTGGTCGGCGAACGCGACCGCAGCACCGACTACCACGAGGAGCGGTACCGGGAGTGGCACCTCCTCACCGACCGCACCGCCCTGGTCGTGGTCGACGAGGGCGGGCACTACTTCCTCAAGTACCGGGCCGCCGAGCTGGCGGAGATCGTCACCGACGTGCACCGACGCCTCGACGGGCCGCCACCCGCGCCGGCCGAACCGGACGCCGCCCGGCCCGCCTGGCAGCTCACCGCCGTCTCCCACCGGCCCGCCGGCCCCCCACCACCGGGCGCCGACACCCCGGCGGACACCGCGCCGCCGCCCAGCATGCGCCGCTTCGGCCTGGTCGCCACCGGCCAGATCGTCTCCGGCCTGGGCACCGCGCTGACCACCTTCGCGATCCCGCTGTGGATCTACACCGAGACCGGGTCGCTCGCCCGGTTCGCCCTCTTCGCCGTGCTGGGCCTGCTGCCCGGCCTGCTCGTCGCCCCGCTGGCCGGGGCGCTGGTCGACCGGACCAGCCGGCGGCGCGTCCTGCTGCTCGCCAACGCGGCCGCCGGCGGCGCCAACGCGGTGCTGGCCGGGCTCGTGCTCGTCGACCGGGCCGAGGTGTGGCACTTCTACCCGCTGACGGCGTGGCTGTCGGTCGCGCTGGCGTTCCAGCGCCTCGCGTTCGTCTCGGCGCTGCCGCAGCTGGTGCCCAAGCGTTACCTCGGCCACGCCAACGGTCTCACCCAGACCGCCGTCGGCCTCACCCAGTTCACCGTGCCGCTGCTCGCCGTGGCCCTGCTACAGGCCGTCGGGCTCCGGGGCATCCTGCTCATCGACGTGGCGTCGTACCTGTTCGCGATCGGTGTCCTGGCGGCCGTGCGGTTCCCGCGCACCCTGGCGCTGCAACGGCGCGAGGGCATCGGCGCCGAGATCGTCGCCGGCTTCCGGTACTCGCTGCGCCGCCGGGAGTTCCGCGCCATGCTGGCGTTCTTCGCCGCGCTGAACTTCTTCCTGTTCCCGGTGCTGTTCCTGCTCTCCCCGCTCGTGCTCGGCTTCGCCGACCTGGACGAGGTGGCCCGGGTCGCGCTGGCCGGCGGGGTCGGCGCGGCCGTCGGCGGCCTGGTGATGCTGATCTGGGGCGGCCCCCGCCGACGCCGGATGCGGGCGGTGCTGCTGGGCACCTGCGGCATCGCGGTGGCCGCCGTGCTGACCGGGCTGCGACCGAACCTGCTGCTCATCGGCGTGGGCGCGTTCGGCATCTACCTGGCCCTCGGCATCGTCAACGGCGTCTACCACACGATCATCCAGACCAAGGTGCCGGCGCGCGTCCACGGCCGGGTCTTCGCGCTCAACCAGATGGTCGCGCAGTCCACCCTGCCGCTGGGCTGGGGCGTCGTCGCCCCGTTCGCCGCCCGGGTCGCCGAGCCGATGCTGCTGCCCGACGGCGCCCTCGCCGCCACGGTCGGCGCGGTGATCGGCGTCGGCCCGGGCCGCGGCCACGGCCTGCTGTACGTATTGTTCGGGGTGTGCATCGCGGCGACGGCGCTGGTGTCGCTGCTCACGCCGACCCTCGCCCGGTTCGACGACGAGGTGCCCGACGCGCCGCCGGACGACCTGGTCGGCATCGAGGAGCGCCGCGCCCGGGTCGCCGGTGTCCGGGACCGCCGGGAACCCGCCGCCACGACCGGACGGAAGGCCGCCTGACATGACGCCGACGACCACCGGCCAGGCCACCCTCCGTACCGTGCCCGAGCTGCTCGACTGGCGCACCAGCCTGCACCCCGACCAGGTCGCGGTCGAGGTGCACGGCGTGGCGACGCTGACCTTCGCCCAGTGGTCCGCCGGCGCGACCGCCGTGGCCGCCGCGCTGCGGCACCGGGGCCTGTGCCGCGGCGCCCGGGTCGGCCTGCTGTTCGGCGCCCGCGACTGGACCCGGTTCGCCGTGGCGTACTGCGGGGTGCTGCGGGCCGGCGGCGTCGCCGTGCCGCTGTCCGACCGGCTCGCCGCCGGGCAACTCGGGTACGCGCTGACCCACTGCGCGGCCACCGCCGTCCTGCACGGCGACGACACCCCCGCCCCGCCCGTACCGTCCGGCGTGTCGACCTGGACGGTCGGTGACCTGCTCGCCGGTCCCGGAACCGACCTCGACCCCGCCGGCCCCCGCCCGGGCGACCTCGCCCAGATCCTCTACACCTCGGGCACCACGGGCCGCCCGAAGGGAGTGGCCGCCAGCCACGCCAACCTCACCGTGGGCGCGCCGACCCACCCGCGCCGGCTGGCGCTGGCCCACTCGCAGCGGTTCCTGCACGCGTTCGCCATCGGCACCAACGCCGGGCAGACCATGCTGGCCAACGCGCTCACCGCGAAGGCCGCCGCGTTCACCCTGCCCCGGTTCACCCCGGCCCGGTTCGCCCGGCTGATCGAGACGCCCGGCACCGGGACCGTCTTCGTCGTCCCGTCGATCGCCGTCGAGCTGCTCGACTCCGGGGCGCTGCGCGGGCGGGACACCGGCGCCGTGCAGCTCATCGGCTCCACCGCCGCCCCGCTCGCCCCGGCGGTCGCGGCCCGGCTGGCCGAGGCGTTCCCGCAGGCCACGATCGTCAACTACTACACGTCGACGGAGGCGGCCCCGGCCCAGACCACGATGATCTACGACCCGTCCCGCCGGGACGCGGTCGGGCGGCCGGTGGGTGGGCAGTTGATGGTCGCCGACGCCGACGGGAACCCGCTGCCGGCCGGAGCCACCGGCGACGTGTGGCTGCGCGCCCCCCACCCCCGCGCGTACTACCGCGACGACGCGGCCAACCGGGCCACCTTCCGCGACGGGTGGGTCCGGATGGGCGACGTCGGCCGGATGGACACCGACGGCTACCTGTACCTCACCGACCGGCACCAGGACGTCGTCAAGACCGGCGCGTTCAAGGTCTCCACCATCGAGGTCGAGGCCGCCCTGCACGAGCACCCCCTGGTCGCCGAGGCGGCCGTCGTCGGCGTCCCGCACCCGGTGCTCGGTTCGGTCGTGGCCGCCGCCGTCGTGCCCCGCCCCCCGGCCGGCCCGGACGGGCTGTCCCTGCCGGTGCTGCGCGGCTTCCTCGCCGACCGGCTGGCCGACTACCAGCTGCCCGCCCGACTCCTGCTGCTGGACCGGCTGCCCCGCAACGAGGGCGGCAAGGTGCTCAAGCGGCAGCTCACCGACCTCTTCGACAACTGACCACCAGCACGACCATGGGAGCACATGTGGGTACCGCCGAGGCGACCTCCGCGCAGCACGCCGTCTGGTTCACCGAGCAGGCCGGCGTCGCCGGCACGGCCTACCACATGGCGTTGGGCGTACGGTTCGCCGCCGAACTCGACCGTCGGGCCCTCGTCGCGGCGTGCGCCGCGGTGACCGAACAGCACCCGGTCCTGGCCGCCCGCGTCGTCACCGACGACGACGGCATCCCCCACCTGGCCCCCGCGGACCTGCGCCCGGCGGTCACGGTCGGCGAGTGGACCGACGCCCGCGTCACCGAGGAGATCGCCCGCCGGCACGACCTGGGCACCGGCCCGCTGGCCCGGTTCACCCTGCTGACCGCCGCCGACGGCAGCCACCTGCTGCTCGTCACCGCGCACCACCTGGCCTTCGACGGCACGTCCAAGGACGTGCTCGTCCGCGACCTGGCCGCCGCCTACGCCGCCGCCCGCACCGGCGGCCCGCCCGCGCCGTCACCCCGCGCCGACGGGTACGCCGGCCTCGCCGCCGCCGAGCAGCAACGCGTCACGGCCGACCTGCCCGCCGCCCGCGACCACTGGGCGCGGCACTGGTCCGGCCCCGGAGACGTCGTGCTGCCCGGCCTACGGCGGCTGCCCACCGCCGCGGAGCCCGGCGAGGCCGTGCCCCTGGACCTGTCCGCCGGCCTGATCGACGGCGTCGACCGGGCCGCCCGGTCGATCGGGGTGACCCGCTTCGAGCTGCTGTTCGCCGTGCTGCACGCCCTGCTCGGGCGCTACGGCAACCAGGGCGCGCCGGTCGGGGTGGCCCTGTCCACCCGCACCCCCGACCAGGCCGACCGGGTCGGACTGTTCGTCAACGAGCTGCCCGTCGCGGTCGCCCCGGCGCGGGGCACGTTCCGCGACCACGCCCTCGCCGTCCGGGCCCGCCTGCGCGAGGCGTACCGGCACCGCGCCGTGCCGCTGGCCCACGCCGTGTCCGGGTTGCGGCCCGCCCCGGCCCTGACCCCGGTCAGCGTCGCCTACCGGCGGCGCGGTGCGGAACCGGCGTTCCCCGGGGTGGCCAGCGAGGTCGACTGGACCCTGTTCTGCGGCGCCGCCCGCAACGCCCTGCACGTGCAGATCGTCGACGCCCCGACAGGCGTCACGGTGAGCCTCCAGCACAGCCCGGCGGCCATCGACACCGACTCCGTACGCCGGATCGGCGGGCACCTGCGCACCATGCTCGCCGCGGTGGTCGCCGAACCCGACCGCCCCGTGGCGGACCTGCCGCTGCTGCCCGCCGACGAACTCGACCGGGTCACCCGCGCCGTCAACGACACCGTCCGGGCGTACCCCGCCGTGACGGTGCCGGCCCTGTTCGCCGCCCGGGTCGCCGCAGACCCGGACGCGCCGGCCCTGGTCGACGGCGACCGGACGCTGACCTACGCCCAGCTCGACGCCGCCGTCGTCCGGCTCGCCGCGCTGCTACGCCAGCGCGCGGTCGGCCCCGGCACGCTGGTGGCCGTCGCGCTGGACCGCTCCTGGCAGGCGGTGGTGACCGTGCTGGCGGTGCTGCGCTGCCGCGCCGCCTACCTGCCGGTCGACCCGGGCAACCCGCCGGCCCGGCGGGAGGCGATCCTCGCCGACGCCGCCCCGGCTCTGGTCGTGACAGGTTCTGCCGTCGAGACGGGCCGGCCCACCCTCGCCCTCGACGGGACCGACCTGCTCCACGGCCCGGTCCCGGCCGGACCCGCCGACGGGCCGCCGAACGCCGACGACCTCGCGTACGTGCTCTACACCTCCGGGTCGACCGGCCGACCCAAGGGCGTGGCCGTGCGGCACGACGCGTTGGCGAACCTGCTGCTGGGCGTCCGCGACCTGCTGGGCAGCGGGCCACGGGACCGGTGGCTGCACCTGACGTCGCTGTCGTTCGACATCTCCACCGTGGAGGTGCTCCTGCCGCTGGTCACCGGTGGCAGAGTCGTCGTCGCCTCGGCGGTCGGCGCGCTGGACGGTGCGGGCGTGCTGCGGCTGGTCCGCGACACCGGCGTGACCCACGCCCAGGCCACCCCGTCCGGCTGGCGGGTGCTGCTGGACGCCGGTCTCGGCGTTCCGGCCCCGGACGCCGGGGGCACGCCGGCGCCGCTGGTCGCGGTCGCCGGCGGGGAGGCGCTGCCGGTCGCCCTCGCGCGGGACCTGCGGGCCCGCACCGCCCGCCTGGTCAACGGGTACGGGCCCACGGAGGCGACCGTCTACGCGACCATGGCGGAGATCCCCGCCGGTCCCGACGAGGTCACCATCGGTCGGCCGCTGCCGAACGTGCGGGCGTACGTCCTGGACGAGGCCCGCCGACCGGTGCCGCTCGGGCTGCCCGGCGAGCTGTACCTGGCCGGCGCGGGGCTGGCCGCCGGCTACCTCGGGCAGGACGACCTCACCGCCGAGCGGTTCGTCCCGGACCCGTTCGGGCGGGCCGGCGAGCGGCTCTACCGCACCGGCGACCGCTGCCGGTGGCTGCCCGACGGGCGGATCGAGTTCCTCGGTCGCATCGACGACCAGGTCAAGATCCGGGGACACCGGGTCGAACTGGGGGAGATCGACGCCCGGCTCCTCGATCATCCGGCCGTGGCCGCGGCGGCCACCGCGCTGCGGCACGACGCGGACGAGCCGCGCCTCGTCGCGTACGTGGTGTGCCGCGCCGGGGCCGCCCCGCAGCCGGCGGAGCTGCGACAGCACCTGGCGCTGAGCCTGCCGCAGGCCGTGCTGCCCACCGACTTCGTGACGCTCGACCGGCTGCCGCTGAACCCGAACGGGAAAGTCGACCGGGCCGCACTGCCCGCCCCCGCGCCCCGGGAACCGGTCGGCGCGGCCCCGGGCGGGTCCGCCGCCGACGGAACCGGCGACGACCCGGTGGTGGAGCAGCTGCGCCAGATCTGGCAGGAGGTGCTGCGCGTCCCCGACATCGGTGTGCACGAGGACCTGTTCGACCTGGGCGGACACTCGCTGAGCATCACCCGGATCAGCGGCCGGATCCAGCAGCGGCTCGGGGTCGAGGTGCCGCTGGACGACTTCTTCGACACCCCGACCATCGCCGAGATCGCCGAGATCGTCCGGCAGTCCGCAAAGGAGTTCTGACATGGGCAGCAGCACCGACCTGCGCGAGCGGATCGCGGAACTGGTGAGCGAGGCCACGGCCGGCGAGGTCGCGGCGGCCGACGTGCTGGCCGGCGGGTCGATGGTCGCACTCGGCGTGGACTCCCTCGGCCTGCTGCGCCTGGTCGACGCGATCGAGCTGGAGTACGGCGTCGAGGTGGACCTGAACGGTCCCGGCCGCACCCTGGACACCCTCGACGACCTCGTGGCGCTGGTGGGCGCGGCAGGGGCCGGGCGAGCTGCCACCGGATCCGGTGGGGCGGGCGGGCCGCTGAGCTGATCCGCCGCGTCCTTTTCCCATCGTCCGCGACGCGGAACGTTCGACGGGTCGCGGGCCGTGGCCCGGTCCGGGGGATCGCGGGATGGCATGGCTGTCCATTATTGGTGCCATGACGTCAGTGAGTCGCCAGCGGGTAAGGAACGCGGACGGTCGAGCGCACAGTCGTGTCGAGCAGCGACTGATCAAGTCCGTCGCCCGCGGCGAGGTGCTCGATCTGGCCGGTGACGGGCCGGTCGACGAGGCAGCGATGCGGTCCTGGGGCGATGAGCGGACGGTCTCGGCCTCGGTCATCCGTGAGCTCGTCCGCGGCCGCCTGGTCGGCGAGCCCGACCCACACGGCCTGCGGCTACGCGGAGCCCGGATCGCCGGCCAGATCGATCTGGAGAACATCACCAGTGACCTGGCGCTGGAGCTGCGCGACTGTCTACTCCCCAGCGGCGTGAATCTCCGCAACGCCCGACTGTCGGCGGTTGCCATGACCGGGTGCCGCATCGAGCAAACGGCAGATTCGGACGACGCGCCAGTCGACGCCACACGCTTTGCCGCGCGGGTGCTCTCGCTCGAAGGGAGCACCGCCACCAGCGCCAGCGAGCAGGGCACGGTCCGGCTGCTCGCTGCCCACCTCGGCACACTGGACTGCAGCGGAGCGCGGCTCGAGAACGCCACCGGGCCCGCCCTCGACGCCGACGGCCTCCGGGTCGACCAGAGCGTGTTCCTGCGCGGCTCCACCGCCACCAGCGCCAGCGAGCGAGGCACGGTCCGGCTGCTCGGTGCCCACCTCGGCGGCCAACTGAACTGCACCGGAGCGCGGCTGCGGAACACCACCGGACCCGCCCTCAACGCCGACCGGCTCCAGGTCGACCAGGACGTGTTGCTCCGCAACGGGTTCACCGCCACCAGCGCCAGCGAGCAGGGCACCATCCGGCTGCTCGGTGCCCACCTCGGCACATTGGACTGCACCGGGGCACAGTTGAAGAACACCATCGGACCCGCCCTCGAAGCCGACCACCTCCAGGTCGACCGGGACGTGGCCCTGGACGCCGGGTTCACCGCCACCAGCGCCAGCGAGCTGGGCACGATCCAGCTGCCCGGCGCCCACATCGGCGGCGTCCTGTACTGCGGCGGGGCACGGCTGGAGAACACCACCGGACCCGCCCTCAACACCGACGGCCTCCGCGTCGACCAGGACGTGCTCCTGGACGACGGGTTCACCGCCACCAGCGCAGACGGCCAGGCGGTGCTGGTGTTGACCGGTACGCGGATCGGCGGGACGCTCCGCCTCGACACCGACCGAACGACGCACACGGCACCGGACCAGGGATCACTGGTCGAGCTGGACGGGCTCACCTACAGCGGGCTGCCGCGGCCCGCGTCACTGCCGCGCTGGCTGACCCTGCTGCGCGAGCACACCCCCCGCTACGCAGCCCAGCCCTACCAGCACCTCGCCGCCGCCTACCGCGCCGCCGGCCACGACCGCGACGCCCGCACCATCCTCATCGCCCAACGCCGCGACCAGATCCAGCGCGCCGGACTGGCCGGCTCCGAACGGGCCTGGGGCCGCCTCACCGGCATCACCCTCGGATACGGCTACCAGCCCTGGCGCGCCCTGCTCCTGCTCCTCGCCACGCTTGCGACCGCAGTCACCCTCAGCGTCACCATCGGCCACCGCGGCGGCCTCGCCCAAAAGCCGGCGATCACCGGAGAAGTCGCAGCCACCGCCTGCACCACCATCGACGAGATCGGCGTGGGCCTCGACCTCGGTACCCCACTGATCAAGACCGGCGCCCGCGACCGCTGCCAACCCACCGACACCCCCGCCGGCCACACCCTCACCATCGCCAGCTGGTTCCTGCAACTGCTCGCCTGGACCTTCGCCACCCTCTTCATCGCCGGCTTCACCAGCGCAGTCCGCAGAACCTGACCCATGTCACGCTGAGCCACCAACGCCAAGGGAGCTTGCTCCGATCAACTGCGTCGCTCCTGCCAGTCAAGCGCCGGGCACACTGTCGGCGGCAGCACCAGCCCAAGCTCAACGAGCAACGCTGCTCCGTGCAGCGACCATCGCCAGCGGGACCGCGATCGTCGGCTTCGGCGCCGCCGTACATCGAGCAGCAGAACCGCCCGGTCTAAGGCACTGCCCGGGCCTTGACGGCCCTTCCAGCACGGGCCTTCACCCCCGCCCTGAAGGGCGGAGCACTGGCCGCATTCCGATAGCACGACTGGATCGGTCGTGGAAGGGCCGTCCGCCCCGACTACTACAAGCGGTGGTAGATCGCACATTTGTCCTGATGAGAGGCACTTCGCCGGCGGGCCGCGCCTAGCATGCCGGCGTGACGATGAGGGAGAGGGACCACGCGTACGACTACCACGATCTGCTCGGCCTGCACCACTCCATGGTGCTGCGCCGGAGGATGCGCGGGGACGTGCCGGCGCCGGACGAGCGGGAGGCGTCCGCCGGGGCGCTGCTGGCGGCGTGGCCGCAACGAGTGGACGACCAGCGGCTGCTGCGGGAGAGCCTCGCGTTGCTGGAGCCGCTCACCGACACGCTGACGTACCTGTACGCGGCGCTGTTCCGGGACGGATCGCACCTGAGGTCGCTGTTCCCCGACTCGCTCGCGGCCCAACGCGACCAGCTCACCTGGTCGGTGCGGCAGCTTATCGAGGGGCTGGACCAGCCGGAGGTCATCGTGCCGGTCTTCGAGGAGCTTGGCCGGGCGCACCGCAAGCTCGGCGTACGCGCCAGCCACTACCAGCCGTTCGGTGCGGCGCTGATGGAGGCGCTGCGGTCCCGTGCCGGTGCCGGCTGGTGTCCCGAACACGACGACGCCTGGTCACGGGCGTACCGGTTCCTGGCCGGCGTGATGAGCAACGCCGCCACGGGGGAGCTCTCCGCTCCGCCGTACTTCAACGGCACCGTGGTCCACCACGAGCTGCGCGGCCCCGACCTGGCAGTCCTGCGGGTACGCACCGCCGAGGCGTACGACTACCGGGCCGGGCAGTACGCCACCGTCGGATCTGGGCGGCTCCCGCGCACCTGGCGGTCCTACTCCATAGCCAACCCACCCGGCGGTGACGGGGTGCTGGAGTTCCATGTGCGGGCGACAGGCGCCGGCCGGCTCAGCGACGTCCTGGTGCACAAGAGCGCCGTGGGTGATGTGCTGCGGCTCGGCCCGGCGCGCGGCATCACGACCCTCGCAACCGCCTCGGGTAATCGCGTACTGCTGGTCGCCGGCGGCACCGGTCTGGCCACGATCCGGGCGCTGCTGGGTGGGCTGGCCCGTCTGGCCAGCCCGCCGGCAACCTGGCTGTTCTTCGGCGCCCGCACTCGGGACGACCTGTACGATCTCGAATCGCTCCGCTCGTTCGCGGACCGCTTCCCGTGGCTCCGCTTGGTGCTGGCGGTCTCCGACGGTGACGCCGGCCCGTACGAACCCGGCACGGTGGTGGACGTCGTGACCCGCTACGGCGGCTGGGCCGGACACGACGCCTACCTCGCCGGACCGGCGGCGATGGTCACGGAGATGGCCCACCGCCTGGTCGACCTCGGCGTCGACCCTGACCACATCCGGTACGACCGGCAGTAGGGACACCGGCCCGGCGGGCGGCGTCCGCCCGAACGGCGGCTCACTGCCGTGCGGGATGGCCAGGCGCCGGTCGGTCCGCGAGTGGAACTTGTCGGCGATGCGGCCATGCTCGAGGCTGTGGTCGCCGACCCGGCCGGCGCAGAAGGCGCGAGTGATCTTCCTGACCCGGCCGCGGACGGCAGGACGGAGGTGGTGCTGGAGGTCTCCGGCGAGATGGGCGGGGGGCCGACCCGCCGGGCGCCGTGCCCGAGGTGGGCGAGTGGCTTTGCCACACCACCCTGTCCGACGCGTTCCTGCCGGCCGGGGCGTTTTCGACGCCGGAGGAGACCCCGTGGACGCATGGCGACCCGCCAGCCGTGCGTCGACGACGGGCCCGCCGTGAGCGACGGCGACCTGACCGACGAATGGCCCTGAGGTGGCCGGACGGCCCGGGCGGGGGAGTCGAAGGTCACGGACCGGACAGGGGGTTTGGCCCTGACTAGGGACCGCCGTGGTGAGCCAGGATGAGACGCGACACCAACGGACGTTGCCATCCTCACAGGAGTTCCGACATGAAGCGACGCACCCTGGACCTACTTTTCAGCATCGGTGGGCTGGGCCTGACCGTTCTGCTGCTCATCGCCGGCCTCGTCCTCACCACGAACGCGAACTTCGCCAACGACTACGTACGCGACCAGCTCGGCGCGCAGCACATCACCTTCAAGCCGGCCGACAAGCTGACCGACGAGGAGAAGAAGGCGGACTGCCTGGTCGAGTACGCCGGCCAGAAGATGACCACCGGCAAGCAGGCCGAGTGCTACGCCAACGAGTTCATCGGGCTGCACCTGAAGTCCATGGCCGGTGGGAAGACGTACGCCGACCTCGGCGCGCCGGAGAGCGAGCTGCGGGCCAAGGTCGAGCAGGCCACGCAGACCAACGACCCGGCCCTGGCCGACCTGCAGAAGCAGTTGGCGGAGGTCAGCGGCCAGCGGGAGACCGTATTCAAGGGCGAGACGCTGCGCGGCATGCTGCTCACCTCGTACGGCTTCAGCGAGTTCGGCCGTAAGGCCGAGCAGGCCGCTCTGGTGACGTTCATCGGGGCGGGGCTGCTCCTGCTGCTGTCGATCGCCGGCCTGGTGCACGCCTTCCGCACCCCGGCCACCGAGGCGTTCGCCGCTCCCGAGCCGGCGAAGAACCGCATCACCGCCTGACCGCTGCCGACCCGGGAACCCCCGGTCTCCTCCACCCTCTAGGAGGCCGGGGGCCCCGCGTGCGCGGCTGGACGCACGACTGGCTCTGACGGTGGCGGAAGCGGTGGCGGCGGGCGACGCGGCGGTGGCCGGGCTCGGGTGGTGGTGCGCGGCATCCGCACCCTCCTGCGTGCCCTGACCAAAGCCCTGGCCGACCTCGACGTCGAACCCCAGGAGGCAACCAGCACACTCGCCAGCCAGCTTCGGAGCAACCTTGCCGACGTGAGCACCACCGGCTCCGGCGTGGAGCCAGGCATGGGCCGACGCCAGCTCGGAGGGATGGGCAGCGGTCAAAGCGGCGGACTGCCATGACCGCGGGCCGTATCCCCTCCGCAGAGCGCGAATGCCGTCTGGAGTGGACGGGGCGAGTCGCGTGGTTGTGGCATCGTGTCACCGCAAGGGGGAGGTGACGCAGGTGGATGTGTCGTTCGCGTCGACAAGGTACGCCGAAGCGTTGCTGTTCGCCGCCGAGGTGGTCGATGCGGCCACCCGCCCCCCTCACGGCGACCACGGCGAGGAAGTGCTGCGCGACCCCTACGCGCAGAAGCTGTTGCGACACCAGAGCGACTGGTCGTGGTGCGACAACCGACAGGATGTCGACCTTGCCGCCAGTGGGGCGCTGCGCGCGACCGTCGAGTACGTCGCCCGTCGTCACGCCACGGCGCTGCCCGACCACACCGGTCGCGCCGGTGAACACTGGCCTGACGTCGATGACCGCCTGGCTCGGCTGGCCTCGGCGCTGCGCTTCGCCGCCGAGGCCGCCGAGCAGGCCTGGCCGCACCGGCTGCAGCAGGTCCTGGCCCCCTGGGTACGCCGGCGGCTCGCCGCGCTGCTGGCCGCCACTGACCGGGCGGAAGGGCTGGGCAGTATGGACGCCCGCGTGCGGCGCGCGGTCGTGCTGGCCTGGCAGTACCGGTCGGTGCGGCACGAGCTGTTCGCCGACCACCACTGGCAGGGGCGACCGCCGGCACCAATGGTGGTGCCTCGACGGCACGATCGCCGTCCGCTCGCCGTTCGACGGCTACGCCACCACCCAGGTGCCGTCCTACGCCCTGCACCTGACCCACCTCGACCTCACCATGGGGCGAGGCGAAGGTGAGCTGACCGTCGCCCACTCCGGCACCGCCCCACTCACGGCATACCCAGTCACCATCACCGACAGTGCGCCGACGCTGGCCGCCGACGTGAAGGCCGAACACCGGACGGCGGTGGCCGACGCGCTGTCAGCCCTAGGCCTCACCCACGCCGAAGACTGGGGACCGACCTCATCAGGCCGCTAGACCGTTGCTGATCTCAGAGGCGAGGCCCGCCGAGCACCCCAGTGGGACGCCTGGTCCACGGGGTTGCTGCGTCCGGCCTGTGGAGACGACAACACACCTTGATGCCTACGGCGGCGGTCCCCACCAGGTGTCCGCTCATGCCGAGTTGAGTGCATACAGGAAGGGCGACTGTCCCGAGATGGCGTGTTACTCAACGGTGTTGTCCCATATTCCGGATGCCTTCGCCCGGCAGGTTACGTCACACTGCCGCTGTGGAGAGCTTTCGGTGTGCGACGTGCGGGAACGCACTGAGCGTCCCGGTACGGCTGGTGGAGTTGCCAGCGGGCCCGCACTGGTCGCTTCTGGACTGTCACCATGTGAACCCTCCCCTGCTCGACCCCGGTACCTACGCCGTCGATGAGGCAGCGTATGGCCGTGATCAGGTCGTCGGCACCTTCGTACTTTCACCCGGCGACGTACGCGGTACGCGTTTCGTCCACGACCTCGTTCTCACCGGCTGCTGGTCCCTGGCGGGTTAGAGCCCGTGTGTCGCGTGCGAAAGGTGCGGCGCCCTGGTCGCCTCCCGAACGGACGACTGCAACGTGGCTCAGGAGACGCGCTTTTACCCTTCCAAGGTCGTCCGGGAGACCTGTGACATTGAGGCGGATCGCGCCACGGATCCGTTTGCGTTGATCGCCGACTGGGACAACGCTGCGCCCGACACCAGACAGCATGGCTGGCTGCCCAAACCTACCCGCCCACGGCCGGAACTTGCTGCGACCCGCTGGGGTGGCCGAGGTGTGAAAGCGCATCTCTATCGAGACGATCCACCAGCCTGACCGCACTAGTCGATATCGAGCCACCATGCGGCATACGGAATGAGCCAGCACACCAAGCCGCGGCCGACTCAGCTACCGGCTGCCCGGCTTGGTCTGAAACCAGAGAATCACGGTCGCGGCGAAGAACAGCAACACAAAGAACGCGCACGGGCACAGCATGAGCCAGGCCATTCCTTCCATGGCACATAGCCTAGGCTCGCCGCACGCCGAGCTCGGCAACCTGAACACGGTCACGGTGATCCGCACTTGGGTCGGTACTGGTGGGGCATCCGCATCTGCCGCGATCAGGGTGGGGGAGCGTGGAGTCAGTGTGTCGTCGGTGCCGGCCTGCGGCGAACCCGCCACCACACCTCGACGAGGATCGGTGGCAGCGCGATCGCGGCGCCGGCGAACGCAAGTGCCCGGGTGCACCGTTGCTGGATCTCGTCACGTAGTTCTTCGCAGGTGGCCTGGTGTTCGATGACGTCGCCGCGGGACCGTACGCATTCGTCGCCGGGCCCGATCAGGACATCGTGGTTGGCCGGGTTGGCCTCGAAGCAGGCGATTCTGGTCGGCTTCAGTTTCCAGTTGACGCGGTTCGAGGACCAGGCGCACTCATCTGCCGCTGGCTGCGCGCCGACCGATCCTAGCGGTGACGGCTGCCTCCGGCGGGCCTGATCGTGCCGCCGTAGAGATGCACGCGGTTGTCGGCGTCCTGGTCCGGTTCGCGTTGGATGAACCTTTCGGGCTCCACTGGGCCATTGGCGACGTGCACTGCCCAGTCCTCGTAGAACCAGCTGGGATTGCAGGCGCATTGGGTGAACGTGAACCGGAAGTTGGCCCGGTAGCGGCCCACCTGCCCCGATGCGAGTGGGAACAGGCGGGCTGTACCACGGTCGCGGGGAAATGCCGCCCGGCCTGGCAGCCGTTCCACGATCACCGCGGAACCCTCAAGGGTGAGCCACAAGCCCACGTCGCGGGCTCGCTCCACGCCCCCACTGAGAACCTCGTCATGGCGCACGTAGCCGGTCGCCTCGTTATACAGCACCTCGTGCACGGCCACGTCGCACATTGGTAGTGAGGCAGGAAGGGGCACCGGGCAGCTCAGGCCACGACGGAGGTTGGCCTGCTGAGCGCCGCGTGCCGCAGCGCTCCACCGCACCCGCACTCGTTGGATGGTGATCATCGCGCAACAATGACGCGTAGCTGTCCGCCTCGCCAGCTGTCATCCGGATCTGCCGCCCGTCGTGCGCGCTGACGGGGCCAGTACAAGTCACGGCGAGTCTGCATGGCAAAAGCAGAGACATGAGATGACGACTGGATGAGCCGGGGCCGTAGAGTGCTGTGATGGTCGACAGTTGGACTCCTCCGCAGCGGGGGAACTGTACCTGCACCGTTCACCTCGAACACCTCCTTGAGGTGGTGCTGCCGCCGGCCCATCCGGATTTGGAACCCATGACCGTCGCCGAACTGCTTGACACCGGCGACCTCAAAACCGACCCGCTCACGGAGGCGGACCGAAAGCGGGGCGGCACCGGATACCACTGGTCCCTCTGGGTCGGTGACGCCGCCCGCGGATACTACGACGACCACGCGTCGCTACAGCTCGACGTGGGCATCCTGGCCGCGCCGGGCGTCGAGCGCGTGGAGTGGCTCGACCGGGAGGAGTTCATGGTCGGCGCGCCGACGCTGTGCGTCGACGGGATGACGGCCGCGGTCGCCAACGTGCTGGCCGATCCCCGCGTGCGGGTGTGAGAAGCCTGCATCGGCACGAGACATCCCCGCTACGCCGGCGACCGGCCGGGGAGCATCGCGGCGGCGCGCGGACATCGAGTTGTCCGGCGTGGAGGAGGGCAAGCCAGTCCGCACCCCGCGCAGCTCCTCGACGGTCAGTTCGAGGAAGCCGACTGGACCAAGCCCGGTGACGTCTAAAGCCGTGCAAGGTGGTAGGCCGAGACGACCGCTCACTGCCGCGCAGGGCGTTCGCTGACCAGCAGGGCAGGGCTAGCAGCCGGTCACTCGGCCGTGAGTAGCACGTCGACAGCTTCGGCGACCGACATGACAGTGGCGTCGGGTGCGGGCGGGAGGAAGAAGTCCGGTCCGTATGTGGCGTGCTGACGGGCGAGGCGGGGCTCGGGGATCCACACCGTCCGTAGGCCGGCGCAGGCACCACCGGCGATGTCCAGGATGAGACTGTCGCCGATCATCCACCCGCCGCCGTCGAGGGTGAGGCCGCAGCGGTGGGCCGCGAGCTGGAAGATGCGTGGGTCGGGCTTGCGGATGCCGACGTCGTGTGAGATGCACCAGGCGTCGACGTGCCGGTCCAGGCCGGTGTTGCGAATCTTTCCGAGCTGGTTGTCGGTCATGCCGTTGGTGACGATCCCGATCTTCCAGTCCTGACGGCGGAGCTTGGCCAGCCCCGCGAGGTCCTCGGCGGAGCATGAGACCAGTTGTGGCATGCGGTGTCGGTACTGTCGCCACAACTCGTCTGCGGGAGTGGTCAAGGCGAACTCGTCGCGGACGATGTCGAAAAACGTGTCCATCGGGCCGTCGTGATGTGCGTCGGCGAAGATCAGCCAGGTGGCCCACTTGGGGTCAAGGTCATGCTCTGCGGTGAACTCCTGTGCCCAGGCGGCGAATGCCCGATCGCGCTGGACGAGGGTGTTGTCGAGATCGAACAACGCTAACCTCTGCATCGGAAGGCAGGACGCCGCAATGGCCATCGTCGCAGACCACTACGACCTCGTCGTCGGCGTGGACACTCACGCCGCCTCCCACACCCTCGCACTCATCACCGCCGGCACCGGCGCAGTCCAGCAGCACGCCCAGTTCCCGACCAGCCCGGCCGGGCTACGCCGCGCCACCGGCTGGATCCAACGCCACACCCAGGACGCGACAACACTGATCGTCATCGACGGGGCCGGCTCCTACGGCGCCACCTTCACCGAACAGCTCACCGCAGCCGGCCTCGCCGTCGCCGAAGCACCCGACATCCCGGCCATCAGCAGGCGACGCCACGGCAAGAGCGACGCCCTGGACGCCATCGCGATGGCCCAAACAGCCCGCAGTCTGAACGTCAACGAGCTGCGCTGGCCCCGCGCGACCGGCGCCCGCACCGCTCTGCGCGTCCTGACCGTCGCCCGCGAACAGATGAGCGGCGAACGCACCCGCGCCGTCAACGCACTGACCGCCCTGCTACGCACCGTCAACCTCGGCATCGACGCCCGCCGCGCCCTGACCACCACCACCATCACCACCATCGCGGCCTGGCGCACCCGTGACGAGACTCCGACCCTGACCGTCTGCCGAGCCGAGGCCATCCGCCTGGCCCGACGCATCCGCGCCCTCGACGCCGAACTCGCCGCCAACCACACCGCCCTGCACGAAGCAGTCACCACACAGGCCCAGCAACTGCTCGACCTACCCGGCGTCGGCGCCGTCGTCGCCGCTACCGTCCTGCTGACCTGGTCACACCCCGGACGCATCCGCTCCGAGGCCGCGTTCGCCGCCCTCGCTGGCGCCTCACCACTACCCGCCTCATCAGGCAACACCACCCGACACCGACTCAACCGCGGCGGCGACCGACGCCTCAACCGCGCCCTCTACACCGTCGCCCTGGTCCGCATGGACCACGACCCCCGCACCCGCGCCTACGTCACCCGCCGCACCGCTGAAGGCCGCACCAAACGCGAGGTCATGCGCAACCTCAAGCGCTACATCTGCCGGCAACTCTTCAGAACCCTGACCGGCGCACACCCAGCTACCAGCACCCCTTGACAGCTATAGAAGTCTCTCAATGGTTAGGTTGAGTCGGGTTCAAGGCTCAGGCCGATGTGGGCCAGGAGACTGTCGAGTAGGTCGGGGAGTGGCGACTGGACGAGCCGAGCGCGTTGCTCGTTGACATGGTCTCGGTGTTCTTCAGGCCAGGAGACACTCCCGCATCCTCGCGCCCACATTGATCACGCCTACCACCCGAGGGCCGGTCGGATCGTGCACGTCGAAGGTGTTGTTGCGGCGCATCCACTCACGAACCGGAGGTGGCAGCCGGGGCGGGTCGTCCATGGCTGTAAGGACCTGCCCAGCGCTCGAGATCAGTCTATCCGCCAGGGCGGCAGCGTCGGTGTCTATCCGCACCCGGCCGTACTCCCAGCCGGCGGTGGTGAGGTCGAGCACCTCGAACACGCGGGTCAGGAGCGGGTTCGGGTCGGTCACTTGGTCGAGCCGGGGCGCCTGGCCGCCGACCACCGCGACGGCGGCGGCCACCTGCGCGTACGGGTGGAAGCCGCACGGCAACGTGAACAGTGGCCACCGCAGGGCTGAGCCGGTCTCCTTCCACAGCGGCCGATAGTTCCGGCGGTGCACCACGAGCCGCCGGCCCGTCCGTCGGTGTATTTCGTTGGCCTGGGCCTGTAGGTCCGCGTGGGCCTCGTCGGCGACCTGGCTCACGATCCGGGCCGCCACCACCAAGCCGTCGTCGCCGTTCAGCATTGCGGTGACCGCCTCGACCTGCTCGGAAAACCGGACCTCCGCGCGGGCGCCGTACCGGTACTGAACGTCCCGTAGCAGTGCCTGCTGCCGCCCCGTATCGAGCTGGACCCGCCCGCCGCCCAGTAACCGCCGGAGCCAACGCATTTCGCCTCGTTTCAGCAGAGCCGTCCCGGACTGCGGCAATGCTAGTACCTCAGACCTCCCTCGTATGGATGGGGTGGCTGCGGATGCTGTGGCTGAGCGATCTCTGGGAGATCCGCCGCCTCGGACAGGGCGGACACGACGCACTCCTCACCGAGGACTACTCCCATGAAACCAGCTTCCTTTGCTGGTCAGCGAACTGCTCCTGCACCGGGTTTCACTGTTCGGCGTAGTAGCTCGCGTCGAGGTGAGTCAGTGGTGAATTGAAGATCCGGGCCAGCTGGCGGGCGACGGTTGACTTGCCACTGCCGCCGCAGCCGACGATTGCGATCCTGTCCATGACCCCCCGGGCGAGACTCGTCGACGTCGTGCGGTTGCAGCCGCTTCGCAACGCCTACGGCCCGACAGCGGCGACCTCAATGTCCCGTCGCCGCCGACAAATCGGTGATCAGCTTGTCGAGCACCAGTTCCTCCTCGACCCGGACCCCGGCCGCGAGCATCGCCGCAGCGAGTCCCGGATCCCAGGCCGCGTCGGTCGGCGTGCCACTCAGCGACCCTCCGGTAATCGGCTGGGCGGTGCGGGCCGCGACCCCGGCCAGGTAGTCGACGGTCCTGTAGCGCCACGGCTGCCAGGGCACCCTGCCGTGCAGCAGGTTGGCGATCCGCAGGCCACCCCAGTCGAAGTCGCCGTGATACCGCAGGCGGGCGCCGGACTGGACCAGGCTGGCCAGCAGCCGCAGCGCCGCGGTGCTGGGCTGGCCGCCGACGCAGACCAGCGGCGGGCACGCCGCACCGAGCTGGTCGGCCGCGGCGGCCAGCACAGTGGGGTTCTCGCAGGCGTACACGGTCCGCGCGGCGAACCGGGGCTCTCCGCGAGCGAGCTGGCGCAGGGTCACGACGACCGGTTCCCCGAGTGCGGCGGCGGGGGCGACGAGGTCGTGCAGCCGGCATCCGGGGATCGTGGGCAGGTTGACGGCGAGCACGGTCGAGGAGAGATCGTCGAGGAACACCCCGGCGGCGTACCAGAGCATCCGGCGTTGCTCGGCCGCCGACTCGGGCAGTGGCGCGTCCCCCCACCAGGTGGCCCGGACGGCAGAACGGGTCACTGTCTCCAGCGCCCGGCCGGCGTCGAGCGCGTGCGCGTCGCCGGTGGTGCGGGCTGCGATCCGGCCCAGCGGTTCCCCGTCCGCAGGCAGCGCGGCGAGGACGGCAACCAGGTCGGCCACGAGCCGCGCCGCCGCCGGCGGCGTACCGGCCAGTCGCCGCAGCAGCGCGGCCGTGCCCGAGGCGGCGCACCATTCGGCCAGTTCGGCGCGCACACCGCCGAGTGCGGCGAGCGGTGCGAGGGCGGCCTGCCAGGCGGCGGCCTCGGCGGCCCGCACCTCGGCGAGCACCGCGACGCCTCCGGTCAGCGCCTCGACCGCCCCGGCCAAGCCGCCGGGGTGCATTCCGCTGCGCCGGATGATCCGATCCAGCTCGTCGAGGTTGATGGTCAGGGTGCTGCCGCGACCGGGCGGGCGGCCCAGGACCCGCTCCACCGCCCGCCGTTCGTCCTGGCTGGGCCCGTCCAGGCTCAGGGTGCCGGTCAGCGGCTGACCCCGGGCGATGCGGCGGCGTAACCGCTGGAACAGCCGTTCGGTCTCCGCCCCGCCGAGCTGCCGGCGCAGCCGTTCCAGGTCGGTCACGGCACGTCCCACAGGCCTGGGGTCGTTTCCGGCTCGGGATGATGCTCGTGCGGCTGTGGGTTCCGCTGCCGCGGCGCCCGCCGATCCGGCGTGGACAACAGGTGCCGTTCGCGTCCGTCCCAGCGCCACGGGGTGACCAACACCGCGTCGATGCCGTCGTGCCGGGCAAGGTGGGCGATCCCGAGGCCGGGCACCTGCGGATAACAGCCCCACTCCCGCTCGCTGGTCATCACCACGTCGAGGTCGAAAGTGGCCAGCAGGCCGAGGCACTTCGCCCGGGAGTCGTCGTCCACCCCCGCGAAGGCCTCGTCCAGGGCGATCAGCCGCGGCGCGTACGGGTTGCCGGCCGAGCCGTAGTAGGACGACGCGGCGGCGAACAGCGGAACGCTCGCCGCGAGCACCCGCTCACCGCCGGACGCGGGCCCGGTCGCCGGGCGCCACTGCCCGTCCTGGTGCCGCTGGATCGTGAACTCGTGCCACGCCCGGTAGTCCAGCGCGCGGGTGAGCTGCTCCGACCAGGTCGCCGCGTCGTCGCGTAGCCGTTCCCGGTTGATCTGCTCCTGGAGGAAGGCGCCCACGGCGCGGCGGTCCTCGTCGTTCCAGACGTCCGTGCTCTGCCGCAACTGCTTGGCGCGCAGCTCGGCCAGCCCGGCCGGGGCGTCGCGGGTCGGCCGCCACAGCAGCCGCAGCCGCATGCCGGTCGAGGTGGGCCGTACCTCCAGCTCCTCGTTCATCCCCGCGACCTGCCGCTCGGCGCCGACGATCAGCTCCTGGAGCGCCCCGGCCACCTCGTTGACCAGGTGCGTCTCCAGCACCTCCCGCTCGTGCGCGGAGAGCATCCGCTGCCGCTCGTCGATCTCGTCAACCAGCGCGGCGGCCAGGTCGGCGACGGGGCGGCTACGCCCCTGGAAGCTGACCTCGACGACCATCGTCTCCTCACGGATGGTCGTCACCACCTGGTGACCCTGCCGCAACAGGCCGTCGGTCAGCGCCTTCACATCCATGCTGACCTGCTGCTGCAGCCGATCCCAACGGCGGTCGTCGTCGTCGGTGTCGGCCAGTTCCCGCTCGACGGCCCGGGCCAGCGCCACCGCTGGGGTCGCCGCCCACGACTGCGCCACGTCTGGCACCTCGAGGCCGGGGCAGGCCAGGTCGACCAGGCCGGTGCCGGCGAAGGCGCGCAGCCCCTCGACGGCGGCGTCCCGGGCCCCGGTCGCCGCGTGCAGCTCCTGTTGCAACCGGCCGTGTCGCCCACCGGCGTCACCCCGGGCGTCCCGGGCCGCCGCCTCCTGCCGCCGGGCCTCCTCACGGTCGTGCTCGCAGCCCTCCAGCAGGCCGGTCGCCTCCGCGATGCGGCGCTGCAGGTCCGCCACGGACGCGCCGGCGGTGGCGTCCAGCGTCTCGAACTCCACTCGGGCCGCCCGCGCCGCGTCCCGCGCCTCGGCCGCCTCGACCGCCGCCGGCGCCAGCCGCTCCAGCCGTTCCTCGTGTAGCTGGGCCGCCTCGTCCCGGCGGGAGCGCGCCACACGCACGCCCCTCACCGTCGGCCACCAGGCGGCCAGGGCCACCCGGTACGACTGCAGCCCGTCCCGCACCGCGGCCAGCTCCTCGACGTCGTACGGCAGGTCGACGTCGTCGGCGAACTCGGTCGCCTCAGCCAGCGCGGCCTCCGCCTCGGCGAGCCGCCGGCCCAGCGCCGCATCTGCCTCGTCCCGCCGGCCGACGATGCCGCGGCGGGTCTCGTACGCGCCGCGTACCTGGGTGTGGGCCTCCCGCAGCGGCTGGTCCGACGGCAGCGCCCGCGCCTCGGCGACGACCCGCTCCCGCCGCTGGCGCAGCTCGCCGCGCTGGCCCGCGACGGCCGCGAGCCGCGCCGACAGCTCCTCGGCTTCCCGCCGCAGCTGGTTGATCCGCGCCCGGCGGGACGCCTCCCGGGCACTGTCGCCGATGTGCTCCGCCGCCGGCTTGGCCCACCGTCCGGCGAGGACCCCGTTGCCGAACGCGCCGGTCACGTCGACCCAGGTCACCGCCGAGCCGGCGCCGAGGCCGATCGCGGCGAGCACACCGGCGACTGCTTCGTCCGACAGCGCCGCGCAGGCCGGGTCCGCCCGGTCGACCGCCGGGCGGAGCAGCGTGGCCAGGTTTGCCGTCACCGCCGCGCCGGGCCGCAGCACGGTGTCCCCGCTGAGCGGGTCGCGCAGCCCTCCGTCGGGGTCGAGCCACGCGTCGAGAATGCCGGCCGCCTCCAGGGCCGCCTCGATGCCGGCCCGATCCGATGCCGGCACCTCCGGGGCGAAGTCCACCACCCGCCACAGCGGCGCGCCCGGCCGGTCCCGGCGTGCCTCGTCGGCGCGCGTGTGCGGCACGGGCGGCGGCTGATGCGTTCCCGCCTCCAGCCGGCGCAGCTCCGCCTCGGCCCGCTGCAGACCGTCGCGGACCTCGCGTTCGTCGGCCTCCAACGCGGCGTCGGCGCGGGCGAGGGCCTCCGTCGCGGCCGTGGCGGCGCGCGTCGTCTCCCGCGCCGCCGGGTTCTCTCCGGCCAGCGCGCCGACCCACTGCTCCAGTTCCGCGAGGACGCCGTCGAGGTCACCGACCGGCAGTTCGACCACGCCGCCGAGGTGCTCCCCGGTCCGCCGGAGCAGCAGCTCACTCGCCTCGGTCGCGGCCGACTCGGCCTCCGCGATCCGCAGGTCCGCGGCGGCCATCTCGGCGTCGAGCCGGTTCACCTCGTCGCGGGCCCGGTCCGCCCGGCCCCGGGCCGCGTCGGCGGCGTCGCGGAGCCGGTCCAGCGTCCGCAGCGAACTCGACCGTGAGGCGACCAGTTCGTCCGCGGCGCGGGTCGCCTCGGCCAGCCCGACCGGCAGTGCGGCCACCACCCGCGCCGCGTGCCGGTCGGCCAGCCGCGCCACCGCGGCGTCCCGCTCGACCTGCGCGCGCGCCGCGTCCTCGGCGTCCTGCGCCTGCCGCAGCTCCCGGGTCGTGTCCTCCGCGGACCGGCCGGCGCGGGCCACGTCGGCCTCCAGGTCGCGCAGGCGCCCCTCCTGTCGGACGGCGAACCGGTCCCGCTCGTCGGCGATGCCCCGCAGCCGGCGCAGATGCTCGGCGGTACGTGCCTCCGGGCTGTCCCGCAGCGCCTGCAGCCGCGTGGTCAGCTCCCGGGACCGCTCCGTCAGCCCGTCGATGCGCGCCAACGCCCGGGTCAGGTCGGCGTCGGCCTGGTCGTAGGCCCGCTGCGCCTCGGTCAGCTCCCTGCCGAGCTGTTCGTAGCGGCTGTGCTGCTGGCGCAGCAGCCCGGCCCGGCGGCGCGTCGCGACCCGCGCGTACTGCCGGTAGCGGGTGAGGAAGTCGTCGGCGGCCCGTTTCGTCTCGGCCAGCTCCCGCAGCGTCATCCGCTCGTCGTCCAGGCTGCGGAACGCCTCCGCGACCTGGGTGATCAGGTTCTCGTCCAGCGGCGGCAGCGCGTCGGTGAGCGCCCGGGACAGGCTCTTCTCGTCCGGCCGCTTCGACAGCTGCGGCTGGCGCAGCCGGATCAGCAGGGAGACCAACGCGTCGTATCGGCTGCCGAGCCCGAACAGCGCCTCGTCCACGGCCCGCCGGTAGTCCGCCGCCCGGTCGTAGACCATTCCGGCGGGCCCGACCGCGTCGCGCAGCCGCTCCCGGGTCAACGTCGTGCCAGTCGCACCCACCAGCGTCAGGTCGACGCCGACCCGCTGGCTGGTGACGAAGAACCAGTGCCGGGCGATGCCCCGCCCGGCGACCGCCTTCAGCCCGCAGCCGATGGTGAGAAAGCGGTCGCCGTCGCGGTCGCGGCGGCCGAACTCCAACCAGGTGTAGCCGAGCCGCTCCTGGTGCGGGTACCTGCCGCCGAGCAGCAGGTTCCACTCCATCCGCTTGTGCGGGTCACCGTCGGGCTCCACCCGGTACGGCGCCAGGTCCCCGTCGAGCAGGAACGGCAGCATCAGCGCCAGCACCTTCGACTTGCCGGTGCCGTTGTTGCCCCGCAGCAGCAGGCTCCCGCCGTGGAAGTGGAACTCCTCCTGGTCGTAGTAGAAGATGTCGACCAGCCCGGCGCGCAACGGCTGCCAGCGTTCCTTCGCCGGGAGCGGCAGCTGGTCGGCCAGCGGTACGGTCATCGCGCAGTTTCCCTCGATCGTTCGGACTTGTCGGTGCCCACCCGTCGGGCGGCCGGCTCGCGGATCGTCGGCGCGGCCAGGGCATATCGGGCGATCGCCGGTCGGGGCAGCACGAGCGGGTCTGCTCCCGGCTTGACCCGGATCAGCTTCAGCGCGCGCAGCGCCTCCAACGCCGTGGCGACGAGGTCCACCTCGGCGCCCGGGTCGGTGGCGTGCTTACGCCAGTACGTCTGGTGCTCGACAGCGAGCTCCCGGGTGCGCCGCTGCAGCTCGCTGACCCGTACCCCGTCACCGGCGGCGATGTGCTCCGCCAACAGCAGGGTCAGGTGGCTCTGCATCCCCTCGGCCGGCATCCGCACGTCGGTAAGCTCGTCCTCGGGATCCACCATCGCGATCCCCTCCGCGCGCACCTCGGCGACCAAGCCCGTGAACTGGGTGATCCGGGTCAGCAGCGCGTGACGCTGGCTGGTCAGGTAGGCGCGCTCGGCCTCGGAGAGCTCGTCGTGGTAGACCACCGGCTGCTCCAGCAGCAGCCGGGTCAGCCGGTGCCGCAGCGCCCGGTTCCGGGCGTCGTCCACATCCGGTACGACCTCCAGCGTCAACGCCGCGAGCCGACCCGGCCCCGTCGACTCGTCGATCATCGACGGCCCCCGGGCCGCGGCGAGCAGGCCGGCGATCACATGCCGGTCCACGTCGTACAGGACGTCTCCACCGGCACCCAGGTACGCCTCCTCGTCCCCGGCCACCCGACGCAGCACCCCCCAGTGCAGCAGCAACCGGACCACGGCCACCATGTCGGCCCGCCGCTCCCGCCGGTCCAACGCGAACGAGAACCCTGCCGCCGCCAGCGCCGGCTCCGCGGCCCCCGTCACCACCTCCTCGGCCAGCCGGCCCAGCGTGATCTGCCCGTCGGCACGCTCCAGAGCCGCCAGCGCCAGGCAGGTCAGCACGTACCGCTGCCGGGAGAACGGGGTCCGCGACCGCGGATCCCGCGCCGGATGGGTGCCGTCGTGCGGGTCGGCGGTCAGCTTCACCAGCCGTACCGTGTGGGCGTCGGCCACCACCTGCCAGCCGGTCTCCCGGTCGAACCACTCCCGCAGCTCCGCCGCGTACGCCCGGACCAGCCGGTAGGTCTCCGCGTCGGTGAGCCCAGCGACCAGCAGCGGGCGGGCCAGCAGCAGCCGCGCGGCCCTGCGCCGCCGCGCCTCCGGCACGTCGTCGGCGACGGCGCGCCCCCTCACCTGGCCGCCCCGACAAGGTCGATGATCTCGATGAGATGCTCCGGCCCGGTCAGCACCCCGTCCTCGGTGACGACCCGCACCGGTGGGGCCGCGTCGACCCGTCGCAGCCGGACCACCATCGTGCCGTCCGACGTCGTGGTGGTCACCTCCGACTGGTCCGGCCGGCGGGTGGCCAGGGCGTCACCGAGCAGCTGAAGGAACAGCCGGAACTCGGCGGAGTCCAGCTCCGCCAGCTCGGAGAGGCGGATCGGGCCCGGGGTGGCCAGCGCGGCCCGGGCGCGGGCGGTCTGTTCCGCCTCCCGGCGCACCCGCTCGGCGAGCACGCGACGCTGCTCCGACCGGTCGATCACCCGGTTCGGCGCGCCCCGCCGCTCGTAGGAGCCGGTACGGCGCAGCCGAGGGCTGATCTTTAGGCGAGGTGCCTGCGCCCACGGCGTGGCCGCCGGCACCGGCCGCTCCTCGACGGCGGCGAGGGTCTCGGCGGTGGTGGTGAGGTGCCGCGCGGGGGAGAGCCCGAACGCGGTGTGCCAGAGCCGGTGCGCCGCCTCGTCGTCCGGCGCTTCGGCGAACCAGAGGGCGAGTCGGCGGAAGTCCGCCGAGCGGTCCGACCGCCCGGCCCGCCGCTCGTTGATCGCGGCGACCGTGCTCAGCAACTGCCGGATCCCACCGATCGCCGCCGTACGCAGCAGCCGCGCCTGGGCAGGGCGGCTGCTGTCGCCGCTGACGAACCAGTCGCGTAGCCCCGCCCAGCGCAGGCGCCAGGTGTCCAGGGACTGCCGCATGGCAGCGTCGTGCCCACCCCACGCGTTCCGGTCCAGGTCATCCTGTGCGTCCGCGCCGCCGTGCTCCTCGGTGGGAGCGGTGTCGGCGGCCTCGCGGCGCGCCGCCACCTCCAGCAGCGGTGTCACGCCGACCGCCTCGATCTGGCGGGTGAGCGCCGCGATCTCGGCGCCCCGGTTGGCCAGGTCGGCGATGAACCGCTCCAGGTAGGCGATCAGCTGCTCCTTGTAGGCCAGGAACGCCGCGACGTCGGCGTCGGAGAAGTCCATCGTCCGGCGCAGCGACGCCATGAAGGCCTGCGCGTTGTCGGCCAGGCCGGTGAACCGGTCGACGAGGCTCAGCAACAGCAGGTGCGTCTTCGCCGCGTCCGGCGGCTCGCCAGCCGCCGCCGCTTCGGCGACGGCCAGCAGCCCGCGCAGCTGTTCCGCGATGTCGGACAGGGCCACCGACTGCAGGGCGCCCCGCCGCCCGATCGCCTCCTCATACCTGGCGATCGCCTCCTCCGCCGCGTGCCCCTCCCGGGTGAGCTGATAGAGGTAGCGGGCCCGGTGGAAGTCCTCAACCGTTGTCACCCGGCCGGTGTCGGGGTCGGCGCGCAGGTTGCCCCACTCGGCGAGCTGATCCAGGGCGGCGCGAACGGTTTCCAGCGACGGCCCCGCCCCGATGTCGATCAGGACGTCCTCGGGCCGCAGGTGCACGGTGAAGCGCTGCTTCGCCGAAACGAATGCGTCCAGGATCTGCCGATACAGCGCCGAGTTCTGCGCCTGGAGGTGGGCGAACGGTTGCGCCGGTGAACCGGTCCCGAGGGGCATGGCGTTCATCCTCGCATCGTCGGGCGTGATCTTCGATGCTGGGACTCACCGTGCGTGCTTGCCTCAACGCCCAGCGGAACAAGACGTGGGCGGCGGAGCCTGCCTGCCAGCGAGCCGCTTGACTACGAGGGCCGCAGGTCGCGGCCGGCCGCACGCAGATGGACGACCAGCGTGTCCACGGGAATGCCCAGCACGCTCGCGAGCAACGTCAGCGGATCCGGGTGGCCCTTGCCCATGAGGTCCTCATAGATGGCGAGCAGCCCGCGCAGGCGGGCGTCTGCGTCCTCGGGCCGGGGGGAAAGTTCGGCGATCCGCCCTTCCACGTACCGGCGCGCCATGATCTGGAACGCGTTCACGCCGAGCATCACGTCGTCGTCCGGCTCCGGGTGGCGATCCTGGTCGGTCGGCATGGCGGTCCGTCCTTTGCTCAGGGGGTGGGGGTGGTCGAGGGGGTGGCCGCGCCGATCAGCCCGCCGAAGAAGACCATGACCGTCAGCAGGACCATCGGGGCGACGAAGACGTAGCCGAGGACCAGGCCCGCGACGGCCATGCCTCGCCCCGACTTCGCGTTGTTGCGGGTCTCGTTCAGACCGACGTGGCCAAGAATGACGGCGAGCAGGCACGGCAACCCGAACAGGCACCACCCGCCGAGGACGCCGAGAATCCCGAGCACCATCGACGCCACGGCGACGCCAGAGGTCGGCGGCACCTGTACGACAACATGGGCCGCCGGATAGCCGTACGGCGGGCGCGGGCTTGGTGGCGGGGGAAGGGCCGGCACCGGCGGCGAAGGCCGGTACGGGTCGTAGCCGGACTGGTGGGTCACGGTGACTCCTGTCTGGGGTGAACGGATGTGCGGCGCGGGTGCCGTGGAGTGGGAGTTGCTCCGCTGGGTCAACCAGGGGCTCAGCGGGCGGGGCGCCACTCGCCGCACCTCTCGGAGCTGAAGGCGTAGTCCGAGGAGCGGATGGTGACCTGCACCCGCCGCGCGCTGTTGGTGAAGTAGTTGTCGATGATCCGGCCGGAGCTGTTCTGCCGCTCCCAGTAGCAGCCCTCGACGTCGGTGGCGACGTACGTGCCCGGCTTGATCTCCTTGCCGACCCGGAAGGTGCCTGGCCCGAACAGCCGTCCCTCCGCCTCGAGCTTGACGTCGGCCTGGCCGCGCCGGACCGCCTCGCGCCACTTCTTCGCGTACGGGTGCTTCGGGCAGAGCGTCAGGGCACCGTTTCTCTCAGCAATCTGCGCAGGACTGGCGGCGAACCCCGGCTCGGCGTAGACGTCGTCCGGGTCGACGGCGGCGCAGATCTCGTACAGCGTCGAGATGTCCTGGTCGTCGTAGCCGGACGTCTTGTAGGCGGCCTGCTCGGTGGCGGTGACGATGGCGACCGTCCCCTCCACCTCGCACGAGCTCGGCTTCGCCAGCCAGACCTGGCTGAAGTCGGGGCGCCCGTCCGCGCCGGGGGAGATCGTGAGCGCGGAATCCCAGTCCTGACCGGTGTCGCACGAGACGGTGATCGGCCCCTGCTGGGGGACGTTCTTCGGGTCGTCCGGGTACGGGTCGAGTCCGTCGGGCATCCCGTCGCCGTCCCGGTCAGGCGGCGGCGTCGGGCTGGGCGTCGGGGACGCGCTCGCAGTGGCGGACGGACTGGCCGAGGGCGTGGACGCGCTACCCGTGGCCGTCGGGTCGTCGCCGCAGCCTGCCAGGACGACGGCCGTCAGCGCGGCGGTGGCCAGCGGGACGCCGAGCCGGCGGGTGCGCGGGTGTGACCCGGCCCGACGGAGGAGCGAGGAGGCCGGCGACTGAACGGTGGTGGTGTGGCGGGGGAGGAGCATGACCGTCTCCAGGCGTGAGAGTGGGGGATCAGGACGCGACGGTGGCGTGCCAGTCGCGCAGGAACGCGTCGGCCAGGGCGTGCGCCCGCGGGCGTACGTCGAAGGGCTCGCCGACCCGGCGGCGCGCCATGTGCGACAGGCCGTCGGCGGCCTCGTTGAGGGCGTGCCCGCTGTGCCCCCGCACGTGGGCGAACGACAGGTCCGGCCGCTGGCCCACCAGCTCGGCGAGCCGTACGAGGGTCGGCTGGTCCGACCACCGGCGCGGCCGCAGGCTGTAGCCGGCCGGCATGGCGGTGGTGTCGCCGCCCTGCCAGCGGTGCAGGTACCGCAGGGCGCTCAGGCTGTCCAGCAGCACCGTCATGCCGGCCGGCACCGCGTCGTACGCCGACAGCAGGAACTCGACCGCCCGCAACTCGTCGACCAGCACCCGCGAGGCGCCGGTCGGGTCCAGCCGGCCCGTACGCCGGCCGCGCAGGCCGTAGTGGCCGTCGCTGACGACGTACCCGATGCCGCCGGCGCAGCCCTTCCAGCTCGCGTCGGTCGCGGCGACCAGGGTCGCGGACGCGCCCGCCCAGCGGCCCACCCGGCCGCGGCCCCGCTGCTGCTGCGGCTGCGGCCGGCAGGCCGTGCCGTGCTCAGCGGCCAGCCGCTCGGCGGAGTCGAGCAACTGGCCGGCCGAGGCGAACGCGTCGTAGTGGGCCGCGGTGACGGACAGCTTCACGGCATCGCCGATCCGCTGGCAGTCCGGGCAGCGGGTCAGCCGTACGTAGGTGCGCAGCGCGAAGGCGCGCTCGCGCAGCGGACCGGGGAGCAACTCCAGGGCGTGGATGAACTCGTCACGACGCACAACGCCTCCTTGACGTGGGAGTGGGTAGGTGGTGATCAGTCCGCGAGCGTGAAGACCATCTGGACGCCGCTGTCCGGGTGGTAACTCCACGAGGCGCGGATTCCGTCCCACTCGCCGGACCGCCGTCCGTCCAGCGCCCTGGTCGCTTCGACCTCCGCTCGCACGGAGTCCGGCATCTCCAGTTCGGACCAGTAGCACTCGAGCTGGTCGAGGCTCAGGCCGCTGGTTTCCTTGCCGAGGCTGCGCAGGGTCAACGTGCTGCCGTCGTCACCCAACCTCGCGTAGTCGTCCGACGCGGCCCCGCACACCTGGCGGGCCGCCTCGAGCGGGGACTGCCGGTTGACGAGTGCGAAAGCGATGCCAGTCGCCAGGATTACGAGGGCCACCGCGGCTACCACGATCAGCACACTGCGGCGCCTCCGTCGAGGCTGCGTGGGCCAGGTCTCGGGGATGAACGGCATCCCGGGTTGTGCAGACTTGCGCGGTTCCTGGGAATGGTGCGCCGGTATCGGGTTGGTCTGGTCGGTCATGGCGGTCTCCGCTGTTGGCTGACGGGTGGGGGTTGCGTCGGAGGCAGTGGGGCGGGCGGATCACCCGCCCCGACCGAATGCGAGAGGTCAGCTCAGCGCGACGGTGACGCCGCCGGAGAACATCGAGTCGTGCAGCTCGAGCTTGGTGAGCTTGACGTTCTTCGGAATGTCGAAGACGAAGACGCCGGTCACCTGGTTGCCGGGGTTGATCTCCTCGAAGAAGGTGCTCTGGTCCTTGTTGGCGTAGAGGCCGGCCTCGGTGTCGGACGAGTACTCGGTGCCGTCCGCGGCGTAGGCCTTCTGGCTGCTGCCGTCGAGCAGCTGCGCCTCCTTGCCGATGTTCTTGACGTTGACCGTGACCAGGCAGAACTGGCCCTGGGCCTTGTCGCCGAGCATCGAGGTGCCGACCTTGGTCACGCCGCACTTGGCCGACTTGACCGTGAACTCGAACTTCCCGTCGCGGGCCGGCTGGCCGATCTTGGCGGTCTTCGCCGGCTTGTCGTCGCCCTTGGCGCCGCTGTCGCTGCCGGAGCCGCTGGAGCTGTCGGTGGCCCCGGAGCTGCAGCCCAGCGCGACGACGGCGGTGGCGATGAGGGCGAGCGTGGTGGTCTTGCGCATCGAAATCCTCCTGGTGTGAACCGTGGCGGCGTCAATGAGAGCATCATCTGTGAACGCTGTCAACGGACACGATGCTTGACGGGTGTGACACACTTCGGAGGTGCAGGTGAACCCGACCATTACGGCGGCGGAGATCGCCCGGCTCGCCGGGGTGGGTCGCGCCGCCGTCAGCAACTGGCGGAAACGCCATCCCGACTTCCCGGCCCCGGTGGGTGGCACCACGGCCAGCCCCGAGTTCGACCTCGCCGAGGTCGAGCGGTGGCTGCGCCGGCAGGGCAAACTCCCCGAGCTGTCCCGGGCCGACCGGCTCTGGCGCCACCTCGCCGCCGCTGGGGAGACCCCCGCGACCGGGCTGGCCGCCGTCGGCGCCCTGCTGCTCGCCGGGCAACGCGCCGGACGACCACGCCGTGGACACACCGACACCTCCGTCGTCGCCGACCTGCGACCGGAAATCGACGCGCTCGCCGACGAGCTGGGGCCGCAGACCGCCTTCGACGAGCTGTGGCAGCGCTTCTCCGCGCCCGGCCCGGGTCGTCCCTGGGCCACCCCGGACGAACTGGCCGACCTGATGGTCGAGCTTGCCGGTGTCGGTGGCGGCTCCGTCCTCGATCCTGCTGCGGGGTCCGGCGCCACGCTGCGGGCCGCAGTGCGGGCCGGCTGCGTCGCGGCCTACGGACAGGAGCTCGACGACGACCTCGCCCGATTGGCCGGGCTCTGGCTCGCCCTGCGCGAGGTGCCCGGCGAGGTGTGCCCCGGCGACTCACTGCGCGCCGACGCGTTCGCCGGCCGCACCGTCGACGCCGTCATCTGCCACCCGCCGTTCGGCGTCACGAACTGGGGCAACGAGGAACTCGGCTACGACCCGCGCTGGGAGTACGGCGTCCCGCCACGCACCGAGCCGGAGCTGGCCTGGGTGCAGCACGCGCTGGCCCACCTCCGCCCCGGCGGGCACGCCGTGATCCTGATGCCGCCGGCGGCCGCCGGGCGGCGCGCGGGCCGGCGGATCCGAGCCGAACTGCTGCGCCGCGGCGCGCTGCGCGCCGTCATCGCACTCCCGAGCGGGGTGGCCGCGCCGCACGGCGTACCGCTGCATCTGTGGGTGCTGCGACGGCCCACGGCCGACGCGCCCGCCCCGGCGCGGGCGCTGCTGGTCGACGCCGCGGAGGGCGACCTTCCCGACCTCTCGGCACGGGTCCTTGCCGCCTGGCGGGCCTTCATCGCCGCACCCGACGCCGAGATCGAGGAGGTCGGCTTCGCCCGCGCGGTGCCGGTCATCGAGCTGCTCGACGAGGAGGTCGACCTCACCCCCGCCCGTCGGCAACCCGCCGTCGGGGGCGAGCAGAGCGGGGAGCGTCTGGTACGCACCAGAGAGCGGCTGGTTGCCATCGTCGGCGACCTGCCGGCGCTGATGCCGCAGGTCACGCCCGTGCCCGACGGGGTAGCACCGCTCGTCGTCACGGTCGCCGAGCTGGCGCGCAGCGGCGCGTTGCAGCTGATCGGCCCCATCCGGGCCAACTCGTCCACGGATGGTGGCGGATCGACCGGTGGGCCGCCGGTGCTCACCGTGCAGGACGTGCTGGCCGGCGTCGACGCCTCCGGCCAGGCCGACAACCGGCTCGGCCAGGAGATCCCCCTGGCGGTGGGCGATGTCGTGGTGCCGATGATCGCCCGCACGCTCACGCCTCGGGTGATCACCGCCGAGGGAGCCCTGCTCGGTCGCAACCTCTACCTGCTGCGCCCCAACCCGGCCGCGCTCGACCCGTGGTTCCTCGCCGGGCAACTGCGCACCTCGGCCAACGAGAAGCAGGCGTCGAGCCTGTCGGGCACGCTCCGCCTCGACATCCGGCGGGCCCAGGTGCGGCGCCTGCCGCTCGACGAGCAACGGGCGCACGGGGAGGCGTTCCGGCGCCTCGACGCCTTCGAGTCGGCAATCCGACAGGCGGCGTCGCTGGGGGCCGAGCTGGTCCAGCTCACCGCGGACGGCCTCGCGCGTGGATCACTCCAGGCTGAGCAGCGGCCGAGCCGTAAGCGACCGAGCAAGTAAGGGACCAATCGCCGTCCCTGCTGACGAAACGGGCTCCTCGTAACCGGGTGGTGGACTGCACCGCCTCGGCGCACCGGCCATACTCCTTCACTTAAGGCAATCGAAAGGAACCTGGTGAGTACCAAGCACCAAGAGCTCACGGACTTGATCTGGAACGTGGCCGACCTGCTCCGCGGCGACTACAAGCGCTCCGAGTACGGCCGCGTGATTCTCCCGCTGACCGTGCTGCGCCGCCTGGACTGGGTGCTGGAGCCGACGAAGGATGCGGTGCTCGCCAAGCACGCCCAGCTCAAGCAGCTCGGCGTGCAGAACATGGATCCGGTGCTGCGTAAGGCCGCTGGTCTGTCGTTCTACAACACCAGCGAGATGTCCTTCCGCAAGCTGCTCGGCGACCAGGACCACGTCGCGATCAACCTGCGTGCCTACATCGGCGGCTTCTCGCCCGGCGCGGTCGACGTGCTCGACAAGTACGGCTTCGACGCCCAGATCAGCCGGCTTGCCGAGGCCGGTCTGCTCTACCAGGTGGTCGCCAATTTCGTTGACGTCGATCTGCGTCCGGATGTGGTCTCCAACCACCAGATGGGCTACGTCTTCGAGGATCTGATCCGACGCTTCTCTGAAATCAGCAACGAGACCGCCGGTGAGCACTTCACCCCGCGCGAGGTCATCAAGCTGATGGTCAACCTGCTGCTCGCTCCCGACGAGGACGACCTGGTCACCCCCGGCATCGTCAGCAAGATCTACGACCCGGCCTGCGGCACCGGCGGCATGCTCAGCGAGGCCCAGGACCACATCCAGGAGCACAACCCGCACGCCACCGTCGAGGTGTACGGGCAGGAGCTCAACGGCGAGACGTACGCAATCTGCCGCTCCGACATGATGCTCAAGGGCGGCGACCCGACGAAGATCGCCTTCGGCAACTCGTTCAGCCAGGACGGCCACGAGGGCGAGCGCTTCGACTACATGCTCGCCAACCCGCCGTTCGGCGTGGAGTGGAAGAAGGTCGAGAACTACATCAAGGCGGAGGCCGCGCGCGGCCACGCCGGCCGCTTCGGTGCCGGCCTGCCCCGAATCAACGACGGCTCGCTGCTCTTCCTCCAGCACATGATCTCGAAGATGAAGCGCCCCGAGGACGGCGGCAGCCGCCTGGCGATCGTTTTCAACGGCTCGCCGCTGTTCACCGGCGCGGCCGGCTCGGGCGAGTCGGAGATCCGCCGCTGGATCCTGGAGAACGACCTCCTGGAGGGCATCGTCGCTCTGCCCGACCAGCTCTTCTACAACACCGGCATCTCCACGTACTTCTGGATCCTCACCAACCGCAAGGACCCGGCGCGTGCGCGCAAGGTCGTGCTGCTCGACGGCCGCGACCACTGGACCAAGATGCGCAAGAGTCTCGGCGACAAGCGCAAGATGCTCACCGACGAGCACATCGACGACCTGACCCGGGCGTACGTTGACGCGCTGTCCATCGCGGACGATCCGGAGCACCCGCAGCACGCCAAGGTGAAGGTCTTCAAGACCACCGACTTCGGCTACCAGCGGATCACTGTCGAGCGCCCGCTGCGCCTGCGCTTCGAGGTCACCGAGGAGACGGTCGCCCTGCTCGCGGAGGCGAAGGCGGTGCTCAAGTACGCGGAGCGGGAGTCGCTGCTGGCGGCGGCGAAGTCGCTGATCGGTACGGCGTCCGCGACTCGTGCTGACTTTGCGATGAAGCTGAACGGGCTGGGGAAGCTGCCGGCGGCGGTGGAGAAGGCGGTGTGGGAGGCGTTCTCGGTCAACGACCCGGAGGGGGAGGTGCAGACCGACCGTAAGGGCAAGCCGTTGCCGGATGCTGACCTGCGGGACAACGAGAACGTGCCGCTGGACGAGGATGTGCACGACTACCTCAAGCGTGAAGTTCTGCCGCATGTCCCAGACGCCTGGATCGACGAGCCCAAGACCAAGATCGGGTATGAGATTCCCTTCACCCGCCACTTTTACGTCTACATTCCGCCACGTCCGCTTTCGAGTATCGATGCCGAGATCAGGTCCCTCGAAGCGGAAATTCAAGCATTGCTGGCCGAGGTTACGCGATGACTTTCCCGGAAGTTAAGCTGAAGCGGATCCTGTCTAGAAGTGACGCAGGGGCTTGGGGGATGGATCCGCGCTTGGGTAACGGGGTTCCGGTGCTGAGGTCCACCGAAATCAGTGTGGATGGACTGATCAATTCTCAAGGTATGGCGATGCGTGCCTTATCGCCACGAGAGGTATCCACGACGCGTCTACGGGCCGGCGACCTGGTCGTCGTAAAGTCAAGTGGTAGCGATGCGCACCTTGGCAAGACGGGAATTGTGACACGCAACCTCGCCGCAAACGTCGTTGCTTTCTCTAACTTCCTTCAACGCCTTCGAGTCTCCAAACGGTGTGAACCGCGATTCGTCTGGTACTTCCTCAACAGTCTGCTTGTTAAGCGGCAAGTGAGGCAACTTAGCTCCACTTCCACAGGTCTTCAAAACCTGAGTGCCTCGCTGATAGGCGAGCTGGTCATGCCATGTCCGCCCATCGAGGAGCAGCAGCGTATCGCCGACTTCCTCGATGCGGAGTCGCGTCGGATTGGGAAGGTTGAAAGTGGAAAACAAAGGCAGTTGGTCGCACTCGATGAGCGGTGTCTCGCCGAGATTTCCGAATGCCTAACGCCAGGCATTCTAACCCAGCCTGCCGATTCACCCCCTATGCCCTGGCTGCCGAAACTCCCTTCAAATATCCCGCTTGTGCGGCTAGGATTCGTTTGTCGACTGCAGTCGGGTCTTACGGTTGACGGTGCCCGTGATTTAAGTGGTGAGGTGGTTACGCGTCCCTATCTAAGGGTCGCCAACGTTCAGGCCGGCCATCTCCGTCTAGACTCGGTCACTGAAATTACCGTCCCGCGCGCAATAGCTGATCGAAGCACGCTCCAGCGAGGCGATGTTTTAATGACCGAAGGAGGCGATCTTGACAAGTTGGGTCGCGGCGCCGTCTGGCGAGGAGAGCTTGAGAATTGCCTCCACCAAAATCATATTTTCGCCTTGCGGCCCGCCGGGACGCAGCTTGACGGAGAGTATCTTGCGCTAGTAACTCAGTCGCTTCATGGCAGATGCTATTTCGAAAGCACGGGAGTCAAGACTACGAATTTAGCTTCGACAAATAGCGGCAAGATTCTTGGCTTTCCTTTGCCTCTTCCGTCACTCGACCTGCAACGTAGGAAGGTAAGGTCCTTGCGCAGATCGTTGGACTCAACGGAACGAGTTCGAAACCTCATCGACCAGCAGGTGATGCGTCTCCGTGAACGGCGGCAGGTGCTGATAGCGGCGGCGCTGAGGGGTAAGGTTGACGTGGCGACGGCGCGGAGTCTGGATGGATAACTGCATTAAGGCGTCGGGGCGCCTCGGGCATCCGGTCGGTAGGTCAAGGCGCCGCTCCTTGGTGCCGCAGTATCGCAAACTGTCCCGGCGACAGCGGCTCGCCACATCGAATTAGCCGATTTTCGAGAGCTGGAGTCATGGCGCGTCGACCACGGCATTGGCCGATGATCGCAGCATCACAAGCCGAAGCGTCTCTCGCGGTGCGTCTGTATAACGACCCCGCAGAGGAGCGTTCATTCGAGGGTTTCGTGGTGCATATGCATCTCGCTTGGCTATACCTGCTGCATGCGGAGTTCACTCGCGACGGTAAAGACTTCCGCTACAGGCAGCGAGGCAATCCGCGTTTGCTGGAACGTGTCGACGGCGAGCCAAAACGTTGGGAGTTGGCGAAGTGCGTCGCGGAGCGATGGTCAAACGATGACCCTACTCGCAGAAATATAGAATTCTTTATCGGGCTCCGCAACAAAATCGAGCACCGTTACGCAAGCAAGGCGGACCTGTCCCTCACGGTGGCGTTGGGGGGATATGCCCAAGCGCTTCTTCTGAACTATGAAGAGGAGTTGGTTGGGCAGTTCGGTGAGACGGCAAGTCTTGCGGGAATGCTCCGATTCCCTCTTTTCGTCGGCAGTTTCACTGATGCTGGCGAAGTCACCCTTCGCCGGTTGCGTAAAGGTCTTCCTGCGCCCCTCAGGAAGTTTATTGCCGAGTACGAATCAGGTTTGCCAAACAACCTCGTACACGATCGCCGGTATGAGTTTCGCCTTCGCGTAACGAACGAACTCGCCCCAAAAGACCCGGAAGCTCTAGCAATTCAGTACACCCGCTACGACGATATGACTGAGGAGCAGAAGGCAACCGTCGAGGAACTTGGGCGGAAAGGCTTTGTCGTCGTGCGCGAGCAGAAGCGCGGCGTAGTGAACTACGAGCTACTCAAGCCTCGCCAGGTAGTCCATGAGGTGGCCCAGCAGATACCCTTCGTTTTCCACATGGGATACTTCATTAGGGCGTGGCATAAGCTCAAGGTTCGGCCTAAAGGCGGCTCGGAATACCCTGAACGGACCGATGAGAAGTACTGCCATTACGACGAACTGCACGGCGATTATGGTTACACTAAAGCATTCGTCAAAAAGCTCGTGCGACATCTGGATTCTGTCGAAGGTTGGCGCAATTTGTTCGAGGATGATCCCCAGGACAAAGAAACCGGCGAGTGGATCGTCGAGCCAGAGCAACGCCTGCCCGGACAGCGGCGCAGTATAGAGATTGGTCCTACGTCGTCAACTGGTAGTTGAGCGGCAGGTGTGAGATGGGGTTTCTGTGACTGCCGATGCAGGGGAACGGATACGGCGATGAGCGTTCATCAGGAGCAGTCGTTCGAGGCGGCGGTTCAGGGCTGGCTGCTTGCATCCGGCTGGTTGCCCGGCCAGCCCAGCCACCACAGCCGGCTGCTGGGGCTGGACACGGCGGAGCTGTTTGCGTTCGTCGGGGCGACGCAGCCGGACGAGTGGGCGAAGCTGCTGGCGTACCACGGGAACAACCCGGACGAGGCGCAGCGGCAGTTCGCCCAGCACCTCGCCAAGCAGATCGACGAGCGCGGCCCTCTCGACGTTCTCCGCCGTGGCGTCAAGGACAAGGGCGTCCTGATCCGCCTCGCCTACTTCAAGCCCGCACACGCCATCACCGACGACGCGCTGAAGCTCTACCGCGCCAACCGCCTCACCGTCACCCGCCAGCTCGCGTACTCGACCAGCAGCAACAAGACCCTCGACCTGGTCCTCTTCGTCAACGGCATTCCGCTCGCCACGGCCGAGCTGAAGAACCCGCTCACCGGCCAGACCGTCGAGGACGCCAAGGAGCAGTACCGCAAGACCCGCGACCCGAAGGAACTGCTCTTCGCTCGGCGTACCCTCGTGCACTTCGCCGTGGATCCCGACCTGGTCTTCGTGACGACGAAGCTGGCGGGGGAGAAGACTCGGTTCCTGCCCTTCAACACCGGCTCCGACGGGCCGGGCGTCTCCGGCGGCGCCGGCAACCCGCCGGCCGGCGACAAGGGTTACCGCAGCTCCTACCTGTGGGAGCAGATCTGGCACCCGGACACCTGGATGGACCTGGTCCGGCGGTTCCTGCACACCGACAAGGACTCCGGAAGCCTGATCTTCCCGCGCTACCACCAGTGGCACGCGGTCACCCAGCTCACCGACCACGCGGCCCGCCACGGCTCCGGCCACAACTACCTGGTCATGCACTCGGCCGGGTCGGGCAAGTCGAACACTATCGCCTGGCTGGCGCACCGGCTGTCCAGCCTGCACACGGCGCCCGTGGTCGACAACGAACGGCTGCGCCCGAACGAGCCGGTCTTCGACAAGGTCATCATCATCACCGACCGGGTGGTGTTGGACCGGCAGTTGCAGGACACCGTCTTCCAGTTCGAGCACGTGCCGGGCGTGGTGCAGCGGATCGACAAGGACTCCGCGCAGCTCGCCGCCGCCCTCCAGGGCGAGACCGCCAAGGTGGTCATCACCACCATGCAGAAGTTTCCCTACATCCTCGACAAGGTGCAGGGGCTCAAGGGCAAGCGGTTCGCGGTCATCGTCGACGAGGCGCACTCGTCGCAGTCCGGCGACTCGGCCGCCGCGCTGAAGAAGGTGCTGCTCAAGCTCGGCAGCGACGACGTGGACGAGTCGGGCGACCTGCTCACCGCCTCCGCGCTGGCCCGGGGCAGGCACGAGACGCTGTCGTACTTTGCGTTCACCGCCACGCCGAAGCCGAAGACCCTCGAACTCTTCGGCACGCCGCACCCGGTCACCGGGAACCCGCAGCCGTTCCACACGTACTCGATGCGCCAGGCCATCGAGGAGGGCTTCATCCTCGACGTGCTGCGCAACTACGTGACCTACAAGGCGTACTGGAAGCTGGCCAACGCCAACCCCGACGACCCGGACGTCGACCCGAAGAAGGCCGGCGCGCAGCTCGCCCGCTTCGCCAGCCTGCACCCGACGATGCAGGCACAGAAGGCGGAGATCATCGTCGAGCACTTCCGCAAGCACACCGCGCCGCGCCTCGGCGGTCGCGCCAAGGCCATGGTGGTCACCGGCTCCCGCGAGGCCGCCGTCCGCCTGCACACCGCCATCCGCAAGTACGTCGACATGCAGGGCTACGTCGGCTGTGACTCCCTGGTCGCGTTCTCCGGCGAGCTGGAGGTCGACGGCGTCGAGCACACCGAGGCGCGGGTCAACGGGTTCAGCGAGGGTGAGCTGCCCGAGAAGTTCGCCTACACCGCCGCCGACGACAAGCATGCCGGCACGCCGAGGGCCAAGCAGGACACCGAGTACCGGATTCTGGTCGTCGCCGAGAAGTACCAGACCGGCTTCGACCAGCCGCTGCTGACCACGATGTACGTCGACAAGCTGCTCAAGAGCGTCGCCACCGTGCAGACCCTGTCCCGGCTCAACCGCACCCACCCGCTCAAGGCCCAGGGCGACATCTTCGTCCTCGACTTCGTCAACGAGGCCGGCGACATCGCCGAGCAGTTCAAGCCGTACTTCGAAACCGCTGCCACCACGCCCACCGACCCGAACCTGCTCTACACCGCCCAGAACGCGGTCACCGGGTATCCGGTGCTGGTCGACTCGGAGATGCAGGCGTACGCCGAGGCGCTGCTCGCCGCGGAGCGCAAGGCGACCAGCGACACCGGCCTCCAGCGGGCGCACGCCGCGCTCTACCGCTTCACCGACCCGGCCGTCGACCGCTACAAGGCCCTCGCCGCCGACGACCCCGAGGCCGCCGACGGCTTCCGGTCCGCGCTGCGCGACTACACCCGGATGTACGCGTTCCTCAGCCAGGTCGTGCCCTACCACGACGAGGACCTGGAACGCCTCTACCTCTACGGGCGTGCGCTGCTCAACCGGCTGCCGCGCAGGCAGGACCCGTCCGTCGACATCGGCGAGGTGCAGCTCACCCACCTGCGGGTCAGCAAGACCGGCGAGCACGACGCCTCGCTGTCGCCCGAGGGCGAGCAGATGCTGCCCGGCTTCGTCGGCGGGGGAGCGGGTCGGCAGCACGACCCGGAGAAGGTGGCCCTGTCGGAGCTGATCGACGCGTTCAACGACAAGTTCGGCATCGGGCTGGGCGAGGCGGACAAGGTCTGGGTCGAGCAGCAGATCGTCGCCCTCGCCGAGGACGGCACCCTCGAAGCCGCCGCGATGGTCAACGACGAGAGCAACTTCGGCGTCGTATGCGACAAGCGGATCGAGGACGTGATCCTGTCCCGGCACGACGACAACGGCAAACTCATGCAGCGCTACCTCGACGACGAGAGCCTGCGGTCGCAGCTCAACCAGTTCGCGCGCCGGCAGGCGTACCAGATGATCCGCCGCCGCAAGGGCATCGCATAACCTGAATGAATGGTCCCGTGGGTGGGACCGGCTGCTCGCGCTGGGAGGCGATGGCGATGCAGGCGCAGGACCGCGTGGCCGACCGCTACGAACTCACCTACGCGGTCGGTCACGGCGGCATGGGCGAGGTGTGGGCCGGCTTCGACGAGAAGCTCGACCGGCCCGTCGCCATCAAGTTCCTCCGCAGGCTCTCCATCCCGGAGGGCGAGCGGGAAAACGCGGTCGAGCGGTTCATGCGGGAGGCCCGGGTGACCGCCCGGCTCGACCACCCCGGGGTGCCCAGCGTGCACGACGTCGGTGTTCAGGGCGACGACATCTACATCGTCATGCAGCTCGTACCCGGCATGCTCCTCTCCGACCTGGTCGCTGAACGCGGTTGGCTCTCCGTACCGTGGGCCGCGGCGATCGGGGCGCAGATCTGTTCCGTGCTGGCGACGGCGCACGCGGCCTCGCTGGTGCACCGCGACCTCAAGCCGCAGAACCTGATGGTGACACCCACCGGCTCGGTAAAGGTCCTCGACTTCGGGGTAGCTGCGCTGCTCGGCCCGGCAGACGTACCCCGGCTGACCGCCACCGGCCACACCCTCGGCACGCCCACCTACATGGCGCCAGAGCAGGCGCTGAACAGCACGGTGGGCCCGAAGGCCGACCTGTATGCGCTTGGTTGCGTGCTGTTCGAACTGCTGACCGGCAACCCGCCCTACCGGGCGGACAACCCGCTCGGCATGCTGCACCGGCACATGAACGACCCGATCCCCTTGGTGACCGACCACCGCGCTGGCGTGCCGGAGGAGCTGGTGCAGCTCGTGGTGCGGATGCTCGCCAAGGATCCGCAGCAACGTCCGGGGTCCGCCGCCGAGGTGTACGAGATCCTGATGCCTCTCGGTGCTGTCGAGTCGGACCTTGCCGCCGACCTGGCGATGGCGGTGGTGGACGGCCAGCGGGTCGATCCGACGATGCCGTACCGGTACCCCTTTGGTCCGCTGCCGCCCCGGGCGCCCCTCGCCCCCACGAAGATCGACTTGGTGCGGCCGCACAACGCTCCGGAGGTCATCCACGTCCCCTCTCCCGACGAGCTGGCGGAGGTCGAGGAGCGGGCCTGGGAACTGGCAGAGGAGGAGCGGTTCACCCAGGCGGCCGAGCTGCTGGAGACCGCACTGCGCCCGATCCGCAAGGCACACGGCGCGGCCAAGCAGCCGAGGATCCTTGAGCTGCGCGTCAACCTGGCCAACCTTTACGTCCTCGCCGGCGCGTTCCGGCAGGCCCTGCCCGAGTTCCAGCGGCTGATCCCCGATCTGGCCGCGCGACCGGTGCCCGACCAGGAGCTGATCTGGCAGTGCCGGCAGCAGGCGGCTGTCTGCCAGGCGGAACTGGGCGAGGCCACCGCAGCGCTCAGTGAGCTGGAAGCGGTGTTCGTTGAGGAGGAGCGGGTCATGCCACCCGGCTCGCCGGAGTTGGTCGCTCTGCGGCAACAGATCGCCATGCTCGCCGCCGGGATGGGCGATGTTTCCGGTGCGCGACGCAGGCTTCAGGGTCTGCTCGATGACGTCAGCGCCTCCTCCGGGGCACAGTCGCCGGCGGCAGAGGAGATCGAGATGTTGCTGGTTCGTCTCGATCGGCTGGACGGCGGCGTGCCGGGTGTCAAGGGCCACCATGAAATCCGTTGACCACTTGTCCCTGAGGTGCTTGTCGGGAGGTGGCACACTTGCGGTTCAGCCCTTGTTGGACTTTGGGACGCCAATTCTTGATCTTTCGTTAGGATTGGATCTTCATGGCTGAAGTGATAGCTGCGATCGTCGGTGGGGTCTTCGCAGTGCTTGCCGCCATTATCGCGGCCCGCCATCAGCAGAGAACAAGCAAGCGACACGGCCGGGGCAACGGAGGCGCGGCCACGCCCTCGCCCGCGCCTCCGCGAATGGCGGAGAACAAGGGTGGTTCGGTTGGTCGCGACTCGGGGAAGGGTGGGGGTGCCAAGGTTCCTTCGGAACGAGCGGCCGATCGCGGCGACAATGACCCGGAGAAGAGAGAGTTGCCGCTCCATCGTGTGGGTGAATCGTATCGAGGGCTCAGTGGGGAAGATCTGGAAGTGCGGTTCCTGACCGACGCGGAACTGCGCGTTCGGCGGGGCGACACGTTCATCTTCGATGACAAGGCGCAGGATCGATAGCATGTTCATCCCTCCGCGATTTCATAAGTCGATCCTGTCGCATGCGATCTCGGTTGCGGCCTTTCCGAAATACCCCCTACTGCTCGCGGTCCAGGGCCGCCCCGGGGATGGGAAGTCCTATCAGACCCGCGAGAGCCTCCGTGCCGGCGGGTTCGTCGTTTTTGCCCTCTCGGCCGCGATGCTCGGTGGTTCACACGAGGGGGACTCGGTGCAAGGTGTGCGTGACCTGTACGGGAGGGCGCGTGCCTACCGTGAGGCTCCAAATTCTCGCGGCTACCCGGCACTGTTGCTCGAAGATTTCGACCTCAGTCCTGCAAACCAGCGGGCGAACAGCCGTTACACGGTCAACTCTCAGCTTCTGGTGGGGTTCCTGATGAACCTCGCTGATGACATTTCTATGTGTGATGTCGGGACCACCGACCGATACCCGATTTTTCTCACCGGCAACGACTTCAGCTCAATGCATGGGCCCTTGATGCGCCCAGGTAGGTCGAACATATTCACCTGGGAACCGAATGCGGACGAGCGGTCGCAGGTTGTCTTCACCATGCTGCAGCCGTATATTCCGCAGTTGTCCATGAATGAGGCTGCCAAGCTTTCTAACAAGTATTCGGCGGCGCCACTGGCCGCCTATTCGGCTGCGCTGAATGACTGTCTGGCGTCGCACGCCTACGACTATGCGAGCAAATACAGAGTTTATGATGTGAATGCGATCAGGCGAGCATTCAGGGCTCCGAAGTTCGGATTGGAGGAGTATGAGGCCGCATTGAAGTTGCGCCACGACGAGTCCGCCAAGCCGCGCCGATTTCTGTAGGAGGGAAGATGTCTCTCAGCGGTCCCCGCATCAAGGTGAATGTCAGCGCGAAGGTTGCTGCGCTGACCCGCGCCAACGTCATTGGTCACGTCTCGCGCGAGGTCGCGGCAGCCGCCGGGGTCCCGGCCGCCGCACTCAAGACGATATTCGAGGGATTCCGCGACGGGTTGTTGCGGCGAGTCAAAATTGCTCAATACACAAGGTCGGGCGAGCTTGTCGGATACCTTTGCATCGAGGTGGACTGGGAAAAGTACGCGATCAACCTGATACAGGGTGCGACCTCCTCGGTGTTCCGACTCGATCCCTCGGCACCTGTCACCGGGCAGATGGCGCCGCTATTGGAACTCGCGGCTGAGTTCGTGGCGGCGAAGACCAGCGAGAACAAGGTCGAGGAGGTCGTCTGCCACTACAACGCTCTGCCCGACAAGCTCGAGGAGCTTCGGCGCCGCTTCGGCACGGTCCCCCTTACCGATGTGGATCGGAAGCGCATGAGTGAAGCCGCTCTCGATCGGGAGCTTGTGGTGTCGGACCAAAACTTGTCTGAGGCGACGGTCACCTACCGGTATAAGAACCTCGAATCCTGATCGCTGGCCTGCAACGCAGTCACGAACGCGATCCAGGAGCCAGGGGTGAAGACGAGCGCAGTACCGCCGGAGTCCTTCGAGTCGCGGACAGCGACGGTGCCGGGCAGGTTGGTGGCCACCTCGACGCACTCGCCGCCGTTGCCGCCGCTGCGGGTGCTCTTTCGCCAGACGGCTCCGCTGAGGTCAGTCATGCCGCATCTCCCCGATGATCCTCTTGATCGTGTCTCTTGATTCTGCCTCACCTTGTGCCAGCCGTGCGGCACTCGCGAAGGCGGCCTCGTAGGCCTGCAGTTCCGCAGGCTTGTCAAGGTAGAGCGCCCCGGTGAGCGATTCGCTGTACACGACTGACGGCTCGGGTGCCGCCCGGCCGCCTTTGGTGACGGGAAAGTCCAGGATGACGAACGATCCTGCGACGGCGCCGACGTGCGGTCCCGCATCCAACGGCACCACCCGGAGCGAGACGTTGGCACGTTCGGAAGCGTCCACGAGCGCGCTCAGCTGGCCGGTCATGACAGCTTCTCCACCGACCCGACGTCGAAGGACGGCCTCGGAGATGATCACGTCCAGCTTGGGAGGCTGCGGCAGGCGACGAGTCAGCAGGCCCTGTCGCTGTAGGCGGACCTGAACTGCGTGCTCGCGTTCCTCGTCGCTTGCGGCCGGTTGGTCGATGCGAGCGAGCGCCTGAATGTACTCGCGGGTCTGCAGCAGGCCCGGAATCACGGTCTCCTGATACTGCCGCAGTGAGGCGGCGGCGGATTCCAGGCCCACATACAGCTCGAACCAGCTCGGGACCGCGTCCCCGTACGCGTGCCACCAGCCCTTCGACTTCGTCTCCGTGGCAAGCCCACGCATCGCCTCGGTCATCTCGGCGGACACCCCGTACAGCTCGCACATCGCCTTGACGTCGAGCACCCGGACCGGGCCCATGCCGCATTCGATCCGCCAGATCTTCTGCCGGCTGTATTCGAGGGCCTCGGCGGCGGCGTCGAGGGTCACGCCTGCCTCGGTGCGGTACTGGCGCAGCAGCCGGCCGAGTTGCCGGCGCGGCACGGTCGATCCGACATCCTCGGTCACCCGGACACTCCCTGATTCCGTCGCGCAACACTGCGTCACCTGGTCATGTAACAGCTATCGGTAGCAGCAAAGAAAGTCAATACATCTGGGAAGAATTCTGCCGTGGAACGTTGCCTCAACGCTGCGCATCGTCACAGGATGACCACAAGCCCTGGTGTCGTACCGCTGATCGAAGCTGCGGCGGCAGGGCGGGGTGGGCCCGTGCGTGCGGGGAGGGCGGACGGACCCACCCCTTCCAGTACACGAGGGAGAGGCAGGCAGCAGATGAGCGTCCGCAACCAGCGACCGGGAGCGACCTACCGCTCCTCGGCGTACACCAGCCTGCTGCCGTGGCAGGTGCGTGAGCGCCGCTTCAAGTCGGTCGGGCTCGGACGCCGCGGCCTGGAACCGGCCGACGTGTACGGCTTCCTCGACCGCGTCGCCGGCGACATGGCCACCGTCTACGCCGCCCTGGCCGCCAGCGGCCGAGAAACCGCCGTCCTCAAGGACGCGCTGCGCCGCTGGCAGTCCGAGCAGGCCCGCGCCCGTGCCGACCGGGGACACGAGGCATGACCCAGCGGTATGTCATTCACCTGCCCGTCGCCGCCGCCGACCTGCCGGCGGCGCAGCGGCTGGCCCGGGTGATCAGCCGTTGGCTGCTGGTGCTGCCGCAGACCGACCCGGGGGAGATCACCGTCTCCGACGAGGACAACCAGAACGTGCGTCACCGGGTCTTCTGCGACCTGCGGATGTCCGGCGGTCGGCGCTGCCTGCTCCGTGCCGACCACGACGGTGTCTGCTCCCGCCGCCTTTCTCGGTGAGTGTGGTGCCGACTGGTTACGGGAAGCTAGAAGCTGGTGCCGGTTCGGTGTCACGGAGCGGAGGGAACGGCTGCTGTTCGAACAGACCGACTTCACGGCTGAGCTGTGGTGGGTTCTTGGCCGCACCGCACTGCACGACGCGGTTGACCGACTCGACGGTGCTCACGTCGACGGGGACGGCGTCGTGTGCGTCGAGGCCGGTCGGAGCTCGCGCCACTCGCTCATCGCGGCGCTGGATACGCTCCGTGACTTTCCGGACGTCCACGTCGTGGCCGAAGGCGGGCCGGAAACCCATGGCTGGTGGAATGGCCGGCGACTGCTGGTGGTGACCCGTTCGGGACCGGTATGGCGGGCGGAGTTGTGGAAAGGGTTGCTGACCGGTATCGCCGTGTTCGCCCGTGGCATGCCCTTGCGTCCTGCCGACCAGAGATGGACGGCACCCACGCCCGAGGAAGCCTTCGCGCACGCAGAGACGGGGTCGCCAGGTGCGCTGCTTCGGTGAACAGGCGTAGAGGAGCAATCGAGACAGCCAACCTCACCGTTGCCGAGCGGGTTTTGCAGGAGTTGCTGCGGACGCGGCTCCCGCTCGACGACGACGTGCTCGCGCGGCGGCTCGGCGTACAGCTCCGGCAGACGATCAACAAGGTGTGCCGCAGGCTCGAAGAGGACGGACGGATCCGCCGCTACATCGGCTCGAGGGGGAAGATCGTCAACGAGTACCTCGCCGGCACACGTCCCGCAGGCTCAATTGTGCAGCAGGAGGTCCTGCCGGAGCCGGCGGCGGGCGACAGTGCAGCACAGCGACGTGCCGAAAGAGTCATGCTCAGGCTGCTGAGTGATCGGCTTGGTTGTGAGTTGAAGCCGCGCAGATTCACGGTGGCGGACGGGGTTCGGGTGGAGATCGACGGCGCTGACCAGGATTCGACGGTGCTCGTCGAGGCCTGGGCCCATCAGGGACCGCCGAAATCCGCTCAGAAGCACAAGGTCCTGGCTGATGCCAGGCGGCTCCTCTTTGTCGCCTCGACCTTGACGACCACACCACGCCTGGTGCTCTGCCTCTCCGACCAGGAGGCAGCCCGGCACTTTACGACCGCCCGCTCGTGGGCATCCGCTGCATTTCGTAACTTTCACGTCGATGTTGAAGTGGTCGAGCTCCCACCAGGTTGCGCCAGGCGCGGGCGGCGGAGCTGGGCGTCGCGGTGAGCGTTCCCAAGCTCAACAACAACGACGACAGCTATGTGCTGCTGGAGTGGCTGGTTCCGGCCGGTGCAACCGTCGAGATCGGACAGCCGATCGTGGCGGTCGAGACCTCCAAGGCGATCGAGGAGCTGGCAGCGACGCACGCGGGCGTCCTGCGCCAGGGCCTCGCCGCCGGGGCCGACTGCGTCCCGGGCTCGACCATCGGCTTACATCCAGCCGCCGGTGCCGTCCCTGCTGCGGCGCCCCCGGTCGCTGAGCCGTCCGCGTGGCGCTGCCGGGGCGGTCGCTGCCGCCGTCGTAACGCCGCATCGCCGAGGTGGTGACGACCTCACACCGGGAGATCCCGGTCGCCTTCACCGCCGTGCGGGTCGACGTGACCGCCGCCCTCGCGTACGCGCGCCGGGCCGCCGACGAGACCGGCGCCGATGCCAGCCTGACCGAGATCGTCATCGCTGCCGTGGCCAGGTTGCACGAGCAGTTCCCTGCCCTCTACGCCCAGCTCACCGGGGACGGCCGGGTCATCGACGCGGCACAGCCGTCGGTCGGGCTCACCGTGGACGTCGGCACTGGGCTGTTCCTGCCGGTGATCCGCGACGCGGCGAAGCTGGACCTGGGCGACCTCGCCGACGCCGTGGTCGAAGTGCACCGCGAGGTCGTGCTGGACGTCGGAGGTGCGGTGCGCGAGCGCATGACGGCGGACCTCGGGCTGGCCTACGACCACCGGCTGGTCAACGGGGCGCAGGCCGGGGCGTACCTGGCCGCGCTCAGCGCCGCCCTGCAACTGTAACCGTGGAGCCCCCCCACACGAGCATCATCGCCGCGTACGCCCGGCTGTCCGGCGGCGGGTCCAGCAGGTGCGCGCCAGGCGCTGCCGACCTCGCCCGACGCGACGTACGAGGTGCTGGAGGCGCTTCCCGACAGTTGGCTCGGCCCCGCCGCCCCCGGGGCGCCCTCGCCCGCCGCCGAGCTGCGTAGCCCGGCCGCGCTGTGGTCAGTTTCCTGTCACGCAGAACTCGTTGCCGTCGGGATCGGCCAGCACGACGGCGCCGTCTTCACCGACCTCGAGCCGGGCGGCCCCGAGGGAGACCAGCCGGTCGACGTCCGCCTGCTGGTCGCCGCCGGCCGGGGCGAGGTCGAAGCGCTGCCGGTTCCTCACCTCTTTCGGGGCCACGGGTGGGCCTCCCCACGCGACCTTCGTGCCGCCGTGCGGTGACTGGATCGCGGTCTCCTGGTCCTGGTCCCACACCAGCGGCCAGCCCAGCGCCTCGCTCCAGAAGAGGCCGACCTCCCGGGTGCCGTCGCAGGCGAGTTCCCCGAGCAGGCCGCACCCAGCGAGGAAGGCGTTGCCCGGCCCGATCACGCAGAACGCGTTGCCCTCGGGGTCGGCCAGGACGACGTGCCCCTCCTCGGGGCGCTGCCCGACGTCGAGGTGGCTTCCGCCGAGCCTCAGCGCCGTGGCCACCGTGTGCTGCTGGTCGTCGTTGCTGGCGCTGGTCAGGTGAAGGTGCATGCTGCGGTTCGGCCCCACCTTGTCCGCGCGGCTCGGGACGAACCGGAGGCTGAGCTGGCCGTCTTCGCCGGGCAGGAGCGCGCCACCGGCGTCCTCGACGACCTGCCGGCCGAGCATGCCGGCCCAGAACTGCGCCAGATGGGCCGCGTTGTGCGCATCGAAGGTCACCGTCAGCAGTCGCGAGATCATTGCCTCACAGTAGGCAGGGGCCAGCAGGGCAACAAGGTGATTAGCCGGGCCGGACGATTGAGGGTGACGCTTCCCGCCGGGGCGGCGATAGGGCCTGCTGATATTCCGACGTCCACGCCGCCGTGGCGAACGTGCGCTCAACAGCGGCCCGATATACGTCGCACGTTGGAGAGGTGACGTTGGCGCTGCCGCCACGCCGGGTTGGTCGGGCGTTCCGGTGGCGTTCCTACGGTCCGGGTCATGACACCTCGCCCTGCCCACCTCCCACGCGGGAACCCGAGCCGCACGATCGCCGCGCTCGCCGTCCTGACGCTGTCGACCGGCGTGCTCGCCGTGCTGCCCCCGTCGCCGCCGGCCGCCGCCGGACCCGGCGCGGTGGCCGTCGCGGAGGACTTCTCCGACGGCCGGCTGCCCACCGGCTGGCGGGCCGTCGACGGCACCTGGAAGGTGGAGAACGGCCGGCTGTACGGCACGTCCGCCAGCTCCAGCCAGAACAACAAGATCACCTTTGGGCGGCACCTGAACGACTTCCGGTTCGAGGCGACCGTCCGGTTCGAGTCCGTCGCCTCCGCCACCCGCTGGACGGCGCTGGGCCTCGACGTGCCCGCCGACGGCGCGAACCCCTGGTGGATCGCCACGATGCGCAGCGGCACCACCGCGAGCAACGGGCTCGAGTTCGCCCAGCGCACCACCGCCAACACCTGGAACGTCACCAACACCGGCGCCGGCCCGTACGCCGCCGGCACCGGCCGGGACGTGCGGGTCGCCGTGGAGGTGCACGGCAGCCAGGCGCGCTGGTTCGTCGACGGGCGGGAGGCGCTGAGGACCAGCAGCCTGCAACGCTCCGCCGACGGCGGGCAGGCCCTGCTGGTCAACGGTGCCACCGTCTCCTTCGACGACGTGCGAATCACCGAGCTGGCACCCAACGGCTACCTCCGCCCGGACGGCAGCCCGCTCACCGTGATCGCCCACCGCGGCGCCTCGTCGGCCGCCCCGGAGAACACCCTGGTCGCCCAGGAGACCGCGCGGCGGGCCAACGCCGACTGGATCGAGAACGACGTGCAGCCGTCCCGCGACGGCGTGCCGTTCGTGCTGCACGACGCCACGGTGGACCGGACCACCGACGGCGCCGGCCGGATCCGCGACCTCACCGCCGCCCAGCTCAAGGCGCTCGACGCCGGCTCCTGGTTCGCGCCGTCGTACGCGGGGGAGAGGCTGCCCACGCTCGCCGAGCAGCTCGCCGACCTGCGCGTTCGGGGCGGCAACCTGCTGCTGGAGATCAAGGGGGCGCACACCCGCGACGAGGTCGCCCGGATCGTCGAGGTGATCCGCGCGGAGCGGATGACCGGCCGGGTGTTCATCCAGAGCTTCGAGACCGACGCGCTGCGCCACACCCGCGAGCTGGCCCCGGAGCTGCCCCTCGGGCTGCTGCGCGGCAGCCTCGACGCCGACCCGGTGGCGGTCGCCCGCGAGCTGGGCCTGACCGCGTACAACCCGAGCGGGACGGCGCTGCTGACCCGACCGGGCGTGGTGCGCGAGCTGCACGACGCGGGCGTGGCCGTCCTGGTGTGGACCATCGACTCGGCGAACCAGTGGCAGGCTCTGGAGCAGGCCGACGTCGACGGGATCATCACCAACCGCCCGGCCGAGCTGGCCGGCTGGAACGCCGCGTACTCGCAGCGTCCGCCCGCCACGCCGACCGTCGCGATCGGCGCGCCGGCCGACGGCGCCACCCTGGACCGGGCGCAGGCACCGACCGTCACCGTCACCACCACGCACGCCGAGACGGTCACGGTCACCCTCGACGGCGAGCGGGTCGAGCCCGGCGTGGCGCTGGACCTGACCACCCTGCCCGCCGGTCGGCACACGCTGCGCGCCGAGGCCGTCGGACCGGCCGGCCGGGCGACGGCGACCAGCACCTTCACCGTCGCGGTCACCCCGGCCGGGCTCGGGTACGTGATCCTGACCTCCGACGTCGAGCACGGCACCCGCACCGCGCTGAGCACGCTGCTCGTCCAGGGCCGTTACGCCGAGCTGGCCCGCTACGCCGACCAGCAGGCCGGCCAGCGGCTCCCGGTGGAGCTGGCGCGCGTCGTCGCGGCCGACGCGCGGGCCCTCGCCGCAGACTGACCGTACGACGACGACGGCGGCGGGTGGGGATGTTCCCCGCTCGCCGCCGTGAGCGGGTGCTCGCCCACGCCGAACTCGCTGCGGTCGCGAAGGATCCCGCCCTCGGCGAGCGGCACTGCGAACGTGGAGGCGGTCAAGCTCCTCGTGTCGGCCATGCGACTCCATCGCGCCAGCCACCACAGCTCGGACCTGTGGTGGACGGGGCGACGGTGCTGACCGTGTCGGCCTGCGCTTGGGCGGCTGACGGCGGGGCGGGCGCGCTGATCACCAGGCGCAGGGCGCGTAGTCCTTCAGGAAGCAGCCGTACAGGTCTTCGCCCTGTTCGCCGCGGACGATCGGGTCGTAGACCCGGGCCGCGCCGTCGACCAGGTCCAGCGGGGCGTGGAAGCCGGCGTCCGCCAGCCGCATCTTCGTCGGGTGGGGCCGCTCGTCGGTGATCCAGCCCGTGTCGACGCTGGTCATGAGGATGCCGTCGGCCAGCATCTCCTGGGCGCTGGTCCGGGTCAGCATGTTCAGCGCGGCCTTGGCCATATTGGTGTGCGGGTGCCCCGGCCCCTTGTAGCCGCGGGCGAACTGGCCTTCCATCGCCGACACGTTCACTACGTACTTGCGGCGGGCGGTCGCTGCGGCCATCGCCGGTCGCAGCCGGCTGACCAGAACGAACGGCGCGGTCACGTTGCACAGCTGCACTTCGAGCAGCTCGATCGGGTCCACCTCGTGCACCCGCTGCACCCAGCTGTTGACCGGGTCGAGGTCCGGCACCAGACCGCCGGCGTCGATGGCGGTGGCGGCCGCGATTCGTTCCGGCGAGGCGGAGCCGCTGGTCAGCGCCAGCGCGGTCAGCGCGTGCGGGGGGATCGCGGCCGACTGCGGCGGGGCGGCCAGGCTGCCCGCCGGGTCGTCCCGGCCGGCAGGTTTGGCGAACGTGATCATCTCCGGCAGCGGGCCGTCCGGCAGGGCCGCCGCCTCCGCGGCGACGAGTTGCGCGTACGCCCCGGGCGTGCGGCGGACGGTCTGCGCCGCGTTGTTGATCAGGATGTCGAGTGGTCCCTGGCCACTGACCGAATCAGCGAGGGCGATCACCTGGGCGGGGTCGCGCAGGTCGATCCCCACGATCCGCAGGCGGTGCAGCCAGTCTCCGCTGTCGGGCATCGCGGCGAATCGGCGGACCGCGTCGTGGGGAAACCGCGTGGTCACCGTGGTGTGCGCGCCGTCGCGCAGCAGCCGCAGCGCGATGTACATGCCGATCTTCGCCCGGCCGCCGGTGAGCAGCGCGCGCCGGCCGGTCAGGTCGGTGCGGGCGTTCCGGCGCTCCCGGTTGAATGCAGCGCAGGGCGGGCAGAGCTGATGGTAGAAGGCGTCCACCTCGCGGTAGCGCTGCTTGCAGACGTAACAGCCGCGCGGATTGTGCAGGGTGCCGGCCGTGGCACCTACGGTGGGGGAGGTGAGCGGGATGCCCTGGGTCTCGTCGTCGATCCGGCCCGGGGCGCCGGTGGCGGTGGCGGCCGTCACCGCGCGGTCGGCCGCCGCGATGGCATCCCGCCGTTCCTCGCGTCGCCGCTGCTTGATCACCTTGTAGAGTTTCGCGGTAGCCCGTTGCACCCGCACCACGTCGGGGTGGTCGGGAGGCAGGTTCTCCAACGCCTCGAAGACGCTGAGGCAGGTCTCCAGCCGGTCGCGGTCAATGCCGTATTGACCGGTTTCGGTAATGTTGTCCGCCGTCATGCGTCGCTGTCTCATCCCGTTCCCTGCGCCGGGTCTACCCGGTCCCACCCCAAGTCCGACCCGGAACTGTACGCACCGCACGGCCTCCGACGCATCCCGCGTCTGCTGCTCAGCCCAGAGACCGTCGAGGCCAACCTCGCCCCGGGTCTACCGAACAATGCATCTCCAGCCACGGCGAGTTCGGGGCGGCCTTTGGGCAGGCTTGGTTTCTGCGGTTTTGACCGGTTCGGCCAGGTCGGCTGTCGCGGTTGGCGGGATCAAATCGATCAGCATCTTGACGGGTGGGGCGGGATGTGACGTAGTTGATCGAGCGGTTCGAATCGATATCGGCCGGCCCGCTCCGGTCTGTGACGTCTAGGAGGCTTGTCCGTGTCCTTGTCTCGCCGCCAGTTCCTGTCCCGATCGGCCGGAGCCGGTCTCGCCGTGGCCGTGGCCGGTTCGGTCGACGCCCTGTTCACCGCAGCACCCGCGCTGGGGGTGTCCGGCCCGGAGGTCGGGTACGGTCCGCTCGTGCCTGACCCAGCCGGCATGCTCGACCTGCCGGTGGGCTTCCGCTACACGGTGCTGTCGCGCGAAGGCACCGTCCGGCCGGACGGTGGTGTCGTGCCGAGCCGGTTCGACGGTATGGGTTCCTTCGCCGACGAGGCGCGCGGCACCCGCCTGGTCCGCAACCATGAGTGCTCCCCGACCGCGAAGATCACGGTCGTGGCTCCGCCGGAACGGACGTACGACCCGGCCGCCGGGGGTGGGACCAGCACGCTTGCCGTCGACGCGTCGAACCGCGCCGTCTCCGAGCACGTCAGCCTGGGCGGCACGGCCATCAACTGTTCCGGCGGCCGGACGCCGTGGCACACCTGGCTGACCTGCGAGGAGACCGAAGACAAGGCGGGGGTCCGCGGGTACACGAAGGACCACGGGTTCATCTTCGAGGTTGACCCGTACGACGATGCTCGCAACACCGATCCGGCACCGCTGACCGCGATGGGCCGGTTCCAGCACGAGGCGGTCGCGGTCGACCCGCGCACCGGCATCGTCTACGAGACCGAGGACGCGTTCGTGGCACCGCTGGGCAGCTTCTATCGCTTCCTGCCTAACCGGCCGCTCGGCGGTCACGGGAGCCTGCGGGCAGGCGGCGTGCTGCAGGCTCTGCACGTCCCGGACCTGCCGGACCTGTCGGTGGTGACCGAGGCGGGCAACTCCTTCTCCGGCGTCGAGTGGCTTGACGTGCCGGACCCGCTGGCGACGACGGAGTCGGTCCGTGCCCAGGACTACGGCAAGCCGATCACCGGTGGGTACAAGATCGAGGGCGCTTGGTGGGGGGAGAAGGACGGCTGCGCCTACTTCGTCTCGTCGTTCGCCCGGCGTGCGCTGGGCTCGGCCCGCGACCACGACGGCCAGGTCTGGCGGTACGACCCGCGAGCCAACACGTTGCGCCTGGAGACCATCTTCACCCGTCCCACGCCGGCGCCGGAAATCCCGGAGTTCGACGCCCCGGACAACATCTGCATGTCCCCGTACGGGGGCCTGATGATGTGCGAGGACGGGATCGGGGACCAGCACATCCTTGGTACGACCGCCGACGGCGAAGTGTTCGTCTTTGCGCGTAACCGGGTCAACGTCGGCACCACCGGGGACCCGGAGTACGGCGAGCTGGCCGGAGCGACGTTCTCCGCCGACGGCCGGACCATGTTCTTCAACGTCTACAACCCGGGCATCACGTACGCCGTCACCGGCCCCTGGAACCGCCGCCAGGGCTGACTGTGAGGATGGCGCGGTCCTCACAGCCGCCCTGCGGGGCTCCCCGGTCCACATGTGGTCGGGGAGCCCCGCCGCGCCTGGGCCTCGGGGCGTGTGGGTGCCGGAAAGTGTCCCCGCAGATCGTCGTCGATCGACGCGATCGGCGCGGCCGGCCCGCCGAGGTCAGCCCCACGGTTGCGTCGTCCACCTGAAGCTCGGCTGCCTGCCCGCCGGGCCGCAGGAGTATGGGCACTGGTGGTACGGGCCGAACGGAAATGGCTCGGGTTGTGCGGACGGGGTCTCGGGTCAAGGCGGGGCGCCGGTGAGAAACGCGTCACCAGCCCCGCAAACGGCATCGGTCCTGCGGTGAGGCGGGGTCGCCGGTCGTGGGCGGCAAGCAGGTGTCGTACGGTTCGACGGACGGCAATGGGCGGCGGCCGGCGGCTCCTGCCCATCGGCATCCCCTGTCAAGCACCACCTTCGGCGAGGTCAACCACGACGACCGCGTTTTGGAACCCCGCAGGCTGTGCCGGTGCCGCAGTTCATGGACAAGGCCAATGGTGTGGCCGCGACTGATCGGGTCACGGGTGCGCCGTTGGTGGGAGACCGAACCCTGTCAGGTCTTCATTCCCTGGAGTTGGTGACGTGCCGCTGCTTGCGAGCCGACACCACGTCCGATACACAATGGGCAGTGCGAAGGAGCACGCCGGAACGACGACCGACGTAATTCGCCGACATCGATGGAGGCACGTCCATGACGTTGACCCCGGCGGCTGGCGGCGGTTGCGGCGAGTCGTCGACGCCACCCCCGCCGATCCAGTCTCCGAGGCCGTTGAATGCCGACGTCGAGTGGGACAGCTTCGACCCCCAGGCATACGTCCGGCACAACTACGCCGTTCTGCGTGCCGACGATCGTGAGATCCTCTGCCGTACCAGAGATTTTCTCGCCGAGGCGAAGCTCTCCGGCGCGCACTGTGTCGACGTGGGTTCGGGGGCGAACCTCTACCCGGCGCTGTCGCTTCTGCCGTTCGCGCGCACGATCGACCTGTGTGACTGGTCGATGTCGAACGTGAGCTGGCTGCGTACGCAGATCGACGGCTACGACGAGCTCTGGGACCCGTACTGGCAGGTGTGCGCGGAGCACCCGGCGTACTCGGCGCTGACCGATCCGCGGGGCCGTCTGGCGCGGGTGGGCCGAGTGCTGAGGACCAGTGTCTTCGATGCGCCGAGGCGCGCCTGGGACGCCGGCACGATGTTCTTCGTGGCCTGCTCCATATCGGCCGACCACGCGGAGGCCGAGCGGGCGATCGGTCGGTTCCTCGGCGCGCTGCGACCCGGCTCGCCCTTTGCCGTGGCGGTCATGCTCGGCTCCCGCGGCTACAGCGTCGGCCAGCGCCTGTTCCCGGCCGTGGCGCTGCAGCGCGCCGAGGTGGTGGCCAGCATCGCGGCCGGTGCGTACGGCCTGGCCGTCCACGAGGTGCGGCTCACGCCGCCGCTGCGGGACGGGTACCTGAGCATGCTGCTGACCACCGGCCGTGCTCGCGGTTAGTGCCGATGCCTGATCATGGGAGGCGCCGGTGCCGTGAGGTCCGCCCGGCCCGGCACGGGCATTCACACCGCGCCCGATGGGTCGGGTTGCCGACACGCGGCCATCGAAGCTGTTCAAGTGGCACTCGACTGGCCCGCTACCATGTTGTTGCACGTCGTTGTGGACCATTCTGGATCATCGTGTGAACGGCACCACCAGCAGTTTCGAGTCGACGACTACAGCAGACGGCGGTGAATCGTGCGGATACAGCCACGCCAGGAGATCCTCGACATCTGGCGGGCCACGGTGCGTAGTTGCTGGCAGAACGGTGAATGGCACTGGGGTGGTCGAAGTGGCAGCAACTCGATCAGCGATGCGGAGCAACTACTGACCCTGCTGCTCCCGGCGGCCAAGGTCCCCGTGCTGTCGCTCGACGACCCGGATCGCGCCGACGAAGAGGTGATCGAGGCGCTCAGCCCGATCGGCGGCGCGATCGAGATTCCCCGCCGGCTGGTCAGCGTGATCACCGACTACTTCACGCGGTACACCGACGACACCGGCACCCCGATCTTCAGCGGCGGAAGCTACCTCACCCCGCTGGAGGGCGGCTCGGAGCTCACCGACGAGCAACGCTCCCTGGACATCGTCGACTCGTTCGCGGTCTCCGTCACGCTTACCCTGGCGACGATCGGCTTCGTCAAGGTCTACCGTGGCGCCACCAAGCGACGCGACCTGCTGGCGCAACTGGACGCCCTGGAAGCGATGGCCAGCGCGCGGCTCACCGCGGCCATGGTCGGCCTCCTCCGCAGCTTTAGTACCTTCGTCTTCACCTCCACCGACGAGTACGGCCTCCGGCTGTGCGACATGATCAACCAGGACGAGTTGCCGCGCCGCGAGGTCGTGGCCGCGCTGCGCGAGCAGCTGCGGGAAACCATGGCCAGCCTGCGCAGCGTGGTCATCGGGTCGGGCCGGGTGACCGAGGACCTGGACAACAGCGAGATGCTGTTCGAGTGCGGCTGGTCGTGGGGGATCATCGCCGGGGCCGAGGAGGTCCCGACCACCGAGCCGATCGGCCTGCAGCGCGAGGGCTCGGCGGAGAACGCTCCCTACCTCTACTTCACGGTCATCGCGATGGACGCCATCGAGGACCTGAACTCCGAACGCACCCGCCTGCTCGGGCTGCTCAACGAGGAACAGCAGCGGCTGTCCCGGGCGCTGCAGCTGCGCTGGGAGCTGACCCGGACCTACTGGGCGACGGTGGCGACCTTCGGCAACCGACGGCGGTGGCCCATCGAGGACATTCCCTGGCGGACGACCGACGGTGACCGGACCGACTACTACACCCTCCAGGCCACCTCGCTGGCGGTGAAGGGCCTGATCGCCGGCGGGCGCGGCGCCGACGAGGAGCTCGGCCGGATCGCCTCGGTGCTGGTGGAGCTGGCGCAGCGGGCGCGGATCACCCGGCGTGCCTCACCCGACGAGCCGGCGCTGCTCCTGCACGCGCCAGGCAAGCGGGTGACCCTGAACGACGACACGTCGAAGCCGATCATGACGTGGAACGTGAACGAGTACTCCACGGTGCTGCTCCAGCGGGCGGCCACCGTCGCCGGTCTGCTGAGCAACGCCCGGCAGCGCAGCGAGCTGCTCGAGCTGGCGGACGAGGTGTGGGACCACCTGCTGCTGCGGCGTATCCCTGACGGCCAGCACCGAGGGCTGTGGGACCACGCCGGCGGTGCTTTCCCCGGGCTGGCGCCGAAGCCGGACGCACCCTCCTGGTATCTGACCGAGCGGGTGGTGGAGGCGCTGGTCAGCGCCGGTCAGCTGCTCTGGGACCGGCCGTTCCCGCGGGCTGGCCGGCTCGCCGCGTACGCGCAGGATCTCATCGACGAGGCCGAATACCTTTTCGACCGGGAGTTGATGCGCGGCACGTTCGCCGGTGAGGCGATGCAGCGCAGCATGCGCAGCATCCGGGCCAGCCTGCGCCGGGCGCAGCTACTGGTGGACGAACGCCCCGGCACGGCGGCCGCCCTGGCCAACACCCTGCTGCTGCTGCTCAACGACGTTGCCACCGGGCAGCAGAAGGCCAGCGAGGGGATCTGAATGCTGGTCTTCGTCACGTCGCACAAGGGCGGTACCGGGCGTTCGGTGACCGCGGCGAACATCGCCTACCGCAGCGCGTTGTCCGGCCGCCCCACCTGCTACCTGGACTACGATTTCGGCTCGCCGACGGCCGGCATCACGTTCCAGATCCCGCAGGCCGTCAACGGGGTGGAGGGCGCCGGGCCCAACGGCGGCGGCCTGCACCGGTATCTGCGCGGGGAGATCCCGTCTCCGGAGCAGTTGGACGTGTGGGCCACGTCGGAGCGGGCCAGCCTGCGGCAGCGTCCCATCGGGTCCGGTCCGCTGGTGCTCCTGCCCGGGCAGCGCAACGGCAGCGAGTTCGGTTTCACCAACGACATCGCCAAGCGCTGCGCCGAACTCTTCCTTCGTCTGGAGGAGGAGTTCGACCTGACTCTGGTGGACCTCAGCGCCGGCCGGTCGTACGCCAGCCAGATCGCGCTGGCAGCCACCGCCACCCCGACCCTACGCAAGGTCACCGTTCGCTGGTTGGTCTTCCACCGGTGGACTCCCCAGCACGTCACCGCGGCTGCGGATCTGGCCTTCGAGGCAGGCGGGATCGTGGCCATGGGCAAGGAGTACGGTCACGAGCCGGAGCGGCTGCGGGAGTCGCTGCGGTTCATCCGCACAGCGGTGATCGACTCACGCGGCCCCGAGGTCGGCTACCTCGACCTTGCGCAACAGGCCTTCCTGCGCAAGTGCGACGCGGAGCTGTCGGAGTTGGCCCGACGGCGGGGCGTCGGGCGCACCACGCTGTTCGGCGCGGTGCCGCTGGATCCTCTGTTGCAGTGGCGGGAGCAGCTCATCTCGGACCACGACGTGCAGAGCAAGATCGCGAACGTCAAGACCGTGGACGCCTTCGTGGATCTGACCGAGAAGCTCTTCGACGAGACGGCATGGGAGACCGTGTGATTGGCGTGGATGTCAGGTTCCAGGAGGCAGCTGCGGTGCGACGTACAGAGAGCGTGGCGTACTCGCATCTGTCCGTGGAGTTGGGGCACTTCTACGCGGAGGACTTCGGCGACGGGTGTCAGGAACTGCGGCGCAAGTTCGAGCGGATCGCGGACTGGTCGGCCGCGATCCCGGCCCTGGCCCGACGAGGCCTGCCCCCGCACCGGCAACCGCGGATCAGCACCTGCTTCATGGTGGACGACTACTTCCACCGCTTCGGTACCCCCGGTGAGGTGATCCCGCAGGTGCAGAGCGCCGCGGCGGAGCACGGCCTGACGCTGGACTACGTCGCCCGGGAGTCCAGCTTCGCGCGGCACGACGGTGTCGAGCTGGCCCAGCTGGTGGTCGACACACTGGTGGTGGAACCGCCCCGGCACACCACCGGGAGTCGCCCACCGCTGAGCGAGTCGGGTTGGCTGTCCAACGGCAAGCGGTCGCCCGGGCACGTCGACGCCCCGGCGATGACCCTGCCGCGGCCGTGGTCCCCGCCGGTGCAGTCCGGCGATCCCCAGCACTCCATCTTCGTCGACATCGAGCTGTGGTCCGACGAGCCGAACACCCGGGTGTGGGCCTGCGCGCTGCTCGCCTCGGTCTGGCAGTTGACCCGGCTGGGCGTGCTACGGCACCGGGGTGAGACGATCAGGCAGCCGTGCCGGCTTGCCGGGGAGCTGCCCAACGACTGGGACGAGCTGCCGGCGATCGTCCAGCTGAATCCGGCCGCCGCGCCGTTCTGCGCGTACCGCACGCTGACCCTCATGGACACCCAGTACCTGCCGGTGGAGCTGGCCGTACGGACCATCCTCGGCCAGGTGGCGGTACCGCCGGCAGTCGCGCAGCAGGTCGCCAAGCGAGCCGGCGGCGAGGGCCTGCAGCTGCCGAGCGAGCTGGTCGACCGGTTGAGCTACGTGTTCATCGGCGAGTGAGCGTGGTCAGCGGCCGCACGGCTGCTTGACCGCCACCCGGTCGGCCAGGTCGCGCAGCAGTGCCATGTTGTTCACGCTGATCTGATCCCGGATCCAGTTGACCGACGACTTCCACTGCCGGCTGAACCCGGGTACCTGCTCCAGGCGGTCCCAGATCGGCCGCAGCCGCGGGTGGACCCGAGCGCCAGGCAGCCACAGGTGCAGCAGGTGCTCCAGCACCGGCCGCAGCCGCTCGATGTGCTCCTGCCCGGAGGCCGGTCGGGTGACCGCGGCCTCCACCAGGGAGGACAGCATGGTCAGCAGCCAATCGTGCAGCGCGAGATCTTCGCAGAGGCCGGCCACGGCGGCCGGCACGTCCTGCGGGCCGACCACGAGTTCGACCGTGCGCAGCGTGGGGGAGTCCACGGTGACCACCGCCGAGACGGCTCGGCCCGGCTGCTGGTCTACCTGCGCGGTCCAGCGCAGCCGGGTGCGCGCCGAGCGCAGTGGCGGGTGCCGGTCCAGCAGGTCGGACATCTGCACGCCGTCGAGTACCCGGCCGGTGATCGCCTCCAGGTTCAGCACGTCCGCGTTGTTGCCGTGCAGGAAGCCTGCGGTCAGGTCCGCGGCGTCCAGCCTGCCGACCGTCTCGAGGACGCCGGGGTTGGCCAGATAGTGCGACCATGGCTGGCGGCGATCTCCGGCGACGACCTGGATGACCGAGGAGGCCTGCACGATTCGGCCGCCGGTGATGATGGCCCGGGTGACCACCGCACCCACCCCGCGCAGTTGGCGCTTCCTGGCGCTGGGAAGCCAGCAGTCCACGCCGGTGCGGACGTCGGGCGACACCGCGTAGAGCGAAGGACGTCGGGAGGTCAGCACGACCTCGCCCTCGACCAGACCGAGCACCTCGGAGCTCTGCTCCTGGGTCAGCGCCGTGCTGTGCTGCAGCAGGCTGGTGTGCACCTCACCCACCGTGAGCATGGCTTCCTCCGCATTGCCGGCACCGGTCCGCGGTCGTCCGCGGAATGCGGTCCCATGGTGATTGACGTACGCCGCCGTGACCCGCACCGACACGGATCCGGGTGGGATTACCGAAACTCCCCGTGAGCACGGGATTCGGCTCGCCCGGATCCGTATCTGTCCTGTCGCCATCATAGGCCCACCGTTGGCGGGATTCCCATGTACGGCAGGGGTGGCGAGTGTTTGCGGGACAGAGGGATGTGAAGGCAGCTGATATTTTCATTGGTGCGGTCGCCAGCCACCCCCTGGAGTTTGCCGTTCATGAAGGTCTACATTTCGGCCACCCAAAAGGACCTGCTGGAATATCGTGCTGCCGTGCACGTCGTGGCACGTCGTCTCGAGATCGAGGACGTGGCCATGGAGGCGTACGGCGCCGACGTCCGGCCACCGCTGGAACGCTGCCTGGCCGACGTGCGCCGGTGCGATCTCTACGTGGGGCTGTTCGCCTGGCGGTACGGGTTCCGGCCGCCCGGCCAGGACTCCTCCATCACCGAACTGGAGTACCGTGAGGCACTCGCGGCCGGAAAGCCCTGCCTGATCTTCCTGCTCGCCGAGGACACGCCCTGGCCGGTCGGCATGATCGACCGGGACGCCGACTGGCAGCAGATCGTCGCGCTGCGCCGGGAGCTCAAGGAACGCCACCTCTGTGCCTTCTTCTCTGGGGTGGACGACCTCGCCGCCAAGGTGACCGTGGCACTGGCCGAGGTGCGCAGCGGCCGATCCCCGGCGCGCGAGCCCGCCGACCCGGACACCCACCTGCCGGAAGCCGTGCGCAGCCAGTACTACAAACAGCTGGCGCTGAGGTATCAGGCCGTTCCGCTGGACGCGGTCTCACCACGCCCCACCATCGGATATCTCACGGTCGGGTTACCGAAGATGTTCGTGGAGCCTCGCGTGCACGAGGACACCCGGCCGGAGATGCCACTGGCCTGGTGGCGTTGGGTCAGCTCCACAGGCGACGATTATGCCAGCGGGCTGCCCGGGGTGGTCAACCCGGAGGAGGTGGAGCGGCTCTGGGAAGAATACGCGGCCAAGGACGCGCTGGCCCTGTTCGACGTGGTGTGCGATCCGGGCCGGCGAGCGATCGTGCTGCTCGGCGACCCCGGCTCCGGCAAGTCGGCGGCCGCGCGGTACCTGGCGCTGGCGCTGGCCGGGGTCTGCGCCGAGCCCCGGCTGGCGGCGCTGGACCGGTACCTACCCGTCCTGATCGAGCTGCGCTCCTACGCCGCGCACTGCGGGGACGGGCGGTGCGACGGCCTGCTGGACTACGTGGGCCACCGCCACCAGCAGGGACTGGCCGGAATCGACCAGGGCGTGCTGGAGGCGTACCTGCGGCAGGGCGGCCAGGCGCTGTTCCTGTTCGACGGCCTGGACGAGGTGTTCGACCCCGCGCAGCGGGAGGAGGTGGCCGCGCAGATCGCCACGTTCGCCAGCGAGTACCCGGGGGTGCGGACGATGGTCACCTCGCGGGCGGCCGGTTACCTGCGGCACACGTTCGCCAACGCCGGCTTCGACCACTTCACCCTGGAGGATCTCGACGACGAGCGAATCGCCCGGTTCCTCGGCAACTGGTACCGCTACGTGATGCCCACCCCAACGGCGGAAGCGGACCGGCAGCGGCGACAGATTCTCGACGTGGTGCGCAGGTCCCGAGCGATGCACGAGATCGCCGGCAACCCCCTGCTGTTGATGCTCATGGCGATCGTCGGCCGGGGCCACCCGCTGCCCCGCAACCGGCACCGGCTCTACGCGCACGTCACGGACGTCCTGATCTCCGAGTGGGACGTGACCAAACAGTTGCGGGAAAGCCACAGCGACGTGCCGCTGCTGGACCTGCAGGCGAAGCGCCGGTTGGTGCGCCACCTGGCGTATTGGATGCAGTTCCGGGAGTCCGGCCCGGCAGGAAACTACATTGAATCCGACGAGCTGGCCCGCATCTTCCGGGACGACCTCGTCGCGTTCTACGGTTTCGAGAACGAGCGGGCGCTCGCCATGGCCTACTCGATGATCGACAAATTGCGTCAGCGAAGCTTCATCCTGGAACGGTACGGACTGCGACTGTTCGGGTTCGTGCACCGCACGTTCCTGGAGTTCTTCTGCGCAGAGGAGATCGTGGACAGGTTCGAGCACGATCCGGACGCCTGGGGCCTCGACCAACTGCGCGCGCTGTTCCGGGAGCACTGGGCCGACCCGTCCTGGCGGGAGGTGCTCCGGCTGGTCGCCGGCGCCCTGCCCGCCCAGACCGCGAACGACCTGGTCATCCTGCTCGCCACCGAGGCCAACCAACCCTGGCCGCCGCTGAACCTGACCGGCCCGCCATGGAACCTGGTGCTGGCCGCGCAGTGCGTGGCGGAGGCGCCGCAGCCCGCCGAGCTGGCCGGCGCGGGCGACGCGGTGCTGTGCCAGGTCGTGCGGCTGGTCGAACACGGCATTTCCGCCGACGACCCCAACCTGGTGGAGCTCACCGAGCAGGAGCTGCTGTCCTCGATCCGGGCGCTCGGACCGAGCTGGCCCGGCCGGGAAGCCTTCCTGCACTGGTACCGCCGTCGCGGGGTGCGGACCAGCTGGCGTTCCGGCTCCGCATTCGCCACCCGGATCGCCGCGGCGCTCTCCACCGCCGAGGAGCAGCTGGAGGAACTGCTGGTCCGGGAACTGGGGCAGGGCCGCGAGCGGCAGGCCCACCTCACCCTGGTCGCGGGGCTGGCCGAGGCCGCCGGCCGGCTGGACACCACCACCAGCCGCAGCCGCCGCCGATGCCGAGACCTTTTGCTCGCCCAGGCACAGGCCGAGGTCTCCACCGCGGTGCGGCAGGCCGCCGTACGGGCTCTGGTCGCGCACTTCGGCGCCGACCCCGACCACGTCGACGTGCTGCGTAACCTTGCCGACTCACCCGATCTCGCGGTGCGCGCGCTGGCCGTGCAGTCCCTCGGCGGCCGGACCGAGCTCTCCGAGGACGTCCGCCAGGTGCTGGCCAGGGCCACCGAAGACCCCGCCACCGCGGTGCGGCGGGCCGCCGCCGGAGTGCTCACCACGCGCTGCGCCGACCTCCCGGAGGCCCCCGAGACGCTGCAGCGACTGCTGGCCACCGACACCGACCCGGGCGTGGTGCAGTGCGCGCTGGAGGGGCTGCTGGCCCTGCCGGAGCACGCCGGGACCGCCCGCACCCGGGCGCTGGAGCGGGTGACCGGCGACTCCCCGGACGAGGTGCGGCGCTGCGTGGTGAGCGAGCTGCTGCCGGGGCGGTCCGGCCCGGAGAGCATCGAACTGCTGCTGAAGCTGGCCGGCTCGGACACCTCCGCGCGGCTCCGCGCGGTCGCCGTGCAGCGGCTGGCGCTCGTATCCGACCCGGAGGGACGCTGCCGAGCCCGGCTGGTCGATCAGATCGAGCAGGACGAGGACGCCTCCGTGCGTGCCGCCGCCGTGACCGCGCTGATCGACCGGGACCGCGCCGACGACACCGGATGGACCGTGGTGGCGCACGCGGCCCGTGCCGACGAGGACGCGACGGTGCGCCTCGCCGCGGTGCGCGCGCTGGCTGAGGCATACCCGGACCACCGCACCGGAGAACTGCTGCTGGAGAAAGCTCACCGCGACCCGACCGCGAGCGTCCGGCTCGCCGCGGTCGACCTCCTCACCGGTCGGCCGCTACTCGGGCACGCCACTCGTGATCTGCTCATCAGCCGCGCTTCCCAGGAGCGGGACGCGATCGTCCGGCTGCGGGTCACCCTCCGCCTGACCCGCCTCGCCGACCCGCCCGACCCTGAGGTGCTGGAGTGCCTGGCCGAGCAGGTCAGCCGGGACCCCGACCCGAACGTGCTGCGCGCGGCCGCCCAGGCGCTGGCCCGCCACGGCGAGACCGACGGCCTGATGGAGACACTGTGCCGGCGGGCCCGCCGAGACAGCTACGTCGGCATCCGGCTGGCCGCCGTGCAGGCCCTCTGCGCGTACGGGAGCCCCGATCTGGTGACCGACGTGCTGCTGGAGTGCGTCGAATCGGACAGCGACCCTGCCGTGTTCGACGCGGCGGTGTGCTGCCTGACCGAGCAGGGCTCGGCATCCATGGCGGTGACACTGCGGCTCCTGCGCCGCCTGGCAGACCAGGACCCGGCGATCCGCGCCCGCATCGCCGCCGCGCTCGGCGCGCACTTCGGAGCCGACCCGGAGGTCCGGGTACTGCTGGTGGGGCTGGTCCGCGACGACCCGGACCTCGAGGTCCGGCGCCGGGCCGTGGAACAGCTGGGAGCCACGCTGGCCGGCCGAGTGGGGGTGCAGGAGCTGCTGCTACGGCTGGCTGACGACAATGACTGGGAGATCCGGCGGACCGCGCTGCTCGGGTTGACCCGCCACTACTGTAGGGACATCCGGACCCGGGTTGTGCTCGCGCGGCTTGCTCGCCAGGAGGACGACGCCACCGTACGGCGGCTGGCCGGGCAACTGCTGGCCGCGCTGCCCGACACCAAGCCCGACGACTTCCCGTGACCGGGCCCGACCGGCCGGGCGGTGCCGTCGCCCGTGAGCAGGTCGAGCCGGACGGGGCACCAACCGCAGCCGCGTCCGCCGTCAGCAACACGCTCGCACCGACCGCGGCATCGGCCTGCGCGTGGTCCCGTACCCGCACGGGCGACCGGTCCCGGCCGCGGAGACGGCCTCCGAGCGCGGTGGTCCCCGCCGCCGGCCCGCCCGAGCTGGTAGCGCGGAGGCGGGTGCGCCGAGCGCGGTCCTGATCGACCTCGTCAAATATCATCAGGCTCATGACAGACCCGGTCGCCGGCTCGCCCCGCCTGGTCGAATGGTGGCTTCGAGTCGTGTTCGGAGTCATCGGACTGGCCGCCTTCATACTCGGCTACGTCGGCTTCGAGCGCCTGCTCCAGGCCCGGCCGGACACCGCGCACGACCCGTACGACGTGCTCTACTACGACCTGCAACTCTTCGTCTTCGGCGCCGAACCCTTCCAGAACTCCGGACCCTACCCGTGGCAGCTGCAGGTCGCCCGGTTCGCCGCCCCGCTGTTCACCCTTCTCGCCGTGGCCGAGGCCAGCCGGCTGCTGCTGGCCGCCGAGAGCCGCCGCCTGCGGGCCCGGCGAGCCCGTGGCCACGTCCTGGTCTGCGGCGACTCCCAGTTCGCCCACATGCTCGCCGACCGACTCTTCGCCGACGGCGAACGCGTGGTCGTGGTGCGCTCCGAACCGTTCGGACCGCTGGAGTATCGCCTACGCCGGTATCTCGGCGTCATCGGCGACCCGGCCAGCCCCCAGGTGTTGCGCGGCGCCGGCCTGCCCCGGGCCCACACCATCTACGCCTGCAGCGAGGACGACGACCGCAACCACGCGATCGCCAACACCGCCAGCCGGCTCACCCAGGACCGACGGCAACCACCCCGGGTCTACGTACTGGTCCACGACTCCGAGATGTGCCTGTCACTGCAGGCCCGACGACTCGGCGCCGCTGGATCCAGCCGGCTGCGGCTGGACTACTTCCACGTCGACGACGTCGCCGCCCGCGCACTGCACCGGCACCACCCGCTGCCACCCGTGACCGGCCGACCCACCAAGGTCCTCATCGCCGGCACCGGCGCCTTCCGCCGAGCCCTCCTGGTGGAAACCGCTCGGCACTGGCGGGCACGCCACGCCGACACCCCTCCCGGCCAGTTCGTGCCACCCCTGCGGGTGGACCTCGTCGCCCCGGACGCCGACACCGAACTCGCCGTCGCGGCGTCCCGCTACCCGTTCCTGACCACCGTCTGCCAGCTCACCGCGTACAACCGGGACCTCGACGGCCTCGTCGGGCTCGACCAGCTCGACCGAGGCCGCTACGACCGCATCTACGTCTGCGCACCGGACGAGACCAGCGGCCTGCAGTTCGTGCTGGACACGCCCGCCCTCTGGCAGAGCGCCGAAAGCTCCGTCTTCGTACCGGTCTACCAGCAGGCGGCGCTCGCCGCCGCCTTCCACGGCGACTCCCGCCACGACCTGCTAGACGAGGTGCACGGCAAGCTCCGCCTCTATCCGGTGCTGACCCGCGCCTGCGATGCCCGGTTGATCGCCGAGGACCTCACCGAGCGGCTGGCCCGGCTGATCCACGAGCGGTACCTCCAGGCCCGGCAGGGCGCCGGGGTGCGCCCCGGCGACGCGCCGGCGATGGTGGACTGGTCGCGGCTGCCCGAGTCGCTGCGGCGGGCCAACAGGGCCCACGTCCAGGACATCGCCGCGAAGCTGTTGAATCTCGGGTGCGTCGTGGCGCCCCGGCGCGGCGGCACCGGCGACGCTTCCGCCGCCGGGCAGGTCATCGACGACCGGATCGAGGAACTCGCCCGCCTCGAGCACGAACGGTGGTGCCGGGAACGGCGAGGGGAGGGCTGGACGTACGGCGAGCCCCGCGACGACGCCCGGCGGCGGCATCCCGCCTTGCGGCCGTGGGACCAACTGCCCCCCGGCGTCCAGGAGCAGAACCGCGAGGAGATCCGGGCGCTGCCCGACGTGCTGTCCGACAGCGGGTTCGAGCTGATCCGGCTGGCACCCGCGGTGCCCGCGCAGCGGAGAGGACCGGGGGATGCCGGCTGATCCCGCACCGGTGCGCGTCGGCATGACCGGGCACATCAACCTGACCCGCGACACCGAACTGCTCGTCGCCGACGCGCTCCGCGTCGAGTTGCGCCGGATCAGCGACCGGCCGGTGCACGGCGTCACCTGCCTGGCGGCCGGTGCGGATCAGGTCTTCGTGCGCACGATTCTGGAGATGGGCGGCACGCACGAGGTGATCCTCCCGGCCCGCGACTACCGGACCGCCGTGATCCGCCCGGAGAACCGGACGGCCTTCGACGAGCTGCTCGCCCGGGCGGCGGCGGTCGTCCACACCGGCTACGACCGCTCGCACACCGCCGCCTACGTGGCCGCCAACCGGGAACTGGTGCGACGGGTGCAGCGACTCGTGGCGGTGTGGGACGGCGAACCTGGCTGCCACGCGGCGTCGACGGACCGGACCGTCGGCTGGGCGCGGCGCCACGGCATCCCGACCACGGTCCTCTGGCCCGTCGGCGCCCGCCGGATGGTCCTCGGGGACTGACGGGCCAGCAACGGCGGGCGGCTGCCTGCGACGAAAGCTGGATCCGTTGGGTTCGAGAACCTGAACACGTGGGTCGGGTGACGCCACGATTTTGTTGGCAACGGTTTTCATTGTAACGTTCACCGCCGGAGGGCTCGGGCCTGCGGCGTTACCGCCGGGCGGCAGCTACGCGGGCGACGAAACCGATCTCGTTTTCTGGGGGTGTGGTGGGGCAGGTGGTTATGACCACTACCGACCTGTGGGTACACGGGAACGGTCGCGCGCTCGTCTCCGATGTCAACCTGACGTGTGCGCCGGGCGAGCGTGTCGCGTTGGTCGGCGCCTCCGGGTCCGGCAAGAGCCTCACCGCGAAGGCCGTGCTGGGTGTCCTGCCCCTGGGCCTGGTCGTCGCCGGCAGCATCCGCATCGCCGGCGAGGAGGTGCTCGGTCTGCCGTGCGCCCGCCGCGGCGCCGCGTTCAGACCCGCTGCGGTGCTCCAGGACCCCGCACTGGCGCTGCACCCGTTGGTCACCATCGGTGAACAGGTCGCCCTGCCACTGCACCGCGACGTCCGGCGCGCCGACACCCGGCGGGTGCTTCTCGAACTGCTGGCCGCTGTGGGCCTGCCGGACCCGGAGCGGGTCGCCGGCCGCTACCCGAGCCAGCTTTCGGGCGGGCAACGCCAACGCGCCTGCCTCGCCGTGGCCCTGGCCGCCCGCCCGCCACTGCTGATCGCCGACGAACCGACGACCGCCCTCGACGTCGTCACCCAGGCCGCGATCGTGCGGCTGCTACGGGAGCGTACCGGCGGCCCGGACGGCCCGGCGCTGCTGTTCATCACGCACGACCTCGCCGTCGCCGCCGAGCTGTGCACCCGCATCGTGGTGCTGCACGAGGGGCGCGTTGTCGAGGACCGCCCGGCCCTCGACGTGCTGCACGACCCCCGGCATCCCCGGGCCCGTGACCTCGTTGACGCCGCCCGGCTCTCGGCGGACGCCCTGGCCGCACGCCGATGACCGTCATCGAGTGCAACCGGCTTCGGCACGCCTACCCGCCGTCCCACCGCTCGGCGTCCGCCCTGCCCGTGCTCGACGGCGTCGACCTCAGGATCGCCGCCGGTGAACGCGTCGCGTTGGTCGGCCGGTCCGGGTCCGGAAAGTCCACTCTGGTACGGGCGCTGCTCGCCCTGGAACCGGTGCAGGCCGGGGCAATCCGCTGCGACGGCCGGGACGTGACGCCCGGACCGGTCCACCGGCTGCGCTGGTTCCGCCGGGTCGTCCAGTACGTGCCGCAGGACCCCGGGTCCACCCTCGACCCGCGCGCCCGGGTCCTCGACATCGTCGCGGAGCCGATTCGCCGGCTGTGCGGGGTCACCGACCGGGCCCGGCTCACCGCCGCGGCCGTGGCGGCGCTGGAGGCCGTACGGCTGCCGGCGGACCTGCGGACGGCCCGCGCCCGGGATCTCTCCGGCGGGCAGGCCCAGCGGGTGGCGATCGCCCGGGCGCTGAGCCCCGAGCCGCGACTGCTGATCGCCGACGAGCCGGTCAGCGGCCTCGACGCCCCGCTGCGGGCGCACGTCGTCGACGCCCTGCGCCAGGCGTCCGAGACCCGGGGGACCGCGCTGCTGCTGGTCTCCCACGACCTGTCCGCGGCGGCTGCCCTGTGCGACCGGATCACGGTGCTGCACGAGGGCCGGATCGTCGAGGACCGCCCGACCGGCGCCCTGCTCGCCGGCCCCGAACACCCGGAGACCCGCGCGCTGCTCGCCGCGGTGCCCCGATTTCCGGCCTGAAACACCGGAGTCCCCTACCCATCGGAGAATCACCGTGCCTTCATCCCGCCTACGCCTCGCCGCCGCCGTTGCCGGCGTGCTGCTGCTGAGCGGCTGCTTCAACGCCGGTGGCGACACCGCCGAGGCCACCGGCGACGACCGGATCTCGGTGGCGATGCTGCTGCCGCCGCGCAGCGGACTGACCCCGTTCAGCGACGACGCGTTCAAGCTGTCCCGCTGGTCGACGGCCGAGACCCTGGTGACCCTCGACGCCGACGGCATCGCGCAGCCTGCCCTCGCTACCGCCTTCACCCCGCTCGACGACCCGAGGACGTGGCGGTTCGAGATCCGGAGCGGGGTCACCTTCCACGACGGCACCCCGCTCACCGTGGCGTCGGTGGTGGCCGCCCTGACCGCGGCGACCAAGGCCAGTCCCAAGCCCCGCATCCTCGACGGCGTCGAGCTGACCGTGCAGCCGGATCCCGCGGCCGCCGACAAGGCGGTCCTGGTCACCACCCGTGAAACCGACCCACTGCTGCCGCAGCGGCTGTCCAGCCCGCAGCTCTCCATCCTGTCCGCCGCGGCCTACGGAGCGGACGGCGTGGTCAACCCCGCCGGGCGCGGCACCGGCCCGTTCAGGCTGATCTCCAGTAACACCACGACCGCCAAGCTGGACCGTTACGACGGCTACTGGGGCGGGCCCGCGAAGGCCGCCGGGATCGACGTCAGCTTCGTCCCGGACGCCACCGCGCGGGCGGCGGCGCTGCGGACCGGCACGGTGGACGTGGTGGAGGCCGTCCCGGTGTCGCAGGCCGGTCTGCTCGACGCCGACAAGGTGTTCGAGGTGCCGATGCCCCGCACCAACACGCTGTACCTCAACACGAAGAAGGGCCCGTTCGCCGACCCCGCCGTGCGGGCCGCCGCCCGCCAGGCGATCAACCGCGAACCGATCGTCGACACCGTCTACGAGGGCCGCGCCGACGTCGCCGCCGGCCTGCTCGGTCCCGCTCTGCCCTGGGCGGCCGAGGCACGCCTCGAGCGGGAGAACACCGCCGCGAAGAAGGTGAACGGCACCCCGATCGTGCTGGCCACCTTCACCGACCGGGCCGAGCTGCCCGAGGTCGCCGTGCAACTCCAGCAGCAGCTCGAAGCCGCCGGCTTCACGGTGCGCCAAGAGGTACGCGAGTACGCCCAGATCGAGGCCGACGCCCTGGCCGGCAGGTTCGACGCCTTCGTCCTGTCCCGCGCCACCGTCCTGGACTCCGGCGATCCGGTCGCCTACATGTACAGCGACTTCTCCTGCGAGGGCTCGTTCAACATCGCCCAGCTCTGCGACCCGGCCATCGACGCCGCCCTGAGAACCGCCGCGGCCACCACGGCCGGCCCGCGGCGACAGGCGGCCATCATGCGGGCGGAGAAGCTGATCCTGGAGTCGGACGCCGCGATCCCGCTGCTGCACGAGCGGGTCATCCAGGGGGAGTCCGGCGCGTTCACCGGCGTGGAGCGCGACTCGCGCGAGCGTACGCTGATCACGGCCCGAACCGCGCCAGCGTGACCGCCGCACCCCTCCTGAAAGCCGGGCCCCGGCCGTTTCCCGGGGTGACCGCCCTGTCCCGGATCGGCGCGGCCGGGGCGGTGATCGCCCTGGTCGGCGTCCTGCCCTGGCTGTCCGGGCGCGACCCCGCGCTCACCGTGCTGCGCGGGCGTTCCGCCGAGCAGGAGGCCACCCCCGAGGCGCTGGCCTCGGTCCGCGAGCAACTCGGCCTCGACGCGGGCCCGCTCGCGCTGCTCGACCGCTGGCTCTCCGGACTGCTGCGCGGGGACCTCGGCACGTCCTGGGTCAGCGGCCGGCCCGTGCTGCCGGACCTGCTCACCGCCACCGGGGTCTCGCTGACCCTGACGGCCTTCGCCGGGCTGGTCGCCGCCGTGGTGGCCGGGCTGCTGACGCTGCCCGCACTCCGGGCGGCGCTGCGCGGCACCCCGCGACGCAGCGGTGGGGCGGGGGCCGCAGCCCTCACCGCGCTGCCGGAGTTCCTGCTCGCCTCGGTCCTGCTGATCGTCGGGGCGGTCGGTCTGCGCGCTTTTCCGCCGTACGGGTGGGACTCGGCGCACCACGCCGTGCTGCCGTCGCTGGCGCTGGGACTCCCGGCCGGCGGGCTGATCGGGATGCTCCTGGCCGACGCGGTGTCCCGTACCGCGGCGGAGCCGTGGACGATCACCTGGGCGACCGCCGGGGCCGGCCGTGCCCGTACCGCCGCCGCCCTGCTCCGGCGGGCGCTGCCCGCGCTGCTCCCGCAGATCGGGCTGGTGCTCATCGGCCTGACCGGCGGGGGCGTCGCCGTCGAACGGGTCTTCGCCGTTCCCGGGCTGGGCCGGGTGACCCTGGGCGCGGCCCAGACGCAGGACCTCCCGATGCTGCAGGGCGGCGTGCTGATCCTGCTCGTCCTCGGCGTCGTGGCCGGCATCGGCGCCGAACTGCTGCGCCGCGCACTGCTCGGCCCCGCGCTGCGTTCCGGCGCCCTGCCGGTGGCCGCGCACGCCCCGGCCCCGCACCGCGGCCTGTGGATCACGACCGGCGTGGCGACGCTCGTGCTCACCGTCCTCGTCGTCGCCGGGCTGGCCGGCGACCCCTACGCCGCCGACCGTGGCCGGTTGACGGCTCCCTCGTGGGACCTGCCGCTGGGCGCCGACGCCTCCGGGCGGGACCTGCTCGCCCGGCTGGGCCACGGCGCGGCCACGACCATCGGCACCGCGCTGCTGCTGTGCGCGGCGTGCCTGCTGATCGGGCTCGTGGTCGGACTGCTTCCCCGGGCGGCGACCGGCCCGATCGAGATGGCGAACGCGGCGCCGCCGGTGCTGGCCGGGCTGCTCGTCGTCGCGGTCACCGGCCCGTCGACCGGCGCCGCGGCCGCCGCCGTACTGCTGGTCGGCTGGGCGCCCCTGGCAGCGCACACCGCGGCTCTGGTCGTGGAGGCACGGGCACAGCCGTACGTGGCGATCCTGCCCGTGCTCGGTGTCGGACGGGCCCGGACCCTGTGGTGTCACATCCTTCCCGGCGTGCTCGGGCCGCTGACCCGCCACGCGCTGCTGCGCATCCCGGGCATCGCGCTGGCCCTGGCGGCACTCGGCTTCCTCGGCCTCGGTCCGCAACCACCGACCCCGGACTGGGGCCTCGTGCTGTCCGAGGGCATGCCGTACGTGGAACGCGCCCCATGGACGGCCTTCGGACCGTGCCTGTCGTTGGTCGCCCTTTCCGTGCTCACCGTCACGGCCTCAGCACTGCGGCGTTCCCGCTGAGAGACACCACCCCACCAGGCTGTCAACGGACGGCGGGTTGGACGCGGGTCATGGTGGACTGGTAACCGCCACCGGGCCAGGCCCACGCTCCGGTGGCGCTGGTGCCCTCCGCGTCGAAGGTCCCGCGGTACCTCGCCGGCGAGCCTGGCTCGCCGAACCAGATGGTCAGCTCGCGGTCGGCCACCTCGTACACGTACTCCAGGATCTCTCCCGTGCTGCCGAAGAAGTGCGACTTCAGGGTGCCGCTCCCGGGGTCGTATCCGATGTACTCGATGCCGGAGGTGGTGTGGTCGTCCTGGACAAGGTGGACGCGTTGGACCAGGAAGTGTCCGCCCGGCATCCACTCGTAGGTGACGGTGCCGTGGTGCCCGGGCCCGGAGACATCCCAGGTGCCGACCAGTACGTCAAGGGTCTTCAGGGCTGGGTGGGGGGTGCTGGCGGACGCGCCGCCGAGGGTCTTGTCGGTCATGGCAATGGTTCCTTTCACCGGGTCGGGCGTTCGAACGGTTGGGGTCTCAACGGGTGGGGGTAGGGCGGCGCATCTGAGCGCGGCGGCTGTAGGCGACGACCGCCGCGAGTAGCAGGAACGCGGCTGGCACCGTGGGGTTGGCGCCGATCAGCACGTTGGTGACCACGGCCCCGGCCATGAGCCCGGTCAGGCCGAGGGCGGCCAGCGCGGCCAGCCGCGGAACCAGCAGACCGAGGGCGCCGGCCACCTCGCACACGCCGACCAGGTAGCGCAGCCACTGCCCCGCACCGATGTCGGTGAACAGGTCGACCATTCGCGCGTCGCCGATGAGCTTCAGCACCCCGCCCGAGACGAACTGCACGGCGAGGAACACCTGCACCACCCACCGGGCGATGGATCCGGTGCGGCGCAGACCGGTCGGGCGGCTGGCGGAACGGGTGGCGACGTTGGCGGTCATGGGGCTCTCCTCGTCGGGTCGTCGTTGTACCCGGGACGTCGGAGCCGGCCACCCGTTCTCTACACGCCGGTCGAGATTCGCTGCCAAGATCTTTCCGCCGGTGACGGAGGCGCCGGGAGGATGGGTGCGGCCGGCGGGGAACAAGGCCGGCGTTGTGGCCGCCGGTCGGATTCGACCGTTGTGATCGAAATGCGTAGCGCGCAGACCCCCGGATTCAGCCGTGGGGATAGCGCGTCGACTGTGGGCGGACAGTAGATAGCGGTGGATTGTATGCTGGCTGGGTGTCCGTCACGGTGCGGTCGAACGGCGACGTCGTCTTCCAGTGCGCCTTTCATGTGGTGTGGTGCCCAAAGTATCGGCGCAAGGTGCTCGACGGCCGGGTCGAGGAACGGCTCACGCAGCTCATCCGGGAAGTAGTTGAGGACAGAGGGGCGTGGCTGGCGGCCTTGGAGGTCATGCCGGACCATGTCCACCTGGTGGTGGAGGTGGACCCGCAGTATGGCGTCCACAGGCTCGTCAAGGCGATCAAGGCACGTACCTCGCGGGTGTTGCGGGAGGAGTTCCCGTCGTTGCGTTCCCGGTTGCCGACGTTGTGGACCAACTCGTACTTCGTGGCGACCACGGGCGGCGCCCCGCTGGCGGCGATAGAGCGGTACGTCGAGTTGCAGAAGGGCCGCTGAATGCTTGCCGGCCGTCGTTACCTGCTTGCGTTCACCGATGAGCAGGTCGCCTACGCCGAGCAGGTGGGGGCGGCGTGTCGGGCGGTGTGGAACACCGCGTTGGAGCAGCGCCGGGAGTACCGTCGACGGGGCGGGTTCATCGGCTATGTCGAGCAGGCCCGGCAGATGGCCGAAGCGAAGAAGGACCCTCACTGCGCGTGGCTGGCCGACGCTCCGTCCCACACGCTTCAGCAGACGTTGCGGGACCTGGACCGGGCCTGCAAGACGCATGGCACGTGGAAGGTGCGGTGGCGGTCGAAGTCGCGTACCGCACCGTCGTTTCGGTTTCCCGACCCCAAACACCTCGCGGTGCGTCGGCTCAGTCGGCGGTGGGGTGAGGTGCGCCTGCCGAAGTTCGGTCCGGTGCGGTTCCGTTGGACCCGGCCGGTCGGCGGCACGATCCGCAGCGCCACGGTCAGCCGGTCCGGTGGACGCTGGTATATCTCGTTCTGTGTCGAGGACGGCGTGAGCGAGGCGGTGCCGAACGGCAAGCTGCCGGTCGGAGTCGATCGAGGTGTGGCCGTGGCGGTCGCCACCTCAGACGGCGAACTGTGCGACCAGGAGTTCGTCAGGCCAGGCGAGGCGGTGAGGCTCAAGCGGTTGCAGCAGCAGTTGTCCCGGTCGGTGCGTGTGCATGGCCGTAACCGTCGGTCGGGCCGCCGCGACGCGGCGCGTGGCGAACTCGCCCGCCTTCATGCCCGCATCCGCGACCGGCGGGCCGACTTCGCCGCCCGGACCGCCGTGCGGCTCGTCCGTCACCACGGCATCGTCGTCGTGGAGGACCTGCGAATCAGGAACATGACCGCCAGTGCCAAAGGCACCACCGAGCAACCCGGCCGCAACGTTCGGCAGAAGGCCGGTCTGAACCGGGCCATCCTCACCAAAGGCTGGGGCGGTCTTCTGCTCGCTCTCGAGCACGCCGCCCGGTACCACGGGGCGCAGGTCGTCAAGGTCAACCCCGCGTACACGTCGCAAACCTGCAACGCCTGCACGCATGTCGCCTGGGAGTCCCGCGAGAGCCAAGCGGTCTTCCGGTGCGTCGCCTGCGGGCACCAGGACAACGCCGACGTGAACGCGGCCAAGAACATCCTCGCCGCCGGGCTGGCGGTGACAGGGCGTGGAGACCTCGCCGTCGGGCGGTCTGGGAAGCGTCAACCACCCGAACGGCTCGCGGCGTGAAGACGCCTCAGCCACGGGAATCCCCCGGCTTCAGCCGTGGGGAGGAAGTCAACTGGTATCAATGTCCGATCGAGTGAACGCGGAGGGTGACGGTGTGAAGTACATGGTGATGACCTACGGTGGCCCGTCGGCCTGGGAAGCACTGGCCGGCACCGGCCCGGATGCGATGTCGCCCGAGGAGATCGCCGCCCACTTCGAGGCGATGCAGGCGTTGCAGAGGGAACTGTCCGCCACCGGCGAGCTGGTCAGCGCCTTCGGGCTGTCCGAGCCGGCACGCGCGCAGACGGTCGACCTCCGCGGCGGCACGCCGGTGGTCTCCGACGGGCCCTACGCCGAAACCAAGGAGTTCCTCGCCGGGTTCGGCATCATCGATGTGGCGACCCACGACCGTGCGGTCGAGTTGGCAGCCCGGTTCGCCGGCGTCGTGTCCACCCGCGTCGAACTGCGACCCGTGCACGGATGAGCGATGACCTGCTGCGCGAACTGGCGCCACAGGTCCTGGCAGCGGTAACGCGCCGCTACGGGCACTTCGACGAGGCCGAGGACGCCACCCAGGAGGCGCTGCTGGCGGCGACGACGCAATGGCCCGCCGAAGGCGTACCGGACAACCCGCGGGGTTGGCTGATCCGGGTCGCCTCCCGACGCCTGATCGACCACCTGCGCAGCGAGCAGTCCCGTCTGCGGCGCGAGGCGACACTCGCGGCGCAGATACCACCCGCCGACTGGCTGGCTCCGGCGGCCGACACCGGCGAGGCGTCCGACGACACCCTGACGCTGCTTTTCCTGTGCTGCCATCCCGCGCTCACGGCGGCCTCGCAGATCGCTCTGACCCTGCGAGCGGTGGGCGGGCTGACCACGGCGGAGATCGCCCATGCCCTGCTCGTGCCGGAGGCCACGCTGGCACAGCGGATCAGCCGGGCCAAGCAGCGCATCAGGGACGCGGGCGCCAGGTTCGAACCGCCCACCCGGCACGACTACGAGGGTCGGTTGCGGGCGGTGCTACACACGCTCTACCTCATCTTCACCGAAGGGCACACGGCGACCTCCGGTGTCGCCCTGCAGCGTACGGACCTGGCCACCGAGGCGATCCGACTGGCCCGTACGGTCCACCGGACCCGCCCCGACGACGCCGAAGTCGCCGGCCTGCTCGCATTGCTGCTGCTCACCGACGCCCGGCGGGCGGCGCGCACCGGCCCCGCCGGCGAGCTGGTGCCGCTGGCGGAGCAGGACCGCGGTCGCTGGGATCGCCGCACCATTCACGAGGGCATCACGCTGCTCGCCGCGGCACTGGCGCACCGCCGACCGGGCCCCTACCAGATCCAGGCGGCGATCGCCGCCGCGCACAGCCAGGCCGCCCGTGCTGAAGACACCGACTGGCCGCACATCCTCAACCTGTACGACATGCTCCAGCGTTTCGACGACAACCCCGTCGTGACGCTCAACCGCGCCGTCGCCGCCGCCATGGTCCACGGGCCCCGGGCCGGCCTGACACTACTGGAAGCGCTCGACTCCGATCCCCGGATGACGGGCAACCACCGCCTGGCCGCCGTGCGGGCCCACCTGCTCCACCAGGCCGGTGATCACGAGGCTGCCGTGGCCCATTACCAGGCCGCGGCACGGCAGACGGCGAGCATTCCGGAACGCGAGTATCTGCTCCGACAAGCCCGACTCGCCGCCCGGTAACCCACGGTGGGGACCGGCGGTGGCTCAAGGGGCACCGATCCGGGCTCTCACGCCATCGGCTCCGCAACCTCAAGTTGGACATTTCCCCATTTTCGGGAGGTTCGGTGTGCTTAGCTGCGAGGAGGAGCGGCGGCCCGACCGCGGAAGGGACTGACATGCATGGGCGTGAACTGCGCAGCCTGCTGCATCCATTCCTCCTGCTCCTGATCTTCGAGCGACCCAGTCACGGGTACGACCTGATCGAGCGACTTGAAGCGATGGGAATGTCCGACGTGGAATCCGGTCAGGTCTACCGGGTGCTGCGCGGGCTGGAGCGCGACCGTTCGCTGCTGTCGAGGTGGGAGGCCGCCGAGGCGGGCCCGGCGCGTCGGCGCTACGAGCTGACGGCGAAGGGACGCAACGACCTCCGGTCGTGGATCGCCCGCCTGGCGCAACTGGACCACGTCATGGATGCCTTTCTGCGGCGCTCGGCGGACGCCTTCGAGAGGCCGCGGGACGGGCATGACTCGTATGCCGCTTCCCGAGGTTGAAGGAGGACGATGCAATCGTCCGTGTTCCCGGCGGTTCACCGCGCGTTCGCCCGCCGGGTGGCCCCTGCGGAGGCGCTCGCCGGCGACGCCGCGCAGGTCGCGCGGGCCTGTTACGAGATGTCCCAGCGCTTTCATCGTGGCGGCAAGCTGATCGTCTTCGGCAACGGCGGGCCGGCCACCGACGCCCAGCACATCGTGGTCGAGTTCGTTCACCCCGTCATCGTCGGCAAGCGGGCGCTGCCGGCGCTCTCCCTCACCAACGACGCCGCCACCCTCACCGGGATCGCCCGGGCGGAGGGTTTCGACGAGGTGTTCGCCGCCCAGATGCGCCTGCTCGCCACCCCGCAGGACATCGCGGTCGGGCTCTCCGTCGACGGCCGTTGTGTCAACGTCCGCCGAGGCTTGGAGACCGCCCGCCACCTCGGCCTCCTCACCGTGGCGCTGGTGGGGGGAGACGGCGGGGACATTGCCCGGGACGCCACCGCCGACCATCTCGTCGTCGCTCGCTCGGATGATCCGTGCATCGTGAAGGAGGTCCACGTGACGGTCTATCACCTCCTGTGGGAGTTGGTGCACGTGTTCCTCGAGCAGCCCGGTCTGCTCGAACCGGAGGAGGCCCGGTGACCCGGGACGCGTTCTTCCCGCCGGCCGGTCGGCCGAGCACGGCGATCGCGGCCGACTGTCACGGCGACGCCTGCATCACCTGTTCCGACGCCGCGGTCGCGGTTCGGATCCGGGAGCTGGTGCCCGGCCACCTGGCCGTGGTCGACACGGACGGCGGGCCGGAGGAGGTCAGCGTCGCGCTGGTCGACGCGGCGGCCGGCGACGTGGTGCTCGTACACGCGAAGGAGGCCATCGCGGTCGTGGAGAAGGCTCGGTGAGCGCCCGCGTCGGGGGCGCACTGGGGGCGCTCTATCCGTTCCTCGACACCCGGGCGGCCGACGCCGGCACGGTGCTCGCCGACGTTGCCCGATCCACGGCGGACAAGGCGAGGGAGATCGTCACCCTCCGCGAGTCGCTGGTGGCCGAGCACGGGTGCCGGCTGGTCGAATGCGCCCGGGCGCTCGCGGCGGCGTTCCAGGCCGGCGGCAAGCTCTTCACGTTCGGCAACGGCGGCAGCAGCACCGACGCCCAGGATCTCGCGCAGTTGTTCCTGCACCCGCCGACGACCGCCCGACCGTTGCCGGCCATATCGCTGACCCACGATGTCGCGGTGCTCACCGCGCTCTCCAACGACGTGGGGTTCGAGGTGGTGTTCGCCCGGCAGATCGGCGCGTTCGGTCGCGCCGGCGACGTCGCGGTGGGGCTCTCCACCAGCGGCGGATCGTCCAACGTCCTGCGGGCCTTCGAGGAGGCCACCCGGCGGGGCATGGTCACCGTCGGTCTCGCCGGATACGACGGCGGCCGGATGGCCGAGTCGGACGCCGTCGATCACCTGTTCGTGGTGCCGTCCTCGTCGGTGCACCGGGTGCAGGAGGCGCAGACGACGGTCTATCACGTGCTCTGGGAACTCACCCAGCAGGCACTGGCCGGCGAACTCTGACGGCCGGCATGGTCACGCCTGATCCGAGGCGGGTACGGGTCCGCGTCGAGGGCATCGTGCAGGGCGTTGGCTTCCGTCCGTTCGTGCACGCCCTGGCCAGGGAGTACGACCTGGCCGGGTTCGTCGGCAACGACACCGGAGGCGTCTTCGTCGAGGTCGAGGGGGACGGGAACCAGCTGACCGCGTTCGTGACGGACCTCAGCCGGCGTGCACCGACACTCGCACAGGTGGAGCGGGTCACCACCGAAGCGGTGCCCCGGACGGGGCGGCCCGGCTTTGCCATCGTCGCCAGCGTCACCGGCGCCGGCCGGGAGGCCTTGATCTCCCCGGACACCGCCACCTGCCCGGACTGCCTCGCGGACGTTTCCGATCCGACGGACCGCCGCCACGGCTACCCGTTCACGAACTGCACCAACTGCGGGCCGCGGTTCACGATCGTGACGGACGTGCCGTACGACCGGCGCGCCACCACGATGGGGGAGTTCCCACTCTGCGCCGGCTGCGCCGCCGAGTACGCAGACCCTGGAGACCGACGCTTCCACGCCGAGCCGGTGTGCTGTCCGGAGTGCGGCCCGGCTCTCCGGCTCGTCGACGCGGACGGCGCCCCTGTCGTCGGCGATCCCGTGGACACCGCCGCACGGTGGCTGCGGGACGGCCGGATCCTCGCGGTCAAGGGGCTGGGCGGCTACCACCTGGCGACCCGTGCCGACGACGAACGGGCGGTGTCGGCCCTGCGCGCCCGCAAGCGCCGCGAGGAGAAACCGTTCGCCGTGATGGCCGCCGACCTCCGGGCGGCGCGCACCCTGGTCCACCTGACGCCGGCAGATGCGCGGGTGCTCACCGGTGCACGCCGTCCCGTGGTGCTGCTGCCACGCCGCGCCGACGCACCGGTCGCCGCGTCGGTGGCACCGGACAACCGCGACCTGGGCGTCATGCTGCCGTACACGCCGCTGCACCACCTCCTGATCGGCCGGCTCGGCATGCCCATCGTGCTGACCAGCGGCAACACCTCCGACGAACCCATCGCCCACAGGGATGACGACGCGCGGCAGCGGTTGGCGCGGATCGCCGACGGTTTCCTGGTCCACGACCGGCGCATCCACGTCCGCACCGACGACTCGGTGGTGCGCGTGTTCCGGGGCCGCGAGCTGCCGGTGCGGCGGTCCCGCGGTTACGTGCCCGCCCCGGTGACGGTGCCGTGGCGGTTCGACCGACCGGTACTGGCGTGCGGCGCGGAGTTGAAGAACACCTTCTGCGTGGCGAAGGGACGGCGTGCGTTCGTCTCGCACCACATCGGCGACCTGGAGAACTACGAGACACTGTGTGCGTTCACCGACGGGATCGAGCACTTCAGCCGCCTCTTCGACGTCCGACCGGAGATGGTCGCCCACGACCTGCATCCCGAGTACCTGTCGACGAAGTACGCGCTCCAGCGCGATGACGTCGAACTGGTCGGCGTCCAACACCACCACGCCCACGTCGCGTCCTGCCTGGCCGACAACGGCGAACGCGGCCCGGTGATCGGGGTCGCCTTCGACGGCCTCGGGTTCGGCCCGGACGGCACCCTCTGGGGAGGTGAGGTGCTCGTCGCGGACCTGATCGGGTTCGAGCGGGTCGGCCACCTGGGCGCGGTGCCGATGCCGGGCGGGGCCGCGGCGATCCGCGAGCCGTGGCGGATGGCGGTGGCGTACCTCGACGACATCTACGGCGACGCCGTGCCCGACCTGGCGGTGCTGCGGCGACACGAGCGGCGGTGGCCCGTGATGGTGGCGCTGGCGCGGAGCGGGACGAACTCGCCGCGTACCTCGAGCGCGGGCCGGCTGTTCGACGCCGTCTCGGCGATCCTCGGCCTGCGGGACCGCGTCACGTACGAGGGCCAGGCCGCGATCGCCCTGGAGCAGCGGGCTCGTCGCGACGAACGCGGCGGCTACCGGGTCGAGGCGGCCGGGACGACCCCGCTCGCCGACGTCGGACGCGGCCTGGTCCGGTGCGTGGTCGACGACCTGCTCTCCGGTGTGGACCCCGGCCGGATCGCCGCGCGCTTCCACCACGGACTGGCGGACGCCGTGGTGCGGGCGGCCGGAGCCGTCCGCGAACGCACGGGTCTGGCAAGCGTCGCGCTGTCCGGCGGCGTCTTCCAGAACGTGCTGCTGCTCGACCTCGTGGTGTGCGGCCTGGAGGCGGAGGGGTTCCGGGTGCTCGTGCACTCGCGGGTGCCGCCCAACGACGGCGGTATCTCCCTCGGCCAGGCCGTGGTGGCCGCGGCCCGGCACCGGGCCACCCCGTCCGGCTGAGCCGACGACCGCCGCGTCAGCAGATGCGCGGCAGCGGATCCCCGACCAGCATGTCGACGATGCGGGTGCCGCCGAACACCGTCTTGAGCAGTACGATCCCGGGCGGGTCGGCGGCGACCCGGCCGATGACCGCGGCGTCCTCGCCGAGCGGATGCCCCCGCAGCGCCGAGAGCGCCACGTCCACCTGCGCGCCGTCCACCACGGCGATGAAGCGTCCCTCACAGGCCACGTGGAGCGGATCGATGCCGAGCAGTTCGCACGCCCCGGTCACGGCGGGACGTACCGGTACGGCCGCCTCGTCGACGACCACGGCGACCCCTGCCGCCTGCGCCACCTCGTTGAGGATGGTCGCCACTCCGCCGCGGGTGGCGTCGCGCAGCAGCCGCACCCCGGGGGCGGCGTCCAGCAGGGCCGCCACGAGACCGTGCAGCGCCGCGGTGTCGGAGACGAGGTCGGCCTCGATGTCCAGCTCGCCGCGGGCGAGCATGATCGTGACACCGTGATCACCGATCGGCCCGGAGACGAGGATCGCGTCACCAGGGCTGATCTGTGCGGCGCCCAGCATCACCGGCCGTTCCACCACGCCGATCCCTGCCGTGTTGACGTAGCAGCCGTCGGCCTTGCCGCGCTGCACCACCTTCGTGTCGCCGGTGACCACCTGCACCCCGGCCCGCTGCGCCGCGACGGCCATCGAGGTGGCGATCCGACGCAGGTCGGCGACCGGAAAGCCCTCCTCGAGGATGAAGCCGGCCGACAGGTACAACGGGCGGGCGCCGCTGACCGCGAGGTCGTTGACCGTGCCGTTCACGGCGAGGTCGCCGATGTCACCCCCGGGGAAGAACAGCGGGGACACGACGTGCGAGTCGATGGTGAAGGCGAGCCGGCCGCCAGCCACGGAGAGCACCGCCCCGTCGTCGAGCGCCTCGAGCGTCGGGTTGCGGAACGCCTCGACGAACAGCCCCTCGACCAGGGTGTGGGTCGCCTTCCCGCCGGCGCCGTGCGCGAGGGTGACGAGATCCTCCCTGATCTTCGGCTTGCGCCGGCGCGCCCGTTCGATGCGCTGCAGGACCTGCTGCTCGGGCGACAGTCGCCCGGGCTCCCGGTCGACTGCCGCTTCGGCCTCGGCCACCGCGCGCTCGGCCCACCCGGCGGTACGTTCTGTCGTCATCAGAGTTGCGGCGTGGGAACCCGGCCGTTCAGGGCCGGGAGGAAACGCCGCTCCCTCCCCTCAATGATCGCGTAACACAATGGACCGCTAGAATGTGAAATGTGGGCGGGGTGGTGAAGAGGGCATACAAGTACCGCTTCTATCCCACCGGTGAGCAGGCCGAACAGCTCCACCGCACCTTCGGGTGCGTGCGTCTGGTCTACAACAAAGCCCTCGAGATGCGGACCCGCGCATACGCCACCCAACGCCGCTCGATCAGCTACGCGGAATCGTCGGCGGCTCTGACCGAATGGAAACGCGGCGAGGATCTGGCGTTCCTCAACGAGGTGTCCAGCGTTCCGCTGCAACAAGCGTTGCGGCATCTGCACGCCGCCTACGCGGCGTTCTTCGCCAAACGCGCCCGATACCCCCGTTTCAAGTCCAAGAGGAAGTCCCGGGCCAGCGCCGAGTACACCCGGTCGGCGTTTCGCTGGCGGGACGGGCAACTGACTCTCGCGAAGATGGACGCCCCGCTGGACATCGTGTGGTCGCGTCCGCTGCCCGAGGGCGTCGTACCGTCCACCGTCACCGTGTCTCGAGACGCGGCCGGCCGCTGGTTCGTGTCCCTGCTTGTCGAGGACCCGACCGTCGAGGCGCTCCCATCGGTGGATACGGCGGTTGGCGTCGATGTGGGGCTGACCAGCCTGGTGACCTTGTCCACTGGGGAGAAGGTCACCAACCCCCGTCACGAGCGGGCCGACCGGCGGAAACTCGCCAAGGCCCAGCGGGAACACGCGCGCAAGGAGAAAGGCTCGGCCAACCGGGCCAAAGCCCGACTCAAGGTCGCCAGGATTCACGCTCGAATCGCCGATCGGCGCCGGGACCACCTGCACAAACTGTCGACTCGACTCGTCCGTGAGAACCAAACGGTCGTGATCGAAGACCTGACGGTGCGGAACATGCTGCGTAACCACCGGCTGGCTCGCGCGATCTCCGACGCGGCCTGGTCGGATCTGCGGGCCATGTTGGAGTACAAGGCCGCCTGGTACGGGCGCACCCTGGTGACGGTGGACCGCTGGTTGCCGTCGTCCAAGCTGTGCGCGGACTGCGGGCAACTCACCGAATCCCTGCCGTTGACCATCCGTACGTGGCAATGCCCGTGCGGTGCGACCCATGACCGGGACATCAACGCCGCGAGAAACCTCCTGGCCGCCGGGCTGGCGGACAGGTGAAACGCCTGTGGAGCTGATGTAAGACCTCAACGGAGTCCCTCCGGGCGGGCAGTCGGCGACGAAGCAGGAAACCCCACGGGCGACCAGGGGGAATCCCGGCCCTCCAGGGCCGGGAGGATGTCAAACCCGCGTCGCCTCCGCCACCCGCTGCCGCGTGAAGCGGCCGAAGTTGTAATACGCGGCGCAGGCGCCTTCCGACGAGACCATGCACGTGCCGATGGGTGTCTCCGGCGTGCACGCGGTGCCGAACACCTTGCATTCCCAGGGCTTGAGCACACCCTTGAGCACCTCGCCGCACTGGCAGGCCTTCGGGTCCGCCACGCGCACCCCGGGAACGTCGAAGATCCGCTCGGCGTCGTAGGCCGCGTACTCGTCCCGCATCCGCAGCGCCGAGTGCGAGATGAACCCGAGACCGCGCCACTCGAAGTGTGGCCGCAGCTGCATGACCTGGCCGATCGCCTCCAGCGCCCGCAGGTTGCCGTCCCAGGGCACCACCCGGGTGTACTGGTTCTCCACCTCGCAGCGGCCCTCGGCGAGCTGCGTGAGCAGCATGAAGACCGACTGCAGGAGGTCCAGCGGCTCGAAACCCGCGCAGACCAGGGGCTTGCCGTAGTCGTGGGCGATGAACTCGTACGGTCGGCACCCGATCACGGTGGAGACGTGCCCGGGGCCGAGGAAGCCGTCGAGGCGCAGGTCGGGTGAGTCGAGGATGGCCTTGATCGCCGGAAGGATGGTGACGTGGTTGCAGAAGACCGAGAAGTTGTCGATCCCTTCGGCGGCCGCCCGCAGCACGGTCATCGCGGTGGACGGCGAGGTGGTCTCGAACCCGATCGCCATGAAGACGACCTTGCGGTCGGGGTTGGTCCGCGCGACCTTCAGCGCATCCAACGGCGAGTACACCATCCGGATGTCCGCGCCGGCCGCCTTGGCGTCGAGGAACGAGCCGCTGCCGCCGGGGACCCGCATCATGTCGCCGAACGCTGTCATGATGACGCCCGGCTGGTGTGCGATGGCGATGGCGTCGTCCACCCGGCCCATCGGGATCACGCAGACCGGGCAGCCGGGGCCGTGCACGAGCGAGACGTTCTCGGGCAGATAGTCCTCCAGCCCGTGCCGGTAGATGGTGTGCGTGTGCCCGCCGCAGACCTCCATGAACTTGTACTGCCGCCCGGGCTCGCACAAGGCGGCGATCTGCGTGGCCAACGCCTGGGCCTTGTCCGCATCGCGGTACTCGTCGACGAAACGCATCTGGTGATTCCCTAGCTGATATCGGATTCGGCGAGCGCCTGCAGCTCGTCGGTGTAGGCCTGTCCGAGGCCGTTCAACATGGCCAACGTGGCGGCCGCCTCGGTTTCGTCGATCTTCGACATGGCGAAGCCGACATGGACGAGCACCCAGTCGCCGATACCGACCTGGTCCGGGCCGAGCAGGCCGATGTTGATCGCCCGCCGAACACCCACCACGTCGACGATGGCGAGGTCGTCGCGGCCCGCCTTGATTTCGACGATCTCGCCCGGGATTCCAAGGCACATCGAGCTACTCGTCCTCTCCGGTCACATCTTTTCGATCTTGATGTAGCGCCGCAGCGCGGGAAGTTCCTTCCAGAACATCCCCATGACGGCCGCGCCAACCAGCAGCACCAACAGCTTCCGCACAGCTCACCTCCTTCGGGTCTCCGCCGGGCCGGTTCAGCCCGGCGGCAGGTTCGGCATGATCGGCAGGATCGGCTCGTGCTTTCCGGGTCGGATGCCGGTGGAGCGACGGGCGTCCACCGTCCCGTCCTCGTGATGGCCTGACTGCTTCCTCCGCCGCGAGTTGCCCTCCTCCACACCCTTGGTGTGCGCCGGGGCGTCGAGTTCGACATCGGGATCGCCCACCCGGATCTCGCCCATTCCCGCCTCCTTCATCAGTCGTTGCCGGACGGCCGATCGTGTCGTCGGCCGAGATCGTCGAAGAACCCGGGAATCTCCCGCCACACCGCGCTTCCCCCCGACATGCCCGTCCAGTGCCGGCGGATCAGCGCGACAAGTCGGAAGCAGTCGTCGACCGGCACCACCCACTGTTGGCCGTCGCCGCGCGGCGGCCCCGTCCACACCAGGAACGCCTCGACCCGTGGCTTCAGCTCGGCCAGCGCGGGTGACAGTGCCTCGATCGCCCGCCAGGCGCCGGCATCGATCTCCGACTCGGTGGTGCCGAGCGGACTCGGGTAGTGACCGAGCACTCGGCCGTCCTGCCGCTTCACGAAGAACACCAAACCGACCGGCACGCCGAGTTCGGCAACGGACAGGCCGGTCAACCGTCTGCCGTGGGTGGGGACGAGCTGGTACCGGCCGGCGCCGGCCGCCTCGCGGTCGAACAGAAGGGAGCACGGCGTGCAGGCGCACATCAGCTCCCCGTCCTGCTCGTCCCACACGTGCCGGTGTTCCGGGCCGACCGGCCCGGCGCACATGCCGCAGCGCTCGACCGCCGCCGCGCGCTGTCTCGCGCGACGGATCGCCCGCTGCAGGGCGCCGGCCGTCATGCCGTGCTGTCCAACGCCAGCGGCCCCGCGGCCTGCTCCACCTCGCTCGTCGTCGCCTCCGCGGTCCGGTCCGGCCGCTGCCACAGGGCGGCGACCGGGATCAGCGCCGGAGCCGGCGCGGGCGCCGCCACGTCCACCGCGGACAGCTCCGGCGCGAACGTCAACACCTGTTCCCGCACCAGGTCACGCAGCGCAGCGCCGCCACCGCCGCACGAACTCGCCGACAGGCTGATCCGCGCCACCTCGTCCTGGACACCGACCAACGCGATCTCGGCACCCTGCGCGCGCAGCTGCGGCCGGAGATCGTCGACCGCACGGGCCACGCGCCCTTCCAGCGGATCCGGGTGGATGCGGTGCAGCAGCAGCAGGTGCCGCAGCAGCTCGTCGTCGGTGAGCCGGTCGAGCGGGCCGGCGCTGTCGGCGGCGAGATCGGTGACCCGGGCCAGCGCCTCGCCGTACACCTCGGTCAGGATCTCGACCGCTTCCAACGCCAGCTCGGCGGTGCGGCCGGGGGTCTGCTCGAGCTGGCCGAGCACAGCGTCCAAGCGGGCCAGCCGCGGCTCGACGGCCGCGTCGTCGAGACGCTGGAGGTCCGGCTGCTCACCCATGGGACGCGCCGAACATCGGCGAGTGGATCTTTTTCAGGGTACGACCGCCGCCGACGTACATGTGCACCCCGCACGGCAGGCACGGATCGAAACTGCGCACCGCCCGCATGATGTCCACACCCTTGAAGTTCTCCGGGCCGTTCTCCTCGAAGATGGGCATGTTCTGGATCGCGTCCTCGTACGGACCGGGTGTGCCGTAGCTGTCGCGGGGACTGCCGTTCCACGGCGTGGGCGGGTACGGATGGTAGTTGGCGATCTTGCGATCCCTGATCACGAGGTGGTGCGACAGGGTGCCCCGGACGGCCTCGTGGAAGCCGCAGCCGATGGCCTCGTCCGGCACGTCGAACTCGGCGAAGACCCGCATGTCGCCGCCGCGCATCCGCTCCATCGCCCGTTCCAGGAAGTACAGCGACATCGCCGCGGCGTACGCGATGAAGTAGGCCCGTGAGCGGTCCCGCTCCAGCGCGTTCGACCAGCGCGGGATCTTCCACTCCAACGTCATCTCGGGCAGCCGCTGGCTCTTCGGAAGCGAGATCAGCACGCTCTGCCCGGTCGACTTGACGTACGGGGTGTCGACCATTTTCGCGAGCGCCGTGGTGTACAGCCGGGCGAAGCAGCCGCCTCCGGTGTCCAGCGCGAGATGCTCCCCGCTGCTCCTGTCGAACCAGCGGGGGCTCATCACCCAGCTGTACTTGTCGTCGAAATCGCGTTTCTGCGGGTCAGGCAGGGTGGTCTGGTTCCAGGGATGGCGGATGTCGACCGGATTGCCGAGCGGGTCGTACTTGACGAACGGTTCCTCCTGGCCGGCCCAGTCCTTGTAGTAGGAGCTGCCGAGCAGGATCCGGATGCCGAGGTTGATGTCGACCAGGTCCGTGGTGAGCAGCTTGCCGTCGACGACGATGCCAGGCGTGACGTGCATCGCCCGTCCCCAGGTCGTCATGGTCTCGTAGCGGTAGTCGACGACGTCGGGGTTCTGGAACGCGCCCCAGCAGCCGAGCAGGACCCGGCGGCGACCGACCTCCTCGTAGCCGGGCAGCGCCTCGTACCAGAAGTCGAAGATGTCGTCGTTCATGGCGACGGCCTTCTTGACGAAGTCCAGGATGCTGATCAGCCGGCTCAGGTAGTCGGTGAACAGCGTCGGCTGCGGCATCGTGCCGACGCCGCCGGGATAGACCGTCGACGGGTGGACGTGCCGGCCCTCCATCAGGCAGAACATCTCCCGGGTAGTCCGACTGACCTTCAGCGCCTCCTTGTACACCTCGCCCTCGAACGGGTTGTAGGCCCGCATGATGTCGGCGATCGTCCGGTAGCCGTGGATGTCCCGGCCCGGTGCCGGGGTCTTCTCGGCGCGGGCCAGCACACTCGGGTTGGTCTGCTTGACCATCGCCTCGCAGAAGTCGACGAAGACGAGATTGTCCTGGAACAGGGTGTGGTCGAACATGTACTCGGCGGCCTCGCCGAGGTTGATGATCCACTCGGCCAGGGGCGGGGTCTTGATGCCGTACGCCATGTTCTGCGCGTAGACGGAGCAGGTCGTGTGGTTGTCGCCGCAGATGCCGCAGATCCGGCTGGTGATGAAGCCGGCGTCGCGGGGATCCTTCCCCTTCATGAATACCGAGTAGCCGCGGAACAGCGACGACGTGGTGTGGCATTCGGCGACCACGCGGTTCGCGAAGTCGATCTTCGTGTAGACGCCGAGGTTGCCGATGATCCGGGTGATCGGATCCCAGGCCATCTCCACCAGTTCGCCGGGTTTCTGGCCGGTGGCCTTCTTGGCTTCCGTCGCTGTCACGGTCGGTACCTCTCCTCTGCTGCCTGACGCCGGGGGTCCGCCGGGCCGTACGGGCGCCACCGGGGGTTGTAGCCGCTGGTGAGCTCCGGGCCGTTGTGGTGCCACTTCGGTTCCTTGTTGGCGGTCACGTTGGTGATGCCGCGCAGCCGGCGGATCAACGCGCCGTACGGCTTGATGAGCAGCGTCGACAGGCTGCCACCGGGAGGCATGTCCATGAACGGCATGAACTTGTCGGGGAATCCCGGCATGGTGCAGCCGATGCAGATGCCGCCGACGTTGGGGCAGCCACCGACGCCGCCCATCCAGCCGCGCTTCGGGACGTTGCAGTTGATGACCGGCCCCCAACAGCCGATCTTCACCTGGCACTTGGGCGAGTTGTAGTCCTTGGCGAAGTCGGCCTGCTCGTAGTAGGCGGCCCGGTCACAGCCCTCGTGCACGGTCTTGCCGAACAGCCACTGCGGCCGCAGCATGTGGTCCAGCGGCGGAGGCGGGGCCGAGCCGGCGGCGTGGTAGAGCACCCAGGTCAGGGTCTCCATGAAGTTCTCCGGCTGGATCGGGCAGCCGGGCACGTTGACGATCGGCAAGCCGCCCTGGGACCGGAAGTCCCACCCGAGATAGTCGGCCAGGCCCATGCACCCCGTCGGGTTGCCCGCCATGGCGTGGATGCCGCCGTACGTCGCGCACGTGCCGGCCGCGACGACCGCCCAGGCCTTCGGCGCGAGCCGGTCGATCCACCAGTTCAAGGTCAGCGGCTCACCGGTGTTCTCGTCGTTGCCGAACGACGTCCAGTACCCGTCGCCGTTGATGTTCTCGTTCGGGATCGATCCTTCGATGACGAGGATGAACGGCTCGATCATCTCCCCACGAGCCGCTTTCCGGTACGGCGCCAGGAACTCCTCGCCGCCGGCCGTCGGCGACAGCACCTTGTTGTGCAGGTTGACCCTCGGCAGACCGGGAACGAGCCCGAGGACGATGTCCTCGATCGCCGGCTGACCGGAGGCGGTCATCGACACGGAATCTCCGTCGCAACTCATGCCCTCGGAGATCCAGAGAACAGTGACCTCGTCAAACCCGTTCTCGTGCGGGATCACCGCGCCGGTGTCGCGCATACCCTGCGTCATGTGCGGGGCCTCCCTTGCATCCGGTCCCGAAGCCGGTCGTAGATGGCTGCCAGCGGCGCCGCGAGGGCCAGCGCCGGAGGCCTGTCCGGTGCGTGCGGGTGCGGACGCGTGGGAGCGCGCTGCTTGCCCCGGTCGATCTCCTGCCCCAGCTCGCGGAGTGCCTGTTCGTCCGCCTGCCGGCACAGCAGCGGCATGAGCTGGTTCTCGTCGTCACGCACGTGCCGGGCGACGGCGGACGCCAGCCGCTCCATCAGCTGGTCCTGCGCCGGATCGCCGACCCCGCACCGGTCCAGTTGAAGCAGCAGCTCCTTGATGGGCGCATGCCCCGCGAGGTGTCCGTCGACCTGCCCGTCGTCCAACACCTTCGCGGCGAAGGGATAGAAGAGGACCTCCTCGAGCGCGGCGTGCTTCGACAGCTCCCGGATGAGGACGTCGACCACCCCGCGCCGCTGGGCGTCGGAGGCCGCCGCCCGATAGTCTCGGAACAACTGCTCGACCACGCGGTGGTCATGCCGCAGCAGTTCGACGGCGTCCATCAGGCCGGCTTTCGTGCGCCGGAGTTCACGGTGATGGACTCCAGGACGACGTCGTCGCTGCCGGTGACATCGATGTCCACGCCGCCGCACCCCGGACAGGCGACCATCGCGAGGTGGTCGTCGACCGGCCCGCTGCGACCGCAGTCATGGCACGTCACCGTCATCGGCTCCAGGACCAGGTCGACGGCGGCGTCCGCGGCGATGGTGCCGGCCGCGGCCAACTGGATGCCCTGCGCGACGATCTCCGGGTCCACCGGGTGACCCCCGATCCGCACCCGTAGCCCGGTGACCCGGCGGCCCGCGGCTCTGCGCACCGCGGCGGTCACGATCGCCTCGGACAGCCCCGTCTCATGCATGCGCGGTCACCTCCCTCTCGGCTGACGTCTGCTGGGTCGTCTCCCGCTGCTCCGCCGCGGCACCGAGCCGTGCGGCTTCCTCCTCCACGACCCCGACCACCATCCGGGCTGCCTCGTCGAGAGCCTCGGCGACCGGCGCCGACAGTTCCATGCGCTCGTCCATGACAGCGGGCTGGCATCCCACGACCAAGACGCGGCCGACGGTGCCGCCCAGGCTGCGCAGCAACCGGAGCACCGACTCCGGATCCATCCCGTGCCCGTCGGCTGCCGGTGCCGCCAGCGCGTCCGCCGGCCCCAGCGTCCAGCCAGGGTCGTCGAGGTCCACGTGGAGGACGGCCAACGTGCCAGGCGCCTCGTTCAGTGGCAACGCGTCCACCATGACCAACACGTCGTGGCGGCCGTCCAGCAGATCGTAGGCCAGATGCATCCCCCGGATGCCGTAATCGGACACATCCACCATCTCCGGCAGGACAGCGTCCCGGAGGCGCCGGACGACCTCGACGCCGAAGGCGTCGTCGCCGAGGAAGATGTTGCCGATGCCGGCGACCAGGATCCGCCCGCTGCCGTTGCTCCTCACGGCGCCTCCACCTCGCCGGCCAACGGCTCGACCTCTTCGGCACGGAAATGGCGTAGCCGCCCGTACCACTGGTGCAGTTCGGCGCCCGGGTCGTCGTCCACCGTCACGGCCAGGAACCGTGACCCGTCGACGTCGAGCAGGACCTGCTCCACCCGGCCGGTGCGGCCCTCCAGAAACATGTCGTGCGCGTCGGTGCCGCGTTTCCGGGGGCGCAACCGAACCCGGCTGCCCCGGGACAGCAGGGTGCCATCGACCAGGACGGTGTCGCTCTCCGGCGCGATCCCCGCATCGGCACCGGGCTCCCACCAGCGTGGTGAGGTGGCGGTACCGCCGTCTCGCCGCACGGGCTCCAGGCTCCGAACGGCGCCGTGCAACCGCGCGAACACCTCGGGCGGCATGGCGTCGACGCGGTCGAGGATCGCGGCGGCCCGGGGATCGGTGGCCCGCACCTCCCGCTTCTCGGCGTCGGTGAGCGTGAGCGTACGCAGCGAGAGGATCTCGTCGATCTCGGTCGCGTCGTGCAGATCGCCCGGGCTCTCCGGTGCGATCTGCGGATGGTCGTAGAGGATGATCGGCGACGAGAGCAGGACGTCAGCGGTGCCGACCTCGCCGGCCAGCACGGGGAAGGTGTGCACGTTGCGGCATTCCTTCGCCGCGTGCGCCGCCCACTCGGGCGGGTCGAGCAGTGACAGGAATCGACCCTGACTGACGGAGGCCAGGGTGTGGGTCGCCAGCAGGCAACACCGCAACGCCTCGTCGCGTGGGCTGGCTGCCGGAGTCGTCCGGTCCGTGTTCTCGACGTGTATCCGGAGCCGCAGCAACCGGAAGGGCGCCTGACACGGCACGGCGGAGATGGTGACCGATGCGGACAACGGCCATCGCCGGCGCACCACCCGCCCCGCCGGTTCGCCCCGATCGTCGACCAACAGGTCGACGTCCTCGCCGCCTGGGACCCGGATGTCGAGGCGACGGCCGCGGCGCAGGTCGGCGACCGACGCTTCGAGGTCGAACTCCTGTGGTACGGCCTCGTCGAAGCTGAGTTCCACGCGGCTCCCGGCATTTCTCCTGTCGACAGGCCGGTAGCCGCCGTCGGCCGTCCGCTCCTCGGCCACCCGTCTCTGCAGGTGCAGGAAGCGCACCCTGATCCGGACGACTGCGGTGTCCGGGACCTCCATCAGGCACTCGGTCTGCTGCCACGGTGACTCGGCCGAACCCGCCACCGTGCTGTCGCCGAGGCCCTGCGCATCCGCCCAGGCGGGGGGCACGAGGACACCGAACTGCCAACGGACGCGGTTCTTGCCCGAAGACCGCCGATAGGGGTAGAGCAGGTAGCCCTCGTACAGGATCGCCTCCGCGACCGCCTCGGCGCCGTGGATGCCACCGCCGCGCGGATGCGTCTGCATGGTGCTCCCTCCTCCGTGGCGCACGGAACCAGCTCCGGTGGGCTGTCACCCCGGTCTAGTCCATCCGGCCGGGTGGCCGTAAGTGCTCGTCGTCCCTGTGTGCCGACAGCACTCACCGGATCGGGTGAGCAGCTCCGAACCTGGGGATGCTCGTTCTGCCGACGGACGACAGGCCGACGGCACAAGCGGGCGCAGGGGGAGCGAGGCGGGCGCCGGTGCCGCCCGGCGAACGAGGTCGCCCGCGTGGGTGGGCACGGGCGAGTGTCAGGGGAGCAGCCGGCGGATCTCGGCGGCGGCGGGATGGTTCGGGGCGGCGGCCAGGAAGCGGCGCAGGGTCACCTCGGCCTGGGCCCGGTCGGACCGCCGCTGGGCCAGCCCGAGCACCAGCAGCGCGTCCGGCGAATCGGGGACGCGCGCCAGCACCTGCCGGGCCTCCCGTTCCGCGCCGGCCGTGTCACCGGCGCGGACCAACGCGAATCCCAACCGCAGCCGCACCCCGTCGTCGGGACGGGTTCGCAACGCCTGCCGGTACAGCTCCGCCGCCGCGTCGAAGCGGCTCTGCTGCTCCAGGTCCCGGGCGAGCAGCACGGCCACCGCCGCCGGATCCGGTGGCTCGCCGCCCTCGGTCGACCCGTCGAGGCGGGCCCCGGCGGCCGCCACCGCCACGACGACGGCGACCAGACCGAGCGAGCCCGCCCGCCAGGCCAGGCGGGCCGCCGCGCCGATCGGCGCCGGTTCCGTCGGTGCCGGCGCCGGCGCCCCCCGCGTACGGGGGCGCAGCGTCCGAACCGCGGCGTACCCGGCGCCGACCAGCGCCAGCGCTGGTACGACCCACAGCAGCAGCCCGGGACCGCGCACCGGCGGATCGGCCAGCACCTCCTCGCCGTAGCGCTGCACGAACCAGCGCCGGATGTCGTCAGGGTCGCGGCCCCGCGCGAGCTGGTCGGCCACCACCTGCCGCATGGCGGCGGCGATCGGGGAACGCGAGTCGGCCACCGACTCGCCCTGGCAGGACGGGCAGCGCAATCCGACGGCGACCGACCGGACCGGATCCTGCCGTGGTGCGGGCTGGCCCGCACGAACCATTCCGAGGACCGCCGCGGCCAGCAGGACGGCCAGCACGGCTCCGCCGAGGGCGTGACGCCGCCTCATCCGGCCAGCAGCGGGCCGAGCCGCTGTTCCAGCCACTGCCGGGTGACCACGCCCTGGCGCCGGTCCACGACCCGCCCGTCCCGGTCCACCAGGAAGGTCTCCGGCACGCCCCGGACCCCCCAGCCGATCGCCAGGGTGCCGTCGGGATCCGGCACCACCGTCATCGCCTTCGCGCCGGTCTCGCGCAGCAGCGCCCGTACCGCGTCGGGTCCGTCGCGCAGGTTGATGCCGACGATCCGCAACCCGGCGGGCTGGCCCTGCCGGCCGGCCTCCGCCAGCAGCGGCAACTCGTCGCGGCAGGGCCCGCACCAGGACGCGAAGACGTTCACCAGCACCGGATGCCCCCGCACGTCGGCGAGGTTGAACCGGCCCCCGTCGAGGGTCGTGCCGGCGATCGGCGGCGCGGGGTCCCCGGTCGAGGCGCCGACCGGCGCCGACCGGTCCGGCGTGTCGAGGCCGGCGGCGAGGCCGGTGCCGACGGCGGCGGTGACGACCAGCACCAGCGCTGGCCACAGCCGCCTGCGGAGCAGGCTCACACCCGTACCTCCGTCCGCTCGACAGCCGCCGCGGTCGGGACGGCGGCCCCGGGCGCAGGGCGGCGCCGCACCGCCGCCGGCACCGCGAGCAGCCCACCGGCCGCCGTCAGCCCGCCACCGACCCACAGCAGAGCCACCAGCGGATTCACCGCGAGCCGTACGGTCGCGCTGCCGCCGTCCGCGCCGGCGGCGATCAGCGTGACGTAGACGTCCCGGACCACTCCGGTGCGGATCTGCGGAACGGTGACGGCGGTGTCGTGGGCGGGGAAGTAGCGCAGGGCCGGCGCCAGTGTCCCGCCGCCGTCGCGCTCGAGCCGGGCGGTCACCGCCATCCGATCCGCGTCGCCCGTTCGGCGCACCTCCAGCAGCCGCACCTGGACCCCGCCGACGCGCAGGGCCTCGCCCACCCGGATCTCCCGCTCGATGCTGCTGCCGTACGCCGACGAGCCGGCGACCCCGGCGGCGACCAGCGCGATCCCGGCATGCGCCAGCACTCCGCCGAGCCTCGCAGCGGTCAGCCGGGGGGCGGCAGCGCCAATGCGGGCGGCCCGGGCGGCCTGCCCCGCCAGGCCGGTGAGGACGAACGCCGCGGCCCCGAACGCGGCGAGGGCGGGCGCACCGGGGCGGCCGGCCCAGCCCAGCACGGCCACGACGGCCAGCGCGACGCCGAATGGCACGCCCAGCCGGCGCAGCGCGCCCGCCCGCCGGGCCGACACCACCGCGGGCACCACGCCCATCACCAGGAGCACCACGACGGCCAGCGGCACCGCGGTCCGCTGGTAGTAGCGGGGGCCGACGGCCGTCCGGATCCCACCGAACGACTCGGACAGCAGCGGGAAGATCGTGCCGACCAGCACCATCGCCGCGATGGTGAGCAGCAGGACCCCGTTGACCAGAACGGCCGCGCCCCGCGACAGTACCGGCGTGCGGCTCCGCGGGACCGCGCCCGGGCCCCGCCATCCCACCAGCACGGTCGAGACCGCGACGGCGAGCACGACGAAGCCCAGCAGCATCGGTCCGAGCGGCGACTCGGTGAACGCGTGCACGCTGGCCACCGCGCCGGAGCGGGTGAGGAACGTGCCGAGCAGCACCAGCAGGAAGCTCGCGCAGGCCAGCACGACGTTCCAACCCGCCCGCGCCCGCGTACCGCCGAGCGCCGTGTGCAGCAGCGCGGTGGCGGTCAGCCAGGGCAACAGGGAGGCGTTCTCCACCGGATCCCAGGCCCAGTATCCGCCCCAGCCCAGCACCGCGTAGGACCACCAGGCGCCGAGCCCGATTCCGGCGGTGAGCGCCGACCAGGCGAGCAGGGCCCAGGGCCGGGCGGCGCGCAGCCAGTGGTGCCCGTCCCGGCCGGCGAGCAGCCCGGCGAGCGCGAACGCGAACGGCACGACCAGGCCGATGTAGCCCAGGTAGAGCAGGGGCGGGTGCACTCCCATCGCGGGGTGCTGCTGCAGCAGTGGGTTGGGTCCGGGGCCGTCGAGCGGCACCGGCCGCACCTCCCGGAACGGGTTCGCCGCGAAGTAGGTCAGCGCGAAGAAGAACATGCCGACCGCGCTGACCACGAGCATGGCGTACGCGTGCAGCCGGGCCGGGTACCGCGACGCCCGGGTTGCCAGCAGCGCGGCGATCGCGCAGTGGATGACCAGCCACAGCAGCAGCGAGCCGTCCAGCGCCGACCAGAGGCTGGTGACGGTGTAGTAGACCGGCACGTCCCGTCCACCGTTCTCGGCCACGAACCGGACGCTGAAGTCGTGGCGCAGCAGGGCGTACTCCAGCACGGCGCCACCGAGGACGGCGGCCAGGAGACTGGCGACGGTCGCGGCGCGCGCGACCCTGACCGGCCCGCCGGACAGCCCGGCGCGCAGCCAGAGCAGGGCGGCGAGGGTGGCCGTGACCAGGCCGGCGGCGAGGCTCGCGGTGCCGAACTCACCGGCCATCCGCCGGCCCTCCCGGGGTTGTCGGAGGCCGGTACTCGTTGCCGTGCCGAACGACGACCTGATCCGCGTCGAAGACCCCGTCGGCGGAGAAGCGGCCTTCGACGACGGCCGCCTCGCCCTCCCGGAAGGTCTCCGGCGGCACACCGCGCTGCCGTACGGCGATCTCGTGGCCGTCCTCCGCGAGCCGGAACTCCGTCCGATCGGAGGCGCGGCGCAGCGAGCCCGGCACCACCTGGCCGCTCACCCGCAGCCGTTCCTGACGGACCTCCGGATCCCGGGACACCTCCGCCGGGGTGCGGTAGTAGGTGAGAGTGCCCTGCATGGCGGCGGCCGCCAACAGGGTACCGGCGGAAAGGCCGACCAAGCCGACCGCGATCCGGCCGATGCGGCGGGTCATCCCGTCCGGACCGGCGTCCGGGCCGGGGTCGCCTGCCGCACCGCACGGGCGGACTGGCGTTCCAGGGCTGCCAGCCGGCGCAGCAGGACGTAGAGGGCCGCGGCCGTCGCGGCGGCGACCGCGAGCAGTAGAGCCGTCCCCATCCGGGGGTCGATCGGGGGGCGCTGCGGCGCGAGCACCGTCGCCTGCTGGTGCAGGGAGCGCCACCAGACGACCGAGAAGTGCACCACCGGTACCAGCAGGAACGCGGCAACGCCGACGGCGGCCACCGAACGGGCGACCCGATGGTCGGCGCTGTCCGCCGCGGCGTGCCGCTCGCTGAGCAGGCGGCGCAACGCCAGGTAGCCGGCGTACACCGCCAGCAGCAGGGCGCTGCTCACCAGCCGCGGATCCCAGGCCCACCAGGTGCCCCACACGAGATGGCCCCAGACGGCGCCGGTGGCGATCGTGGCGGCGGTCAGCACGATGCCGATCTCGGCCGCCGACCGGGCCAGCCGGTCGAATCGCAGATCCCGGTTGATCAGGTAGGCGCCGCTGCCGAGCAGGACGACCGTGAAGGCGGCGTACGCCACCCACGCGGCCGGGACGTGCAGGTACATCAGCCGCTGCGCCTGCCCCTGGAGCTGGTCCGCAGGCGCCACCAACCCGCCGGTCAGGGTCGCCGCGGCGGCCAGCCCGCCGGCGATCCAGGCCAGGGTGCGGCGGCCGGCGGCGGCCCGCGGGGTATCCGCGACGAGATCGAGGACCCGCTGGTGCATGATCTCCCTGTCCGCGCCCCGAACCGGGCGCTTCCGCTGGCTATCGCTCGAACAGGAGGCTAGCGACCCAAAGAAGGCGATAGGCGGCTTTTGGCATAATTGCGGACCAAGGCGGTTCGGGCCGCTACCGTCCCTGGCGGTGGACAGGTCAGCGGCGTCGACGGCCGGTGGGACCGCGCGGCGGTCGCACCGTCGCACCGTCATGGCGCTCGGCACCCTGGCGGCGCTGTTCGCCCTGACCTCCTGCGCCACGGACGCGCCGTCCACGCTCGACACCGCGGGGACCGGCGCCGCGCGCGTCGAGCGGACCTGGTGGCTGCTGTTCTGGATAGCCCTGGCGGTCTTCGTCGAGGTGATGGCGCTGCTGGCCTGGGCGCTGCTGTTCCGCCGCGCACCGACGACCCGGGTCCGGCACGGCCAGCCACTGCGCTTCGTGGCCGTCGCCGGCGCCGGCGTTCCGCTGCTCATCCTGGTCGCGGTCTACGGCGTCGGGCTGCGGGACCTGGCGATGCTCGGCGCCGGCCCGGAGCCGCAGGCGCCGACCATCGAGGTCACCGGCCACAAGTGGTGGTGGGAGGTGCGGGTGCCGGGGACCGACGGGGCGACCGCCAACGAACTCCACATCCCGGTGGGGGAGCGGGTCCGGGTGCGGCTGCGGACCGCGGACGTGCTGCACAGCTTCTGGGTGCCGCAGCTGATGCCCAAGACCGACCTGATCGCCGGCGAGACCCGTGAGACGTGGCTGCAGGCCGAGCGGGCGGGCACCTACCGTGGCCAGTGCGCCGAGTACTGCGGCACCCAGCACGCGCACATGGCGTTCCTGGTGGTGGCCGAGCCCCGCCCGCAGTTCGACGCCTGGCTGGCCCGACTCGGCTCGCCGGCCCGGCAGCCGCGGACCGACGCCGAACAGCGCGGCCGGCAGGCGTTCGTCCAGGGCACCTGCGCCGGCTGCCACGCCATCCGCGGCACCGGCGCCGACGGCCGGGCCGGTCCCGACCTGTCCGACGTCGGTTCCCGCTGGAGCCTCGGCGCCGGCGCGGTGCCGAACGACGCCGGCCACCTCGGCGGCTGGATCGCCAACCCGCAGACCGTCAAACCCGGCAGCTACATGCCGCCGCAACCGATCGACGCCGCGCGGCTGCCGGACCTCATCGCGTACCTGCGGTCGCTGAAGTGACCACCCGGGGGAGGTGACGACATGTCGACCGCTGCCGCACCGCCGGCCGGCGCGACCCGCGAGGACCTGGCACGGCTGGAACAGCACTGGGGTGAGCGGCCGTCCCTGGTCGCCTGGTTCGGCACCGTCGACCACAAGAGGATCGGGCGGCGCTACCTGGTCACCGCCGGACTGTTCTTCGCCCTCGCCGGCATCAGCGCGCTGGCGATGCGCACCCAACTGGCCCGCCCCGAATCCACCCTGCTCACCCCGGACGAGTACAACCAGCTGTTCACCATGCACGGAACGGCGATGATCTTCCTGTTCGCCACCCCGATGCTCTTCGGCTTCGGCAACTACCTGGTCCCGCTCATGATCGGTTCGCGGGACATGGCGTTTCCGAAGCTGAACGCGCTCGGCTACTGGATCTTCCTCTTCGCCGGGCTGTTCATGTGGGCCAGCCTGCCCTTCGGCGCGGCCCCGAACGCCGGCTGGTTCGCGTACGTGCCGTTGGCCGGTGAGCAGAGCATGCCCGGGATGAACATCGACGTCTACACCCTCGGGCTGCTGTTCCTCGGCATCGCCACCACCGCCGGCTCGATCAACTTCATCGTCACCGCGCTGAAGCTGCGCGCCCCCGGCATGTCGCTCGACCGGGTGCCGCTGTTCGTCTGGGCGATCGTCGCCACCGCGTTCATGGTGATCTTCGCGTTGCCCGCGTTGAACCTGGACAACGCGATGCTGTTCCTCGACCGCCGGTTCGGCACCCACTTCTTCGATCCGGAGGCCGGCGGAAACGTGCTGCTCTGGCAGCACCTGTTCTGGATCTTCGGCCATCCGGACGTCTACATCATCGTGCTGCCGGCACTGGGCATCGTCTCGGCGGTGCTGCCGGCCTTCACCCGCCGGGGCGTGGTCGGCTACGCGCTGGTCGTGCTCTCCATCGTGTCCATCGCGATCATCTCCTTCGGCGTGTGGGTGCACCACATGTTCGCCACCGGGCTGCCGCAGCTGTCCTACAGCTTCTTCAGCGCGGCCAGCACGATCATCACCATCCCGTCGGGCATCCAGATCTTCGCCTGGCTGGCCACCATGCTGCTCGGCCGGCTGGTCCTCCGGGTGCCGATGTTGTTCGTGATCGGATTCCTGGTGACCTTCGTGGTCGGCGGCTTCACCGGCACCATGTTCGCGATCACCGCCTTCGACCAGCAGATCACCGACTCGTACTTCGTCGTGGCGCACTTCCACTACGTGCTCGTCGGCGGCGCGCTGTTCCCGATCCTCGCCGGCATCTACCACTGGCTGCCGAAGATCACCGGCAGGATGTACCACGAGCGGCTCGGCCGGTGGGCCTTCGGGCTGGTGTTCACCGGCATGCAGGTCACGTTCTTCCCGATGCACCTCTACGGCCTGTGGGGCATGCCCCGACGCGTCTACACCTATCCCGGGGAGCTGGGCTGGGAGCGGTGGAACCTGGTCAGCACAGCCGGGGCGTACCTCCTCGCGGTCGGGCTGCTGCTCGTACTGATCGGAGTCGGGCACGCGATCCGGCGCGGCCGGCCGGCCCCGGCCGATCCCTGGGGCGGCGACAGCCTGGAGTGGGCGACCGCATCACCACCGCAGCCCTACAACTTCCCGGTGCTGCCGCGGGTGCACAGCCTGCACCCCGCCTGGGACGCCCAGAGCATGGAGTCGATGGGCGCGGGCGCCACGGGTGACCGGATCCTCGCCGACGGCCGGACGACGCTGATCACCAGCGAACTGGACGGCCGGCGCGAACGCGCGGTCCAGATGCCCGAGGCCTCCCTGCAGCCGCTCCTGGTCGCCGTGGAACTGCTCGTCTTCTTCACCGCGATGTTGTTCGCCTGGTACCCGGTCGCCGTCGCCGCCGCGCTGGCCGTCGCCGCGACGCTGGCCGTCTGGCTCTGGCCGCCGCGCCGGCCAGAGGCGGAGCCGGGGGTGACCGGATGAGAGCCGCCCGAGGCGGCATCGCGGCGGCCACCGGCGCCGAGGCGCTGACGACGGAACTGCCGGCCGGCCGCTCCGTCGGCTGGTGGGGAATGGTCATGTTCGTCGCCACCGAGGCGACCCTGTTCGCCTACCTGCTCGGCAGCTACTTCTACCTGCGCTTCCAGCACGGTTCGCCGTGGCCCCCCGACGGAATCGCCGAGCCGGCGCTGCTGCGCCCGCTGGTGATGACCGCGGTGCTGCTGCCCAGCAGCCTGCCCCTGATCTGGGCGGAACGCGGCATCCGCGCCGGGCAGCGCCGGCGGCTGAACATCGGCGTCGCCGCCACCCTGCTCCTCGGGCTGACGTTCCTGGCCCTGCAGGCCACCGAGTACGCCGAACTGCTGCGTGAGTTCACCATGACCACCAACGTCTACGGCTCGCTGTTCTACGCCATCACCGGGTTCCACGGCCTGCACGTGCTGGTCGGGCTGACCATGCTGAGCCGGCTGCTCGCCGAATCGCTGCGCGGCGGCAACCTTGGGGGCCACCGCCACGACCGGGTCCGCAACACGGCCATCTACTGGCACTTCGTCGACGCGGTGTGGGCCGCCATCCTGTTCACCGTCTACCTCTCGCCGTGGCTGTGATGAGCGTCCAGCCCGGTCAGCGCGCCCGCCTCGCCGGCGGGCTGCTGCTCTGGTACGGGGTCCTCGGCGGCGCGCTCGCCTGGGCCGTACACCTGATCGTCGCGTGGGGCGTCGACGAACTCACCTGCGCCGCCGGCTCCACGCGCGTCGGCGCCGTGCCGCTGCGTCTGGTCGTCACCCTGGCGGTGGTGCTGCCGGCGCTGGCCACCGTGGGATCGCTGCTCGCCGCCGGGCTGGCCTGGCGGCGCATCCGCCAGGACGGCGAGGACCGGTCGGTCTCCCGCACCAGGATGCTCGCCGTCGTGGGAATCTGGCTGAACCTGCTCTTCCTGACCATCATCGTCCTGGGCGGAGTCGCCCTGCTGGTGCTGGCGCCATGCCAGGGATGACCGCGACCGGCGGCGTGCCGCAGGAGGCGTCCGTCGTGGCCGGGCTGCTCGACATCCTGCTCGTGCTGACGCTGGCCCTGCTGGCCGCCGGCTACGGCCGCGGCGTGCACGAGCTCTGGGCGCGCCGCGGCGCGGGACGCGTCCTGCCGGGCTGGCGGGTGACCACCTTCGGCCTCGGCGTGCTGGTCGCGCTCGCCGCTCAGGGCCCTCCGCTGACCGACCTGGCCGGGCGGTCGTTGACCGGGCACATGATCCAGCACATGGCCCTGCTGCTGGTAGCCGGGCCGCTGCTCGCCGCCGGCGCTGCCGGGCTGCCGCTGACCCTCGCCTGCCCGCAGCCGCTACGGCAACGACTGGCCCGGCTCCGGGCTGCCCCCACCGCCCGGTGGCTGCGCCGGCCGATGACCACGGCTGCGCTGGCCGGTGGGGTGCAGACGCTGGTGTTGTGGGTCTGGCACCTGCCCGGGCCCTACCTCGCCGCCCTGCAGCAACCGCTCGTGCACGCCGTCGAGCATCTCTGCTTCGTCACCGCTGCCTGGCTGCTGTGGGCGCCGGTGCTCGGCGCGCCGCAGCACCGCCTGCCCGCCCCGATCGCGGTGCTGCTCCTGATCGCCACGATGCTGCCGGCCTCGGCCCTGGGCGCGGTGCTCACCTTCGCGCCGCGACCGGTCTACCCGGCCGAGGCGCTCGGCCCCAACCCGCTCACCGACCAACAGGTGGCGGGCCTGCTGATGTGGGCGCCGATGGACGTGGCCGTGCTGGTCGCGACGTTGACCATCTTCCTACGCTGGCTGCTGCGCCTGCACCGGCAGAGCCCGGACCGGGTGACCCCGCCGGAACCGAGCGGCCCGGTCGTCACCGGAGCGGGGGCGTGATGACGCGAAGAATCCGGTCGCTGTGGCCGGTCCTGCTGGTGTTGCCGGTCGTGCTCGTCGCGCCCGGCTGCGCCAGCACCGCCCCGCCGCCACCGCCGGAGGTCCGCGTCGGCTTCCCCGAGCGCGGCGCACAGCTCATCGTCGAGCACGGGTGCGGCTCCTGCCACGTCATCCCGGGCATCGACCGGGCGAACGGGCTGGTCGGCCCGCCCCTGACCCGCTTCGGCGCCCGCTCCTACATCGCCGGCGCGTTGCCGAACAACGCCGACAACCTGCGGCACTGGATCGCCGACCCGCAGGCGGTCGAGCCCGGCACCGCCATGCCGGACCTGGGCATCGACCCGATCGACGCGCAGGACATCGCCGCCTACCTGTACACCCTGGACTGAGGCCGTGGACCAACGAGCAACGATCACCGCCGGACGGGGCCGCAGGGTGCACCCCCGGCGGGCCCTCGCCGTCGGTGCGGTGCTGACGCTCGCCGCCGGACCCGGCGTCGCGGCGCAGCCCGACCCCCAACCGGCCACGTCCGCACCGGCCACGTCCGCACCGGCCACGCCAGCACCGGCCACGTCGGCGGCGTCCACGTCCGCACCGGCCGTGTCGGCACCGGCGGACCACGGCGCCGAGCTCTACCGGCAGCACTGCGCCAGCTGCCACGGCCCGCAGGGCCAGGGCGCCCAGCGGGGGCCCTCCCTGATCGGTGTCGGGCCCGCCTCGGTCGACTTCCAGGTCTCCACCGGCCGGATGCCGCTCTCGACCGAGCAGCAGCAGCCCCGACGTGCCGAGCCGGTGTTCTCGGCCGGCGAGATCGCGGCGCTGGTCGGCCACGTCGGCACCTTCGGCGGCGGCCCGCAGATCCCCCAGGTCGCACCCGGCAGCGTCACCAACGGCCGGGAGATCTTCGCCGCCACCTGCGCACCCTGCCACGGCGCGGCCGGGGCGGGCGCGTACCTGACCGACGGATCGATCGCCCCACCCCTGTACGACGCGACCGCGGTGCAGGTGGCCGAGGCGGTGCGGGTCGGTCCCGGTCTGATGCCGGTCTTTCCCAGCCAGGTCCTCACCGACCAGCAGGTCAACGACGTGGTCACCTACGTGCGGAGGTTGCAGAGCGACCGGCTGGACCGGGGCGGGAACCCGTTGGGCCGGTTGGGCCCGCTGGCTGAGGGACTCGTGGCGTGGATCGTCGTGCTGGGACTGCTCGTCGCGGCGGCGCGCTGGCTGGGCGGGAGGGCTGGCGAGTGAGCGACAGCGGTGCACCGCCGCCCGACCGGGGTGTGACCCGCCGCATCGTCACGGCCTTCCTGGTCAGCGCCGCCGGAGCGGTCGGCTTCGCGGTGACCTACGTCCTCGGCGGCCAGACGCAGTGGGAGGGCGTCTCGCTCGCGGTGGCCTTCGCCGGTCTGGCCGTGGGGCTCGCGGTCTGGGGGCGGCGGCTCGTGCCGTCCGGCGGCTACGTCGAGGAGCACGCCGGGTTCACCCCTCCGCCGCGCACGCAGGCGCTGGCGGCGGCGGAGTTCACGGCCGAGGACAGCCCGCTGCGCCGCCGTGGCCCGCTCGCCGCGCTCGGGCTGGCGCTGGCCGCCCTCGGCGTCACCGCGCTCTTCCCGCTGCGCTCCCTGCTGCCGTTCGACCGCGCCCGCCCGGTGACGGCACGGAAGGACACGCCCTGGGGGTTCGGTGTGCGGCTGGTGACCCGCGAGGGGCGACTGTTGCGCCCCGAGGACGTGCCGGCGGACACGATGGTCGTGGTCTTCCCGGAAGGCGACGTCGACGCCGGTGACGGGCCCGCCTTCGCGGTCCGTCTCGACCCGCGACGCTTCACCCGGCCACCGGCCGGCGGTCACCTCGACGGCTTGGTCGTCTACTCGCTGCTGTGCACGCACGCCGGCTGCCCGGTCCGCCTCTACCTGGCAGGTACCGGGCAACTGCTCTGCCCCTGCCACCAGTCCTCGTTCGACCTGCTCGCCGCGGCCCGTCCGGTGTCTGGCCCGGCCGCCCGAGCGCTGCCCGGGTTGCCGATCGAGGTCGGTCCGGACGGCCACCTGCGCGCCACCGGTGACTTCACCGCCCCACCCGGCGCCGGCTTCTGGGGCCGGCCGTGATCGTCGACCGGTTCGCCCGCGCCCTCGACGACCGGCTGCGGCTGTCTCCCGTCGCCCGCAGAGCCCTGGCCAAGGTGTTCCCCGACCACTGGTCGTTCATGCTGGGCGAGATCGCGCTCTACTCGTTCGTCGCGCTGATCCTCACCGGCGTCTACCTGACCCTCTTCTTCGACCCCAGCGCCGCCGACCGCGTCTACCAGGGCAGCTACGCGCCGCTGGACGGCGTCCCCACCTCCGCCGCGTACGCCTCGACGGTGCGGTTGAGCTGGGACGTGTCTGCCGGGTTGCTGATCCGGCAGACACACCACTGGGCGGCGCTGGTCTTCGTCGCCGCGATCGTGGTGCACCTGAGCCGGATCTTCTTCACTGGGGCGTACCGCAAGCCGCGCGAGATCAACTGGCTGATCGGCGTCACCATGCTGGCCCTGGCCCTGTTCAACGGCTTCACCGGCTACTCGTTGCCGGACGATCTGCTCTCCGGTATGGGCCTGCGGATCCTCGTCTCGGTGACGGAGTCCGTCCCGTTGGTCGGGCCGTGGCTGGCGTTCCTGGCTCTCGGCGGCGAGTTTCCCTCCGACGAGATGATTCCCCGGATGTTCGTCAGCCACGTGCTGCTGGTCCCGGCCCTCCTCGTCGCGCTGGTGTCGATCCACCTGGCGATCATCGTGCGGCAGACGCACAGCCAGTTCCCGGGTCCGGGACGGACCGAACACAACGTCGTCGGCTCCCGGCTCTGGCCCAGCTACGCCCTGCGCTCGCTGGCCCTGTTCGCCTGGGTGCTCGCCGTGCTGTTCGCCCTCGGCGGGCTGGTGCAGATCAACCCGGTGTGGATCTACGGACCGTTCGAACCGTCCGAGGCCACGTCCCCCGCCCAACCCGACTGGTACGTCGCCTTCGGCGACGGGGCGCTGCGCCTCTTCCCGCCGTGGGAGATCCGAATCGCCGGGTACCTCGTGCCCGCCCCGTTCGTCCCCGGGGTGGTGCTGGGCGGGCTGACCTTCCTCGCCCTGTACGCCTGGCCGTTCGCCGAGCGGCTGCGCACGAAGGACCGCCGGCCGCACCAACTGCTCGACCGCCCCCGCGGCCACCCCGCGCGCACCGGCATCGGCGTAACCGCCATCACGTTCTACGGGGTGCTGACCGTCGCCGCGGGCGACGACATCGTCGCCCGGCTGCTGGACGTGCCGACCCATGACGTGCGCTCGCTGCTGCAGGTGCTGGTCCTGCTGCTGCCCGTGGCGGCCGGGCTGCTCGCGTACCTGGTGGCGCGGGCCCTGAACCGCGGCGACGCCGCCGGGATCGGCGATCTCACCCGCGCCGACCTGCGGCGGGCCGTCGGTGGGCCCCGCCGCGGCGGCGACGCGGGGCGGGCGCACCAGCCGCCCGGTCCTGCCGCACAGGCGCCGCCCCTGCCCGGCGAGCGGATCGAGATGTGGTCCGAGGGCGACCTGTGGCGGTGGCGCTACCGCGACGACGCCCGCAACGTCACCATCCACGGCAACCTGTCGGGGGAGTCGGAGCAGGAGGTGGCCCGTGCGTCCCGGCTGGCGTACCCGGGGGTGGGCCGCGTCGTCGTTCCCGGGCCCCCGCCGCCGGCTCCCGGCCTCCGGTCCGCGCTGCGCCGCTGGGGCGACGCCGCGCTCGGGGTGTCCCTGCTGGTGACGGCCCTGGCCCAGCGGCGGCGGGCGCGCAAACCGGCCCGTTCCGGCCCGGACCGCGACGGGCCGGACGGGCGGTCGGGCCCGTCGGACTGACCGGTACGGCGATGACGGAATCGTGGTGGATTCCACGGAGTTGGACTCGGTGCGCTGACGCTCGTCGCCATCCTGGCCACCCCCGCCCGGACGGCCCGGATGCGTCAGGCCGCCGTGCCCTCGAGTCTGCTTCGGACAACGGCCGTCCCGCCGACCCGGGTCAGGATGCCCTCACGGGTGGTCGTCGCGGTGGCGAACACCAGGGACGGACGTCCGGCAGAGTGTCCCTGTTCGACTTCGACGCTGTTCCGGCCATGTGTCACATGAAGATGCGCGGCGAGGCATCCGCTGCTGTTGGCGTTGACCACATCCTCGCCGACTCCGATGGCGGGCGCGAACATGCGCGCCATCGCCCTGCCGTTGACCGGAGACATCGTGTAGGCAAAGCAGCCGAGGTAACCGAGGCGGCGGCATTCAGCGGCGAGCCGGGGCAGATCCGGTCGCAGCGAGCGCAGGATCGGCGCCGTCTTGACGGGCACGAGCAGTCGCGGCGTTCCCGGCGATGCGACGGTCGGGGTGTCGTTCGTGGCGATGGCGTCCGGCCCGATACCGAGGGCGCCGAGGACCCCGTCGAGGCCCGCGGGAACGCCGTCCTGAAGACCGATAAGGCCCTGGTCGAACCACACCTCGATGCCGTCGTCGCGCTCGACCGCCGTGGTGCCGAAGATGCGGCCGCCGGTCCGCTGGTGCCCGTGATGCTCTGTTGCCCCGCGACGGCGCAGCAGGAACGTTTGGGCGGCCACGGTGCCGTGCCCGCAGTTGGTGAGTTCGCCATGCGTGGTGAAGAACCGGACAGTGTCCGTGCCCGTGTCCACGAACGCCGCGTGTGAGGTGCCTGCATCGCGAACCGCCACGCGGCGTGCGCCATCGTCGAGCGCCGGGTCGTCGACCAGCACGGCGGTGGGGCTGCCGCCTTGTCCCCGGAGCGTGCAGGCGTCGACGATCGTCACATCGCGGCGGGAGAAGTTAGTCAAGCCGGCATTCCTTCGCCGGTAACTGCCGCGTGGCCGGCGAGGGCACCGGCCCAGTCGTCGGACCAGCGGACAAGTGGGGACAGCGCCTGGTGGGCGTCGTGCCCGAGCGCGCTGAGGGCGTACGCGGTATCCGGTTGCTGCTCGGCGATGCGGGCCTTTGGCAGCTCGGTCGGTCGGTGCTGCAAGTCGATTCCGCCCGCCTTCTCCAGCGCTTCGGTTTCCGACACGGTACCGCCTCGCGGTCGTTCGCCTTCGCTGCCGCCGACAAACGCAGCGCCCGGCACCGGCCTCGGGCCCGGCCACCTGGTCGTGGTGACCATCAGCGTTCACCGGGTGTGATTACTGTGGCAGAGCGCGGCAGCGGCAGTCGGCGAAGGTCGAAGGGCTTGGCTGGCGGGCTGCTGCTCAGCGCATCGATCGGTGGTCGTCCGCCAACCGGTCGGCGCCGGTGTTGAGGACCTGCAGTGCCGCGGTGTGCACGAGGCCGCTGCGCGCGAACAGCGCCGGCCCGGGGCGGGCTGTGCCTGCCCGTCAAGCCCGCTGAAGCGCCCACCAGCCTCCTCGACGATGAGCGACGTAGCCGCGTAGTCCCACACCTGTCCCCGGGTCTGGACGGCGAGGTCCAACTGCCCGGACGCGACGAGCAGTGCAGCATGGGTGCTCCACGGCGCGGTCGAGGTCATGGCACTCAGCGGTGCGATCATCTCGCGTTCAGCCTGGAAGAGTTCATCGTCGGTGGGAATCACGCCGAGTCGGCTTCCGCGCAGGATGTCCGGCCTGTCGACGTCAACGGTGATCCGTCGCTCGTCGGTCAGTGTCAGTCCGGAGAAGTCCGCTTGGAACGCGCCGCCGCCCCGCTGCGCCCACCAGACTTTCCCCTGCGCGGGAACCGCGGCCACCCCGACGACGATCTCGCCAGCCTCTTCCAACGCGACGAGCACCAACCACCGGTTGTCACCGGCGACGAACAGCGCGGTGCCGTCTATCGGGTCGACGATCCAGCGACGGCTGCCCCCACCGCTCTGCCCGGCTTCCTCGCCCAGGACGGCGTCGTCGGGCCGCGTGTCGGCCAGGACCTCTCGGATGGCGGCTTCGACGGCGCGGTCGGCTTCCGTCACTACGCTGCCGTCCGACTTCAGCTGCCGGGGAAGCTGAGCGAGGGCCGCGAAATACCGCAGACCCACTGCGGCACCGGTCAGGGCGGCACGTCGAGCAAGCAGAAGGTCGTTTTCCATGGGCACCATCCTTGCCTATCTCGGGGCCACCGACCGCCCGCTACAAGGCCATGGACGAGCGTCGGGCCATCAAGGTCCTCCTCAACCCCTGACGAACCGCGCCACCCCTGGGAGGGCGACCGCCATGGCAGCGAACGCCGCGCTGCGTGAGTTCCAACGCGGAAAGGAACCAGTGCTGGACAGGACGGCTGGCGCCAGCTTCGCGGGCAAGGTCGCATTCGTGACGGGTGCGGCGAACGGGATCGGTCGCGCCACCGCGCTCGCGTTCACGCCCGCGCCCCGTTTGGCCGAATCCGAGAGCCCGCCGCACCCAAGGCAGGGCGGAGCGAAGAGGAGGACACTGTTGACGTATCCGAGGCAGTTCTGGTCGTCGCATTCCTGAAGCCAGGGCCTGCTGCTGGAACCGTCGGCGAGACGAGTCCTACGACGGGTACGCCTACGCGGTCCGGCCGCCCACGTTGTCCACGCCGACACATCACTCCGCGAGGGAGGGCGCGGAGCGCGACAGTGCACGGGCCGCGCCCTCCCCCTCACCGCTGAGGCCGGCGCCTCAGACCCGGGTGACCCGTACCGCGTCGGCGATCACGTATCCGCCGGCGCTGCTCCAACGGCTCACACCGACCAGGTTGCGGTCGGCGGCAGCGAGGTTGAAGGTGCCGATCGAACGCCAGACGCCGCCGTTGGTGCGCTGGTCCACGTGCACCGTCTGGTTTCCCGCCGCGGTGACGATCACGTACGGCGTCGCGCTGTTGTAGCCGGGGTCCGCCGGGTGCCGCACCTCGACGCGGTAGTTGCCGGACTGCGGAATGCTGACCTTGAACCATGCCGCGTCGCTCGCGGCCACCGGGTTGGCGAACCGATAGTCGGCTCCGTACCGCTGTGCCGAGTAGGTCGACGTGCCCCAGTTGGTGCTCGCGCTGAAGCGGCCCGCGGTGGCGTTGTCCACGATGGTGCTGTATGCGGGCGGGGGAGTGCTGCCGAGCCCCAGGTACTGCGCGATGCCTTGGGCGTGCCCGTGGGCGGTGGCGGTGATGAAGTCGGCCCGCTTGAGCAGGTTCGCGTCGGCGACGGTGTCGATGAACAGGTTCTCGGTGAGGACCGCCGGCATGGTGGTCTCGCGGAGTACGTGGAAGTTGGCCGTCCGCTGGCCCCGGTCGGCGACCCCACCGATCGTCCGCATGCCCGCGAGGACCCTCGAGTGCAGTGCGTTGTGCAGGTTGACCGTAGCCGAGTCCGCCGTCGGGTACCGGTAGCTTTCGAAGCCGGTGCCGCCGCCCGAGTTGATGTGGACGCTCACGAACAGGTCGGCGCCCCATGCGTTGGCGTCGTCGGTGCGGTAGGTGAGGCTGCGGGTGACGTCGGTCGTCCGTGACATCCGCACGTCGACGCTCCAGTTGGCCAGCAGGATGCTGCGCAGCTGCAGGGCGATGTCGAGGGTGAGTGCCTTCTCCTGCAGGCCGTTACCGACCGCGCCGGGGTCGGTGCCGCCGTGCCCCGGGTCGATGTAGACGCGGGGGATCGCGGCTCGGGCCTGGCCGGCGACGACGGGCGCGAATGCGGCGCCGGCCGCGGCGGCCAACAGAGTACGGCGCCGCAGGGGGGTGTTGCTGAGCATGGGTGCCTCTCAGATGGAGGGATGAGCACTGGGGAAGTTGTGAGGCGCCCACCACGGCACCGGTCTGGCGCCGTCTGCCTCCGCCCGGCGAACCTCGCGTACGGGAGCGTGCGCGATGACGCCACGTCGTCGAAGGGCCGCGTTCAGCGGTGGCATGCGCGCTCGGCCGACGTGGCGGCAACGTCTGCTGCCGCCGCCGGCAACGCGCGTGGAGTCCATGGAAGCCTCACGGCGGAGACTGTAACCACCGTCGATGTGTCCGGGAAGGACGTTTACGTGTTCGTGATCTTGGAAAGCGACCGGGCGCGCAGACGTTCTCGCCGGCGGTGGTCGTCCAGGTGTCCACGTCAGGTCCGATTCCCCCACTCGGCGAGCGAGGGCCGCGCTCAGGGTTCCGGGGGCGGCCGGTGCAGGCCGGTCGCGGCGACGGCCGCGCCAGCCAGGCCGGCGGCGGTGCAGGCGAGCACGCCCGCCGCCCCGGCGCCGGCGGCGAGCGCACCGGCGGCGCTCGGGATGAGCACCTGGCCGAGCCGGTTGCCGGTGAGGCGCAGGGACATCGCCCGGCCGCGCAGCCCGGGCGGCGCGGCCTCGGCCAGGAACGACATGGTCAGCGGTTGCCCGGCGCCCAGGCCCAACCCGGAGACCGTGACCACCACGGCCATTGCCCACAGCGGCAGGGGCGGCAGCAGCAGACCGAGACCGGCGGCGGAGATCGCGACGGTGCCGACGAGCAGCCGGCGCCGACCGACGGCGGCGACCAGCCGGCCGAGCAGCAGCCGCGAGGTCATCGACGCGACCGCCCGTAACCCCAGCAGCACGCCGATGGTGCCGGCGGCGATGCCCCGCTCCGCACCGAGGGCCGGCAGGTAGACCAGGGTGATGTCGACCGCCGCCAGGACGACGCAACTGACCGCGAGGGCACGCACCAGTCCCGGCTGCCGGAGCAGGCCGCCCAGCCCACCGGCGGCCGGCCCCGCCGCCTGCCGATGGTGCGCCGACGGACGGAGGAACGCGGCGGCGACCAGCAGGGGCAGGGTGAGCGCGGTGGCGCCGAGGAAGATCGCCCCGGTGTCCGGGATCGGGCGGTCACCGCCGAAGGCCACGATGAGGCCGGGACCGAGCGCCTGGCCGAGCGAGGCGGCGAAGGTGTAGTAGCCGAAAGCCGTGTCGTACCGGTCCGCCGCGGTGCGGTTGGCGACCAGCGCCTGTTGGCCGACCACCGCGAAGAGGTGGCCGGTGCCGAGGACCATGCTGGCCACGACCAGGCCGGCGACCGAGTCGGCGAACAGCACGAAGCAGGCGCCGGCGGCGGCGAGCAGACCCGAGCCGGCCAGCACGATCCGGCGTTCGCCGAACCGGTCGACCGCGTGGCCGGAGGGGACCGCGAGCACCAGCGGCACGACGGCGAAGCTGGCCCCGAGCACGCCGAGCCAGGCCGCCGGCACGTCCAGGTCCAGCGCCCGGTACGCGGACGCCGGGCGCAGCATGAAGGTGACCGCCTGCACCACGACGGTGTGGGCGAGCAGCAGGCCCGTCTGGGTACGCACGGGGACCCCGGTCAGCCCGGAGTCCCCGTGAGCGGTGGAGGGCACTCCACTCAGTCGGCCTTCACCGCGAGCACCGGGCAGGGCACCCGAAGCAGGATCTCCTGTGCGGTCGAACCCATGATCAGCTTGCCCACCGGGGTGCGGTGCCGGATGCCGATCACCACCAGCGAGATCTCCTCCGTGTCGACGATCTCCGCGATCTCCTCGGCCGCGTCCCGCCCGCGCATCAGCTGGCGGACGGTGTGCGGCACCCCCTCGGCGGTCAACTCTCGCACCACCTGGGCCAGGTCGTCCTCCTGGGCGAAGCGCGGGTCGACGTAGGCGTCGCCGCGCGACGTGTTCACCACCAGCACCGGCTCGTCGCGGAACCGGGCCTGCTCCACGGCGGCCCGAAGGGCCGCCTCACCAAGGGCCGAGGGGACGTACCCCACCAGCACCGTCATCGGGTCACCAGCCTTTCGCGAACAGGTCGAACGACGAAGCGGCCGAGCACCGGCCAGAGCAGCACCACCAGGACCACGGCGTAGACCGTCCAGGACACCCAGCCGCCGATGAGGCCGTGCAGCTCGCCGCCGGAGAGCTGCAACGCCCGTCGGCCCTGCAACTCGGCGCGCGGGCCGAGGATCACCCCGACGATCAGCGGCAGGATCGGCAGCCCGAAGCGACGCATGCCGAAGCCGAGCAGGCCGAGGGTGAGCAGCAGGAACAGGTCGAACGGCTGGGCGTTGACGGCGTACGCGCCCATCGAGGCGAAGAAGAGGATCCCGGCGTAGAGGTACGGGCGGGGGATCCGCAGCAGCCGCGCCCAGGCGGGCGCGAGCGGCAGGTTGAGCACCAGCAGCAGCAGGTTGCCCACGAAGAGGCTGGCGATCAACGTCCACACCAGGCCCGACTCCCGCTCGAAGAGCAGCGGGCCGGGCTGGATGCCGTACTGCTGGAAGGCGGCCAGCATCACCGCGGCGGTGGCGTTGGTGGGCAGGCCGATGGCCAGCATCGGTACCAGCGTGCCGGCGGCGGAGGCGTTGTTGGCCGCCTCCGGCCCGGCGACGCCCTCGATCGCGCCCCGGCCGAACTCCTCCGGGTGCCTCGTCAGCTTCTTCTCCGTGGCGTACGACAGGAACGTCGGGATCTCCGCCCCGCCGGCCGGCAGCGCGCCGAACGGGAATCCGTACGCGGTGCCGCGCAGCCACGGCTTCCAGGACCGTTTCCAGTCCTGCCTCCCCATCCACGGCCGTCCGACCGGGATCACCTCGGCGGCGCGGCGGCGCAGGTGCGCGGCGATCCAGAGCGCCTCGCCGACGGCGAAGATGCCGACCGCCACCACCACCACGTCGATGCCGTCGGCGAGCTGCGGGATGCCCAGGGTGAGCCGCTGCTGGCCGCTCACCGCGTCGATCCCGATCGTGCCGATGACCAGGCCGATCAGCAGCGAGGCGAAGCCGCGTACCCGGGACGCGCCGAGCACCGCGGTGACCGCCACGAACGACAGCAGCATCAGCGCGAAGTAGTCGGGCGCGCCGAGGCTGATCGCGAACCGCACGACCGGCGGGGTCACCACCACCAGCAGCAGGGTGGCGATGGTGCCGGCGACGAACGAGCCGATCGCGGCGGTGGCGAGAGCCTGCGCGGCCCGGCCCGCCTTCGCCATCTTGTTGCCCTCGATCGCGGTGATCACCGAGGACGACTCGCCCGGGGTGTTCAACAGGATCGAGGTGGTCGAGCCGCCGTACATGCCGCCGTAGAAGATGCCGGCGAACATGATGAACGCCTGGGTGGGCTCCATCCCGTAGGTGACCGGCAGCAGCAGCGCCACCGTCATCGCCGGGCCGATCCCGGGCAGCACGCCGACGGCGGTGCCGATGGTGACCCCGAGCAGCGCGATCAGCAGGTTCATCGGGGTCACCACGTTGGCGAACCCGTCGAGCAGGTTTCCGAGGTTGTCCATCACAGGATCCCTTGCAGCACGCCCGCGGGCAGGTTCACGCCGAGCCCGATGGCGAACGTGTAGAAGGTGATCAACGACAGCGCGACGGAGATCAGCAGGTTGCGCACGTGGTGCCGGTTGCCCAGCGCGAACGCCGAACCCCAGAACAGCAGCGTCCCGCTGATCACCCAGCCCAGCCGGTCGATGAGCACCGCGTTGACTCCGAACGCGCCGATGAGCAGCAGCACCGTCCGCCAGTCGATCGGGGTGGTCAGGTCGACGTCCTCGCCGGCCTCCGGCTCCCCGGCGCCGCCACGGGCCACGTCCACCGCGTAGATCGCGGCGACGATCAGCAGCAGCACCCCGAGCAGGATCGGCACCGGCTTCGGGCCGATCGGGTCGGCGGTGCTGATCGCGTGCCCGGTGCGGGCCGCGTCGACGAGGACCAGCGCGCCGACGAGGGCGAGGAAGGCGCAGACGGCGTACTGGGCCCGGTCGCGGCGCGGCGTCGCCGCCGGTTCCGCGTCGGCCGGGGCGGGACCGCCCGGCACGGCCGAGGGCTCCCTTGGCCCGACCGGCGTACGCGCCGCGCCCAGCCGTCCCGCCGCCGAGGCGGGCGCCACGTCCGGGCCGGGAACCGTCGGCGTCCCGCCCGACGTGGCCGGGTCCGGACCGGTCGGCTGGCCCGGCACCGGCGCGGTGACCGGTCCGTCGGCGGCGCCCGGGCGGGGCGGCGGGTCGCCGCCCCGCTCCGGTCGGGTGGTCATGCCGGTCATGCCAGTCCGAGCTGTGTGAGCAGGTCCGCCACCGACTTGTCCTGCTCGGTGAGGAAGGTGGCGAACTGGTCGCCGGTGACGAAGGCGTCGGTCCAGCCGCGCTTGGTCAGCTCGGCCTTCCACTCGTCCGACTCGTGCATCTTCGTCAGCGCGTCGATCCAGACCTTCTTGTCGGCGTCGCTGATGCCGGGCGGCGCGACGATGCCCCGCCAGTTGGTGAAGACGAGGTCGATGCCGGACGACTTCAGCGTCGGCACGTCCTTGAGCGCGTCGATCGGGGCCGCGCTGGTGACCGCGAGGACCCGGATCTGACCGGCCTCGACCTGGTCGAGGAACTCGCCGAAGCCGCTGGCGCCGAAGGCGACCTTGCCGCCGAGCACGGCCGGCAGCAGCTCGCCGCCGCCGTCGTACGAGACGAAGTTGACCTGGCGGGGGTCGATGCCGACGGCCTTGGCGAGCTGCATCGGCAGCAGGTGGTCCGGGCCGCCGGGAGACGAGCCGCCGCCGACCGCGATGCCCTTGGGGTCGGCCTTCCACGCCGCGACGAGGTCGCCGATGGTCTTGTACGGCGAGTCCTTCGGCACCACGATGGCGCCGGCCTCCTCGATCATCTTGGCCAGCGGGGTGGTCTGGGTGAGCGTCGCCGACGACTTCGAGGTGTACGAGGCACCGACCACGCCCAGCCCCATCTGCATGGCGAGCTTGCCGTTGCCCTTCTCGTTCACCATGCGCTGCAAACCGACAGTGCCGCCCGCGCCCGGCAGGTTGAAGACCTGCACCCCGGTGGCGATCTTGGCGTCCTCCATCACCTTGGCCGCGGTGCGAGCGGTGGTGTCGTACCCGCCGCCGGGGGTGTTCGGCACCATGATCCGCAGTCCGGTGGCGGGTCCGCCGCCGGACCCGCCCTCGTTCTTGTCCGCGGTGGCACCGCAGGCGCCCAGCGCCAGCGCCGTGGCGACCGAGACGCCCATGACCAGCAGTTTTCTCCGAGTTGCCATCATGTTTCTCTTCCGTTTCGAAGGAGTCCGGCGGCAAGATGATGGCCTCCGGGCGAACCCTATGTCTGCGTTCTGTCACCAGCGGAAGTTGAGGTCTTTGTGGTCACGGTCACCCCCCGCCGTACGTTGGCCGGGCAGTTGCTCGTGCTCCAGCTCGCGATCATCGTGGTCGTGCTGGTGGCGGTGGCCGCCGTCTCGCTGGCCCAGTCCGCCGCCACCTTCAACCGGGTGGAGGGGCGGCGGGTGGCCGCCCTCGGCGAGCAGCTCGCCGGCAACCGGCTGCTGCGTGAGCGGATCAACCAGCCGGCGCCGGCGGAACTCGTCGCCCCGCTGGTGCAGAACGCGCTGACCCAGTCCGGGGTGACCTCGGTGACCGTGGCCGACGCCCGGGGCCGGGTGGTCAGCTCCACCGACCCGACGCTGGTGGGGAGCCCGCTCGAGCTCGGCGACCCCGAGGTGGCACGGGGCCGGAGCTGGTCCGGCGAGCTGGCGGTCGGCGACTCGCGGGAGCTGGTCGCCCAGGTGCCGGTGCTCGGCGACCGCAAGGACAACCTCGGGCGGCATCTCGGCGTGGTGATGATCGGGGAGGCGTCGCCCGGATGGTCCCAGCGGCTGGTGGGCGCCTCGTCGTACCTCTTCACCTACCTGGGCATCGCCAGCCTGCTCGGGGTCGTCGGCTCCTGGCTCCTGGCCCGCCGGATCAAGCGGCAGACCCTGGGCCTGGAGCCCCGGGAGATCGCCGGCCTGGCCGAGCACCGGGAGGCGCTGCTGCACGGCATCGCCGAGGGGGTGATCGCGCTGGACCCGCAGCAGCGAGTCACCCTGGTCAACGCGGTCGGCCGGCGGCTGCTCGACCTGCCCGAGCACTGCCTCGGCCGCACCCTCGCCGAGCTGAGGATCTCCGGCCGGCTGCGGGACGTGCTGGCCGGCGCCGACCACGAGCCGCAGGCCCGGGACGAGGTGGTGGTGCGCGCCGGCCGGGTGCTGGTGATGAACCGGATGACGGTCAGCAAGGACGGCCGTCGGCTCGGCTCGGTGACCACCCTGCGGGACCGCACCGAACTGGCCCGTCTGGAGCAGGAGATCGGTTCCTTCCGCAGCACCACCGAGCTGCTGCGCGCCCAGACCCACGAGTTCGCCAACCAGTTGCACACCATCTCCGGGCTGATCCAGATCGGCGAGCACGACGAGGTGGTCCGGTACGTCGACGCGCTGAGCCGGCACCGGGCCTCCCTCGACCTCACCGTCACCAGCCGGATCCAGGACACGGCGGTGGCGGCCCTGCTGATGGCGAAGTCGGCGCTGGCCGCCGAGCGCCGGGTGGAGCTGCGGATCTCCGAGCGGACCGGCCTGGACCGGTTGGAGCCGGCGGTCGCCGCGGACGTCGCGACGGTGCTGGGCAACCTGGTCGACAACGCCGTGGAGGCTGTGGCCGGCGGCCGGGAGAGCCGGACCCCGGTGCCGTCCGGCAGCCCGGACGGCACCGGAGCGGACGGCGGTGACGTCCCGGACGGGCCGGCCTGGGTGGAGGTCGAACTGCGCCAGGACGCCTCCTCGGTGGAGATCGTGGTCCGCGACTCCGGCCCGGGGGTGGCCCCGCAACTGGCCCAGGAGGTCTTCACGCACGGGTTCACCACCAAGGCGGCGCGCGGCGGCGAACGGGGCATCGGACTGGCGCTCACCCGGCTGGTCTGCCACCGTCGCGGCGGCGAGGTTGCGGTGACGAACACCGAGGAGGGCGCGATGTTCACGGCCCGGATGTCGGTGACCGGGGCAGTGGAGGTGAGCCGGTGATCGACGTACTGGTGGTCGACGACGACTTCATGGTGGCCCGGATCCACCGCGGCTTCGTCGAGCGCATCGACGGCTTCCGGGTGGTGGGCACGGCCAGCACGGGCGAGGAGGCGATCGCCGCCGTCGACGAGTTCCGCCCCGACCTGGTGCTGCTCGACCTCTACCTGCCGGACATGTTCGGCCTGGATGTGGTGACCCGGCTGCGGGCCGCCCGGCACGACTGCGACGTGCTGGTGATCAGCGCGGCCCGGGAGGCCGAGGCGGTGCGTCGGGCCGTCCGTTACGGCGCGGTCAACTACCTGCTCAAGCCGTTCGGCTTCGACGAGCTGCGGACCCGGCTGGAGCAGTACGCCGCCCGGCGCAACTCGTTGCGCGCCACGGTGGTCAGCGACCAGAACGACGTGGACCGGGTGCTGTCCCGCAGCGGCGCGCACATCGCCACCTCCGCGCTGCCCCGGGGCCTCAGCGGGGAGACCGCCGAGCTGGTGGAGCGCGCCCTGCGGGGGCACGCCGGGACGCTCTCCGCCGCCGAGTGTGCCAACGCGGTGGGCATCTCCCGGGTCAGCGCCCGTCGCTACCTGGAACACTTCGCCGACACCGGGCGGGCGGAGGTCAGCCTCCGGTACGGCTCCGCCGGCCGCCCGGAGCGTCGCTACGTCTGGGTCTCCTGACGATCGACGGCTCCGTGCCGCAGGCACCTGGCGCCCCCGGGGAGGCGCCTGGCCGGGCTCGCCGCGGTCGTCCCGGGACGATGCCGGCATCTGGCCCTTCCTCCCTGGAAGGACGTTTTCCTCTCTCCCGACGCTCTGTGCGAAGCATCGGCATTATGTGCTGAATGAGGAGAATATCGGCTGTGGCACTGCTGGTGATCGCTGCTCTGGCGTCCGGCTGCGACGCGCCGCAGAGGGAGACGACAAGCGAACCGCCCAGCGCCGCCGCCACCAGCGCCGGACCCCGAAACACACTCACCGTGGTGGCGGCCGGTGACCTGCTCGTACACCCCGCGCTCACCGAGCAGGCAGCCACCGATGCGCGCCGAGCAGGACGCGACGGCCACGACTTCACCCAGGTGCTCGCCGCGGTCCGCGCCCGCGTGAGCGCCGCCGATCTGGCCATCTGCCACATGGAGACGCCCCTGGCCGAGCCCACCGGCCCGTTCACCGGCTGGCCGAACTTCAGCGTGCCCCCCGCACTGGCCGACGCCGCCGCGTGGGCAGGCTTCGACACCTGTTCCACCGCCTCCAACCACTCTCTGGACACCGGGGCCGAGGGCATCGCCCGTACTCTCGACAACCTCGACCGGGTGGGCCTGCGGCATACGGGCACGGCCCGGACCGCGGCGGAGAGCCAACGCCCGAATGTCATGGACGTGGGCGGCGTCAAGATCGGACACCTCTCGTACACCCTGAGCTTCAACGACATCCCGCTGCCGCCGGGACGGCCGTGGGCGGCCAACCTGATCGACGCGGACGCCATCCTCGCCGAAGCGCGGCGGGCCCGCGTCGCCGGCGCGGAGATCGTCATCCTGTCGATGCACTGGGGCACCGAGTACCAGAACGAACCGAACGCCGACCAGGTCGACCTCGCGAGCCGGCTGCTGTCCTCGCCCGACATCGACCTGATCGTCGGCCACCATGCGCACGTGGTCCAGCCCTTCGAGAAGGTCGGCACAAAATGGGTCGCCTACGGCATGGGAAACCTGACCGCCCGGTTCGGTGACGGCTCGGCGGAAAACACTCAGGACGCGGTCGTGCCGGAGTTCACCTTCACCCGCACCCCGTCCGGTGGGTGGGAGGTCACCGGCGTGACCGTGCTGCCAACCTGGATGGAGTACCGACCGCGGGCCCGCGTCGTCGACCTGACCGCCGCGCTGAGCGACCCGGTGGTGCCCGCCCCGCGTCGGGCGCACTACGCCGCGATCGCACGGCGGATCAACGGATACGTCGACCTGCGGGATGCCTTCTCCGCCGGGCTGCGGATGCCGCACCAATGATCAAGTCGGCTTCACGTCCCCTTCACGCGCCCGTGCGGATGTTCCCTCTCACGAGGGAGGGGGCCACCCCTCATCGGGGAGGCGCGGCCCCGGGCAGGAGGCGGAGGCTAGGGGCATGATCAAGAAGAAATTGACGATCGGCGCCGGATGGTCGATGGCGGCCATCGGAGTCCTGCACGCCGCGGTCTTCCTGCCCCACCCCTACTGGAGCGAGTGGCTCACCGGCGGACTGCGCTCGGGCGAAGGCGGTGACGCGTCCCTGTCCGTGTTCTGGGCGCTGCCCGGGGGCTTCGTCGTCCCCCTGGTCCTGTTCGGCCTCCTGGTAGCGCGGCTGGGGCGGCGCGGCGAGTGCGCGCCGGCCTACGTCGGCTGGACAGTGGCCGGCTGGGCGGCCGGATGCGCACTGCTTGTCGGTCCCAGCGGCTTCCTGCTGGGCCTCATCCCGGCCGGGCTGCTCATCGCCGAAGACCTGCTGGCCCGCCGCGGGGCCGCCGGGCGCGGCGTAACGGGGCCGGCAGTCGGGCGCGAGGAGGCCGCGCGGCCACAGCGCTGATCGCCGCCAGTACGGCAGCCGCCGGTCGTGACCACCTGGGCAGCGTCTCCGTGCACGTCGCCGCTTCGCCACGCCATCCGTGGGAACGTGCCCGACCGCCGTGCGGTGCCGAGGCGGGCCAGGGTCACCCGCGCCGGGACACGTCACCTCGACGGACGTGAACCGGACGGGGACCCCCCGTATCGGGTCAACCCGGCGGCTCTGCTGTAATCATCAGGCTTCGTACGCAGAGCGAGCGTTCGGCTCCGATGCGTTCGTCAATTGTCACATTCATGCAACGTAGCCGCCCCTTGACCCTCGCCCGGGCGCCGGGAAGCATCGATGAAGCGGCGTCCCGGGCCGTGGGGAGATACCCGGACCAGCCAAGGAGGACCATGTCGGTCAGCCCCGCCTCGTCGCGCGCCGGATGGCATACGTCCCAGCCCGCTGTTCCCGGTCGGCCCCCCGGCGGCCAGCGCCGCCCCGCCAACACGGCCGCTCCGATGCTCACGGTGACGCTGAACATCCCGCTGGCCTGCGAGGAGTCGCTGACCCCACCCGCCCGTCGGCTGCTCGAGGCCGCCCGGGAGATGCTCGAACGCGGCGAGGGCACCATCACGGCCGCCACCGTGGAGCGTCGGCCCGACGCCGTGCCGGCCGGCCGGTCGCCGTCCCGCCCGGCCACCGCCCCCACGATCCCCGCCCTGCACATCCTCGCCTCGTCCCGCTCCGTGCTGCGCGACGGCGAGCCGTTGTCGCTGACCCGGCTGGAGTTCGACCTGCTGCTGCACCTGGTCGCCCACCCCCGCCGGGTGTTCACCCGGTTGCAGCTGCTCAACGCGGTGTGGGGCTACGAGCACGCCGGGGTGCGCACGGTCGACGTGCACGTCCGCCGCCTGCGCGGCAAGGTCGGCGTCGACGTCCCGTTGGTCACCACCGTCTACGGCGTCGGCTACCGGCTGGCCGACGACGCCCGCGTCACCATCGACCGCAGCGGCTGACCTCGCGCCCGCAGTGGCCCGATCGCCGGCGAGTCGCGCCGGTCGCGACCGGGCGCGTTGCCCTCCCGGCCCCACCCCGCAGCGTGCCGGCCGGTGGGGCCGTCGGCCCACGGCGGGACATGCCGATCAGTCGCTAGAGCGCACTGACAGGTAACGGCACGATGGTCGGATGCGGATCCGTCCCATCACCCCGGACCGGCTGGTCACCGAGCTGACCGAGCGGTTCGCCGGCACCGTGAGCGCCGGGCGGCTGCGCGTGGCCGTCGACGGCCCGCCCGCCGCCGGCCCGGACGCGCTGGCCGCCGCGCTGGTCGACCCGCTGCGCGCGCTCGGCCGGCCCGTGCTGCACGTGCGCGCCGACGACTTCCTCCGCCCCGCCTCCGTCCGCCTTGAGCACGGCCGGACCAACCCCGACGCGTACTACGAGGGGTGGGTCGACGAGGCGGGGCTGCGCCGGGAGGTGCTCGACCCGGCCGGGCCGGACGGCTCCGGGCGGGTGCTGCCCTCGCTCTGGGACGCCCGCGCCGACCGGGCCAGCCGCGCCGCGTACGTCGACCTGCCACCCGGGGGCGTCCTGCTGGTCAGCGGGGCGCTGCTGCTCGGCGGAGGCCTGCCCTTCGACGTCACGGTCCACCTGGCGCTCTCCCCGGCGGCCCTGGCCCGGCGCACCGACCCAGCGCTGCGGTGGACGCTGCCCGCCTTCGCCCGGTACGCCGACGAGGTGGCCCCGGCCTCGTTCGCCGACGTCGTGGTGCGCGCCGACGACCCCCGACACCCGGCGCTGGTGGAGTCCGCGGTGTCCTCCTGACCGCCGCGACGTCCGGAAAAAGTGGCCGGTTTGATCGTCGGCGGGCCGGGGTATTCGGCCGGCTCACAGAGCACGGGTGATCCACCCGCGCGCAGACGACCACGGCCCGGGCGCACGCACCGGCGCCCCGGCGGACCTTGAGGCCCAGAAAGGCAGGCAGCGATGCTCGTCCACGACAAGGTCGGTACGGGCCGATCCCAGGCGGAGATCGACCAGATCCGGCGCTCCCTGCAGGCCCGCTACGACGAGCTGTCCGCGGAGTACGAGCAGGCGGTGCTGCAGAGCCAGGTGCTGCGGCTGGTGGAGGTCGGCGACACCGCCGGCGACGACCAGGCCGACAGCGGCACCAAGACGGCCGAACGGGACACCGCGCAGTCCCTGCTGCGGACCATCCTCGACCGCCGCACCCAGTACGAGCACGCCCTCACCAGGCTGGAGGAGGGCACCTACGGCTTCTGCGAGGGCTGCTCCGCGGCCATCCCGGTCGAGCGGCTGGAGATCTTCCCCTCCGCCACCACCTGCGTGCAGTGCAAGCAGAGCCGGGAGCGCCGGGCGGCCTGACGCGAGCGGTTGCGGGTCGGTCCGGGACGCGGTGGACTCCACCCATGGGTGAGATCAAGGTGGGCACCGCCTCCTGGACCGACCGCACGCTGCTGGACTCCGGCTGGTACCCGCAGACCGCCGACAACCCGGAGAAGCGGCTGGCGTACTACGCCCGGCAGTTCCCGCTCGTCGAGGTGGACGCCACCTACTACTCGCCGCCCGCCGAGCGGACGGCGCGGCTGTGGGCCGAGCGCACCCCGGCCGGCTTCACCTTCAACGTCAAGGCGTTCAGCCTGCTCACCGGGCACCCGACCCGGGTCGACGCCCTCTACAAGGACCTCCGGCCCGACACGGAGAAGAAGAACCTCTACCCGGACGACCTGCCGCCGCAGGCGTACGAGGAGGTCTGGACGCGGTTCCTCAGCGCGCTGGACCCGCTGGTCGAGGCGGGCCGGCTCGGCGCGCTGCTGTTCCAGTTCCCGCCCTGGTTCACCATCCGCCGGGACAACAAGCAGTACCTCCTGGAGGTGGCGAAGCGCTGCGCCCCGCTGCGCCCGGTCTACGAGTTCCGGCACGCCTCCTGGTTCGCCGGCGACAACGCCGACGAGACGCTCGCCTTCCTGCGCCAGCACCGGCTGGCGTACGTCTGCGTGGACATGCCGCAGGGGCACCGCTCGTCGGTGCCGCCGGTGCTGGCCGCCACCGCGGACCTGGCGGTGGTCCGCTTCCACGGGCACAGCGACAAGTGGACCAGCAAGGACATCCACGAGAAGTTCGGCTACCGCTACTCCGCCCGGGAGTTGCGCGACTGGGCGCCGAAGCTGCGCGAGCTGGCCGACTCCACCGAGCAGACCCACGTTCTCCTCAACAACTGCTACCGCGACTATGCGCAGACCAACGCCGCCACCCTCGCCGGGCTGCTCGACGCCGGCTGAGCCGCGCCCTGCTCTCATCCCGTCCGGGTGAAGCCCGCTCACCCCGCCGCCGCGCAGCATGGACGGTGCGTGCGGTCGACCGCGACCGCGGAACCGACACCACGGAGGTGGCTGGAGATGACGGTTCGGGTGGTACCGGATCGACGACGCGGCGTGCTGCACGTCGTCGGGTCGTCCGGCGACGCCCGGTGGGTGCCGCGCGCCGACCGGGTCAGGCCGACCCGGCAGCCGCGCGGTCCGGTGGGGCCGCCGCGACGTGACGACGACCGACGGTGGGAGACCGACGTACGGGGGTGGAGAGATGGCTGAGCAGTTGCAGTCGGCAATCGAGTCCTCGATGCAGAAGACCAACGAGATGTTGAGGGACATCGAGCAGGCCTACGGCTGGCCGAAGGAGCAACGCAACCAGTCCTACTGCGCGATGCGCACGGTGCTGCACCTGTTGCGCGACCGGATGCCGGTGCAGGAGAGCGTGGAGTTCGCCGCGCAGTTGCCGGTGGTGGTGCGGGGGATCTACTTCGACGGCTGGAAGCCGATGGACGTGCCGGTCAAGCTGAACCGGGACGACTTCCTGCTGGAGGTCCGGCAGCGCTTTCCGTACGACGTCGAGGGCGGCCCGGAGCGGGTGGTGCAGGTGGTGCTGGACACCCTGCGCCGGCACGTGACCCAGGGCGAGTGGCAGGACGTGAAGGACACCATGCCCAAGGACATGGCCCGGATGATTCCCTGACGGGCGCGTCGACGAGGGCTCGCTCCACCGGCGTGGGGCGGGCCGCTCGCGCGTTCCGGCGGAGGCGTTGTTCGCCTCGACCGTGGTGCCGAGCAGGATCGCCGCGGCAGCCCTACCAGAGGTCGAAGTGGAAGACCTCGAAGGCGGCGCCGTAGCGGACGCCGAGCCGGGCGCCGGCGGGCCGGCCCAGCCCCTCGAGGAACTCCTCGGCGTCGAAGCTGCCGTCGCCCAGCCCGGCCAGGTACGCGTCGTGCGCCCGCAGCGAGGCGACTCCCCGGTCGAAGGTGTCGGTGACGTCCACCCCGTGGGCGGCGAGCGGGGAGGAGGCCGCCCACACCTGGCGTACCCCGCCCCACGGTTCGACGCCGTCGGCGAGCTGCTCGGGGAACACCCAGCGGTTGCCGGCGTCGCGGACGGCGTCCAGCACCGCCCGCCCGGTGGCGATGTGGTCGGCCTGGTTCAGCGCGTACGCCCCGTCCCAGGTGTCGCGGAAGTTGTTGGTGATGACGATCTCGGGGCGATGCCGGCGCACCACCGCGGCCAGCTCGCGGCGCAGCGGCACGCCGTACTCCAGGATGCCGTCGGGCAGGCCGAGGAACTCCACCGTGTCCACCCCGACCAGCGCGGCGGAGGCCCGCTGCTCCTGCTCGCGCACCTGGCGGGCCTGCGCCGGTGGCATCCCGTCGATGCCCGCCTCGCCGCTGGTGACCAGGCAGTAGACGACCTGCTTGCCCTGCGCCGTCCAGCGCGCGACCGCGGCGGCGGCGCCGAACTCCAGGTCGTCGGGGTGCGCCACGATCGCCAGCGCGCGCTGCCACTGCTCGGTCACGGGCTCCAGCGGCCCCGGCCCCTCGGTCATCGCCACCTCCTCGTCGGCCTGACCATCCTGACACCGCCGGTGCGGGCTCGCCGCCCGGCACCGCCGAACCGCGGGGTGAACGCCTGCCTCGGCCGTCCTGCCGTACCGCCGGACTGACCGCCCACCCGGCACGGCGAACCGCCGGTGTGAGCCGAAAAGGACGTCTACGGTGTGGTTAGAGAAGATCGGGCGTGGGGTACCACCCGCTGCACGACGGACCCCGGCGCACGGCGGGGCGGCACATCCGAGGGAGCACCGATGGCACTCAACGACGACGACATGCAGACCACCGGCGGCGGCCTTGAGGGCCCGGCCGACGGCGGCGCGACCCCCGGCCAGCAGGACGGCGGCGCCGACGGCAGTGCCGACCGCGGTGCCGACAAGGGCGCCGACCGTGGTGCCGACAAGGGCGCTGACCGTGGTGCCGACAAGGGCGCTGACCGGGGCGCGGACCGGGGCGCGGAGGGCCCGGCCGACGGTGGTGCCACGCCCGGCCAGCAGGACGGCGGCGCCGACGGCGGGGCGGAGGGCCCGGCGGACGGCGGTGCCACCCCCGGCCAGCAGGACGGCGGCGCCGACGGCAGCGCCTCCTGACGGACCGCCGTGACCCACATCGTCCCGCCGGGCGGCCACGGCCGCCCGGCGGTTCCGTCCGCACCCACGACCGCGCTGGCCCGCTGCGTGTCGGTCGAGCCGGCGAAGTTCGCCGCCGCCCACTGGGGGCGCACGCCGCTGCTGTCCCGCGCCGACGAGCTGCCCAACCCCGCGGGGTTCGCCGACCTGCTCAGCCCCGCCGACGCCGACGAGCTGCTCAGCCGGCGCGGCCTGCGTACCCCGTTCCTGCGCATCGCCAAGGACGGCCAACTCGTCCCGGCGGCGCGCTTCACCGGCGGCGGCGGCGCCGGGGCCGAGATCGGCGACCAGGTCCTCGACGAGCGGGTCCTGGAGCTGTACGCCGGCGGCGCCACCCTGGTGCTGCAGGGCCTGCACCGCACCTGGCCGGCCCTGATCGACTTCGCCCGCGACCTCGGCGTCGCGGTCGGGCAGCCGCTTCAGGTCAACGCCTACCTGACCCCCGCCGGCAACCAGGGCTTCGCCACCCACTACGACACCCACGACGTCTTCGTCCTCCAGGTCGACGGCCGCAAGCACTGGCGGATCCACCCGCCCGTGCTGCCCGACCCGCTGGAGCAGCAGACCTGGGGCGGGCGGGCCGACGAGGTCGCCGCCACCGCCGACGGCCCGCCCGCGCTCGGCGTGGTGCTCGGCCCCGGCGACGCGCTCTACCTGCCCCGCGGCTGGCTGCACAGCGCGCAGGCGCAGGAGTCCAGCTCGCTGCACCTGACCGTCGGCGTCCGGGCACTGACCCGGTACGCCCTGGTCGAGGAACTGCTCGCCCTCGCGGCCGAGGACCAGCGGCTACGCGCCACGCTGCCGTTCGGCACCGACGTGGCCGACCCGGACGCGATCGAACCGGAGCTGACCGAGACCGTCGAGGCGCTGCGGGACTGGCTGCTGCGGGCCGACCCGGCGGCGGTGGCCGCCCGGCTGCGCCAGCGCGCCTGGCCGGCCGCCCGGCCGGCGCCGATCCGGCCCCTGGCCCAGGCAGCCGCGCTGGCCGCGCTGGACGCCGACACCCGGCTCGCCCCGCGCCCCGGCCTGCGCTGGCAGCTCGCCCCGCAGGGCGACCGGGTGGCGCTGCGCCTGTTCGACCGCACCATCACCCTGCCCGCGTCGTGCGCGCCGGCGGTGCGCGCCCTGCTCACCGGCGAGGCCACCCGGGTCGGCGACCTGCCGGGCCTCGACGACGACGCCGACCGGGTCACCCTGGCCCGCCGACTGCTCCGGGAGGCCGTCGTCGTCCCGGCCTGACGCCGCGCCCCGCCCGCGGGACGGACACCGGGCCTGCCCGCTGACGCCCACGCGACCGGCGCGGGGTCAGCGGGCGAGGGCGAGCAGCAGGACCGTGGTGAGCAGGCCGGCACCGAGGACCACGGCGACCGGGCGGGGGCCGAGCACCGCGTGCCGGCGGTCGGCCAGGGCCTTCGCCGGCACCAGGCCGACCAGCGGACCCAGCAGGGTCACCACCAGGGCCAGCACGGGCAGCCCGACCGCGAGTTCGCCGCCGTACCGGTCGCCCGCCGCCCGCGCCGCGCCGCCCAGGGCGTACGCGACCACGGCGCCGGCCACACCGCAGAGCGCCAGCAGCGGGTTCACCGAGCCCGGCAGGTCACCGGGCTGGCGGGTGCGGTTCAACAGGTCGCGTACGCCGTCCAGCAGCGACACCGGGTCCGCCGTGGCGCCCGGCGCCGGGGCCGGGGGCCCGCCCGCCCGACGGCCGCCCCCGCCGAGTCGCCCGCGCAGCTGCTGCCACAGGTGGGCGACCTCGGCGTCCACCCGCTCCTGCAGCTCCCGCGCCGCCACCAGCTCCCGCTCGGCGCGCGCGACCTCGGCCTCGGCCTCGGCGACCGCCCGTTCGGCGGCGGCACACTGCTGCGCGTACCAGGTGTGCGCCTCGGTCCGCTGGTCGCGCACCCGCGCCGTCAGCTCGGCCAGCCGCCGCAGCTGCGCCGCGTACGTCTCACTGGTCACGGGTTCGTTCATCGGGACGGTCCATAAGGGATGATCACCTGACCGGTGCGGTGCACCGCCCGGTCGAAGAAGAGCCCACGCCAGGGGCGGGGATACCAGTCCGGGCCGCCGGTGCCCGGATAGAGCGACGAGCCCAGTTCGCCGCCGTGCGCGTCCAGCGCCACCCAGGCGCCGATCTGGTCCGTCCGGGCCGCCGGCCCGCCCAGGTCGGCGCGCATCCGGGCGACACCCCGCCACCAGGCCAGCACGTGCGTACGCCGTTCCGGCCCGTCGTGCAGGATACGGCGCAGCTCCTCCAGCCCGGTACGCCGGCCGACCCGCGCCGCCAGCGCCCCGGCCGCCGCGTCGACCGCGAACAGCAGCAGGTAGTGCGGGATGCCCGGCGCGCCCAGCCCCTCGGCGGTCTCGGCCATCAGCTCCCCGACGGTCTCCTCGTCGTACCAGGCGGCGTCGTCGGCGAGGTCCTCGTAGAGGGAACGGGCGGCCGGGTCGGCGTCCGGGTCGAGGCAGGCGATGGAGAAGCGGGCCGTGCCGGGGCGGTGCTGCCGGGCCAGCGAGCGGGCCGCCGCGTCGAGCACCGCGCACGCCTCGTCCACCCGCGTGCCGAGCACCGCCAGGTTGCGCCCGGGGGCCCGGGGCAGCCGCAGCACCGCCGAACGGGCCTGCACGTCGATGATCTCGCCGAGCAGCGCGACCGGCGTCCGCGGGTGGCCCGCCTCCGGCGCGGTGAGCGCCCGGAAGTCCGGCGCGTCGGCGAGCCGGGGGATCGCGTCGCCGTCGAAGAGCCGGGCCGGGGCGGCGTCCTGAGGGCGCATCCGCCACAGCCGGTGCTGCAGCTCGCTCCACGTCTCCCAGTCGCTGGCCGACGGGATGCGGGCCACCTGGTTGCCCTCGGCCATGCCCGACTCGGCGTTGACGACCGCGTGGTGGCGGGGCAGCGACTGGGCGGCGTCGTTGCGTTCGGCGAGGATCCGCAGCGCCTTGGGCAGCGCGATGCGCAGCGTGAACTGGGCGACCAGGGCCGGCCGCCCCCAGAGCGCCTCGATGCCGCGCACGTCCTGCGAGGCGAGCACCAGGTGGATGCCCTGGGACCGGCCGCGCCGGGCCAGGTCCTCCAGCAGGTCGGCGGCCTCCCGGGCGACGACGTCGCGCCCGGCCAGCAGCATCTGGAACTCGTCGACCACCGCGACGATCCGCGGCCAGTGCCCCGTCGGGTCGACCGCGCGCAGCTCGGCGAGCTTGGTGACCTCGTGCTTCTTCGCGGCGTCGGCCCGCCGGCGCAGCTCCTCGGCGAGGAAGCGCAGCAGCGCCAGGCCGAACTCCCGGTCGGTGTTGACGTTGATCCCGACGAGCCGCATGTGCGGCAGCCAGCTCGGGTCGCGTCGGCCCTGGGCGAACCGGGCGAAGGAGACCCCCTCCTTGAAGTCCAGCAGGTAGAACTCCAACTCTGTGGGGGAGTAGCGGGCCGCCAGCGCGCCGATCCAGGCGAAGATCAGGTTCGTCTTGCCGGTGCCGGACGGGCCGCCGATCAGCGCGTGCGGCGGGTAGTCGCCCAGGGTGAGCAGGACCGGCCGGCCGTGCGGCCCCTCGCCGATCGGGGCGGTCAGCCCGGTCGCCGAATCCTCCCGCCACATCTGCTCCGGGGGCGGGAGCAGGTCGGTGAACGGGGTCGGGGCGGGGCCGGCGTTCACCCGCGCCGCCACGTCCCGGCAGGTCTCGGTGACCAGGGCCGCGGGCGGCGGCGGGTCCGACCTGACCGGCAGCCCACCGATCCGCGCGCCGTCGGGGTCGACCGTCACCCGGGTCACCGTGGGGTCGTCGGGCAGCGACACGCCCCGGACCACCAGGTGCACCCCGCAGGCCGCCCCGGTGCGCACCACCCGGTCGAGCTGGCCGCGCTCGTGCCGGGACAGCTCGTCCCCGCCGAGCAGCACCGCCACCCGCCACGGCTCCGGCCGGCGGCCGGTCGCGGCGGCCAGCTCGCGCAGCGAGCCGTGCTCCCCGGCCAGCACCGTCTCGTTGATCCGGCGGATCTGCTCCACCAGGTCGTCGAGCAGGCGGGCCAGCCCGCCCGGGCCGACGAAGGTGAGCAGCCCGGCGGTGCCGAGCGGGGCGAAGCCGGCCAGCCCGCCGCCCAGGTGCTCCGGGTCGTAGCCGATCAGCCGGACGGCGCCCGGGTCGGCCCGGCCGACGGCGCGCAGCAGCAGCGCCGACACCACCGCCTCGCCGCCGTCCCGGTCGTCCCCGGTCAGCTCCACGTGGCCGGCGTCCAGCAGCGGCACCAGCGCCGGCACCGGTTCCGCGCCCGGGATGCGGACCGTGCCGATCCGCAGCGCGCCGGGCGGCTCGGCCCGCCGCGCCGGGGTGGGGCGCCACCGCGCCCAGTCGGCGGACGCGGCGCCGGGGGCCTCCCGCCGCGCGGCGTCCGCCGCGCGCCGGGCCAGCTCGGCGATCCGCGCCGCGTGCCGGTCGTCGATGTCGGCCAGCCGGCGGTCCCGCTGCGCGCCCACCCGCTCCGGCACGACCGCCGCGGCCCGCCGTACCTTCGCCAGCCGCTCCCGGGCCGTGGTCAGCTCGGTCTGCGCCGTCGACAGCCGGGTCCGGGTCGCGCCGAGGGCCTCGCCGAGCATGCCCCGGACCCGGGTGACCAGCTGCGTCCGCCGGTCAGCCATCGACGCCCCGCGGCCGTGGCTCCCCGGCCCCGCCGGACACGGGCCGACCCGTCGGCGGGCTCGACCAGGCGCGACCGGCGCCGGGCCGGTCGGCGCCCGGCGCGCCCCGGCCGGCCGCCGGCCCGCCGGGTGTCCCCGCTCCGCCCGGTGCCGGCGGGTCGCCAGGGGCGGCCCGGCCGCCGCCCGCCGACTCGTTCCGCCGGGCGGCGGCCCGGTCCCGTACCGCGGCGGCCCGCTCGTGCGCCGAGGCCGCCCGGTCGGACGCCGCGGCGGCCCGCTTCCGGGCATCGGCCACCCGGTCCCGCGCGTCGGCGGCGCGCCGCTCCCACTCGGCGTCGGCGGCCCGGTCGCGCGCGGCGTCGGCCCGGCGGTCCCGCTCGGCGGCGGCCTGCCGCTCCCGGCCGGCCTCGGCCTGCCGCTCCCGGCCGGCCTCGGCCTGCCGGTCCCGCTCGCCCTCGACCGGCAGGTCCCGGCCGAGCCGGGCCAGCAGCACGCCGGTCAGCACCCCGGCGGTGACCGCGGGGTCGGCCGCGTGCGGCTGCTCCGCCTCGCCGCGCCGCGGCGGCGGCATCCGGCAGACCCGGGTCAGGAGGGTGTCCAGCACCGGCGCGGGCAGCCCGGGCAGCAGGTCCCGGACCCGGCCGTCCAGCTCACGGCGCAGTCGTCCCAGGTCGTCGGCGCGCGGCGGGTGCCCCAGCAGCTCTCCGGCCAGGTCGCGCAGCAGCGGCGGCGCCAGCGCGGCCAGACCGAGGCCGACGTCGGCGTGCGCGCGGCGCAGCTCGCGGTGCAGCCGGTCCCGGTCGCCGGCCCGGACCCCGCCCACCACCCGGCGCAGCAGCTCCCGGGCGTCGCCGACCCGCTCGTCGGGCTCGTCCGGCGGCCCCTCCCGGCCGCCGGTCAGCTCGGCCACCCGCACCGACCACCAGCGGCGCAGCTTCACTTCGCCGGCCGGCTCGGGCGCCGGGGCGACCGGGGCCGCCTCGCGCGGCGCGTCGTGTGCCGGCCGGCGCTGCTGCTGCTCCGGCCCGGGCGGCGGCGCGCCGTCGGGGCCCAGCCCGATCGCCGCCAGGTACGCCGACAGCTGCTCCTGCGCGACGCGCAGCGCGTAGCCGGCGGTCTCGGCGTGCTCGGTGGCGGCGGACAGCTCCGGCACACCCATCGGGTCGGCCGACTCCTGGCGCACCCAGCGCAGCCGCTCGGCGGCCAGCCCGAACTTCTCCAACGCCAGGGCGAGCTGGGCGAGCGGCAGGTCCTCGGCGGCGGCGCGGACCTGCCCGCCGATGTCCTCGACGATGGACACGGCCCGGCCTCAGAGCGTCGCGACGTAGAGCTGCGCCTGCTCGACCGCGACGAGTGTCGCGGCGAGGCACTCCTCCAGCTCCTGGCTGGCCTGGGTCAGCGAGGACTGGGCCGCCTCGACCGTCTCGTGCCCGCTGCCCTCCAGCGCGCCGGCCAGTGTCTGCTGCGCCTCGGCCAGCTTCTCGCCGGCCGCCTGCACGGCGCTCTGGCCGTCGCCGATCTGTTGGAGCGCGACATCGATGGCTGCCTTGAGCTCGGCGACGCTCGCCACGGCGAAACCTCCTGGGGGCGGGGAGGCCTCCATTAGAGCCTATCGGTTGCGGTGAGAGAACATCCGCCCTGTCAGTGTTCCTGCCCCGCTGACCGGTTGTCGACCGGAAGCACCGTGAGTCCGATTAACGGGACTCGTCGGAGGGCTCGGTCCGGTCCCGCAACCAGCGCGGGCCGTACACCTCGGCGCCCAGTGCCGCGACCCGTTCCCGCAGCTCACGGTCGGCGGTGACGACCAGCCAGCGGCGCTCCGGCGTGCCGGCGACCAGCTCGACCACGGCGTCGTCCCCGGACCCCGCCGCGGCGACCACCCGGACCCCGGCCGCGCCCGGCACGTCCCGCGCCCGGCCCTCCACCACCAGCAGCACCTCCACCGGGGCCGGCAGGTCCGGGGGCAGCCCGTCGTCGGCCACCCGGGCCAGCGAGTCGCGCAGCCGGGCGGTGGCGCCCGCGCGGTCCCGCCACCAGCCGTCCGGGCGGGAACCCACCACGTTGGCGGCGTCCACGATCAGCAGCGGCGTCGGTTCCATGCCGCCAGCCTGCCACCCCGCCCCCGCCGCCGACAGGTGTAAGGAAGGGACCCTTCCTCTACCCCAGGCGTTAACAGGGGGCCCTTCCTTACACGCCCCGCCTGCGCCAGCGTGCCGGGCGTACGCGGGTCGCCTCGGCGGGCGGCGGCGTTTGTCGGGCCGACCGCCGGGTAGCCCCTGGCGACCGTGCCGCGCCCGAGCAGCGGAGGAAGACATGATGGGACCCGGTGACTTCGGCTCCGACCCCTGGGACGAGTTCCTGGCTCGGTACTTCGGCCGGGGCGAGGGTGGGCGCCGACCCGCGCACCGGGTCGACATCACCCGGCTGATGACCGCCGACGCCCGGGAGATGCTGGCCGACGCGGCCCGGCGGGCCGCCCAGCGGCAGAGCACCGACCTGGACACCGACCACCTGCTGTGGGCGGCGCTGCAACGCGAGCCGCTGCGCGACCTGGTCCGCCGCGCCGGCGCCGACCCGGACACCCTGCTCAACGCGCTCGGCGGGCGCGGCGACGGCGCGCCCCGGGGCGAGGTGCCGCCGAACCTGTCGCTGACGCCGGCGGCGAAGCGGGCGCTGCTCGACGCCCACCAGTTGTCCCGGGCGATGGGCGCGAACTACATCGGCCCCGAGCACATCCTGATGGCGTTGCCGCTGAACCCGGAGTCGCCCGCCGGCCGGATGCTCGCCGCCGGCCGGATCCAGCCCGAGTCGTTGCAGGCGGCCAGCGCCGAGCGCGGGCCGATGGCCGGTCCGAAGCCGGACCGCGGCACCCCCACCCTGGACCAGTACGGCCAGGACCTCACCGACCTGGCCCGCAACGACCAGATCGACCCGGTGATCGGCCGGGCCGACGAGATCGAGCAGGCCGTCGAGATCCTGTCCCGGCGGACGAAGAACAACCCGGTGCTGATCGGCGAGGCGGGCGTCGGCAAGACCGCGATCGTGGAGGGCCTCGCCGAGCGGATCTGCGACGGCGACGTGCCGCAGACGCTGCTCGGCAAGCGGGTGGTCCAGCTCGACCTCGCCGGGCTGGTCGCCGGTACCCGCTACCGGGGCGACTTCGAGGAGCGGCTGAAGAAGGTGATCGACGAGATCCGCGCGCACCGCGAGGAGCTGATCGTCTTCCTGGACGAGATCCACACCCTGGTCGGCGCGGGTGGGGCGGGCAGCGAGGGCGGCATGGACGCGTCCAACATGCTCAAGCCCGCGCTGGCCCGGGGCGAGCTGCGGGTGATCGGCGCGACCACCCTGGACGAGTACCGCAAGAGCATCGAGAAGGACGCCGCGCTGGCCCGCCGGTTCCAGCCGGTCTTCGTGCCGGAGCCCAGCGTGGAGGACACCGTGGCGATCCTGCGTGGCCTGCGGGACCGCTACGAGGCGCACCACCAGGTGCGGTTCACCGACGAGGCGCTGGTCGCCGCGGCCGAGCTGTCCGACCGGTACGTCACCGACCGGTACCTGCCGGACAAGGCGATCGACCTGATCGACCAGGCCGGCGCCCGGGTCCGGCTGCGCACCCGCACGCCGGCCTCCGACGTGCGCGAGCTGGAGACGCAGCTCGACGACGTACGCCGGGACAAGGAGCAGGCCGTCGCCGACGAGCAGTACGAGAAGGCGTCCACCCTGCGCGACCGGCTCGCCGAGCTGGAGGAGCAGATCCGCCGCGCCCGGGGCGACGAGGGCGCCACCTCGCAGGTGCCGGCGGTGGGGCCGCGGGAGATCGCCGAGGTGGTCTCCCGGGCCACCGGCATCCCGGTCAACCAGCTCACCGAGGAGGAACGCGACCGGCTGCTGCGCCTGGAGGGTTATTTGCACGAGAAGGTGGTCGGCCAGGACGACGCGGTCACTGCGGTCGCCGAGGCGGTCCGCCGCTCGCGGACGGGGCTGGCCGACCCGGAACGGCCGATGGGCAGCTTCCTGTTCCTGGGGCCGACCGGCGTCGGCAAGACGGAGCTGGCCCGGGCCCTCGCGGAGGCGCTCTTCGGCGAGGCCGACCGGATGGTCCGGGTGGACATGAGCGAGTTCCAGGAGCGGCACACGGTGAGCCGGCTCGTCGGCGCCCCGCCCGGGTACGTCGGCTACGAGGAGGCCGGCCAGCTCACCGAGGCGGTGCGCCGCCGCCCGTACGCGGTGGTGCTGCTCGACGAGATCGAGAAGGCCCACCCGGACGTGTTCAACATCCTGCTCCAGGTGCTCGACGACGGTCGGCTCACCGACAGCCAGGGACGTACGGTCAACTTCAAGAACACCGTCCTGATCATGACGAGCAACCTCGGCTCGGAGCTGATCACCGGCACCCAGCGCGCGGTCGGGTTCGGCACCGGCGCGCCGGGCACCGACGCCGAGCGCGAGGAGCTGCGCGAGCGGCTGATGCGCCGGCTCCAGGAGAACTTCCGGCCGGAGTTCCTCAACCGCATCGACGAGGTGATCATCTTCCGCCGGCTGGAGGCCGAGCAGCTGCGCCAGATCACCGAGCTGATGCTGGAGGAGACCCGCCGCCGCCTGCACGCCCAGGACATCGAGGTCGACTTCACCACCGCCGGCATCGACTGGCTCGCCGAGCACGGCTACCAGCCGGAGTTCGGCGCGCGGCCGCTGCGCCGGGTCATCCAGCGGGAGGTGGACAACCACCTCTCCCGGATGCTGCTGGAATCGGCCATCTCGCCCGGCCAGAAGGTCGTCGTCGACGCCCGCGACGGCCGACTCGCCTTCGACGTGACCGCCGGCGAGCGCGGATACACCGCGGCCAGCACGTCCCATCCCCGATGACCCGGAGGGCGGACATGACCGAACCCGAGGAGACCCAGGAAGAGACCGACCGCACCGATCCGATCCTGGCGCCGCCGACGGCGAACCCCGCCCGGGTGCAGGTGCCGCCGGAGGGCCTGGGTCAGCAGCAGGGCGACGAGCCGGAGCCGGCGGCGTCCGACCGTCGCCGTCGAGAGGAGGGCTGATGGTACGCGAGCAGCGGCTCGATCCCGAGGTGGAGGTGCTCTGGGACGACTTCCACGCCCAGGTGAACGTCCCGTCGGAGAAGCTGCGGCAGTGGCTGCTCACCCGCGGCTCCGGGGAGGAGGCGTTCGGGCCGAACCCGGACCTCGACCTGCCCGCGCTGGGCCGGGAGATCCTCAAGGTGCTCACCAAGCGCAAGGTCGACCTCACCCCGGAGGACATCAAGGTGATGCAGGACGCGATCGACGAGATCGAGAACCTGCTGGAGGCCAAGCCGGACCGCGGCAACGCCGACGACGAGTGGCGGCACTCGCTGCTCGACCTGGGCCACGACGTCCTCGTCGAACGCTGAACCGTCCCCGTCGACACGCGGGCCGGCGCGCCCCGGGAACACCTCCCGGGCGCCGCCGGCCCCGTGTGCTCAGCCCTGGTCGCTCTCCAGGCTGCCGATCGTCAGGCCCGCGGCGTCGGCCGCCGCCTCCCGGTCGGCGCGCGCCCGCTCCTCCCGGGTGAGCAGGGTGGCGTACTCCGTGATGTCCGCCGGGTCGGGCACCTCGGGCAGGCGGCGCAGGAAGGCCTCCACGTCGCGGGCGGCGGACGTGTGCGCGGCGGCCGCCTGCCGGAGGATCTCCCGGTCGTCGGCGGCGGGGTAGAGATCGGTCATGCCCGCCAGATACCCGACATCACGCCGTTCGCACCCGGTCCGTCCCGGCGGCCGTCAGCCCCTGCGCCCCGAAGCCCGGGTTGCGCAGCAGCCAGGACAGGTATTCCGGATGTGCCGCCAGCGAGTCGGTGTACGCGGCCAGCGCGGTCTCCAGCACCACCTCGGCGTCCCGGGCGGCGGGGGAGTCGGGGTGCCACCCGAGCATCAGCCGCCAGCGCAGCGGGGTCCCGGCCAGCATCCGGGTGACCAGCCCGGCGACCGGACGGAAGGTCGCCTGGCACAGTGCCACCGCCTCGCCGGAGTCGACCATGTCGATGCACACGCGCACGTCGGCCTCGTACAGCTTGCGGGGGGTGAAGCCGGCGCGGGCGCAGGCGGCGGCGAAGCAGTCCCCGAAGCAGCCATCGCCGGGCGCGGCGACCCACTGCTCGCGGCGTAGGTCGGCCAGGGGCACCTCGGCCCGGCCGGCCAGCGGGTGCTGCTCGGGCAGCATGACGAGCACCGGGTCGACGGCCACCTCCCGCCAGCTCAACCCGTACTCGGCCGGCGGGGCGGCATCGCCGCACACCCCGATCAGCGCGAAGTCCAGCCGGCCGCCCGCGACCAGGTGGGTCAGCTCCTCCGCCGACCAGGAGGCGTGGGTGGTGATCTGGGCCGGCGGGGGATCGGCGGCGAGCCGGTGCACCAGCCGACCGAGGATCGGGCTGTTCACCCCGCCGAACCGGTAGCGCCGGGGGGCATCCCCGGCACCGGCCAGCCGGGCCGCCTCGTCCTGCAGGCCCTTCATGGCCGGCAGCAGCACCCGGGCCCGGGCGAGGACCAGCTCGCCGAGGACGGTGGGCCGGGCGCCGCGACGGTCCCGTTCGAACAGCGGCCCGCCCAGTGTCCGCTCGATGCGCTGGAGCTGGGCGGTGAGCGCCGGCTGGGCCAGGCCGAGCGCCGAGGCCGCCTTGGTCACGCTCCCCGTCTCCGCGATCGCGCAGACCACCCTCAGGTGACGCAGCTCCAGATTCATAGAGTGACGGTATGACCCCGCAGCGGCTGGCGGAAGGCCCTGAACGTATCAACACCTTCCGATGTGTGCCGGGCCGGTGGCCGGGGCGCCCGGCGGGGAAGCCGGCGGCTCAGCTCGACGGCGGCTCGGCCAGGTCGGCGAGGTAGGTGGGGCGGCCGGTGACGGCGTCGCGCACCTTGTCGACCACGCCCACCGCCGGCTCGACGACCCGGTTCCAGGGCGGGGTCGCCGGCGTGCCCGGGTGCGGTCGGGTCGGGGCCGCCTCCTCGGCGATCTCCAGCCGGTTGCCCAGGCGGATCAGCTCCTCGGGGCTGGCCACCTCGCGCAGCGCCGCCACCAGGGCGCCGACCTCCTCGACGTGGCGGCGGACCCGTGCGTCGACCTCGGCCAGCCCGTCGTCGGCGAGCCCGCCCAGGGCGGTCAGCAGGGCCGTGTCGTCGGCGAGCACCCGGTCCACCCGGTCGGCGGCGTCGGGCAGCGCGGCCCGGACCGTGGGCAGCAGGTACTGCTCCTCGGCGGACAGGTGCCGGGACAGCGCCGCCGTCAGCACCTCCCACCCGCGTTCCGGTGCGGGCTCGGCGTCGGCGTCGGTGAGCCGGCGCAGCAGCTCCCGCAGTTGCCGGTGCTCGGCGTCGACGATGTCGGCGATGCTGCGCCCGCCCGGCCGGAAGGTCTCGTCCTCTCCGGTGGGCGGCAGCGGCGGCAGGGGAACGGTCATGGTGCCCTCCTCGGGCGGCGGGCGGAGCACGTGGTGGGGTGCGGTCGCGACCGGCGGTACCCGACCACGCCGGCGGCGAAACCGGGCGGCGGTACGCGCCCGCCCCGGCGGCCCCACCCCGCCGCGCCACAGGGGCGGGACGGGGCGACCGGAGCGGACCGGTCGGCTGGTATGAAGAAGCGATGACGAGCGACCCCGCCTCCGCCCTTCCCGACCCCACCGACGAGGTCGTCGGCCTGTGCCGCGACCTCCTGCGGATCGACACCACCAACACCGGGGACAACGACACCAGCGTCGGCGAACGCGTCGCCGCCGAGTACGTGGCGGAGAAGCTGGCCGAGGTGGGCGTCGAGTCCGCCATCCACGAGTCGGCGCCGGGCCGCGCCAACCTGGTCGCCCGCATCCCGGGCACCAACCCGAGCCGCGGCGCCCTGCTGGTGCACGGCCACCTCGACGTGGTCCCCGCCGACGCCGACGAGTGGTCGGTACACCCGTTCTCCGGGGAGCTGCGCGACGGCTACCTGTGGGGCCGCGGCGCGATCGACATGAAGGACTTCGACGCGATGGTGCTGGCCGTGGTGCGGCACTGGCAGCGCACCGGGGTGCGCCCGCCGCGCGACATCGTGCTCGCGTACACCGCCGACGAGGAGGCCGGCAGCGACTACGGCGCACACTTCCTCGTCCAGCGGCACCGCGATCTCCTCGACGGCTGCACCGAGGCCATCGGCGAGGTCGGCGGCTTCTCCTACTCGGTCAACGACGAGCAGCGGCTCTACCTGATCGAGACGGCCGAGAAGGGCATCGACTGGCTGCGCCTGCGCGCCAAGGGCCGGCCCGGGCACGGCTCGATGGTGCACGACGACAACGCCGTCACCGCGCTCGCCGAGGCGGTGGCCCGGGTCGGCCGGCACCGCTTCCCCGTGGTGGTGACCGACACCGTCCGGGCCTTCCTGGAGGAGGTCTCCGACCTGCTCGGGATCGAACTCGACCCGGAGGACCCGGAGACCGCCATCGCCAAGCTGGGGCCGATCGCCAACATCATCGGCGCGACGATCCGCAACACCGCCAACCCGACCCGGCTCGCCGCCGGCTACAAGGACAACGTCATCCCCGGCCGGGCCACCGCCACCATCGACTGCCGCAGCCTTCCCGGGCAGTCGGAGCTGCTGGAGCGGCAGCTGCGCGAGCTGGTCGGCCCGGACATCGTCATCGAGTACATCCAGCGCCAGCCCGCGCTGGAGACGACGTTCGACGGCGACCTGGTCGACGCGATGTCGGCGGCGCTGCGCGCGGAGGACCCGGGGGCCCGGCCGGTGCCGTACATGCTCTCCGGCGGCACCGACGCCAAGGCGTTCTCCCAGCTCGGCATCCGATGCTTCGGCTTCGCGCCGCTGCGGCTGCCCGCCGACCTGAACTTCTCCGCGCTGTTCCACGGCATCGACGAGCGCGTTCCGGTGGACGGACTACAGTTCGGCGTGCGGGTTCTCGACCGGTTCCTCCGCACCTGCTAGCCCCCGTCCGGAACGCCAGTGTTCCGCCGGGGAACCTCCCCATCGTGAAGGGACTGACCCACATGACCGACCAGCACGGTGAGCTGGACGCCGCCCTCGAGCGCGTGATCGATGCGGCCCGCCACCACCTGGCCGCCGTCCGAGCCGCGCAGGGCCGCGTCGACGACGACGACGTCTGGCAGGCGTACGTCGCCCTGAACAACGCCTCCTTCGCGTACGACGAGCAACTCCTGGACGCCTTCGGCGAGGTCACCCCCTGGGACGTCGAGTCGATCGACCCGGACGAGGCCGACGAGCGCTTCGGCGGGGAGGGCGTGGAGCCCACCGACCCGCACCCGCGGGTCATCTCGGTGCGCCAGCGGCGCGACTACCGGGTGCCGAGCGTGTCGGCGCTGATCCGGGTGGCCGAGGCGGCCCGCCGGGAGGGCACCCCGGCCGACGACGAGCCGGCACCCGTCGAGGGAGTCGGTGAGGCGGTGCTGGAGCTGCTCCAGAGCGGCGACGGCTCACTCGGCGCGCTGGACGTGCCGGAGCTGGAACCGCTGGACGGTGTGGTGATGGTCAGCGAGGTCGGCACCCCGGTGGACCTGGAGTCCTTCGACGACGACGACCCGGTCGGCCCGTTCCAGCCGGCGCCCGACGACCGGCTGGTGGGCCGGCTCGACGAGCACCCGTTCCTGGAGCTCTACGACGAGCACGACCACGCCCACTAGGGCGGCGACGCCCCGGGGCCCGGCGGTTCGGCCGGCCCCGGGGCGTCCGCGTACCGGCGGTGCCGCCGGTGATCAGTACGACAGGCCCGGCTGCGGCTGGTTGACCCGTCGGCGGCGCAGCACCACCTGGCGCGTGCCGTCGCGGAACAGCCGCACCCGGGCCAACTCCCACCCGGAGAACTCCGCCTGGATCGCCAACTGCGCCGCGGCGGTCAACCGGTCGACGTTCGGCGGCAACCGCAGCGGCGCGTACTCGTAGTCCATGAGCCCTATGCTGCCCAGCCCGGCGGCCGTCCGCCACCCCCTCGCCGGTGACCCGCGCCGCCGTCCGACGCCCGGGTGTGAGGTGGCCCACCCCGGGCCGGGGCCCGTCGTCGCCCCCGCACCGGGCCGGTCCACCCGACGTCGGCCGGTCCCGACACCTCCTAGTCGAGCGGCGCGCTGTCTAGTCGAGGGGCGCGCCGTCGACGGGCGGGTTCGCCGCCAGCAGGGCGGCCAGCGCCGGCGGTGCCAGCAGCAGCGTCCGCGGGGTGCCGGCGTCCACCGCCAGCCCCCACGCCGGCTCCGGCCAGTCGGCGAGCAGGTCCGCGCAGGGCATCGCGACAAACGGCACGCCCGAGCCGGCGAACGCGGCCAGGGCGTCCGGCGTGGTGAATACGGGCAGCAGCGGCGCGCCGGCCGCGTCGGCGACAACCGTCCAGGGCACGTCGCGGTCCGGGCCCGGCTCCGCCGCCAGCGGTACGCACACCATCGAGGCGGCCAGGACGCCGAGGTACGCCGGCAGGTCGCGCCGCGCGACGGCGTCGCCGAGAAGGTCCTGCACCGTCCGGCCGCCCTCCGCCGACCCGCCCCCGACGGTCGGCCCGGACCCGGTGAGGGCCGACCGGTCCCGGTCGTCGGCGGTCAGCCCGGTTCCGCTCGCGGCGGTCGGGAACAACCCGGCTCCTTCGTCGGCATGCGGTCCGGTCCCGGTCGCGGCGGCCCTGCCCGGCTCGTCCGGGGCGTCGGCGGTGGGCGCGGTGCCGTCGGCGGGCCGGTGGGCCGAGGTAGCGGCCGGTCCGCTTCGCTCCGGCCGGTCCCCGGCGGGCGGCTGCGGGACGGCCGGAACGGGCGGGGGCGGCGGTGCGGCGGGCGGGGCCACGGGCACGGCCGGGCCGGCGGGCGGCCGGGGGGCCGGCGCCGCCACCGGCCGGACGGGCGGCGCGGCCACCTGGGGCCGGGGTCGCGGCGAGCGCGGCAGCGTCGGCCTCGGCCGCACCCGGGGGCCGGTGGGCGGGAGGATCTGGCAGGACAGCGCGTCGGGTTCCGTGGTCAGCACGGCGGCAGCGGTCCGTGCCACGAACCCGCTCCACCAACGCAGGCCCTCGGGGGTGCGCGGCGTTTCGTGCCACCAGTCGCCGGCGCCCCGCGGCGCCTGCCAGCCGAGCTCCGCGAGGTGCCGCTCGTCGTAGGCCGGGCAGATTCCCCGGACCCGGTTCCGGCGCACCATGAGGTGCAGCCGGCGGGGACCGGCGGCGAGTTCAAGGTCGGTGTCGTGGTCGCAGCGGGACAGCGTGTCGTGCAGCCGGGCGACGACGTCGGGCCAGCCCAGCGAGGTCATGCCGTCGGCCCCGGGAGGCGCCCGTCGAGCCGCCCGAGCCGCCCCATGGCCTCCTCCAGCCGGCCCAGCGAGGCGAAGTCGCCGGGGGTGCCGAAGATTTCGCCCAGGCCCGCGCCGAGCGTGACGTCGAGGCCCTCGGTGCGCTCGCCGAGCTGCTCCGCCGCCGCCGTGCGGGCCTGCCGGTACGCCGCCAGCACCATCGCCGCGAGGTCCTCCGTGCCCACGCCCAGCGCGGTCGGCGCGAGGCTCAGGTCGGTCAGTTCGCCGGTGGCGTCGACGGTCGCGGACACCAGTCCACTGTCGTCGGTCGCGGTGCCGCTCAGCCCGTCCAGGTCGTCGCTGAGGCCGGCGAAGCGGCGTTCGATGTCGGCGAGCCGTCCGGCGAGGGCGTCGAACGCGGACAGCAGGTCGGACACGAGAACCTCCCGGACGCGGCGCCGGTCCGGGGTGGCGACCGGCAGCCCCATGATCGTATCGTCGTCCCGCCGGGCGACGGGGGAGGAACGGCATGGCGGACGTCGACGTCGACGTGCAGGCGGTACGGCGACTGGAAGCGGCGGCGAAACAGGTGGCCGCCTCGCTGACCGCACTGGAGAGCCGGATCGCGTCCGCGGGCGACGTTCCCGACGGGGCGTTCGGGCACCTGCCGTTCGTCAGCGACCTGCTCCGCGAGAAGTACGCCGAGCAGGTCAGCGGCGGCACCGGCCAGAAGTACGCCGACAAGCGCCGCGCCGCCGGCGACCCCGACAAGTGGTTCCACAAGTTCACGGATCCGGCGAAGGGCAGCTGGAAGCTCGGCAAGCCGGGCACGCCGTTCGACATGAGCACCTTCGAGCGCGTCGGGGCGCTGCGGGCGCACGGCATGGCCGACGGGGCGCGGATGATCGGCCGGGACTTCGTCTCCAACCTGCCGTGGAACGTCCCGAACGCGGTGGTGCACGGCGCGACCTGGGGCACCGTCGCGGTGGTCTCGGGGCTGTTTGTGCCCGGCACGGACCAGCTCGACGACAAGATCGACGGGGCGGTCGCGGGCGGCGCCGAGTGGATCGACCCGAATGTCTTCGGGTAGCCGGCGGAGCAACCAGCCGGCCGGTGAGGGCCGATCGAGGAGGTGGGGCGTGACCGGCGCCCGGCGTCGACTCGGCCGACTGACCGACGCGGTGCTCGGCGGGGCGCGGGCCGCCCGCGACAAGGCCCGCGAGCTGCGCGACGAGTTCCGCACCAGCGACGAGCCGGAGCGCGCCCTGGTCGCGCCGCTGCTGCCCGGCGAGGAGATCCGCTACGTCGGCCTGGCGCCGGTGCGGGCGCCCGAGAACCACCGGGCGGGCGGCCATCTCGCCGACCGGGTGAACGCCGAGCTGGCCGAGGCGCTCGACCCGCGCGCGCTGTTCGGGCTGCTCCACATCGTCAACCCGGTCGCGTGGGTCGACGCCGTGATGACGCCCGTGCGGGTCGTCGCGGGCGTCCTGCTGCTGCCGGGCAGGGCGGCCGTCCTCGCGGCGAGCAGCCCGGAGGCGGCCGAGGCGGACGAGCCGGGCCCGGCCGCCGAGCCCCGGCAGCCGCTGCCGCTCACCGCCGAACAGGAGGCGTTCCGGGCGCTGTTCCGGCTCAGCCGCTACCGGCCGCTGGCCGACCAGCTCGCGGAGATCGCCTATCGGCGGCGGTACGTCTTCAGCGGCGACCTCGCCACGCTCGCCGGCAGCCTGCTGCTGTTCCTGGAGCGCTACACCGGCACCCCGCTCGCCGTCACCGACACCCACCTGTACCTGCTGCGGATGGGCCGCCGCCCCGACCCCGACCGGGAGGACCGCCGCCGCCCCCAGGTGCTGTGGAGCGTGGACCGGGGGCGCATCGCCCGGATCGACTCCGACCACGGCGCCGCCCGCCTCGCGCAGTTCCCGTCCACCATCGTGTTCGACGACGGCTCCTGGATCCGGATCGTCAACCCGGCCACCCGCGACGACCAGGCGCGCTTCCTCGCGGCCGTACGCGACATCCCGGGTCGGCGCCCCACGGCCTGAGCCGGCGGCGTCCGCCGCAGCGGCGCGGACGCCGGTGTCCCGTCTCGCATGGAACGGAGGCGGACCGCGACCGAACCCGTGCCACGGCCACCGGGCGTGCCACCGGCGCCCCGAGCCGTGTCGGCCTCCGCCCCGGCGTGCCCTGACGGAACCTCAGTCGGTGGGTCGGCAGGCGGTCCGTGCGAGCTGCGGCAGCACCTTGTCCCGCCACCCGGGCCCCATCCGGTCGAAGGCGTTCCGTTCGGACTTCTGGTCGAGCTCGAACCCGCTGTGCTCGAACAACAGGCGCGTGCCGTTGCCCTCCGCGACCAGACGCCAGGTCAGTGTCCAGCTCTCGTTGAAGGTGTAGACGAGCTTCTCCTCGGGGACGACCTCGACGACTTCGCAGGCCACCGCTCCCCAGCCGGGCATCTGGAGGTGGAAGCGGTGCCCGAGGACGGCGGCGATGTCGCCGGGCACCCACCAGCGGGCGAGCAGCTCGGGTTCGGTGAGCGTGCGCCAGACCTTGCTCGGCGGGGCGGCGACGAACTGGTCGACGGCGATGCTGTCGGTGTTGGTCGCGGTCACTTGTCCTCCTCGGCGACGTCGGCGAGCGAGCGCAGTCGCTGGCGCCAGAATCGTTCGAACGGGTGGAGCCAGTCGCCGACCTGGGCGAGCGGCTCCGCGGTGAGGTGGTAGTGCCGTTGCCGGCCGCTGGGCTCGTCGTGCACCAGCGCGGCACGCCGCAGCACCTGCAGGTGCTCGGCGACCGCGGGCCGGCTCAGGTCGAACTGGCTGGCCAGGTCGCCGGCCGTACGGGGCCCCTCGGCGAGCAGCTGCAGGAGTCTGCGGCGGACCGGGCTCGCCAGCGCGAGGAACACGTCGTCGTCAGGCACCACCAGAAGTTATGTCGGGGATTGCCGACATGTCAAGGATTTCCGACACGTTGGCGCCGTCGCGGCGGGGCAGGTCAGCCGTCGCGCTCGGGGTAGCCGACCGGTACGGCCGACACGTCGTCCAGCGCGGTGATGATCTCCTCCGGCAGCGTCATCCGCTCGACCTGGAGCGCGCCGAGCAACTGCCCGACTGTCCGCGCGCCGAGGATCGGGGCCACCACCCCGGGCCGGTCGCGGATCCAGGCCAGCGCCACCTCCAGCGGCGAGACCCCCAGCCCGCCGGCCGCGGTGGCGACCGCCTCCACGATGCTGGAGCAGCGCGGCTCCAGGTAGGTGGCGACGAACCGCTCGAAGTGCGGCGAGGCCGCCCGCGAGTCGGCGGGGCGGCCGTGCCGGTACTTGCCGGTGAGCACCCCGCGGCCCAGCGGCGACCAGGGCAGCACCCCCAGCCCGAGGGCCTCGCACGCGGGCAGCACCTCCCGCTCCACGCCCCGCTCCAGCAGCGAGTACTCCACCTGCGCGGCCACCACCGGGGCGCGGCCCGGCCAGGCGGCCTGCCAGGCGGCCGCCCGCGCGGTCTGCCAACCGGAGAAGTTCGACACCCCGGCGTAGCGGACCCGGCCGCTGGCCACCGCGTGGTCCAGCGCCGCGAGGGTCTCCTCCAGCGGGGTGTCGGGGTCGTAGCCGTGCACCTGGAACAGGTCGACGTGGTCGGTGTTGAGGCGGCGCAGCGAGGCGTCCAACGTCCGCAGCAGGTGCCCCCGGGAGCCGTCGCGGCGCCGGCCGCTGCCCGGCCGCAGTCCCGCCTTGGTGGCGATCAGCAGTTCCTCGCGCGGCACCAGGGTGCCCAGCAGCGACCCGATGACCGACTCGGCGTCGCCGTCGCCGTAGACGTCGGCGGTGTCGATCAGGTTGCCGCCCGCGTCGAGGTAACTCTTCAGCTGGGCGGCCGCATCGTCGGCGTCGGTGTCCCGGCCCCACGTCATGGTGCCGAGCGCGAGCCGCGAAACCGCCAGCCCGCTTCGGCCGAGCGGTCGCTGTTGCATGGGTGAACCTTATTTCGAACCGGGCCGCGCGGACATCCTCGCTCCCGTCAAGTCTGCCGGGCGCGTCGTGTTTCCGACCGCTCGGGTCGCCCCCCCGGTTGCGGTGAGCCGGTGATCGGGGCGTTCTCCCGCATTGCGTAACCTGATGCGACCTGTGGTGCGGATGGGGGAGGACCTTAGTGCGACTCGGGCTCAGCCTCGGATACCAGACGGCGTGGAGCACGCCGGCCGATCACCTGGCTCTCGCCCAGGAGGCGGACCGGCTCGGCTACTCGGTGGTGTGGGCGGCGGAGGCCTACGGCTCCGACTCGCCGAGCATGCTCGCCTGGCTGGCGGGGCAGACGGAGCGGATCGACGTGGGCAGCGCGGTGATGCAGATCCCCGCCCGCACCCCGGCGATGACCGCGATGACTGCGGCCACCATCGACGCGCTCTCCGGCGGCCGGTTCCGGCTCGGGCTGGGGGTGTCCGGTCCGCAGGTCTCCGAGGGCTGGCACGGGGTGCGGTTCGGCAAGCCGCTGGCGCGGACCCGCGAGTTCGTGGACATCGTGAAGCTGGCCGTCGCCCGCAAGGAGGTCGCGTACGACGGTGAGTTCTACACGCTGCCGCTGCCGGACGGGCCCGGCAAGGCGCTGCGCCTCGGCTTCCACCCGCCGCGCGGACACATCCCGATCTACCTCGCCGCGGTCGGCCCGAAGAACCTGGAGCTGGCCGGGGAGATCGCCGACGGCTGGCTCGCCGTCTTCTACGCCCCCGAGTTCGCCGAGGAGCAGCTCGCGTCGGTCCGGGCCGGGCGGGCGAAGGCCGGCAAGGAACTCGCCGGCTTCGACGTGGTCCCGTCCGTGCCGGTGGTGGTCGGCGACGACGTCGCGTCCTGCGCCGAGCTGGTCCGCTTCTACGCGGCCCTCTACGTGGGCGGCATGGGTAGCCGGCAGCAGAACTTCTACAACCAGCTCGCCACCCGGATGGGTTACGGCGACGCCGCCCGCGAGGTGCAGGACCTCTACCTGGCCAAGCGGCAGCGTGACGCCGCCGCGGCGGTGCCGATGGAGTTCATCGACCGGACCTCGCTGCTGGGCCCGAAGGAGCGCATCGCCGAGCGGATGCGCGAGTACGCGGCCGCCGGCGTCACCACCCTGTCGGTGACCCTGTTCGCGGCGGACCGGGACAGCGGCGTGCAGACGCTGCGTACCGTCGCCGAGGCGCTGGAGCTCTCGGGAGTCGGCGAGTGACCTGGGTCGAGGCCATCGTCCTGGGCATCGTCCAGGGACTGACCGAGTTCCTGCCGGTCAGCTCGTCGGGGCACCTGCGGATCACCTCGGCGATCTTCTTCGACCGCGACGCCGGGGCGTCGTTCACCGCGGTCACCCAGTTGGGCACCGAGGCGGCGGTGCTGATCTACTTCGCCAAGGACATCTGGCGGATCACCCGGACGTGGCTGGTCGGCATCCGGGACAAGTCGGTCCGCTCCAGCCTCGACTACCGGATGGGCTGGTACGTGATCGTCGGCTCGATCCCGATCGGGCTGTTCGGCTTCCTGTTCAAGGACCAGATCCGCACCGCCGGCCGCAACCTCTGGGTGGTGTCCACCACGCTGATCGTCTTCGCGTTCGTGCTGGCGTTCGCCGAGTACTGGGGCCGGCAGACGCGCACGCTGGAGAACTTCCGGATGCGCGACGGCGTGGTGATGGGCTTCGCCCAGGCGATGGCGCTGATCCCCGGCGTGTCCCGCTCCGGCGGCACACTCACCGCCGGGCTGCTGCTCAACCTCACCCGGGAGGCGGCGGCGCGCTACTCGTTCCTGCTGGCCATCCCGGCGGTGGTGATGTCCGGGATCTTCAGCGTCGGCGACGTCTTCGAGCCGGCGGCCCCCGGCACCTCGGTGCCGAGCGTCGCCCAGATGGTCGTGGCCACGATCATCGCCTTCGGCGTCGGGTACGCGGCCATCGCCTGGCTGCTGCGCTACGTCGCGCACCACACCCTGTACGTCTTCGTGCTGTACCGGGTCGCGCTGGGCACCCTGGTGCTCGCCCTGCTGATGACCGGCACCATCAGCGCCACCTGACCCGCCCCGCAGCCCCGCCGGCCCCCGCCTCCGCCCCGTGCGGACGGGGGCCGGCCCGGGTCCGGGGCGGGCCGTGCAGACCGTCGGCGGGGTCAGCGCCCGTCCCGTTCCTCCGAGGGGGTGGCCCTGGGACGGGCGCGCAGGTGCGCCCGCTCGCCCTGCGTGCCGAACAGGCTGAGGAACTCGACCGGCTCGGCGTCGGCGGCCCCGAACCAGTGCGGCACCCGGGTGTCGAACTCGGCCGCCTCGCCGGGGGAGAGCACCAGGTCCCGCTCGCCGAGGACGAGCCGCAGCCGCCCGTTGAGGACGTAGAGCCACTCGTAGCCCTCGTGGGTCTGCGGATCGGGCTCCCGGCGGGAGCTGCTGGCCGGGATCACGAGCTTGTACGCCTGGATGCCGCCGGCCCGGCGGGTCAGGGGCAGCATCGTCATGCCGTGCCGGGTGACGGGCCGCAGGTGGATGCGCGGGTCGCCGGTGGGCGGAGCGCCGACCAGCTCGTCGAGCGTGACGCCGTGGGCCCGGGCCAGGGGGAGCAGCAGTTCGAGGGTCGGCCGGCGGGAGCCGGACTCCAGCCGGGACAGCGTGCTCACCGAGATGCCGGTCGCCCCCGACAGGTCGGCCAGCGTGGTCGCGCGCTGCCGGCGCAGCGCGCGCAGCCGGGGTCCCACCGCGCCGAGCGCCTGGTCGAGATCGTCGTCCATGCCGCCAGTTTGCCAGCCCGGCAACAATACTTGCCTGCATGGTCGGTGCGGGGCCGGATGCGGCGGCCACGACGGACGCCGCGTACGCCCGCCGCCGGGCGCAGGATCATAGGGTGTCACCGTGGCGACCCTTCTGCTTCTGCGACACGGCCGGACGACCGCGAACGCGGACGGCGGGCTGGCCGGCCGCCAGCCGGTCGAGCTGGACGACACCGGCCGGGCCCAGGCCGCCGCGGTGGGCGAGCGGCTGCGGCCGGTGCCGCTGGCGGCGGTGGTGACCAGCCCGCTCATCCGCTGCCGGCAGACCCTGGAGCTGGCGTTGCCCGGGGCCACCCCGACGGTGGAGGAGGGCCTGACCGAGTGCGGCTACGGCACCTGGGAGGGACAGCCGCTCAAGAAGCTGGCCAAGGAGCCGCTCTGGCCGGTGGTCCAGCAGCACCCGAGCGCGGCGGTCTTCCCGGAGGGGGAGGCGATGGCGACGATGGCGGCGCGGGCGGTCGCCGCGGTGCGCTCGTGGGACGCCCGGGTCACCGCGGAGCACGGCCCGGAGGCGGTGTGGCTGGCGTGCAGCCACGGCGACGTGATCAAGGCCATCGTGGCCGACGCGCTCGGCGTGCACCTGGACCTGTTCCAGCGGATCGTGGCCGATCCGGCGTCGGTGACGGCGATCCGCTACACCCCGCTGCGGCCGTTCCTGGTGCGGCTCAACGACACCGGCGGCGACCTGGCCGCCCTGGTGCCGCCGCCGCCCAGGCGACGCCGCCGGGCGGCCCGGGCCGCCGGCGCGGCCGACTCCGACGCGGCGGTGGGCGGCGGCGCGGGGGCAGGCCGGTGACGGCCCGGCGGCGGCCCACCGCCACGCCCGGGCCCGGCCGCCGCCCAGCCGGGCGCGGCGGGCGCGCGGCGATTCGCGTCGGTGGGGTACGCGGTGCCGTGGCGCGCCGGATAGGGTCGTGGGTATGACCCACCAGGTGCACGCCTTCGAGCCGCCGGAGCGGTTCGTCGCCGGGACCGTCGGGCCGCCCGGGGAGCGCACGTTCTTCCTCCAGGCGCGCGGCGGCGGCCGGCTGGTCAGCGTCGCGCTGGAGAAGGTCCAGGTGTCGCTGCTTGCCGAGAAGCTGGAGGAGCTGCTCTCCGAGGCGCAGCGCCGCTTCGGTGTGGAGCTGCCCGAGCCGGTGGCCGCCGTCGGCGACAACGACCCGCTGGACACGCCGGTCGACGAGGAGTTCCGGGTCGGCACGCTCGGGCTGGCCTTCGACGTCGACACCGTGACCGTGGTGATCGAGGCCATCGCCGCCGGCGAGGCGGAGGCCGAGGTCGAGCTGGGCGAGCCGGACGACGACGAGGACGTCGACGACGAGCCGGACGACGACCTCGACCGGCTCCGGGTGCGGCTGACCCCCGAGGCGACCCGCGCGTTCATCGAACGGGCCCGGCGGGTGGTCAACGCCGGCCGCCCGCCCTGCCCGCTGTGCGGCCAGCCGCTCGACCCGGCGGGTCACCTCTGCCCGCGCCACAACGGTTATCACCGGTGACCTCGTCGGAACTCCAGCCCCGACAGGACGGCGACGCCGCGCTCCGACTGCTCCGCGACGGCCGGCTCGACCTGGAGGGGCGACTCGTCGACGCCTCCAACACCACCCTGCGTGGCATCCTGACCCTCGACGGGGCGACCGCGCGGTGCGTCTACAAGCCCGTGCGGGGTGAGCGTCCGCTGTGGGACTTCCCCGAGGGCACCCTGGCCGGCCGGGAGGTCTCGGCTTACGTGGTCTCCCGAGCCACCGGGTGGGACCTGGTCCCGCCCACGGTGCTGCGGGACGGCCCGTTGGGGCCGGGGTCGTGCCAGCTCTGGATCGACGAGCCGGCGGAGGCCGAGCCGCTGGTCGGCTTCGTGCCGGCCGACGCGCTGCCGCCCCGCTGGTTCCCGATCGCCGCGGCCCGCGACGACGACGGCACGCCCTACGCGCTCGCCCACGCCGACGACCCGCGGCTGGCCCGCCTCGCGGTGCTCGACGCGGTGATCAACAACGCCGATCGCAAGGGCGGCCACGTGCTGGTCGGCCCGGACGACCGGATCTACGGCGTGGACCACGGGGTGAGCTTCCACGTCGAGGAGAAGCTGCGCACCGTGCTCTGGGGCTGGGCCGGCCGGCCGCTGCCGGGGGATGCCGTGGAGATGCTCGACGCGCTCGCCGGCCAGCTCGCCGGCGCGCTCGGCGCGGAACTGGCCGACCACCTCACCATCGGGGAGATCGCCGAGCTGGCCGCCCGGGTCGACCGGATGCGCCACACCGGCTGCTTCCCGCAGCCGCCGCAGGACTGGCCGGCGGTGCCCTGGCCCCCCATGTGACCGCCCGACACCGCTCCGGCGGGGCTGTCACGATGATCACTTGTGGGGTGGCCGTGTCCGGGTCCGGCGGCTGGTTAGGCTGACGGTCATGGACTCTTGGGTGGGGCACGAGGTGCCGCGGCTGCCGGGCAGGGGCGGGCCACTGGCGTTGTTCGACTCGGCGCGGCAGGGCGTCCGGCCGAGCGAGCCGTCCGGCACCGCGACCATGTACGTCTGCGGCATCACCCCGTACGACGCGACCCACCTCGGCCACGCCGCCACCATGATCGCGTTCGACCTCGTGCAGCGGATGTGGCGGGACGCGGGCCTCGACGTGCGGTACGTGCAGAACGTCACCGACATCGACGACCCGCTGCTGGAGCGGGCCGAGCGCGACGGCGAGGACTGGAAGGTCCTGGCGATGCGCGAGACGGCGCTGTTCCGGGAAGACATGGAGGCGCTGCGGATCATCCCGCCGGCGCACTACGTGGGCGCGGTCGAGTCCATTCCCGACATCGCCGAGAAGGTCCTCGTGCTGCTCAAGGAGGGGGCCGCGTACCGCCTGGAGGACGGCACCGGCGACGTCTACTTCGACATCGCCGCCGCGCCCCGGTTCGGCTACGAGTCCAACCTGTCCCGCGAGCAGATGCTGGAGATCTTCCCCGAGCGCGGGGGCGACCCCGACCGGGCCGGCAAGCGCGACCCGCTCGACCCGCTGCTGTGGCGCGGCGCCCGCGAGGGCGAGCCCTCCTGGCCGGGCGGCGACCTGGGTCCCGGCCGCCCCGGCTGGCACATCGAGTGCGCGGTGATCGCGCTCAACCTGCTGGGCGACCGGATCGACGTGCAGGGCGGCGGCAACGACCTGATCTTCCCGCACCACGAGTGCTCCGCCGCGCACGCCGAGCGGCTCACCGGCGCGGCGCCCTTCGCCGACCACTACGTGCACGCCGGCATGATCGGCCTGGACGGCGAGAAGATGTCGAAGTCCCGCGGCAACCTGGTCTTCGTCTCCAGGCTGCGCGCCGACCGGGTCGACCCGATGGCGGTCCGGCTGGCACTGCTGTCCGGGCACTACCGCGCCGACCGCACCTGGACCGACGAGCTGCTGGCGACCGCGCAGCAGCGGCTGGCCCGCTGGCGGCAGGCCGCCGCCGCGCCCGCCGGCCCGTCGGGGGAGGCGTTCCTGGCCGGCGTACGCGCCCGCCTCGCCGACGACCTCGATTCGCCGGGCGCCCTGGTACTGGCCGACGAGTGGGCCGTGGCTGCCCTCGCCGGCACCGCGACCGACCCGGCCGCCCCCACCCTCTTCGCCGACACCCTCGACGCCCTCCTGGGCATCCACCTCTAACCCAGCCCTCGCTCCCCACGCCCCGGTCCCGACCGCGATCTTGCACTTTCGGCCCTCGACGCGCGGCGTGTGTCCGCCTTCTCCCGGCGGTAAGTGCAAGATCGCGGTCGGGCGAGGCGGGAGGGGCGGCGTCAGCCCAGGACCAGCCCCGGGTCGGGGTCCGGGGCCGGGGTGGGGGAGGGGATCTTGTACTCCTCGGTCAGCGTGGTGACCGGGCCGGGCCAGGTCGCCTGGGCGACCTCGATCGGCTTGCGGTGGCCGTCGTACGCGACGTGCAGCAGGTGCAGCACGGGGGTGTCGGGACGGATCTGGAGGATCTCCGCCTCCTCCCGGCTGGGCTGGCGGGCACTGATCGTGTCGGTGGCCGAGACGTACCGCCGGCCGGTGGCCTCCTCGGCCTCCTGGTAGAGCGGCCGGCCGAACGCCTCGGCGCGCTCCAGCGACGTGCCGGCGGTGTCGGCGGGCAGGAACCACGAGGCGCCCACCTCGACCGGCGAGTCCTCGGTGCGGACGAGGTGGCGCCGGCAGAGCAGCTCGGTGCCGTCGGCCACGCCGAACGCGTCGGCCACCTCGGGCGGGGCGGGGGCCCGGCCGACCGAGACGAGCTGCTGCCGGTACCGGGCGGCCAGGTCGGTGTGGTAGCCGCGGAAGCCGCCGTACCGGCCCCGGGAGAGCCGGTTGAGCCGCCGCCGGGTGCCCCGCACGTACGTCCCGGAGCCGGGCTTGGTGATCAGGATGCCCTCGACCCGCAACTGGTCGACGGCCCGCTGCACGGTCTGCTTCGCCACGCCGAACATCTCGGCGATCGCCGGGATGGACGGCAGCCGCTCGCCCGGCCCCCAGTCGCCGCGGCGGATCTGCGCCTTGAGCTGCGCGGCGATCTGCCGGTGCGGGAACTCGGCCGCCCCCGGATTGATCTGCATGCCCGCCTCCTCGATCACAGCTAGGTTCCTAGGATGCCCTAGAGGTGGTGACGGCGCCACCCCGGACACGCAGAAAGAGGGCCCCGGACGACATACGTCCGGGGCCCGGGGCAGGCAGGGGAGAGGCGCTACCAGGAGCCGGCGGTCGGGCCGGCGGAGCCGCCGCGGCGGCGCAGGTACTTCTCGAACTCCTGGGCGATCTCGTCGCCCGTCAGCGGGGTGATGCCCGCGTCGCCGACGCGTTCCTCCAACTCGCGCACGTACTCGCCGAGCTCGGCGTCCTGCTCGGCGGCGCTGCGCACCCGCTGCTCCCACTCGGCGGCCTCCTCGGCGAGGTCGGCCATCGGCACCGGCAGGTCGAGCACCTCCTCGACCCGGTGCAGCAGGGCCAGGGTGGCCTTCGGGCAGGGCGGGTTGTTGGCGTAGTGCGGCACGTGCACCCAGAACGACACCGCGTCGACCTCGGCGCGGTTGCAGGCGTCGTGCAGCACGCCCACGATCCCGGTCGGGCCGTCGTAGCGGGTGGGGGTGAGCTGGTAGCGCTGCGCGGCCTCCGCGTCGGAGGCGCTGCCGCTGATCGGCAACGGTCGGGTGTACGGCACGTCGGCCAGCAGGGCACCGAGCACGACCACCCGCTCGACCTCCAGGCTGTGGCAGATCTCCAGCACCTGCTCGCAGAAGGTGCGCCACCGCATGCTCGGCTCGATGCCCCGGATCAGCACCACGTCCCGTTCGGTGCCCTCGGGGCTGGCCACCATGAAGCGCGTGGTGGGCCACTCCACCCGGCGGGTCTCGCCCTCGGCCATCGTGATGGTGGGGCGGCTGACCTGGAAGTCGTAGAAGTCCTCCGGGTCGAGCTCGGTGACCTGGCGGGCCTGCCACACCTGCTCCAGGTGCTCCACGGCGGCGGTGGACGCGTCGGCGGCGTCGTTCCAGCCCTCGAACGCGGCGATCGCCACGGGGGACCGCAGCACCGGCAGTCCGTCGAACTCGGTCACGCCGTCACCTCACCCTGCTCGTCGGGGGCGGTGCCGGGACCGTACCCGGTCGCCCGCCCGCCGGGCGTGGTGCTGTCGCTGTAGTCCTTCACGTCCGTCAGCCTACGTCCCGGCGCGGGAAGCGGCCCGTCGGCCGCGCCGGTCGGGCCCGACGTCGGGCGGTCATACCGCGATGAACCGGACGGCGTGATCCCGCTGACAGAATGTGGGAAGACAAGCACGGGGGAACCCATCGGGTCGCGGCGGCACTAACCTGAACCCCGTGCGGACCTCATTGCTCGACGTGCTGGCAGACCGGATCCTCATCGCCGACGGCGCCATGGGCACGATGCTGCAGGCGGCTGACCTCACCCTCGACGACTTCGAGGGCTTCGAGGGCTGCAACGAGATCCTCAACGTCACCAGGCCGGACGTGGTCCGTGGGGTGCACGAGGCCTACCTGGCCGCCGGCGCGGACTGCGTCGAGACCAACACCTTCGGGGCCAACCTGGCCAACCTCGGCGAGTACGACATCCCGCACCGCATCCGCGAGCTCTCCGAGGCGGGGGCGCGGATCGCCCGGGCGGCCGCCGACGCGTACGCCACGCCGGAGCGGCCCCGGTTCGTGCTCGGCTCGATCGGCCCGGGCACCAAGCTGCCCACCCTCGGGCACGCCGCCTACGCGACCCTGCGCGACGCCTACCAGGAGAACGCCGAGGGCCTGATCGACGGCGGTTCGGACGCGCTGATCGTGGAGACCTGCCAGGACCTGCTCCAGGTCAAGGCGGCGGTGGTCGGCTCGAAGCGGGCGATGGCCCGGCTCGGCCGGACGGTCCCGATCATCTGCCACGTCGCCGTGGAGACCACCGGCACCATGCTGGTGGGCAGCGAGATCGGGGCGGCGCTGGCGGCCATCGAGCCGTTGGGGGTCGACCTGATCGGGCTGAACTGCTCGACCGGGCCGGCCGAGATGAGCGAGCACCTGCGCTACCTCTCCCAGCACTCCCGCATCCCGCTGTCCGTGATGCCGAACGCGGGCCTGCCGGTGCTGACCGCGGACGGGGCGTACTTCCCGCTGAGCCCGGTGGAGCTGGCCGACGCCCTGGAGCGGTTCGTCACCGAGTACGGCGTGTCGCTGGTCGGCGGCTGCTGCGGCACCACCCCCGAGCACATCCGGGTCCTGGCCGAGCGCCTGCACGGCACGAGCCCCGTACCCCGCGAACCGCGGCACGAGGCGGGGGTCTCGTCGGTCTACCACCCGGTGCCGTTCGCCCAGGACGCCTCCCTGCTGATGGTGGGGGAGCGGACCAACGCCAACGGCTCCAAGGCGTTCCGCGAGGCCATGCTCGCCGGCGACTGGCGGGCCTGCGTGGAGATCGCCCGTAGCCAGGCCCGCGACGGCTCGCACCTGCTGGACCTGTGCGTCGACTACGTCGGCCGCGACGGCACGCAGGACATGCGGGAACTCGCCGGCCGCTTCGCCACCGCCTCCACCCTGCCGATCATGCTGGACTCGACCGAGCCGGCGGTGATCGAGGCGGGGCTGGAGATGCTCGGCGGGCGGTGCGTGGTCAACTCGGTCAACTTCGAGGACGGCGACGGCCCCGAATCCCGGTACGCACGGGTGATGCCCATCGTCAAGGAGCACGGAGCCGCCGTGGTGGCGCTGCTCATCGACGAGGAGGGGCAGGCGCGGACCGCCGACTGGAAGGTGCGGGTCGCGGGCCGGCTGATCGAGGACCTCACCGGGCGGTGGGGGATGGACCGCGCGGACATCCTGATCGACGCGCTGACCTTCCCGATCGCCACCGGCCAGGAGGAGACCCGGCGCGACGGCATCGAGACGATCGAGGCGATCCGGGAGATCGCCCGCCGCTGGCCGGGGGTCAACTTCACCCTCGGCATCTCCAACGTCTCCTTCGGGCTCAACCCGGCCGCCCGGCAGGTGCTCAACTCGGTCTTCCTGCACGAGTGCCGCCAGGCCGGCCTGACCAGCGCCATCGTGCACGCCAGCAAGATCCTGCCGTTCAACAAGATCCCCGACGAGCAGCGGGAGGTGGCGCTGGATCTCGTCTACGACCGGCGTCGCGAGGGCTACGACCCGGTGCAGAGGTTCATCGAGATCTTCGAGGGCGTGGACGCCGCGTCGGCGCGGGCCGGCCGGGCGGAGGAACTGGCCGCGCTGCCGCTGGAGGAGCGGCTCAAGCGGCGGATCATCGACGGCGAGCGCAACGGCCTGGAAGCCGACCTGGACGCGGCGATGGCGCAGGGGCGCAGCCCGCTGTCCATCATCAACGACATCCTGCTCGACGGCATGAAGGTCGTCGGCGAGTTGTTCGGCTCGGGCCAGATGCAGCTGCCGTTCGTGCTCCAGTCCGCCGAGGTGATGAAGACCGCGGTGGCGTACCTGGAGCCGCACATGGAGACCGCCGAGGACGGCGGCAAGGGCCGCATCGTGCTGGCCACCGTGCGGGGCGACGTGCACGACATCGGCAAGAACCTGGTCGACATCATCCTGTCCAACAACGGCTACGAGGTCGTCAACATCGGCATCAAGCAGCCGATCAACGCGATCCTGGAGGCCGCCGAGCAGCACCGGGCCGATGCCATCGGCATGTCCGGCCTGCTGGTCAAGAGCACCGTGATCATGAAGGAGAACCTGGCCGAGATGGCCTCGCGCGGGGTCGCGGAGCGCTGGCCGGTGCTGCTGGGCGGGGCGGCGCTGACCCGGGCGTACGTCGAGGACGACCTGCGGGCGATGTTCCCCGGCCAGGTGCACTACGCCCGGGACGCCTTCGAGGGGCTGTCCCTGATGGACCGGGTGATGACCGCCAAGCGTGGCGGGGCGCCCGTGGTCGACGCCGAGCGGGAGGCCGCCCTGGCGGCCCGCCGGGCCCGCCGCGAGCGGCAGCGGGCGATCGTCAGCGAGGCGCTGCCGGCGCTGGACGACGCCTCGGTCCGCTCCGACGTGGCCACCGACGTCGAGGTGCCCGCCCCGCCGTTCCTGGGCACCCGGGTCGTCAAGGGCGTGCCGCTCGCGGACTACGCGGCGCTGCTCGACGAGCGGGCCACCTTCCTCGGGCAGTGGGGGCTGCGCGGCGCGCGGGGCGGCAAGGGACCGTCCTACGAGGAGCTGGTGGAGACCGAGGGTCGGCCGCGGCTGCGCTACTGGCTGGACCGTCTCATCGCCGACCAGGTGCTCGAGGCCGCCGTCGTGTACGGCTACTTCCCGGCGTACGCCGAGGGCAACGACCTGGTGGTGCTGGACGAGAACGGGCACGCCGAGCGGGCCCGGTTCTCCTTCCCCCGGCAGCGCCAGGAGCGGCGGCTCTGCCTGGCCGACTTCTTCCGCCCGCGCGGCGACGAGCTGGACGTGGTGGCGTTGCAGTTGGTCACCGTGGGGCAGCCGGTCAGCGAGTATGCCGCCAAGCTGTTCGCGCGCAACGAGTACCGCGACTACCTGGAGGTGCACGGGCTCTCCGTGCAGCTCACCGAGGCCCTGGCGGAGTACTGGCACCGGCGGATCCGGTCCGAGCTGACCCTGCCGGGCGGCCGTACGGTGGCCGACGACGACCCGGCCGACCTGGCGGGGCTGCTGCGCACCGACTACCGGGGCTGCCGGTACGCGTTCGGCTACCCGGCCTGTCCGGACCTGGAGAACCGCGCGAAGATCGTGGAGCTGCTGGGCGCGGAGCGGATCGGCGTGCAGTTGTCGGAGGAGTTCCAGCTGATGCCGGAGCAGGCCACAGACGCGATCGTGGTGCACCACCCGGAGGCGAGCTACTTCAACGCCAAGTGACGACGACATGGGCTTGACCGGCATCCAGTGGGCGCTGGGAGGGCCGCTGGACCATGATCATGCTGGTTGGGGTAGGCCGCCACCGCCGTGATGCCCGCTTGGAGCAGTTCCGGGCGATCGCAACGCGGTTCGACAGGCTTGCCGTCCGCTATCACGCCGGGCTGGTCACGGCATCCCTGGTTCGCTGGTTCCGCGAACCGGCCAGTTGATCATTTGTTCTGCCCGGCCAAGGCCGGCTCGCGCACCATGAACACGTCCACCGGATCCTCGGTCTCGAGCGTGAATCCGTGCCGTTCGTACAGCCGCCGGGCCGGACTGCCCTGCAGCACGTTCAGCCGGACCAGGGTGTCATCGCGGTCGCACTGCTCCAGCAGCCGGCGTAGTACGGCCGTACCGATGCCGCTGCCCTGCAGGTGCGGGGCCAGGTAGAAGTGCTCCAGCCAGTGGGCGTCCTCGGCCGGCCGCAGCGACACACAGCCGGCGAACGCGCCGCCCACCTCGATCACCCAGGTGTGCGCCGGCGCGAAGGCGTTCCGCAGCCGCTGCCGCACCCGTTGCTCGTCGTACCGCCCGAGCCGTTCCAGATCCGCCCGCAGCACCACGGCTCGCAGTTCGGCCACCGCCTTGACGTCCGCCACCGAAGCCGGTCGCATCTCCCAGTCCGCCATGATTGCCAAGGCTAACGAGCCGAGATTCGCCCACTCTCGGCGATCCTCTGGCTCCGCGAACCCGCGATGGAGGACGGCTACTTCCACGCCGCCCGAGATCGGCGGCGGGCCCGGAATGCACGGTGCTGACGCAGCGCGAGCGGTCCCCGGCGCAGCGTTGAGTCGTCCGCCGCCGTCTCCGCCCGGTCCCTCCGGGAGGCAGCCCGGCTCGTGCCGCGCAGGTCCCCCAGCCGCCGCTGTAGACGGGAGCGAATGGGGGCGCTGTTTCGGGGTACCCGACCGCGCCGAGACGAGCGGAGGGGAGGCCCGATGGGCATGGCGAACCAGCCCGGGGATGGCGGCCGACCAGCCAGTCCCACCGACCGCCTGGCCGAGGACGTAGCCGAGGTGGTACGCGAGGAGGTTCGAGCGGTACGCACCCAGCTCGCGGACGCCGCCCGCCCGGCCGGGCTCGGCTTCGTGCTGCTGGCCGCCGCCGGAGGGTGTGCGGTGCTGGCGGTCGGGGCGGCCTCGGCGACCTCGCTGCGCATGTTGGAGGCGTTCCTGCCGCGACGGCTGGCGGCTGCCGGGATGACCGCCGGGTACGTGGCCGCTGCCGTGTTCCTCGGCGCCGCGGGCCTGGAGCGGCTGCGTTCGGCGGGCGGAAGGTCCGCCCGGCTGGCGGACGAGGTACGCGACGCGGTGACCAGCACCGCCGGCCGGGTGGTGCCGGCCGGTTCCTCGGCCGTCCGCGACGAGCTGGGGCGCTGAAACATCGTCGACATGGGCGGCCACGGCGGCCCGGGAACCTGCGGGGCCATACAGGAATGGACGGTGGGCGATGAAACGGAGCCGGATCGACGACGTGATCATCGGAAGGATTGGTGACGCCGCGGGCACTCTCGTCGACCCCAGGAGAGGACTCGGCCAGCTGAAGTCGTCGGTCTCCGGTAAGCAGATCGCCCTGCTCCTGGCGGGTCTGGTCCTCGGCCTGCTGATCTCGCGCCGCCGCCGCCGCTGAGCGGTCGCGGGCCGGAGCACCCGCAGCTTACGAGCGGGGGCGAGCAGCGGGTGGTCCGGCGGCATCGGCCCGGCATGTCACCGCCGCTCGGCCGAAAACGCCAGTTCGGACGTTTGCCGCGAATCGTCACGGGTAGCTCGCGACGGATCGGATGCCGGGTAGCCGTCCGGGACCGCGGGGGTACGGATTCAGGAGGCGTGACGTGCAGGAGATCGTAGGCGAAGGCCTTGCCCGACGACTGGTGGAGTGGGGCGTCGACACCGTCTTCGGCCTCCCTGGCGACGGCATCAACGGCCTGATGGAGGGCTTTCGCCGGCAGCGGGAGAAGCTGCGGTTCGTGCTGGTGCACCACGAGGAGGCGGCGGCCTTCATGGCCACCGGGTACGCCAAGGCCACCGGCCGGATCGGGGTGTGCGCCGCCACCTCCGGGCCGGGCGCCATCCACCTGCTCAACGGGCTGTACGACGCCAAGCTCGACCACGTCCCGGTGCTCGCCATCACCGGCATGCAGGAGACGTCCGTGCTCGGCTCCCACTACCAGCAGGAGGTGCACACGGCGCTGCTCTACCAGGACGTGGCGGACGCGTACAACCTGATGGTCACCAACCCCCAGCAGGTGCCCGGCGTGGTCGACATCGCCATCCGGCACGCCCTGGCGCGGCGCAGCGTCGCCCATCTGACCTTTCCCAACGACGTGCAGGTCGCCACCGCCGGCGAGGACCCCTACCGGCACGTCAGCCCGGGGGTGCCACCGGCGAGCAGCGCCGTGCTGTCGCAGCCGCCGGTGGCGCCGGCGCAGGCCGACCTGGCCCGGGCGGCGGAGGTGCTCAACGCCGGGAAGAGGGTGGCCATGCTGGTGGGCGTCGGCGCCCGCCACGCCCGGGACGAGGTGCTCGCGGTGGCCGAGGCACTGGCCAGCCCGATCGTCAAGACCCTGCCCGGCAAGCTGGTGGTGCCGGACGACCACCCGCTCACCACCGGCGGCCTCGGCCTGCTCGGCACGAAGCCGAGCGAGGAGCTGATGGAGGAGTGCGACACCCTGCTGATGGTGGGCACCTCTTTCCCGTACGGGAAGTACCTGCCCGCGCCGGGGCAGGCCAAGGTGGTCCAGATCGACATCGACGCGAGCCTGATCGGCATGCGCCTGCCGGTGCAGGCGGCGGTGACCGCGGACGCGAAGCTGGCGTTGCAGCAGTTGCTGCCGATGCTCCAGGCCCGCTCGGACCGGTCCTTCCTGACGAAGTACCAGCAGGCGCGGGACGCCTGGCGCACGGACATGATCGCCCTGCAGGACCCGGGGCGGGATCCGATCGCCCCGCAGTACCTGATCAGCTGCGTCGACGCGGCCGCCACCTCGGACGCCATCCTCACCTGCGACTCCGGCACGATCGCCACCTGGGCGGCGCGGCACTGGACCATCCGCGGCGGCCGCGAGTTCTACCTCTCCGGCAACCTGGCCACCATGGCGCCAGGCCTGCCGTACGCGATCGCCATGCAGCACGCGTTCCCCGGCCGGCAGGTCATCGCGTTCGTCGGCGACGGCGGCTTCGCCATGTTGATGGCCGAGTTCCTCACCGCCGTGCGGCACGAGCTGCCGATCAAGGTGGTGGTCAACAACAACAACTCGTACGGCCAGATCCTCTGGGAGCAGATCGTCCTCGGCTACCCGGAGTACGCGGTGCGGCACCGGCAGCCCGAGGCCGACTTCGGCGCGTGGGCACGGGCCTGCGGTGGGTACGGCGTGAAGGTCACCGACCCGAAGGCGGTGCCGGACGCGATCCGTGCGGCGTTGGCCCATCCGGGCCCGGCGCTGGTCGACTGTGACGTCAACCCAGACGAGCCGCCGATGCCCGGCAAGGTCCGGTACGAACAGGCCAAGCACTTCACCGAGGCGTTCCTGCGGGGCCAGCCGCACAAGGTCGCCACCCTCGCCACCGTGGCCCGAGACAAGATCAACGAGCTGCGGTCATGACCCGGCGAGTCACCGGCACGGCACGGAGGGCAGCTCCGGCCACGGAGCCGGTGTCCCTGCCCGCGCCCGTCCTGCGGCCGCCCGAGCCGGCGCACCACGCCGACCTGGCCGCGCTCGCCGCGGACCTGCGCGCCGAGGTGGACGGGGAGGTGCGCTTCGACGCCGGCTCACGGGCCGCGTACGCCACCGGTGGTTCCAACTACCGCCAGGTGCCGCTCGGCGTGGTGGTGCCCCGGACCGTCGAGGCGGCGGTGGCCGCGGTCGCCGTCTGCCGCCGCCACCGTGCGCCGGTGCTGTCCCGGGGCGGCGGTACCAGCCTGGGGGGACAGGTGACCAACGTGGCCGTGGTCATCGACTGGTCGAAGTACTGCAACCGGCTGCTGGAGGTCGACCCGCAGGCCGGCACCTGCCTGGTGGAGCCCGGCATCGTGCTCGACACGCTCAACGACTTGCTGGCACCGCACGGGCTGGAGTTCGGGCCGCTCCCGTCCACCCACAGCCACTGCGCCATCGGCGGGATGATCGGCAACAACTCCTGCGGCTCCACCGCGCAGCGCACCGGCAAGGTGGTCGACAACCTCGTCGAGATGGAGGTACTGCTCTACGACGGAACCCGGATGTGGGTCGGCGAGACCAGCGACGAGGAGTACGCCGAGATCGAGCGACGGGGCGGTCGGCAGGCCGAGATCTACCGCCAGCTGCGGGCGCTGCGGGACGAGTACCAGAGCGACATCCGTACCCGCTACCCGCACATCCCGCGCCGGGTCTCCGGATACAACCTGGACAGCCTGCTGCCGGAGAACAATTTTCACGTCGCACAGGCGCTGGTCGGCTCCGAGGGGACACTGGTCACCGTGCTGCGGGCCCGTTTGACGCTGGTGCCGGTGACACGGGCCAAGTCGATGGTGTTCCTGTCCTACCCGGACATCGCCGCCGCCGGAGACGACGTACCGCGGGTCCTGCCGTACGACCCGATCGCGTTGGAGGGGCTCGATGACAAGCTGATCAACTTCGAGAAGCGTAAGCACCTGCACCCGGAGGCGCTGCACAAGCTGCCCGCGGGCGGCGGCTGGCTGATGGTGCAGTTTGGTGGCGACACCCGCGAGGAGGCCGACGCTGCGGCCGAGCGGATGATCAACGATCTGTGCCGCGACGGCGGGCCGACCGCGCACCGGTTCGACAACGAGGCAGACGAGCACCAGATGTGGCTGGTCCGCGAGTCCGGACTCGGTGCCACCGCCCGGGTGCCGGGTGAACCCGACACCTGGGAGGGCTGGGAGGACTCGGCCGTCGCTCCCGAACGGCTCGGCGACTACCTGCGCGATCTCGACGCGCTGCTCCACGAGTACGGCTTCGAACAGGCCTCGCTCTACGGGCACTTCGGGCAGGGCTGCGTCCACACCCGCATCCCGTTCAGGATGACGACCGCCGAGGGGGTACGCCAGTTCCGCTCGTTCGTCGAGCGCGCCGCGGATCTGGTGGTCTCCTACGGGGGCTCCTTCTCCGGAGAGCACGGCGACGGGCAGTCCCGCGGCGAACTGCTGCCGAAGATGTTCGGCGACCGGCTTGTCCGCGCGTTCGGGCAGTTCAAAGCGATCTTCGATCCGGACGACCGGATGAACCCGGGCAAGGTGGCGCCTCCCTACCCGCTGGACAGCCACCTGCGGCTCGGCGTCGACTACAACCACGGCCAGGTGGCAACCCACTTCCACTATCCCGACGACGACGGCAGTTTCGGCCGGGCGGTGCTGCGCTGCGTGGGCGTCGGCCAGTGCCGGCGACAGCACGGCGGGGTGATGTGCCCGTCCTACATGGTCACCCGGGAGGAGGAGCACTCCACCCGGGGCCGGGCACGCCTGCTGTTCGAGATGCTCGACGGCACCGCCCGCGGCGGCACCATCGCCGACGGCTGGCGCTCCGAGGCGGTTCGCGACGCGCTCGACCTCTGCCTGGCCTGCAAGGGCTGCAAGTCCGACTGCCCGGTCAACGTGGACATGGCGACGTACAAGGCGGAGTTCCTGTCCCATCACTACCAGGGTCGGCTCCGACCCCGCCCGCACTACTCGATGGGCTGGCTGCCGGTGGTGGCCACGGTCGCCGCCCGGGCGCCCCGGGTGGTGAACGCGCTGGCCCAGGCGCCCGGGCTGGGCCGGCTCGCCAAGCTGGTCGGCGGCATCGACCAGCGCCGGGAGATCCCGGTCTTCGCTACCGAGACCTTCCAGCACTGGTTCGCGGACCGTTGGCCGACCGGCGACGGCCGGCGCGGCGAGGTGATGCTCTGGCCGGACACCTTCACCAACCACTTTCAGCCGGGCATCGCCCACGCGGCCGTCGAGGTGCTGGAGGCGGCGGGCTGGCGGGTCCGGGTGCCGGAGCAGCCGGTCTGCTGCGGGCTCACCTGGATCTCCACGGGACAGCTCGGCATGGCGAAGCAGGTGCTGCGGCGGACGGTGGAGGTGCTCCGACCCCACCTGCGGGCCGGCACCCCGATCGTGGGGCTGGAACCGAGCTGCACCGCGGTGTTCCGCGGCGACGCCCAGGAACTCTTCCCCGGTGACGAGGACGTACACCGCCTGCGGCAGCAGACCGTCACCCTGGCCGAGCTGCTGCACGACCACAGCCCCGGATGGCAGGCGCCGCAGCTGCCCGCGCACGCACTGATCCAGACCCACTGCCATCAGCACGCCATCCTCGGCACCACCGCGGACCAGGCGGTGCTCACCGAGGCGGGGGTCCAGGCCGAACTCCTCGACTCGGGCTGCTGCGGGCTGGCCGGCAACTTCGGCTTCGAGGCGGGGCACTACGAGGTCTCCGCGGCCTGCGCCGAGCGGGTCCTGCTGCCGGCCGTCCGGGGCGCCGCCGAGACCGACGTCATCCTGGCCGACGGCTTCAGCTGCCGTACGCAGGTCGAGCAGAGCGCCACCGGCGGCCGCTCCGCGATCCACCTCGCCGAACTGCTGCGGGCCGGCCTGCACGGTGAGCGGGTGACCGCCCGCCCCGAGCAGCGGTGGGGGCAACGCCCGGAGCGGCCCTCCCGGGCTGCCCGCGTACTCGCCACCAGCCTCGTCGGGCTGGCCGCGCTGGCGCCGGTCGCCGCGCTGGCCAGCCGCCGCCGGGGGCGGTGACGGCGGTGCGGCTGAGCGCGGCGGCGTACCGGGTGCCGACCGACGCGCCCGAGGGCGACGGCACCTTCGCCTGGGACAGCACCACCATGGTGCTGGTCCGCGCGGAGGCCGACGGCCAGGTGGGCACCGGCTGGACGTACGGGCCCGCAGCGGTGGTCCCGGTCGTCACGGACCTGCTCGCGCCCGTGGTGGCCGAGCTCGACCCGGACGACGCACCGGCTGCGTGGTCGGCCATGCGGCGGCGGCTGAGAAACGCCGGACGGCCCGGAATCGCCGGCTTGGCGCTCTCCGCAGCCGACTGCGCGATCTGGGACCTCAAGGCCCGCCGGCACGGCCTGCCGCTGGCCCGGCTGCTCGGCACTGCCCGCCGGCAGGTGCCGGTCTACGGCAGCGGCGGATTCACCACCTACGACGCCGAGCGGCAGCACCGGCAACTCTCCGGCTGGGTACACGACCAGGGCATCCCCCGGGTGAAGATCAAGATTGGCGAGTCCGGGGGCACCAACGCGCCGCAGGATCTGGCCCGGATGGTGGCCGCCCGACGCGCCATCGGCGACGACGCCGAGTTGTACGTCGACGCGAACGGCGGGTACCAGCGCAAGCAGGCGGTACGGATGGCCCGGGCCGCGGCCGACCTCGACGTGCGCTGGTACGAGGAACCGGTCAGCTCAGACGACCTGATCGGCCTCGGGCTGGTCCGCGACCAGGTGCTGCCCGACGTCGCGGCGGGGGAGTACGGCTTCGACCTCGTCTACTTCCATCGGATGGCCCCGTACGTCGACTGCCTGCAGATCGACGTCACCCGGTGCGGTGGCATCACCGAATTCCTTCGGGCGGCGGCGGTGGCCGCCGCCTCGGGCCTGGAGGTGTCCGCGCACTGCGCGCCCCACCAGCACCTGGCCGTGGCGGCAGCGACGCCGAACCTGCGCCACATCGAGTGGTTCCACGACCACGTCCGGATCGAGGCGATGCTCTTCGACGGTGCGGTGTCCGCGGCGGGAGGCGGCGCCCCGGTGCCGCTGGACCGGCCGGGCCACGGGCTGGAGCTGCGTGCCGCCGAGGCGGAGCGGTACCGGGTGGGCTGAGGCCGCGCCGGAGAGAGGAACAATGTGCGATGGACGCGACGACGGCGGTGCCGGCCTGGCACACCAGTGGCCGCCCGACCGGTCGGGGCAGCACGGTGACCGCACTGCCGGGCGGCTGGCGGCGAGACGGTCGGCGATGAGGGCGCACGAGCTGCACCACCAGACCGGACGGGTCCTCGTGGTCGTCTGCGACAAGGGAGAGGAGGCGGTCGAGGCCGTGGGGGCGGCGCTGCGCGAGCAGCGGATACACGCCGCCCGGGTGACCGCCGTCGGCGGCTTCGCCGACGCCGAGGTCGGGTGGTTCGACCGGGAGACCCGCGACTACCGCCGGATCCCGGTACGCGAGCAGGTCGAGGTGCTCTCCCTGCTCGGCGACGTCGCCGAGCGGGACGGGGCGCCGGCGCTGCACGTGCACGCGGTGCTCGGCCGCGCCGACGGCAGCACCATGGGCGGGCACCTGCTCCGAGGCCGGGTCTGGCCGACACTGGAAGTGATGATCTCCGAGGTGGCGCCTGAGTTGGCCAAGCGGGTGGACCCGGAGACCGGGCTGGCACTCATCTCGGGCACGGGCGGCGGGTAGACCGCTCAGCCGGGCGATGGGCAGGGTACCGCCTGCCCCAGGGTCACCGCCGTCTCCAACATCAGCGCGTGCACGAACGCCTGGGGTAGGTTCGCGCGCAACTGCCGCTGCTGCACGTCGTACTCCTCGGTGAAGAGGCCCGCCGGGCCGCAGGCGGCCCGGCTACGCTCGAACCACCGGTTCGCCTCCACGACGTCGCCGGCCTGCCAGGCGGCCATCGCGGCCGCGAAACCGCAGAGCAGGAACGCTCCCTCGGCGTCCCCCAGTGGGCGGCTGTCGGGACGGAACCGGTACAGGTATCCGTCGCATTCCAACTCCGCCAGGATCGCCCGCCGGGTCGCCTCGGTCCGCGCGTCCCCTGCCGGCGCCGCGCCCCGGATGCCGGGGAAGAGCAACGCGGCGTCGACCCGCCCGTCGTCGTACGCCCGCTGCCAGCGCCCGGACGGATGCTGCCCGTGGGCTGCCGCGTCGGCGAGGATCGCATCGGCCAGGGCAAGCCATCGTCCTGCCTGTCCGCCCGACGCGACCCCGGCCGCCGCGCGCAGCCCGGCCACACAGATCAGCTTCGAATGGGTCCACTGGCGGGGCGGCAGTTCCCAGATGCCGGAGTCCGGCTCGCGCCAGCGTTTCCCGATGATCCGGACCGTCAGCTCCAACGCCCGCCACGAGGCCTGGTCCAGCCGGTCGTGCCGCCCGGCGACGGCCAGCAGCAGCAACGTCTCGCCGAGGACATCGAGCTGGAACTGCCCGCGGACCCAGTTGCCGACCCGCGGCGGCGCCCCTGGATAGCCCGCCAGGTAACCCAGCTCCTCCTGGTCCGGGACCGGGTCGCCGTCAACGGTGTAGGCCGGGGAGAGCCGATCGCCGTCGGCCAGCACCCGTTCGGTGAGGAACGCGACTGCGTAGTCCAGCAGGTCGTACCGGCCGATCAGCGCCGACGCCCGGCCGGCGAAGGTCTGGTCCCGCAGCCAGGCGTACCGGTAGTCGAAGTTGCGCCCGGCCAGCGCCCGCTCCGGCAGTGCCGTGGTCGCCGCCGCCACCATCCCCCCGCCGGGCTGGGTGAGGCCGCGCAGCACGACGTACGCGAAAACCGCGTCCCGCTGGGCGGGGCCGCCGGCCAGCGGGGGCGCCAGTTGCCGCCAGGTGTATTCGGTCGTCCGCCACAGCTCGAAGGACTCGGGCGGCGCCTCGCCGAGCGGGCGGGTGGCGATCTCCAGCACCAGATCGTGCCGCCCGCCCGCCGGTACGGTGATCTCGCCGCAGAGCGGGCCGTCCTCGGTCCGGTCGAGCATCTCGCCACCGCTGTGCCGCAGGTGCAGGCTGCCCGAGCGGGCCAGCCAGTGGGGGCCCTCCCGCCGTACGTCGCGCATCGGCTCGCGGCCGAAGTCGGCCCGAGGATCCAGCCGGACCCGGACGACCGCCTCCCGGTCCACCGCGCGGATCTGGCGCAGCAGCACCACCCGATGCTTCTCGCCGGGAAAAAAGAGCGCCTCGCGGCACTCGATGATCCCGTTCGTGGTCACCCAGCGGCTCACCCACACCAGGGAGGCCGCTTCGTAGTGCCCTCCCCAGACGAACCGCGGGTTCGCCGGGGTCACAAGGTAGTCGCCCCGGCCGCCGATGAGCCGGCTGAAGAGGGGAGGGTCGGCCCAGCCCGGGGCGCAGAGCCAGCTCACGTTCCCGTCCGGACCGACGAGCGCGCCGCGGCGCCCGTCGGCGAGCAGCGCGTACTCCCGCAGCACATGGGGCCCACGATCGGCAGCGGCCTCCGGTCCGTTCGGCTCATCGTCGCCCCCGCGCACCGGCTGCACCTCCCACCTGCGTCGCGGGGCCTACCCGCCCCGCCCGCCCCTGCACCCTCCACTCAACTCCCGACTACCCGGTCGCGCAGCGGGTAGCCCTGGGTCTCCGTCGATGGCTACGTGCGGCTGCGGCACGGATCGGTCTCGACTACTCGTAGCCGCAGGCCGCCCTGAGGATGTCTGCTAGGTCGCTGCCGCGCCGACTCGCGGGTTGCCACCGGGTACCTGGGTCCAGGCGCGCGGAGAGCCGCCGACACGGCAAGGCGCCCCCGATTCGAAGGCCGGGGCGGTAGGCCGGACGCCGCCGGACAGCCGCGCGCCCGCCGCCCAGCCGTGCCGGCTACGTGCCAGTGAGGACGATTTCCAACTGGCGGTGCGGGGATCTTTCTTGTCCTGGCTGGTTCGGTGCGCCACTGTCGCAGTGTGGGCAAGAGCAGGAAACAAAAGCGCCTGGCGGAGACTGGGCGCCGTTTGCAGGAGGAGCGCGACGCGGACTGGGTGTCGCTGGCCTGGTCCGAGGACCAGGCCGCCGTAGTGGCTCAGGCATGGAGGCGCTTGGCTGACCTTGGCGTCGATCTGCCACCGCGACCGACTCGCCGAGATCTCTGGGCCGCTGGCATTGCGGACACGGACATCAAGATCGATCACTTCTACCTCGGTCCGGAGCGGGGTATCTGCGCGATCCAGATCAGTGTGCGTCGGGCAGCGCTGGATTCCGCGTGGCGTAGACCGTGATCGAGCATTCCGGTCGGTCCGCCGTCGCGGCTGTCGACGGAGTTGCCGAGATTTGGACGGTGCGCCGCCTTGCGGTTCCACCTGGTACTCCTCAGTACGGGTCACCGCTCTGTCTCGCGTGCGAAGAAGACTGCGGCTTTTCAAGATCTCCTTCTCCAGCTCCAGTTGCGCGACCTGACGCCGCAAGCGGATCAGCTCGGCTCGCTCGTCAGCGGCCAGGTCATCGGGCGGGCTGCCGTCGCGAGGTACTTGCTCTGTCGAGCCACAGCGGTTTTCTCCTCCTCGGCAGGATCCCAATTCAGGAGGTGTCCGGTCTCAGGCGGTCACTTCAGCCGAAAGCGATCTTCAAACTGACGCTGACAGGGACAGCCGGTGTTGGGAAGCGGTGCCTATCCTCTTGCCATGGGAGCAATCAAGCCGTGGCATCTGTTCGTCCTGACGCTTTGCTGCCTCTTGCCGACTGCTGCGGCGATCGTTGGCGGGGTCTGGGCGGCCCGCCGTAAGCGTCGCTGAGCCCTGACCGCAGTCGAAGCTGTCGGGCCTCCACGGGCCATAGCGGGTGCTACCAGGGGCCAAGTCAGGCCGTCCAGGACTGGACCGCCGTCTATGGCGCTTGCTCAGCAAGTTGGGCCGAACTCACGGACCATCCACGGACTGATCTTGGAAGAGCTGTCTTGTGCTCGGCCGTAGCAGCAGGTCATACGCCCAGCACGGGCCTAGCCGTACTTCAGTCCTAAACCGTGTGCCGCTGGCATGGACCTCCGACTCGGCGTTGGCCCAGCTGTTCCGGGCGTTAGCCTTCGGGCCGTGAGGTTCGCTGCCGGACCACCGACCCGCTGGGTCGTTGAGCTGCGTTCTGGCGCGGTCGTCGAGTTGGCGGCCGATGGGTACAGCCGGACGGACGGCGACCTCGTGTTCTCCATCCTGGCTGACGCAACCCTCGCCGAGCAGGCCGAAGTGCGCGTGCTCGGACGGGCACCGGCTGACCCCGAGCGGGTGATTGTTCTCGTGGCACGGATCCCGGAACGCGAGGTGGCCGGTCTTCATGGCGGAGAGCCCTGGCCGGCTGCGCAGCGGGGAAATGCGGCAACCGAGCCAGCCACAAGGGAGCAAACAGAGTCGGGTACTGCTGCTTGAGCGTGTATCGGATCGCTATTGGGCTGCGTCGATCGCATGACCACGGTTCTCGCTGCTCGGCAACGGGTGGTGAGGCACAGCGTGCGGTGATCGGATCCGGACAGCCGATTCCGATCACCGCACGGCTCAACCGTGGTCAGCTCGTCCGCGGCTCATGCGGCGAACGCGGCGTCGATCGCATAGGTGTCTTCGTACATGTGATAGGTCGTGATCTTGCCGTTCTTGACTCCGATGTGCAGCGCGAAGTGGTTGGTGAACGTCTTCCCCGTGGCGAGGACCTCGAACTTGTTGTGCCCGAGCACGACCGCGTTCTCCCCGTCGACGACCGTCGCCGTGACGTTGTACTCCTGAGCCGGTCCGAGTACGCGTCCGAACGAGCCGAAGAAGTCCGGCAGCTCGGCCGGGGTGGAGCGCTGCCCGGACCAGGGGATGTTGGGGGTCCCGTTGACCGCGAAGTCGAACGTGTCGGCGAAGAGGTCGACGAGTCCGGGTACATCACCGGCGCCGAATCGCGCGAAGAAGGATTCGACGACGGCGGCCGTGCTGGGAGGTGTCGCGTTGCTCATGCGGATGGAACTCCTTCAGTGAGTGACGTGGTGGGAGCAGCGTCGCGTGCGAGGGCGGGCCTCAGGCGACGACGGAGAGGACGATCTTCCCGGTGGTGCTGTTGGTCTCGCCGCGCTCGTGGGCCTGAGCCGCCTCCCTCAGCGGGAGAGTGGTGTCGACGAGTGGCCGCAGCTGCCCACGAGCGACGAGATCCGCGACCGCCTTCATGCCCGCATGGTCGGGTTCGACGAGGATTCGGGTGGCGCGGACGTCGAGTTCCTCGGCAAGGTCGGCGGGGAAGTCGGGGGCCATGGGCAGAAGCGAGATGAGGATCCCGCCCCTGCGCAGGGTCCGGAGTGAGCGCGGGGTGTAGTCCCCGCCGAGGGTGTCGAGCACGACATCGATGTCTCGGAGGACGCCGAAGTCCTCCGTGGTGTAGTCGATCAACTCGTCCGCGCCCAGCCCGCGAAGAAGGTCGTGCTTGCCGGCACTTGCGGTGCCGACGACCCGTGCGCCGCGCGCCTTGGCGATCTGCACCGCCAGGTGCCCGACTCCGCCGGCGGCGGCATGGACGAGGACGCGCTGGCCCGGCCGGACGTCGGCGGTGTCGACGAGAGCCTGCCACGCGGTCAGGGACGCCAGCGGCAACGCCGCGGCGGTCGTGTGGTCGATGTTTGTCGGTTTACGGCAGAAGTGCCGGGCGGGGGCGGTCACGAACTCCGCGTACGCGCCCGCCGGATGCGGGAAGCGCGGCATGCCGAACACCTCGTCGCCCGGCGCGAACAGGGTCACCCCGGGCCCCACCTCCTCGACCGCCCCGGAGACGTCGAACCCCAGGACGAACGGGGGGAGCGCGCCGGTGGCGAACTGGCCTCGAGCGCGGGTCTTCCAGTCGGTGGGGTTCACCCCAGCGGCGTGGACGCGGACGAGGATCTCGCCGAGTGTGGGGACCGGACGCTCCATCTCGATGATCTTCAGTACGTCGGGTGCCCCGGCCACGTCTTGGCTGACGGCGAGCATGCGGTCCGGCGCTCGCCCTGAGCTGGTTGTCACTGTGCTCCTCACCTGTCGTCCCGGCCGCATCGGGCGGCCGCGCCCGTCCAGCATCTCCGGAGGGGCAGGGCCGCTACAGTGGCCAGATGGACAATATGTGTCAGGATCTGGCCATGCATCGCGTCGTTGTGCTCGCGCTTCCCGGCGTCGTCCCGTTCGAGCTGGCCATCCCCTCGCGGCTCTTCGGCGCCGCCCTCGGCCCCGACGGCAAGCCGCTGTACTCGGTGACCACCTGTTCGCTCGATGGCGGCCCGGTCGGCACCTCGGCCGACTTCGCGATCGCCGTGGACCACGACCACACGGTGCTGGCCCAGGCGGACACCCTGGTGATCCCTCCCTCGGCCAGCGGGCGAGAATGGGGTGAACAGAAGGAACTTCCTGCGCCGCTGCGGGACGCGCTGGGGCTTGTCCGCCCCGACGCGCGCGTCATGGCGATCTGTACGGGTTCCTTCGTCCTGGCGGCGGCGGGCATCCTCGACGGACGCCGGGTGACCACTCACTGGCGTGAGTCCGACCACCTTCAGGGCCTCTACCCGGACCTCGTCGTCGACGCCGATGTTCTCTTCATCGACGACGGCAGTGTGCTCACCTCGGCGGGCGTCTCGGCGGGAATCGATCTGTGTCTGCACGTGATCCGACGGGACCACGGCAGTGAGATCGCCAACGAGGCGGCGCGTTCCTGCGTCGTCCCACCCTGGCGCGACGGGGGCCAGGCCCAGTACATCCGGCGGCCCGTGGTCGAAGCGGACACGACGACGACGGCACCGGCCCGAGCGTGGGCGCTCGAACACCTTGATCGGCCGCTGGTCCTGGCCGAGCTTGCCGCCCGGTCGAACATGAGCGTGCGGACATTCAGCAGGCGGTTCCAGGACGAAGTGGGGGTGAGCCCGATGACCTGGCTCACCCAGCAGCGGGTCGAACGCGCCCGGGAACTGCTCGAGAGCACGGACCTCCCGGTGGACAGGATCGCGGAGCAGGCCGGGTTCGGATCGGGTGGTTCGCTGCGGCAGCACCTGTTGGCCGCCACCGGGGTGTCGCCGCGTGCGTATCGGCGAACGTTCCGGGCGGCGCCGGTGGGCGACCAAGGCGTGTCTCATAAACCGGTCAGAGCCACTCGGTGATGATGGTGATGGTCTTGGAAGCGGACCGCCAGCTTGTCGTAGCGAGTGGCGACACCACGGTGGCGTTTGAGCCTGTTGATGCCGTTCTCGACGGCGTGGCGTAGCCGGTAGAGGTCCTTGTCGAACGTGGGTGGACGCCCGCCCTTGGAGCCTTTGGCCTTGCGGTAGGCGTCCTGGTCTGTCTTGCGGGGGATGCAGGACTTGATTCCGCGTGAGCGGAGATGGCTGCGATTGCCGCGGCTGGTGTAGGCCTTGTCTGCCAGGACCAGGTCGGGGCAGGTGCGGGGCCGGCCGACACCGAGGCGGGTCACGCGGATGCGGCGCAGGACGGGGATGAACTGCGGGCTGTCACCACGGTGCCCGGCGGTCACGATCAGGGCGAGGACTCTCTGTCCCTGCTCGCAGGCCAGATGAGTTTTGGTGGTCAGCCCGCCTCTCGATCGGCCCAGCGCGTGGTCGGCCGGCTCGTCGTGCACGCCGCCGGGTGGTTCCTTCTGCGGATGCCCGTAGGTGCGGGCGCCGGTGGCGTGCTGGTGGGCGCGGCTGGTCATCGAGTCCACGCTCACCGTCCAGGCGATCCGGTCGGTCGCGTCGCCGGCAGCCTGCAACGCGGACAGGATCCTGTCCCAGGTCCCGTCACGCTGCCAGCGACGGAACAGGCCGTAGACGGTAGGGTAGGGCGCGTACTCGGCCGGGACGTCACGCCAGGGGGCACCGTTCCGGATTCGCCACCGGATCCCGTCGATGAGTTGTCGTTTCTCCCACTTCGGCGGCCACGCCGTGACCTCGATGCCGTCAGCCTGGCTTACGAAACACGTTTAGCACAGGTGATCGGTCTTCTTCGGGGGTTCGCCGGAAGATCCTCGATCACTGGTGAGGAGTGGCTACCGTCCGCCGCATGCCGGTGGAATTTCTGACTGATAAGCAGGCTGAGGCGTACGGGAAGTTCGCTGAGGAGCCGGCGAGGCCCGAGCTGGAGCGATTCTTCTTTCTCGACGACGAGGACCGGAAGCTGATCGCGAACCGGCGCGGTGACCACAACCGTCTCGGCTTCGAGCTTGAGATGTGCACGGGGTGAGGTACATCGGGCTGTTCCTGGAGGACTCCCTGGCCGTTCCGTGGCCGGTGGTGGAGCGTCTGGCCGATCAGCTGGAGATTGAGGATGTCTCCTGCGTCAAGGAGTACACCGAGCGGCTGAAGACGGCGTATGAGCACGCGTGGGAGATCCGTGACGCGTACGGCAACCACCCGTACGAGGACCATGCCCAGGGCCGGCGGTTCAGGGCGTTTCTGCACGGCCGGGCGTGGACGGCGTACGCGGAGGGGCCGAAGGCGCTGTTCGATCACTCGGTGGGCTGGCTGCGCCGGAACCGGGTGCTGCAGCCGGGGGTGAGCGTGCTGGCCCGGCAGGTCTCCGAAGTCCGCACCATCGCGGAGAAGACCTGATCGTGAATTCCTCGCTGGCGGAGGCTGTCTCCGTCGTTCTGCTCCTGGCGGTGCTGGCGTGCGCCGTTGTCCGCCCGTTCGGCTGGCCGGAGGCGGTCGTCGCCGTCCCGGCCGCAGGCGTGGTCATTGCCACCGGAGCGATCTCGCTGGACCATGCCCGCGACGAGGCCGCGCGGCTCGGACCGGTGATCGGCTTCCTCGCCGCCGTCCTGGTCCTGGCCCAGCTGTGCGACGACGAGGGCCTGTTTCACGCGTGCGGAGCATGGATGGCCCGTACCGCGGCAGGTCGCCCGCGCCGCCTGCTGGTCCAGGTGTTCGCAGCCGCATCAGTGATCACCGCGGTGCTCAGCCTGGACGCCACCATCGTGCTCCTCACCCCGGTGGTCTTCGCCACCGCCGCCAGGCTCGGTGCCCGGCCCAAACCGCACGTCTACGCCTGCACCCACCTGTCGAACACCGCCTCGCTGCTGCTGCCGGTCTCCAACCTCACGAACCTGCTCGCGTTCGCTGCCAGCGGACTGAGCTTCACCCGCTTCGCCGCCCTGATGGTCCTGCCCTGGCTGGCCGCCATCGGTACCGAGTACGTGGTCTTCCGCCGGTTCTTCGCCACCGACCTGGACGCCGGAGCCCAGGCCCCACCCACCGCCGAACCCCGTGAGCTGCCGGTGTTCGCCCTGGCCACCGTGGCCTGCACACTGGCCGGGTTCGTCCTGACCTCCGCGCTCGGAGTCAATCCTGCCTGGGCGGCCTTCGCCGGTGCCGTCGTACTGGCCGTGCGTGCTCTGGCGCAGCGCCGCACCAGTCCCACCGCCATCGTGCGCGCCGCCGCGGTCCCGTTCCTCGCCTTCGTTCTGGCCCTGGGCATCGTGGTCCGCGCGGTCGTCGACAACGGCCTTGCCACCGGCCTGGGCCATCTGGTCCCCGGCGGCACCGGCTTTGCGGCCCTGCTCGCTATCGCGGTGCTGGCCGCGGTGCTGGCGAACGTCATCAACAACCTGCCCGCCGTGCTGGTGCTGCTGCCGCTGACCGCACCGTCCGGGCCCGGTGCCGTCCTCGCGGTGCTGCTCGGGGTGAACATCGGACCCAACCTCACCTACGCCGGTTCCCTAGCCACCCTGCTGTGGCGGCGCATCGTGCACGAACACGACAGTGACGTCGAGTTCGGTGAGTTCACCCGGCTCGGCCTGTTCACCGTGCCTGCCGCCCTGCTGCTCGCGGTGGTGGCACTGTGGGCCTCGCTCACCGTTATCGGAGGCTGATCACCGTGAGAGTCATCGCCTGGATCACCGAGGGCACCTGGCCCTCCTGCATCGACGCCGCCCGCAGCCACGCACCCGAGGCCGCCGACATCGTGCTGCTGCATGTCACCGGCCCCGAAGCCCCCGGCGCCGCGCACGGCGCCTTTGCCGGGCTGCTCGGCCGCGGCCATCCCGAACGCGACCCCGGCACCGCGGTCGAGCACCTGGCCACCGCCTCCGCCGAACGACTCCTCGCCGAAGCCGCGCAGCGCCTGGGGCGCCCCTGTAAGCGTGTTGAGCGCACCGGCCGCGTCGAGCGGGAGGTCGTGGCCGCCGCCGAGGGCGCCGACCTGCTCATCCTCGCCCGCGATGGCGGCCGTAACCACCTCGGGCCTCGCAGTATCGGCCCCGCCAGCCGCTTCATCGTCGACCATGCCCCCTGTCCCGTCCTGCTCGTCTGGCCCGAAGCCGCCCCCGGCGTTTCATAACCGAGCGGCTTATGAAACACGCCTTTAGGCGGACTCGAGGACGAAGAAGAGAAAGCACATGAAGGACCCGGAGCCCTTGACGGGTGGAAGCAGCTCTGCAGGAGTGTCCGGAGAAGGGGGCGGCTCGCTGATCGTCGCGATGCGGAACCCAGCAGCAGCAAAAGCATCTGCCATGGCGTGCAGCGGCCGGTGCCAGAAGGTCAGCCACACAGTCTGGCCGTCCAGGATGTAGTCCTCGGAGTACTTCGTAAGCGCGAAGTAGTCGGCCTCGGGATACTCGATCGCATAGCCGGCGGGGTGGTTGACCGAGAGCATCAGGCGACCGCCTGGCTTCAGCACGCGACGCAGCTCGGCGAGAGGGCCGGACCAGTCCTCCAGGTAGTGCAGGACCAGGGACGCGACGACGTCGTCGAACTCGGCGTCTGCGAACGGCAGCGGCGCGCTCAGGTCCGCCACGTGCAAGTCGGCGTCTTCACCCAGCCTCTGACGGGCCAGGTCGACCATGGCCGCACTCACGTCGAAGCCGGTGACCACGGCTCCCTTGGCGCGCAGCGCAGCTGACAACGGGCCGGAACCGCACCCCGCGTCGAGGATTCGGCGGCCCGAGACGTTGCCGGCGAGGCGAAGCATTGCGGGTCGCTCGTAGTAGGCGTTGAAGAGGCCGGACTCGTTCTCCGCCGAGTAGGCGTCCGCAAAGTTGTCGTAGTCGGTTGTTGTCACCGTGACCCCGTTCCGACGAGAGGCAAGAGTGCATTCCTACCAAAGCCGCGTGGGTGCGACAAACAAGCACCGGCTCGTGCGCGTGGGCCAGGATCCGATCCCACGTCCCGGTCAGCAGCTTCCACAGATCCCGTTGATCACCTGCCGGTGATCCCGCCACCGGACCCGAACGCCGACCCGGCGCGGGCAGCAACGCCTCAACCACCGTCCACGGCTCATCCGTCGACTCACCCGGGCTGGGTTACTGGATCGGCTGCTGTCCCGGCTGCGTCACGACCATCCGCCGGCCGCGGCAGCCCTCGCGGCGTAGGCGTCGAAGTCGATCGGGTCGCGTCCGAGGAGTCGCCGCACCGCGTCGGTCGGCTCGGCGAGATACCCGGCGCGCATCCCCGCGAACATGGCGTTGAGCGCCGTCGCGTCGGCCGTCGAGTAACCCTCGGCGAGCAGTTCGGTCCGGTACTCCTCCGGCGTCAACTCCACGTACCGGATGGATCGACCGGCCGCCCTGGCGATCGTCGTCACCGCCTCGGCGAAGGTGAGCGCGTGGCGGCCTGACAGCTCGTACACCTGCCCGTGATGGCCGTCCTCGGTCAGCAGGGTCGCGGCGACGTCGGCGACGTCCTGGGCGTCGATGAAGGGCTCCGGCGTGGCGCCCATCGGCAGGGCCAGGCGGCCGTCGGCCAGCGGCTGGCGCCACACGTCCTCGTCGAAGTTCTGGTTGAAGTTGTTCGGGCGGATGATCGTCCACTCCGCGCCGGAGTCGCGCACGGCCTGCTCCGCGGCCACCATGCTCGGCGAGAAATCCCCGTCGATCTTGTCGATTCCGCGTCCGGAGAGCGCCACGAACCGGCCGACGCCCGCCTTCACCGCCCGCGACACGAAGTCGTCAGCCGTCTCGGGGTCCGCCGGAGCGATGAGATAGACCGCCGACGCTCCCTCCACGGCCGGCCGCCAGGTGGTCGGCTGCGTCCAGTCGAATCGCACCTCGCCCGAGCGGGAAGCCGCCCGGACGCGCGCGCCCGCCGCCCGCAGCACGCGCATCAGCCGGCGTCCGGTCTTCCCGCTTGCCCCGATGACGAGGATCTCGGTCGTTTCTTTCGTCATGGCCACGAGTCAACCGGCCCGACCGCCGGCCGGACATGGCTGGTCGTACGCCGGGCATGTGTGATCGTCCGCGCCCTATCGTGAAGGAATGGACCCGTTCGACAGTCTGCTGCGGGACGTACGCGCGGAGGGTGCCGCCTTCGGCCGGTCGGTGCTGTCACCGTCGTGGGCGCTGCGGTTCACCGACGGCGCGCCCCTGACGCTCTGCGTGCCGCTGCGTGGCGAGGGCTGGATCGTCCACCCCGAGAGCGACAAGCCACTTCTGGTACGGGTCGGCGAGGCCGTCGTGGTGCGGGGACCGGAACCGTTCGTCTTCTCCGCCGAGCCCCGGTCGAGCTTCCGGCCGGACGAGCTGCGGGACGTCAGCTGTGGCCAGTCACTGGTGGCCCAGCCACCGGACACCGGCCCGGCCGAGCAGATGGTGCTGCTGGCCGGGGCGTACCACGTCCGGAGCCAGACGCCGCAGCGGCTGCTCGGAGTGCTCCCGCCGGTGCTGGTCGTACCGGATGAACACGACTGTTCATCGCTCCGCGACTATCTGGACTTCCAGCTCGGCGGGTGCCGCCCGGGTCGGCAGATCGTGCTGGACCGTCTGCTGGACTGGCTGCTGGTCTGCACGATCCGGGACTGGTTCGACCAGCCGGGCGCCGAGGCACCCCGTTGGTATCGGGCGCTGAGCGACGGCACGGTGGGCCCGGCGTTGCGCGCCATGCACGACGCGCCGGGTGAGCCGTGGACGCTCGCCTCCCTGGCCGCCCGGGCCGGGGTGTCCCGCACGACGCTGGCCAAACGGTTCACCGAACTGGTGGGCGAGCCACCGCTGACCTACCTGACCGACTGGCGAATGACACTCGCCGCCGACATGCTGGCCGAGACCACCGAGACGGTCGCGGCCGTGGCGCGCCGGCTCGGGTACGCGGACGCCTTCGGCTTCAGCGCGGCCTTCAAACGGATCCACGGCGTGAGCCCCGGCAAGCACCGCACGCTCGCACGATCCCCGGTGGCGAGCGGTCAGCCGCCCCCGGGACAGGTCCCTCGACAGACCTCTCCCGCTGGCGCGCACGACCAGCCGCCCCCTTATGGCAGCCGCTGACCTGTCTCTGGACCAGCGTCCAGTCTCAGGGTGTGCCCATGGCAGAGGCCCACCACGCCGCTGGCCCCGTTCGGGATGCCGCTCGTGCGGTCCCTATAGTTCTCGTGGTGGCGGCTCCATCAGTGTTGCAAGAGTCATTGCGTGATCCGGTGTTCTGGGCGCGGTACACCTTCGCCCACGAGGAGGGACCGGGGGCGGATCGGCTCGGTGACCTCGAAGACCTGCTGGACGACGACGATGACGACGATGCGGATGAGGATTCCGACGACTCGTCGCTCGACGTGGCCTTCGAGGTCGGCGACGGCCACCACGTCGTCCTGAGCATGGACGCCTCGGTCGACTCCTACAGCCTGGAGGTCACCACCCCTGACTCGGCCGAGCCGGCCGAGCTCGGATGGGACGATCTCGCACACTGGCACCCGTACGCGTTGCGCTGGTCCGAGCTCGACCTGATCTGCCGGGCGATCGCCGCGCGGGATCCGCAGCTACAGCACCCCGGGGCGCCGCTGGCCCTGCTGTGCCGATTCGCGGCCGTCTTTGACGATGACGACGTGGACCAGGCCGTCGCCGCCGTCGACGAGGCATACGCCGCACTGCGCCCTCCGCAGTGGGAGGGTTACTGGCCGTGCGGCGCCGACTGGCTCGAACGCGCCGACTTCCGTGGTCAGAACGTCATCTGGCAGCGGGACGAGGCCGGCAACCTGTGGGCCCGTCAGGACGACCGCCACGACGAGCCCTTCTACAGCACCCGGCTGGGGCCGGACACCGGCACGGGCGACGGGTTCCCACACGCGCCGCTCCGGGCCGTGCTGAACGCTGCCACGGCGACGGTGGGCGACGCGCGGCCCGACGGTGCCAGACGCACCCGTTGATCTAGCCGGTCACGGGCAGGGGCCGAGCAGGTGCCGACCACCGTTGCCGCTGGTCGCGGGATAGCGACTCGTGGTTCCGCTTCAAGGTCTGGGTCGCGGAGTACCAGGGATCAGCCGCTGCGAGGGGCGTACATGATGACGGCGACGCCGACGAGGCAGATGGCTGCGCCGATGATGTCGTAGCGGTCGGGGCGGAACTTGTCGACGACCATGCCCCAGGCGAGGGAGCCGGCGACGAAGACGCCGCCGTAGGCGGCGAGGACGCGGCCGAAGTTCGGGTCGGGTTGGAAGGTGGCGACGAAGCCGTAGCACCCGAGCGCGATGACTCCGGCCGCGATCCACAGCAGCCCTCGGTGCTCGCGCCAGCCCTGCCACACCAGCCACGCGCCACCGATCTCGGCGAGCGCGGCGAGCAGGAACAGCAGGATCGAGCGGGCGACCGTCATGCGTCGGAACCTAGCGGAAGCACCTCCCGGCCAGCAGGACGACCCACTCCGCCGAGCCGGCCGGGCGGGGGTGCGGCGTGCGGCCGCGGGTGGTCAGGGATGGACCCGCCCGAGGAAGTCGCGGACGAGTGGGACCACCTCGTCGAGGTGCGTCTCCAGCAGCCAGTGCCCGCCGTCGAGCAGGTGCAGTTCCGCGTCGGGCAGGTCGCGCAGATAGGCGCGCGCGGCACCCTCGGGCATGTAGCCGTCGTGCGGTCCCCAGACGATCAGCGTCGGCGGTTGATGGTCGCGCAGGTACGCCTGCTGCCGGGGGAACCAGGCGACGGTGCTGCCCTGGTCGGCGAGGAGGCGGACCAGATTGGCGCGGCGCTGCGGGGTGGCGGCGGCAGCCGCGGCGAGCCGCCACAGGTCGGGGCTCACCCGGTCCCTGAGCCGGTCGGGCAGTTCGCCCAGGAACTCGCTGCGGAAGCCCCCCTCGCCGACCGCCGCGGCGAGGCGCTCCCGGCCCTCGTCGGTGGGGCTGCGCCAGAACTGCTTGAGCGGCTCGTACTTGGGGCCGTGCTGGTCGGGATAGATGTCGCCGTTCTGGATGACCAGGCCGGCGACCCGCTCCGGCGCGGACATCGCGAGGCGCAGCCCGAACTGGCTGCCGTAGTCCTGGAGGTAGATGACGTACCGGGTCAGGCCCAGTGTCTCGGCGAACCGGCGGAGCAGTTCGGCGTGGGCGTCGAAGGTGTACGCGAACCGGGCCCGGTCCGGTGCGTCGCTGTATCCGAAGCCGGGCTGGTCGGGCGCGATCGCCCGCCACCTGTCGCCGAGGGCAGGCAGGAGGTGACGGAACTGGAACGACGACGCGGGATAGCCGTGCGGCAGCAGCACCGCCGGGGCCTCCGCCGGCCCGGCCTCCCGGTAGAAGATCCTGATCCCGTCGACGTCGACGGTCCGGTGGTGCACGGCGGCGTGGCCCACGATCGTCTCCTCACCGGGCGCGGTACGGGCGGCTCCTCTGACGGTGCCAGAAAACGATTCCGCGCGCAGGCGAGCCGGCGTCGGTAGGGCGCGCCGGGTCGCCTTGGCGCTCGCGGCAGGCGCTCCGCTGGCCGGTGCGGAGGTGGCGGGCGGGGCCGCGCCGGCGAGCGCGGTGACGACGGCGGGGATCCGACGTGGCACAGGGCCTCCCCCAGTGGGGGCGGGGACGGGCGCGACATGGCCGGGCGGTACGGCCCGCAGCACAGTCTTCTCGGGCCACCCGGTCCGGAGGTGCCGACCGTTCGGTCTGACGCACTGTCACCATGCCGACACACGAGTTGTGAGCATTTCCCGCGATCGATGTGCTGGCGCGGACCAGCGCCGTCGGTGACGGCCATCGGAAGAACGAGGTGGCTCATGGTGGCTCTACGACGGCTGCTAGCCGTGGCGATCGCGACGGCGGTGACCGCCGCGATGGGGTTGGTGTGGACGGCGGCCCCAGCCCAGGCCGACGAGGCGTGGGAGAGCGGGTTCAAGAACCTGATGTCCCGCACGGCCGCCTGGGCCGACGGCGGACTCTCCCAGCTGGGGCTGCTCGGCCAGCCGCTGCCTCTGCTCGGCGTCAGCCCCGGCGCGCTCGTCGACGCCGACACCCTCGTGGACAGGGCGTCCGACGCGTTGGCCAGCGGCCTGACCAAGGACGACGTCGACCTCGGCGGCGGCACCCGGCTCACCAGCTCGGTGAGCACCAGCGGCGGCGACCACCTGCTGGACGTGCTGCTGACCACGAAGCGCGAAGTGGTCGACAAGGACCTCACCCTGGCCGGGGTGACGCTGGACAAGGCGGTCAGCGTCACCGGCTGGGCGACCCTCCACCTGCGGGCCCGGCACACCGCCGCCGGGGAGACCTACCTGGTGCGCGACGGGGACACCCCGCGCATCGACATCGACGCGGCGGCGCGGCTGCGCGCCGACCTCGACCAGGCCACCGCCTCGGTCGGCATCCTCGGGGTCACGCTGACCGCCGGCAGCACCCTCACCGCGCGGACCCACCTCAAGGTCACCGTGACCGACCCCAACGGCGACGGCCGGCTCGCCTTCGACACGGCCGCCGGCGCGAACACCGGCGAACTCGGCGCGGCGGGCTCTCTCGCCGGCCTGTTGCAGGTGGCCCTCGACAACTCCGGTGGTGGGAAGATCTCCGACACCGAGACCGAGCCCGGCCCCGGCTCGGTGCACGGCGTGGTCAAGCTCGGCGCGGCCGTCTCCGGCGCGCCCTTCGCGCTGCCCGCCGTGGCGGCGACCGTGAACGTCGACTGGAACGACATCTCCGTCGGCACCCCCACGGTGACCACCACCGGCCTGGACGAGACGATCGCCAAGTTCCGCAACATGAGCCCGCTGGACCTGGCCTCCGGGCTCGCGCAGCTCGCCACCCTGCTCAGCGGCGTGCAACAGAGCGGCCCGGCCGGCAACCTCAACCTGCCCTTCCTGCGCGGCACGTTCGCCGACGCGGTGAAGGTCAACGAGAAGCTCACCGACTTCCTCCGCAAGTACGTCCACCCGCGGCCGGACGACCCGCAGTTCGACCCGGACACTGACGACCCGGCCCTGGCCGGGCAGCCGAAGTTCAGCTCCATCCAGCAGTTGCTCGCCCTGCTCGCCGCCGAGGGGCTGCCGGTGGACAACCTCTCCTTCGAGAACGACAAGCTGGTGTTCCGGGTCAAGCTGGAGCGGGAGTCCACGGTGGAGGTTCCGCTCGACCCCGGCGCCGCGGAGCTGTCCGGGCGCGGGGCGACCTTCGCCGCCAAGGGCTTCAGCGTCAGCGGCGACCGGTTCACGCCCGGCCAGCTCGTCGGCCAGCGGGTGGTGGCCGGCACCTCCGCCGGCACCGTCGCCGCCAACACCGCCAACTCCGTCACCCTCACCCAGGACTGGATCGGCGGGCAGCCGCCGAACGACAGCGTGTGGGTGATCAGCGGCTCCAGCCCGAACATCGGCGCCGTCGAGCTGGCCGGCACGCTCGCCAAGCCCGTCGGCGACGACAAGAAGGTCGGCCTGCGGGCGGCGAACGCGCAGGCCAGCTTCGCCAAGGTGAAGCCCCGCTACAGCGCGTCCGTGACGCTCGTGCTCGACCTGCGCGACGGCATCACCGACCCGAAGGCCAACGTCGACCGGGTGCTGCTGCGCACGGACCCGGCGACGCCGCTGTTCGCCGCTGACTTCCCGATCACCACCGGGGTGGACTTCTTCGCCACCGCCGGCTTCCTCAAGGTCAAGCTGGCCGGCGACCTCGCCGTCGGCCCGGCCGCCGCCGGCGAGCGGATGCTCCAGGTCAGCTTCAAGCAGGCGCAGGAGATCAGCCTCGGCACGCTCTTCGCGCGGTTGAAGTCCGACCCGGGGAACCTGCTGGCCGTGTCGTCGTCGGTGAAGACCACCGGCCGGGTCACGGTCAGCGTGCCCGGCGCCACCGGCGCCCTCGGCGAGGGCATCGGCGTCGACGTGAGCTGGACGGCAGGTGGGCAGCCGGTGGTGGACACCTCGGCGCTGTCCGGGTTGTTCGCCGTCGACTTCAACCCCGACGACCCGAAGGCGCTCTTCGCGGTGGTCGTCGAGGCGCTGCGGCTGATCAACGTCGCGCTGTCCCAGCCCGGCGGCAGCGGCCCGCTGGACAAGGAGATCCCGCTGCTCGGCCGCTCCGCGCGGCAGCTGCTCGGCGCCGACGAGAGCGGCGTCGGCAAGGACGTCACGTTCGTCGCCGACGGGGCGAACTTCCTGCTCAAGGACGCCTCCCGCGACGGCGACTCCGGTTTCGACGCCCGGCTCGAGGGCCGTACCGTCGTGATCGGCAGCAAGGCGTACCGGGTACTGAAGCAGATCGACGGGCAGACGCTGCGCGTCGAGGCGGCCGGTACGCCGAAGCCGGCCGACGGCAGCGCGTACGCCCTGCGCCCGGAGTTGGCCGACGCACTGGACAAGCTGCTCGCCTCGCCCCCCGACAACCTCCAGGACGCCCTCGACAAGCTCAACGCGGCGATCGGCGAGGACAGCGGGATCAGCTTCACCCTGGACCAGCGCGAGGGCGGGCCGTTCCTGCGGCTCGGGCTGGACTGGAAGCGCAAGTTCCACACCGGCGGGCCGCTCAACTTCGCCTGGGACGCCCACCGCGAGCTGATCACCCTGGACAGCTCCGGCACGTTCGCGGTCGACGTCGACGCCCGGGCCCAGCTCGGCCTGCTGCTGCCCCTGCGACTGAACGCCGCGCCGCTGCTGGACCGCAGCTCCTCGGCCAGCGTCACCGTCGCGGGCGGGGTCACCGACGCGGCGATCGCCGCGCGCGTCGGTCCGCTCGCCCTCGACCTCGGCAAGGCTCCGGACTTCGCCACCGTGAAGGCCAACCTGAGCGTCGGCCTGAACGGACTGACGGAGGACGGGCCGATCAGCGGGCTGCTCGGGCTGACGCCGAAGTTCACGACCGCGGGCGTCGACTGCGGCGACGGGATCGGCGGCGCGGACGTGCCGCTCTGCGCGAAGGCGCCGCTGTTCGTCAACAACTGCGACCCGGACGACGACACCAACCTGCTCACCTTCACCGTCGGCCTGGACCTGACGCCCACGGCCGGCATCCCGAACCTCGACTCCTGCTTCGCCAACCTGTCGCTCAAGCTCACCGACTTCAACGTCGGAATCGACGGGTACCTGGCCAAGGTCGAGGAGGCGCTGCGGCTGGCCAGCTTCGACGGCAAGCTGCCCCTGGTCGGCGACGACCTGCAGCAGGGCCAGCGCTTCGTCGCGCAACTGCGCGAGGACGTCAAGGCCGCGATCGGGCCGGTGCTGGCCAACGCCACGCTCGACAGCGCGGGTGTGCAGGCGGCCCTCAACGAGGTGCTCGCCGACCTGGACCCGGGCGTGAGCGCGGTGGTCAGCTGCCGCAGCGGCGTCACGGCGCCCTGCGCGCCCGAGGACTTCCAGGCGATCCGGATCAAGCTCACCACCTCCAAGGGCGCGCCCTCCGCGGCCGACGGGTGTAAGGACGCGAGCGCGTCCGACGAGTGCCTCAAGCTCAACGTGCCGCTCGACCTGGGCATCCCCGGCCTGTCGCTGAAGGCGAAGAAGGGTGCCCCGGACGGCATCCAGGCCAAGCTGGGCTGGAAGCTGCACCTGGACCTGGTCCTGGACCGGGACGAGGGCTTCTACGTCCCCACCCACGACGGGGACACCTCGCCAGAGGTGCAGGTCGGCGCCCAGTTCGACATGACCGGCGACCTCGCCGCCCAGCTCGCCTTCATCCAGGTGAAGGCGACGAAGCGGGCCACCGACCCGCTGGTGAAGGCGTACTTCGGCATCGACCTGAAGGGCTCGCCGGGGGAGAAGAGCTGCTTCGACCCCGCCGTCACCGCCGACTGCACGGCCAACCCGGACGACCGGCTGACCCTGGCCGAGTTCGCCGACCTGGGTTCGCTGCTCGCCACCGACCTCACCGCCGAGGTCAAGATCGACTGGAAGCTGGCGGCGGCGGTGGACACCGGTGGCGAGGACTCCGCGCTGCCCGGCATCAGCGCCACCTTCGGCCTGCAGTGGGGCCTGAAGCACAAGCGGGGCGGGCTCACCGCCACGGGCGACGGCGTCACCACGCCGCTGAAGGTGACGTTCACCGACATCGCCCTGGACGCCGGCGCCTTCTTCGACAAGATCCTCAAGCCGGTGGTGGAGAAGCTCAAGGCCGTCACCGGGCCGCTGCAGCCGGTCATCGACACCCTGTACGCGCCGATCCCGGTGCTGTCGGACCTGTCGAAGGCCACCGGCGGCCCCGACATCACCCTGGTCTGGCTCGCCAAGACCTTCAGCACCCTCAACGGTGGTCCGAAGCTCGACTTCATCGACACCGTCCGCGCCGTGGTCACGTTCATCAACCGGATACCCGACTGCGACTCCGGCTGCTCCATCCCGCTCGGCGGGTTCAAGATGGACAGCGCCAAGGCGCTGACCACGGAGGTCTCGCCGGCCTCGGCCGAGAGCCTGATCGACCGCACCTCCGAGTACAACCCGGCCTCCGGCGCCCAGGTGAAGGCGCGCGTCGACGACGCCGCGGGTGACGACGGCGAGAAGCTGTTCACCCCGGCCGCCGACGGCAAGAGCAACGCTCAGAAGACGGGCTTCAGCTTCCCGATCTTCGACAACCCGGGCTCGCTGTTCGGGCTCCTGCTCGGCCAGGACGTCGAGCTGATCAGCTTCGACTCGGGCCCGCTGGAGCTGGGCTTCAGCTGGCGGCAGTCGTTCGGCCCGGTCTACGCCCCGCCGCCGGTCTTCGTCACGCTGTCCGGCAGCGCCTCGGTGACCGCCCGGTTCATCGCCGGCCTGGACACCGCCGGCATCCGGCACGCGATCGAGGCGGCCACCGACGGCACGTCCGTCGACGCGGTGAGCCTGCTCGACGGGCTGTACTTCAAGACCGCCGACAGCAGCGGCAAGGCCGTCCCGGTGGTCACCCTGCGCGGTGAGATCGCCGCCGGGGCCGAGGTGAGCGTGCTGATCGTCAAGGTCGGCATCGAGGGCGGCATCCAGCTCACCGTCGGCTTCAGCTGGAACGACCCGAACAACGACGGGAAGTTCCGCACCAGCGAGTTCCTCCAGGCGCTCCTGGTCAACCCGATCTGCCTGTTCACCACCAGCGGGCGGCTCTCGGTCTTCCTGCGGGTCTACGTCACCATCGACCTGTTCCTGTTCAAGAAGAAATTCGCCTTCACCCTGGTCGACGCGACCCTGCTCGACTTCCGGGCGCAACCGGACTGCTCCCCGCCGCCACCGGAACTCGCCGGCACCGCCGGGGACACCCTGGTCGTCTTCGCCGGCAAGTTCGGCACCAAGGACCAGCGCGGCGACAAGGCGTGGGACAACGGCGCCGACACCTACGCCGGTGACGTGGTGAAGGTGTACGCGCTGCACTACGCCGACGCGGACACCCCGGGCGCCACGGACGACTTCGACGGCTTCGCGGTGGAGGCCCTGGGCCGCCGGCAGGAGTTCCTCGACCCGGCCCTGACCCGGGTGGTCGTCGACGGGCGCGGCTACGAGGTCGCCGACCCGGACAAGACGTCCCTGTCGGTGCTGCTCCTCGGCGACGGCGACACCAGCGGCGACGGCACGAGGACCTCGGCGTTCGACAAGACCGCGGTGGTGCTCGGCTCCGACGGCAAGGACCGGATCCGCACCGGGACCGGGCCGGCGTACGTGGACGGCCGCGGCGGCGACGACGTGATCGTCACCGCCGAGGCGGCCGGCACGGTCAGCCGGGTCGCCGGCGGCGCCGGGCAGGACAGCATCACCACCGGCGACGGGGACAACGTGGTCGCCGGCGACAGCGGCCTCGGCGGCACCGACCGGGGCGCCACCACCGTGCGCACCGGGGCCGGCGACAAGACCCTCAACGGGCTGGTCGACTGGACGACCCTGGACGCCCCCACCGGCGACCACGCCGGCGCGGACGACCACGTCACCGTCGGGCACGGCGCCAGCACCGTCTACGGCAACGGCGGCGACGACGTGCTCGGCGTGCTCGTCGACGACCGGCCCAACGGCGCGAACACGCTGGTCGGCGGAGCCGGCGCGGACACCGTCAACGGCGGTAGGGGCGACGACACCATCCACACGTACGACACCGACGTCCCCGCCGACGCGGACCAGGCCGGCACCGGCGACGCCGGGCTGGTCAACCAGGTCGACACCGGCGCCGGCCAGGACGTCGTGCACGGCAGCGCCGGCGTGGACCTGGTCGTCTCGCACTCGGCCAACGGCCAGACCGGCCGCGTCTACGGCTACGGCGGCGACGACGTGCTGGTCGGCGGCTACGGCACCGACGAGCTCTTCGGCGGCCCCGACGACGACTACGTGATCGCCGAGCCCGCCCAGGTCGGCGAGCCGGACGGGTCGGACGGCTACGGTCCGTTCCGCCAGGTCACCCACGAGCCGCTGCCCGCGGGCACGCAGTCGCAGACCAAACTGCTCGTCGGCGGACTCGGTAGCGACCACGTGATCGGCGGCGACGGCGGCGCGACGGTCTTCGGCGACCGGCACCTGCCCGCCGAGACCTGCGCCGACGCCACCCTCGCCGACGCCCAGCCGGCCCCCGCCGACCAGGGCGCCGCCGACCTCGTCCTCGGCGGCGCCGGGGTCGAGGTGGTCTCGGCCGGTGGCGGCAACGACCGGGCCGACCTCGGCGGCGGCGACGACCGCGCCTGCGGCCAGCTCGGCGACGACACCCTGCACCTCGGCGGCGGCGCTGACCGGGCCTGGGGCGCGGCGGGCGTCGACCAGCTGCACGGCGACGACGGCGACGACCTGCTCTTCGGCAACGCCGGCGACGACGGCCTCTTCGGCGGCACCGGCGCGGACACCGCCGAGGGCAACGCCGGCGGCGACCAGGTCTTCGGCGGCCGGGACGGCGACGTGCTCTACGGCGGTGGGCGCACCGCCGGCGCGGCCGACGGTGGAGACCGCCTCTACGGCGAGGAGGGGACGGACCGGATCGTCGGCGACAACGGCACCCCGCGCGTCAGCGACGTCGGGCCGTACCCGCTGGACCTGGCCGGCGACGCGGCCGGGGCCGGCGCCGGGGACGTGATCTCCGGCGGCGGGGACGACGACCTCGCCTACGGTGGGCTCGGCGACGACCGGATCAACGGTGACGTCGGGCACGACCGGCTGGAGGGCAACAACGGCGCCGACCTCATCCACGGCGACCACGGCCGGGACGAGATCGTCGGCGGCTCCGGCCAGGAGCCGACCGCCGGCACGGGCCGGCCCGACGTCGGCGACCAGCTCCACGGTGACGGCGACAGCGACCTGATCGCCGGGGACAACGCCCGCTTCGCGCCGGCGGACGCCGACGCGACCCGGGTGACCCAGGGCCGGGCCGGCCCGCCGCGCAAGGTCACCCTGCTCGACCTCGGGTTCACCCCGGCGGCCGGCACCAGCGGCGGCGACCTGATCTTCGGTGGGGACTCCGACGACGTCATCTTCGGCCAGGGCGGGCCCGACCGGGTGCACGCCGACGGCGGCGCCGACTTCGCCGAGGGCGGCCCCGGCACCGACTGGGTCGAGGGCAACCACGGCGACGACGACCTCGTGGGTGGTTCCAGCACCGCGTACGACGGAACCGGAGCGGCCACCACGGGCCAGCCGGACACCGCGGACGCCGTCTTCGGCGGCCCCGGGTCCGACGCCGTCATCGGCGACAACGGCGCGGTGCTGCGCCCGCTCGCCGGCGAGCAGCCGACCTCGGCGACCGTCCGGGTCGGTGCCGGCGGCACCCTCTTCGGCCCGCGGATCGTGGTGCTGCTGGACCGGGCGGCGGCCACCGCCGGCCGGTACGGCGACGACCGGATCAGCGGCGGCGACGGCGTCGACACGCTCTGGGGTCAGGACGGCGACGACGCCCTGACCGGTGACGGCGACGGTGACTACCTGGAGGGCAACGGCGGGGCGGACGTCCTGCGTGGGGACAGCGCCCTCGGGGCGGCGGGACGGGCCACGATCGTCCCGCTGCCCGACCCGGGCTGGCCGGGCGACCCGGCGGCCGTGGCCGACCTCGTCGGCGACGGCACGCCGGCCGGGCAGGACGACCTGATCGGCGGCAGCTCGACCCCGGGCTTCCGGGACACCGGGGACGTGATCGAGGGCAACGGCGCCGACGACGTGCTCCTCGGCGACAACGGGTCGCTGCTGCGGACCGTGACCGTGGTCCAGGGCAGCCCGACCGAGCGGGTCTACACCGAGCGGTACCCGACCGGCGCCGTGCCGGCCGACGCCACCCGGGCCCGTACCCACGATCCGGCCCTGCCCGGCCCGTCCACCCGGTTCTGCACCACCGCCCAGGCCACCTGCGAGCCGGCCGGCGCGTTCGGCGGCGACCAGCTCTACGGCGACGCCGGCAACGACGGCGTCTGGGGCCAGGACGGCGACGACACGATCCGCGGCGGCGACGGCGACGACGACCTCCTCGGTGAGCTCGGCGCCGACACCCTGTACGGCGACGACGGCCGGGACGCCATCCTCGGCGACCGGGGCGGCGTGGTGAGCCAGTACCTCAACCCCGACGACGTGGCGGCGCTGGGCTTCACCACCACGCTGTCGTCGGTGCCGCAGGAGACGTACACCGGATTCCGGGCCGGTGCCTACGACCGGCGCGTGGATCTGCTGCACGACACCGACGGGGACGCCTGGATCGGCAGCTCCACCTCGGCGCCGATGCCGCACTCGGGGTTGACCGCCGGCTCGGGGGACCGCGTCCGGGGCGGTGCCGGGGCGGACAACATCCACACCGGGTTCGGTGACGACGTCGCCAACGGCGACAGCGGCGGCGACCAGCTGTTCGGGTCGGAGGGGTCGGACGTGCTGTGGGGCGGCAAGGGCTGCGACCCGGTGCTCGACGCGGCCAACCCGCAGTGCCAGGTGGACGGCGTCTTCAGCGCCGCCGCCCGAGGTGACAGCGACCAGTACGTCGACCACCTCTTCGGCGGCGCCGGGGCGACCGACGGCCCGGCCGTGACCGCGGTGCTCAGTTCCGACCTGCTGGACTTCCGTCCCCGCGGGTCGTACCCGGACAACTGCGCGGCCGGGGCCTGGCCCGTGGACCTGGCCTCGGGCACGGTCGACCCGTGCCTGTGGTTCGAGATGACGAACCTGGACAACGACGCCGTGGCCGACAACCAGCACCACCACGGCACCGACTGGATGTACGGCGGCTGGGACCGGGACGTGTTGCAGGGTGACGTGACGGCGAACGGCCCGAACAACGGTGACCGGCTCTTCGACTGGAACGGCGCCTACAACCTGTTCACCCACTGCAACTCGGCCTACGGCGGGTTCAACGACGTCCGCCAGCACAGCCCGGCCATGCAGGAGTTCCTGACCAGCCTGGCCTGGGCCTCCGGCGCCGGTCGGAGCGCGACCGACGTGACCACGGCCGGCACCTCGGCGTTCCTCGAGTTGTCGTACGTCTACCCGCGCGACAACCGCGAGCAGGGCGCCGGGGTGGCGTTCCCCGGCACCCCGGGGCACTTCGACCAGCCGTCCTGCACGGACTGACCGTCCGACCGGATCGGGGCCCGGCTCTCCCGTGGGAGGGTCGGGCCCCGCCCGGCGCCGTCCAGGTGGGACGCGGCGCGCCTCCGACGAGCGGGTGCCGCCCGTCGACCGCCCGCCCTGGCAGCAGGCGGCCACGCCCCGTTCCCGCCGGCGCCATGCCCCGTCCCCGCCGGCGCCATGCCCCGTCCCCGCCGGCGCGTCGCACCGGCATGTCGTCGGGCCCCCTGGGCACAATCGCCTCATGGAGAAGCCCCGGACAGTGTCGGCCGACGAGTGGCAGCAGGCCCGTGACGACCTGCTGAAGGCCGAGAAGGAGCTGACCCGCGCGCAGGACGCGCTCGCCGCCCGGCGTCGTCGCCTCCCGATGGTCAGGTTCGACAGTGGCCACCGCTTCCACACGCCCACCGGCCCGGCCACCCTGCTCGACCTGTTCGAGGGCCGCAGCCAGCTCGTGGTCTACCAGTTCATGGACAACGGCCCCGACCACCACTGCCCCGGGTGCACCTGGTTCACCGACAGCGTCCCCGTGACCGGGCTGGCGCGGCTGGCGGAGCGGGGGATCAGCTGGGCGACCGTGTCGGACATGCCGCTGGCGCAGATCGAGGCGTACAAGGCGCGTCGCGGCTGGACCCTGCCGTTCGTGTCGTCGCACGGCACGTCGTTCGCGGCGGACTGCGGGGCGGAGCGCGGCTTCATGCTCAGCGTCTTCCTGCGCGACGGCGCGGACGTCTACCGGACGTACAACACGACGGCGCGCGGCGTCGACCGGCTCGTCTTCGTCAACAGCATCCTCGACCTCACCCCGTACGGCCGCCAGGAGGACTGGGAGGACTCCCCGCCCGGCTGGCCGCAGCAGCCCACCTACGGCTGACGGCTCGGGCCGGCGGCGCACCTGGACAGCGTGGCGGTGGGCCGATCGCCACTGCGTACACCGGTCGGTGGTCACATGATCGTGAATCCTGGCAGGGTTGGGGCATGGCCGCGCTGCTCCGCTCACGTCTGACCGACTGGACCGTCTCCGTACCGCTGCTCGCGGTCGTGGCGTTGATCCTCACCTGGGGACGCGACCTACCCGGTCCTGTCGTCGTGGTGGTGGCCGCGTTCCTGGCCGGAGCGGTGCTGGCAGCCGTCCACCACGCCGAGGTGGTCGCGCACCGGGTGGGGGAGCCGTACGGCTCGCTGCTCCTCGCCGTGGCCGTCACCGTCATCGAGGTCGCGCTGATCGTCACCCTCATGATCAGCGGCGGCGAGAAGACGCAGTCCCTCGCGCGGGACACCGTCTTCGCCGCCGTCATGATCACGTGCAACGGCATCCTCGGGTTGTCGCTGCTGATCGGCGCGCTGCGCCGCAAAGTGGCGGTGTTCAACTCCGAGGGCACCGGTGGCGCGCTGGCCACCGTGACCACCCTCGCGGCCCTGAGCCTCGTGGTGCCGACCTTCACCACCAGCCGGCCGGGTCCACAGTTCAGCCCCGCCCAGCTGGCCTTCGCCGCCGTGGCGTCGCTCGCGCTCTACGGCCTGTTCGTGATGGTGCAGACCGGCCGCCACCGCGACTACTTCCTGCCGGTCACCACCGAGGGGCGGGTGGTGGATGCCGACGGGCACGCCGCGCCGCCGTCGAACCGGGCCGCCCTGCTCAGCCTCGGCCTGCTGCTGGTGGCGCTGGTCGCCGTGGTCGGTGACGCCAAGGCGGTGTCCCCGGCGATCGAGTCCGCCGTCGCCGGGGCGAACCTGCCGCAGTCCTTCGTCGGCGTAGTCATCGCGCTGCTGGTGCTGCTGCCCGAGACGATCGCCGCCGCCCGGGCGGCCCGCCGCGACCGGGTGCAGATCAGCCTGAACCTGGCGCTGGGCTCGGCCATGGCCAGCATCGGGCTGACCATCCCGGCGATAGCGCTGGCCTCGATCTGGCTGGAGGGGCCGCTCCTGCTCGGCCTCGGCGGCACCCAGCTCACCCTGCTCGCCCTCACCGTCGTCACGGGTGTGCTGACCGTGGTGCCGGGGCGGGCCACCGTGCTCCAGGGCGGCGTGCACCTGGTGCTGCTCGCCGCGTTCGTGTTTTTGGCCGCCAGCCCCTGACCACCCCGGCCCCGGCGGTGGGGCTCATGTAAAGGACTCCGGTGCTTGATCAGCCCGGTGGTCCTGGGGTTGCATGAGCATCCCGGCTGGTCCGGTGGGTGGCGTCGAGCACGGC
>NZ_JBVJHK010000011.1:64785-230220 GCF_055586845.1 Micromonospora sp. NPDC049139 | reverse complement strand
TTCAGGGCATCTGTGGGTCCGGTGTCAGGTTTGGTCCCTGTGCCGGCACAGCGGGCCACACCCGCCTCGACAGGTCCGGTGGGTCGGGTGCCGTGTGGCCCTGTCGAGCTGCCCCGTCTGTAGGACCGCTAGTCACATCGGCGCCGCGGCCCCGGCCTGATCGACGGGTTGGTGAGATCGGCCGCCTGTCGTGCCCCATCTGTGGGGGCAGCTCGACAGGGGCCGAGAAGCGGTACCCCGAGCTGAGAAGCGGTACCCCGAAGACTCGTCCGCGACATCGCCGGCCAATCCCGACATCGGAGCAGCCCGTGACGAGCACCCGCCGTGCCCGCCCGCCGGCGGGGCCCGCGTTCGCCGCGGCCGGCGCCGGCCGGAAACGGGACTGCTGCGACCATGACGGTATGGAGATCTGGAACAACCCGTCCTGCTCGAAGTGCGCCGCCGCCCGGTCCGCCCTGGACGAGGCCGGTGTGGGGTACGGGGTGCGCCCGTACCTGGACCGGCCGCCGAGCGCCGCGGAGTTGACCGAGGTGCTGCGCCGGCTCGGCGCGCGCCCCTGGGACGTCTGCCGGACGCAGGAGCCCGCCGCGGTCGCCCTGGGCATGGCCGACTGGCCGCGGGACGAGGCAGCCGAGCCGCGCTGGATCGACGCGATGGTCGCCGCCCCGGAGCTGATCCAGCGGCCCCTGCTGCTGCTCGACGACGGGAGCGCGCTCGTGGGACGTACCCCCGAGGCGGTGGCGGAGGCGGTGCGCCGCCACGCGGCGCCCGGCGGGCCTGGGGAGCGCAACGACCACGCCGAGGGATGACGCCGCCGGTGGTCAGCGCGGGTCGTCGGCGGGTGCCGCAGCCGCCGCGTGCCGGTCGCGCAGCCGGGCCCGGATCTCCTCCGGGGTGTACGCCCGACGCCGCCGTTCCGCCCGCGCGATCACCACGCCGGACGCCGCGACGCCGGCGAGACCCGCGAGCCCGAGCACCTTCCACCACCGCATCCGTTGCCGCATCGGCCTAGGGTAGACCCCCATGAGCATCAGCCTGGACGAGGCAGTGGAGCTGACCCGCACCGGCGACGTGTGGGTGTTCCGGGGCCGCAGCGTGCCGGACCGGGCCATCCAGTTGACCACCAACAGCCCGGTCAACCACGTCGGCATGGCGGTGGTGCTGGACGACATGCCGCCTCTGATGTGGCACGCGGAGCTGGGCCGGTCGCTGCCCGACATGTGGTCCGGCACCCACCAGCGCGGCGTGCAGTTGCACGACCTGCGGGACGCGGTCTGCGTCTGGGCCAACCGGTACGGCCAGCGCGCCTGGCTGCGCCAGCTCGACCCGCCGGCCGACGCGGAGATGGAGAACGCGGTGCTGCGCACCGTCGCCCGGCTCGACGGCACGCCGTTCCCCTCCACCGCCCAGCTCGCCTGGCGCTGGGTGCGCGGTCGGGTGCCGGCGATGCGGGTGCCGGCGCTGCCCGGGCGGGGCCGGGCCCGCTCCGGGGCGTCGGTGCGCGACCGCGCGCTGGAGACGGCGTACTGCGCGGAGGTCGTCGCGGTGACCTACGAGGCGATGGGGCTGCTCCCCGCCGGGCGGCGTCCGAACTGGTACGACCCGGGCCGGTTCTGGAGCGGCGACGACCTCGGCCTGGCCGGCGACGCCCGGCTCGGCGCCGAGATCGAGGTGCGCGTCCCGCCGCGCTGAGGTTTGGCCCGGTGGCCGGCAGGCAAATGCTCTCCCCGTGAGAGCCTCCACCGATCTCGACACGCTGACCGACTTCTTCGACCGGTACGGCGTGGCGCTGACCACCGGCGACCTGCCCGCCATCGCCGGCTGTTACGCGCTGCCGGGGCTGGTGGTCGCCGACACGTACAGCTTCTCGTTCACCTCCCCGGCGGCGGTGGCACTGTCCTTCGTGGGCGCCGCCCCCGACTACCAGGAGCGCGAGCTGGTCGCCGCGCACGCGGCCATCGAGGACGTGCAGCCGATGTCGGCACTGCTGACGATGGTGGCCGTCGAGTGGGAGTTCCTGGACAGCCAGGGTCGAGCGGTGCCCGGCGAGCGTTACCGCTACCTGTTGCGCGCCACCGACGACGGCCCGGTCATCTGTACGGTCCTGCGCGTCGCCTGACCGTCCCGTCCGGCGGGCCCGTTCCGGCTCCCACCTCCTTGCCAGCGACCGCTACGCTTTTTCGGACGACCGCTGGAGGAGGGCATGTCCGGCATGCGCCGAGCATCGAGCAAGTCCTACGGCACGGCCGTCATCGCGTCCTCACCCTGGATCGTGGTGTCCGTCGGCGCCGGGGTGATGGTGGTGCTGTTGGTCATCGCGCTCGGCGCCTACCGGGGGCGCAGCCCGTCGTTCGACGCGCAGCCCGGCCCGCCCGAGCCGACCCTCGCCCTGTCCGACCCGTGGGCCTCGCCGAGCGTGCCGGCCACGGCGGCGTCGCCGTCGCGGCGGGCGTCGCCCACGCCGTCCGGCCGCGTCACCATCCGGTCCACTCCGGACCGGCCCACCCCGGCGCGTTCGAGCCGTACGCCGTCGCCGGATCCCGGCGGTGACGAGGACGCGGTGCTGCTGCTGCCGCCGACCGCGTCGCCGGTGAGCGGGCGGTACCGGGTGGTGGACGAGTCCCACGGCGGGTTCGTCGGCGAGGTGCTGGTCAGCAACGCCTCCCCGGCCGGCCGGGCGTGGACGGCCCGGCTCGCCTTCCCTGGCGGTCGGCTGGGCAGCGCGTGGATCGAGGGCGCGCCACAGGGGACGGCCACCCGGATCGACGACGGGTTCACCTACCGCAGCGGCCAGGATCTGGCCGGGGGAGCGTCGGTGGTGCTGCGGTTCTACGTCCAGCACGCGGACAGCCGCCCGGCGAGCTGCACCGTCGACGGCGTCGCCTGCCACGGGCTGTAGCTCACCGGTTTCGCAGGGCCCGGCGCGTTCGCGCCGGGCCCTGTTTTTGCAAGAGCACTGCTTTGTTGCGACTCTGTTTGCAAGGTATTGCAGAATGTTTCGGCAAGGGCTAGCGTGCGGGCCAATCAGCGACCAGAGGAAGGCCGTCGATGAAACCCCCGCCGATACCGCGCAAGGCCCTGCTCGCCCTCGTCTCCCTGCTCACCCTCACCCTCGTGGGCACCCCGGTCGCCGTACACCAGCTCGGCGCCGACGCCACCGACGGCACGGACGGCACCGGCCCGCTCGCCGCGGCCGGGGCCACCCAGTGGCGCGCCGAGCCCCCGGCGGAGGCGCTGCTGGAGGCCGGCAGCAACCAGGCCCGTGCCGAGCAGTTCTACTTCGTCCTGCCGGACCGGTTCGCCAACGGCGACCCGCGCAACGACGCCGGTGGCCTCACCGGGGACCGGCTCTCCACCGGGCTGGACCCGAAGGACAAGGGCTTCTACCACGGCGGCGACCTCAAGGGCGTCACGGACCGGCTCGACTACATCCAGGGGCTGGGCACGACGGCCATCTGGCTCGCCCCGATCTTCAAGAACCGACCCGTGCAGGGCACCGGGTCCGACGTCTCGGCCGGCTACCACGGCTACTGGATCACCGACTTCACCCAGGTCGACCCGCACTTCGGCACGAGGGACGACCTGAAGCGGCTGGTGCGGCTCGCCCACCAGCGCGGGATCAAGGTCTACCTCGACGTCATCGTCAACCACACCGCCGACGTCATCAAGTACGCCGAGGACAAGTACACCTACGTGGACAAGGCGACCTCTCCCTACACCGACGCGCGGGGGCGGGCCTTCGAGGACCGCCACTACGCCGACGGCAGCCGGGACTTCCCGAAGGTCGACACCACCTCGTTCCCGTACACCCCGACGTTCGACACCCCGGCCGACGCGAAGGTCAAGGTCCCGGCGTGGCTGAACGACCCGACGATGTACCACAACCGGGGTGACTCCACCTTCGCCGGGGAGAACAGCGAGTACGGCGACTTCTTCGGGCTCGACGACCTGTGGACCGAGCGCCCCGAGGTGGTGCGCGGGCTCACGAAGGTCTACTCCGAGTGGGTGGAGTCCACCGGTGTCGACGGCTTCCGGCTGGACACCGTGAAGCACGCCAACCTCGACTTCTGGCCGCAGTTCAGCCAGGGCATCGAGCGCGCCGCGGAGCGCGCGGGCAAGAAGGACTTCTTCATGTTCGGCGAGGTCTACAGCGCCGACCCGGAGATCACCTCGACGTACGTGCGGCGCGGGGGCCTGCCGGCCACCCTCGACTTCGCCTTCCAGGAGGCCGCGCGCGGCTACACCGCCGGCGACGGCTCCGCCAAGGCCCTCGCCGACGTGTACGCCCGCGACGACCTCTACCGCTCCCGGGACACCGACGCGCGGCGGCTGACCACCTTCCTCGGCAACCACGACATGGGCCGGATCGGCTCGTTCATCGCCGGTGGCGGCACCGACCCGGCCAGCCACCTGCGCCGCGACCGGCTCGCCCACGAGCTGATGTTCCTCACCCGGGGCCAGCCGGTGGTCTACTCCGGCGACGAGCAGGGCTTCACCGGTCCGGGCGGCGACAAGGACGCCCGGCAGGACATGTTCGCCTCGAAGACCCCCGACTACCTCGACGACGACCTGCTCGGCACCGACCGGACGCACGCGGTCGACCAGTTCGACCCGACGCACCCGCTCTACCGGGCCATCGCCGAGCTGGGCGCGCTGCGCCAGGCGCACCCGGCCCTGCGCGACGGTGTCCAGATCACCCGGTACGCCGCCGACGGCCCCGGCGTCTTCGCGTTCTCCCGGATCGACCCGAAGCAGCGCACCGAGTACGTCGTCGCGGTGAACAACGCCGCGACCGCGCAGACTGTCACCGTGGACACCTGGTCGGCCGGCGCCACCTTCGCCGGCGTCTACGGCGGCTCGGCCGCCCCGGCCGCCGCCGCCGACGGGAAGCTCACCCTGACCGTGCCGCCGCTGTCGGCGGTGGTGCACCGGGCCGGCACCCCGATCGCGCTGCCCGACGCCGCGCCGAAGATCACCATCACGGCTCCGGCGCCCGGCGAGCCCGTCGCCACGAAGGCCGCCGTCACCGCCCAGGTCACCGGCGACCCGCTGGCCACCGTCACCGTCGCCGCCCGGGTCGCCGGCGGGCAGTGGACCCTGCTCGGCAGCGCCGACCGGGCCCCGTACACCGTCCACCACGACCTGACCGGGCTGGCCGGCGGCACCACCGTCGAGTACAAGGCCGTCGTGCGCGACGGCAGGGGCCGGACCGCCACGGCCCGCTCCACGGCCACCGTCGGCACCCCGGCCCAGTCCGCCTCCCGGGACTGGGCGGTGGTGCACTACCAGCGCCCGGCCGGCGGCTACGACGACTGGGGGCTCTACGCCTGGGGCGACATCGACCCCGCGTACGCCACCGAGTGGCCCAAGGGACAGCCGTTCGCCGGCGAGGACTCCTACGGCCGGTTCGCCTGGGTGAAGCTCAAGCCGGGCGCCAAGTCGGTCGGCTTCCTGGTGGTCGACAGGAACGGGAACAAGGACGTCGGCCAGGACCGCACCATCGACGTGACGCAGACCGGGGAGATCTGGCTCAAGCAGGGCGACCCGGCGATCTACCCGACCCGGCAGGCCGCCACCGGCGAGCCCGACCCGCCCGTCGAGGACGGCACCGCGCTCATCCACTACCGCCGCGCCGACGGCAACTACGACGGCTGGGGCCTGCACCTCTGGGACGGCGCCGCCAACCCGACGGACTGGGCGAAGCCGCTCGCCCCGGCCGGCGTCGACGCGTTCGGCGCGGTGTTCCGCGTGCCCCTCGCCGCCGGAGCCACCGGACTGAGCTACATCATCCACTCCGGGGACGAGAAGGACCTGCCGGAGGACCAGCGGCTCGACTTCGCCACCGCCGGCCGCGAGGTGTGGCTGCTCGCCGGCACGCCCGGGCGGCTGCTGCCGTCCACCGCGTCCGGCGCCGCCCGGGACGTCGACATCACCAGGCAGAAGGCGCACTGGATCGACCGCGCGACCGTCGCCTGGCAGACCGGGCCCACCGACGGCAGGACGTACGCCCTGGTCGCCGCCCCGGCCGGCGGGGTCACCGTCGCCGACGGCGAGCTGACCGGCACGTACACCACGCTGCCGTTGACGGCGCAGCGCAACGGGCTCACCGAGGCCCAGCGCGCGGCCTTCCCGCATCTGTGGGCGTACCGGAGCTTCGCCCTCGACCGGCGGGACCTGGCCAAGGTCCCCGCGGCCCTGCGCGGGCAGCTCCTGGTGACCGAGCGGGACGCCGAGGGCACCCTGCTCGCCGCGACCGGCGTGCAGATCCCCGGGGTGCTCGACGACGTCTACGCCCGGGCCACCGACGCGAAGCTCGGGCCGACCTTTGCCGGCGGGGTGCCGACGCTCGCGGTCTGGGCGCCGACGGCGCGGCAGGTGTCGCTCCAGCTCTTCGACTCGCCGACCGGGGAGCCGAAGGCGGTGGCGATGCGCCGCGACGACCGCACCGGCGTCTGGTCGGTGCGCGGCGCCCGCGACTGGCACGGCAAGTACTACCGCTACCAGGTCCAGGCGTGGCAGCCGGCGACGCAGCAGATGGTCACCGCGGCGGTGACCGACCCGTACTCGCTGGCGCTGGCGCCGAACTCCACGCACAGCCAGATCGTGGACCTGGCCGACCCGGCGCTCGCGCCGGCCGGCTGGGCGACGCTGCGCAAGCCGGCGGCCGTGCCGTCGACGAAGGTGCAGATCTCCGAGCTGTCCGTCCGGGACTTCTCCGTCGCCGACACCACCGTGCCGGCCGAGCGGCGGGGCACCTACCTCGCCTTCACCGACCCCCGGACCGCCGGCATGGCGCACCTCAAGGCGCTCGGCGACGCCGGGGTGACGCACCTGCACCTGCTGCCCGCGTTCGACTTCGCGACCATCCCCGAGCGCCGCGCCGACCAGCGGCAGCCCGGCTGCGACCTGGCCGCGCTGCCGCCGGACTCCGAGGAGCAGCAGCAGTGCGTCGCGGCGGTGGCCGACACCGACGGCTACAACTGGGGGTACGACCCGCTGCACTACACCGTGCCGGAGGGCGGCTACGCCGTCGATCCGGCCGGGGCGAAGCGCACCACGGAGTTCCGGCAGATGGTGGCCGGGGTCAACGGCGCGGGGCTGCGCGTGGTGATGGACGTCGTCTACAACCACACGTCGGCGGCGGGCGCCGACCCGAAGTCGGTGCTCGACCAGGTCGTGCCCGGCTACTACCACCGGCTGCTGGAGGACGGCAGCGTCGCCAACTCGACCTGCTGCGCCAACACCGCTCCCGAGCACGCCATGATGGGCAAGTTCGTGGTGGACTCGCTGGTCACCTGGGCCAGGGCGTACAAGGTGGACGGCTTCCGGTTCGACCTGATGGGCCACCACCCGAAGGCGAACATCCTGGCCGTGCGCAAGGCGCTCGACGAGCTGACCGTGGCCCGCGACGGCGTGGACGGGAAGAAGATCCTGCTCTACGGCGAGGGCTGGAACTTCGGCGAGGTCGCCGGCGACGCCCGGTTCGTGCAGGCCACCCAGGCCAACATGGCCGGCACCGGGATCGGCACCTTCAACGACCGGCTCCGCGACGCGGTTCGCGGCGGCGGCCCGTTCGACGCCAACCCGCGGGTGCAGGGCTTCGCCTCCGGCCTGTTCACCGACCCCAACGGTGATCCGGTGAACGGGTCCGTGGCCGAGCAGCGGGCCCGCCTGCTGCACCAGCACGACCTGATCAAGGTGGGGCTCACCGGCAACCTGCGCGGCTACCGGTTCACCGACTCCGCCGGCCGGCAGGTCACCGGCGGCCAGGTCGACTACAACGGCTCGCCCGCCGGCTACACCGCCGCGCCGGGGGAGGCGGTCACCTACGTCGACGCGCACGACAACGAGATCCTGTACGACGCGCTGGCGTACAAGCTGCCGCAGGACACCCCGGCGGCGGACCGGGCCCGCATGCAGGTGCTGGCGCTGAGCACGGTGGTGATGGGGCAGGGGCCCGGGTTCGTCACCACCGGCACGGAGCGGCTGCGCTCGAAGTCGCTGGACCGCAACTCGTACAACTCGGGTGACTGGTTCAACCAGATCCGCTGGGACTGCGCCCAGGGCAACGGGTTCGGCGCCGGGCTGCCGCCCGCGCAGGACAACCGGGACAAGTGGCCGTACGCCAAGCCGCTGCTGGCCGATCCGGCCCTGGTGCCGGACTGCGCGGCGATCACCATGACCGACGCCCGGTACGCCGAGCTGCTGAGGATCCGGGCCTCCTCGCCGGTCTTCGGGCTGGCCACGGCGGAACAGGTGCAGCAGCGGGTCGCCTTCCCGCTCTCCGGCACGGCCGAGACGCCCGGCGTGCTCACCATGACGCTCGACGGCCGTGGCCTCGACGGGCGCTGGAAGTCGGTGACGGTGGTCTTCAACGCCACCCCGGAGGCGGCGACGCAGCAGCTGACCGGGCTGCGCGGGGCGGACGTGGCGCTGCACCCGGTGCTGCGGACCTCGGCGGACGAGGCGCTGCGTACGGCCTCGTTCGACCGGGCGAGCGGCACGTTCACGGTGCCGGCCCGCAGCGTGGCGGTTTTTGTACAGAGCTGACGCGCGACGCGGACCGGCCCCCTCCCGCACGAGCGGGAGGGGGCCGGTTCGGTGTTCGTCCGGTCCGTGCGGCCGGTGCCGGTGGCGCCGGCCGCACGTCATCCGAGGGTGATCAGCCGAAGCAGTTCTCCACCGGAGTGGGGCTGCCCTCGCAGTTGGTCGGCTTGTTGCCCCTGATCGCCGACTTGTCGTCCACGTCGACGTCGCCCTGGTAGTTGAAGACGCCGCCCGGCTTCAGGGTGGAGAAGTTGTCCGCCACCTTCGTGTCGTGCAGGGTGACCTGGCCGCGGACGTTGAAGATGCCGCCGGCGATGCCGATCGGGCCGACGGCCCGGTTCCGGACGATCGCACTGTCGCGGAACGTGACCTGGCTGAACAGGTTGAACACGCCGCCCCCGAAGAACCCGGCGACGTTCTCCGCGATCTCGCTCTTCTCGACCGTGGCGTTGGTGCCGAAGCCGAGCGCGAGGCCGCCGCCCACGCCGACGGTGGTGTTCTTGGCGACCAGGACGTGCTTCAGGTCGAGCTGGCTCTCAGCCGTCGCGATACCGCCACCCGCGACCCCCGCGAAGTTGTCGGTGATCTTGGAGTCCTTGACGGTGGTGTCGCCCTCGATGTCGAGCAGGCCGCCGCCGAAGCCGAGCGTCTCGTTGCGGCTGATCTCGCTCTTGTCGACCCAGACGGTGCCGCCGTCGATGTCGTCGTGCTTGTGCAGCTCCGGGGCGCCGTTGGCGATGCCGCCGCCGCCGATGATGGCCTGGTTGTGCGTCACCTTGGACTCTTCGACCCTGAGCAGGCCGGCGTTGAAGATGCCGCCGCCGAAGAGGAAGGCGGTGTTGTCCTCGACGGTCGTGTGGCGCAGGTTGGTCTTGCCGTAGTTGGCGATGCCGCCACCGTTGCCGCCCGACTGGTTGCCCACGACGTGGGTCTTCTCGAGGTCGGCCTTACCGCCTGGCTGCACCAGGATGCCGGCCCCGTCGTGCGTCTGCTTCTTCTTCTGCTTCTCCTCGGCGGCGGCCTCGGCGCCGGGGGCGGCCTCGGCGTTCGCCGCCGCCGCGCCCTTGGGCGCGGCCTGGAGCAGCTCCAGGTACGGCTTGCCGGCCTGGGCCGCGGCGGCGGCCTCGACGGAGTTGGCGTACCGCGACCACACCGCCTCCGGCGTCATCCGCGGCTCCTTCTTGCGCTCGACGGTCTGGCCGTTCTTGAGGGTCAGGCCCTTGAGCGTCAGGTCGCCGCCGCTGCCGACGTTGAAGATCCGGAACTGCTCGGCGGTGGCGTCCCGCTCGATCTTGGTGTTGTGACCCTTGAGCGTGATCTTCTCCTTGATCACGGGCAGGCCGTTGCCGTGGTTGTCCGAGCGGGTCAGTTTGTAGGTGCAGTCCTTGGCGAGCTTGAACTCGCCGCCGTGGTTGTTGTTGGCGAAAATGATCGCCTGGATCAGCCTGTCGGAGTCGCAGGGCACCTCCCTCCCGCGGTCCTTGTCGTGCCGGTCCCGATCCTCCTTGCCCTCGCGGTCCCGGTCGCCTTCGCGGCCCTGGTCGCCCTCGCGACCCTGGTCGCCGTCCTTGGTGACCTGGGCGGTGGACCAATTCAGGGCGTCCGCGCCGACGGCGCCGGCGCCGGTGGCCACACCCACGGCGGCAATGCTGACCACGCCGGTCAACCCGGCCACACCGCTGGCGAGCCAGAGCTTGCGGCGACGCTTCTGCGCCGCCGGCCGCTCGGAGTCGTTGTTCGTTAGGTAGTTGGACATCGGAGCTCTCTGCCCTCTCCTAGTACCAGACAGGGTCGCGACGCCACAGGCGAGCGTCCCCTGCTACAAATCGGTTGTAGCTCCCGAACCGACAGTATGAGAATCTTCCTCACCTCGAAGGCATATCCGAAAGAACCCCACATTCGGTACGGGCCCCTCGTGCGCGGTGTGGACGACCCGGGCGGGCCGATCGGTCGCACTGGTGCCCGTAGGCTTGGCTACGGTGCGTAGTCGACGCAGACCGTTCGGATCGGCGCGGGACGGTCAAGAGAGCCCAGGCGGATGGCGAGGGCTCCTCCGGGCCGCCGGGGCGGTGCGGAGGAGCCCTCTCTATGTGGTGGTGCTGTCCGGTGTTCAGCCGAAGCAGCGGTCCGGGATGACCGGGCTGCCCTGGCAGTTCGTCGGCCGGTTGTCGGTGACGGCCGACTTCCGGTCGATGAAGACGCGGTTGTTGTTGGTCCAGATGCCGCCCGGCGGCTCGGTGGCGACGTTGTGCGCCACCTTCGTCCCGACCAGTCTCGTCGTGCCGAAGTCGTTCACGAGGCCGCCGCCCACCGCGCCCGGGCTGACCGCCTGGTTCGCCACGACCTCGGTGTCCCGCAGCGTGGTGGTGCCGAAGTCGTCGGTGTAGACGCCACCGCCACCGAACCCCTCCGCGACGTTCTCCCTGATCACGCTGTACTCGATCACGGCGTGGGAGTCCCTGCCGACCCCGACGCCACCGCCTTCGCCCTCGGTGTGGTTGTTTGCCACCACGACGTGTTCCAGGCTCAGCCTGCTGTCGTGGAGGGCGAGCACGCCACCGACGTCCGTGCGGCCGACGTTGTCGGTGATGTGGCTCTGCGTGATCGTGGTCTCGCCGTCGTTGTCGAAGACGCCCCCGCCGAGGCCGGCGGTCCGGTTGTGGCCGATCGCGCTCTTCCACACCCAGACGGTGCCGCCGCCGGCCGTGCTGCCGCTCGCACTCGTGCCGTTGGCGATGCCACCGCCCCCCAGCCCGGCGCTGTTGTACGTCACCTTCGACTCCTCGACCCGCAGCACCCCGACGTTGAAGATGCCGCCGCCGAAGCCGTCGGCGCTGTTGTTCTCCACCGAGGTGTGGCGGACGTTCGTGGTGCCGAAGTTGGCGATCCCCCCGCCGTTCCCGCCCGCCTGGTTCTGCGCGAACGTGCTGTACTCGAGGTCGGCATGGCCGCCTCGCTGGACGAGGAGGCCCGCTCCGTCGGCGCTGACCAGCCCGGGCACGGCCGTCGCCGTGCCGTCGGGCTGCACCTCCGCCGTGGCCGGCTCGGCGAGAGTGGCCGGCGTCCCCGGTGCGGCTGCCGACGGCGTGGGTGCCGCCATGGCCGGTCGGGCCGGGGCCGCAGCGGCAGTGGTCGAGCCAGACAGCCCGAACGTCGCCACGGGCGGTGCTGCCGGCGGGGAGACCATCTTGCGGGCGACGGTCTGTCCGCCCTTGATGGTCACGTTCTTCAGCGTCAGGTGACCACTGCTGCCGACGTTCAGGATCCGGAATCGCTCGGTGTCGGCCGCCCGGACGATCTTGGTGTCGTCGCCCTTGAGGACGATCGGTTGCTTGATCACCGGCAGGCCGTTGCCGTGCTCGCTGCGGGTCAGCTCGTAGGTGCAGTGCTTGGCGAGCTTCAGCGTCGCGCCGTGGTTCTTGTTGGCTTCGGTGATCGCCTGGATGAGCTTGTCGGTGTCGCAGGGCACCTCCTTCTCCCGGTCGTCGTGCTTCCGGTTGCCCTGTTTCCGGTCGCCCTGGCCGGACCAGTCGTCCTCGCCCTGGCCGGTCTTCGCGCCGCCGGCCTCGTCGGCCTTGCCGGCGTCGCTGACGTTCTGCCTGGGTGCCGTCGACCGCGCGTCGGAGAGCCGGTCGGTGTCGCCGGACTTGTCGTCCCTGGAGGCCAAGCCACCCAGCGCCGCCAGGCCGACGACGCCGGTCAGCCCGGCCACGCCGGCGGCAACCCAGAGCTTGCGCCGCCCCCGCGTCGGTGTGCCCGCGGGCGGGCCACCGTCAGGTGTCGTTACGTCATCGGACATCAGAGCCTTCCGCCCTTTCCTGCTACCAAGGGGGCCGCACCGCCCGAAGCGGAGCGACCAGCTACAAATGGGTTGCAGCCTCTGATGACCACCGTATGAGAAGGATCCTCGCGACAAGGACGTATCTGAAAAAAGCCCACATTCGCCTCGGATCCGGCAGGGAACGGGGGCAACCGGGTGGCCGGGTGAATTGGGCTCTGACCAGGGCAAAGGCCGACGGGCCCCGCCCACCGGAACGGCGACGTCGAAACGTCGCATGCCGGCGGGCGGGGCCCGTCGTGTGGTCGTACCCTCGGATCAGCCCGGCAGGCGCGGCCCCGCCTCGCGCTGCTCGGCCAGCCAGGTCTCCACCTCGTCGGCCCGGCGCGGCAGCCCGGCGGAGAGGTTGACCGCGCCGGTGGCGGTGACCAGGATGTCGTCCTCGATCCGCACGCCGATGCCGCGCAACTCCTCGGGGACCAGCTCGTCCTCCGGCTGGAAGTAGAGCCCCGGCTCGACGGTGAGCACGTAGCCCTCGCCCAGGACGCCGTCCCGGTACTTCTCCTTGCGGGCGTCGGAGCAGTCGTGCACGTCGATGCCGAGCATGTGGCCGAAACCGTGCAGCGTCCAGCGGCGGTAGATCGTCGACTTCTCGTCCATCGCCTCGTCCACGCTCACCGGGAGCAGGCCCAGGTCGGCCAGGCCCTCGGTGAGCGCCCGCATGCAGGTCAGGTGCACGTCGCGGAACCTGACCCCCGGCTTGATCACGTCGATGCCGGCCTGCTGCGCGGTGTGCACGACGTCGTAGACCTGGCGCTGCAACGGGGTGAACCGGCCGTTGACCGGCAGCACCCGCGTCACGTCGGCGGTGTAGAGGTTGCGGTTCTCCACGCCCATGTCCATCAGCAGCAGCTCACCCGGGCGGGTGGCGCCGTTGTTGTGCACCCAGTGCAGGATCGTCGCGTGCTCGCCCGCCCCGACGATCGAGCCGTAGCCGACGTCGTTGCCGTCGTGCCGGGCGCGCAGGGCGAAGACCCCCTCCAGCAGGCGCTCGGAGACGCCCCGGTCCGCCGGCAGCACCCGGGCCACGTCCTCGAAGCCCCGCACGGTGGCGTCGATCGCGTCCTGGAGCTGGGCGATCTCCCACTCGTCCTTGACCAGCTTGTGCTCCGCGATCGTGACCGCCAGCTCCCAGTCGCGCGCCGGCTGACCCTCCGCGCGGGGGCCGTCGTAAGGGCGCACGGCCGCGTCCACCCGCGCGTCGAAGCCGCGCAGCACGCGGGTACGCCCCGGCGCCAGGTCGGCCAGCGCCGCGTCCAGCTCGGTCAGGTCGGCGGTCGGCAGGCCCAGCTCGGTCGACTTCTCCGTCAGCGTGTGCCGCCGACCGACCCACAGCTCGCCGTGCCGGCTGCGGAAGAACTCGTCGTTCTGCCGGGACGACCGGGGACGCATGTACAGCGTGGCGTCGTGGCCGGATCCGTTCGGCCGCAGCACGAGCACGCTGTCCGGATCGTGGTCGCCCGTCAGGTAGGCGAAGTCGCTGCCCGGCCGGAACGGGTAGGTGGTGTCGTTGGCGCGCACCTTCTCGCCACCGGTCGGGATCACCAGGGTCTCGCCCGGGAAGGCCGCGGAGAGCGCGGCCCGGCGCTTGGCGTAGTTCGGCACCTCCGGCCGCGGGCCGACCGGCAGCGTGGTGTCGTGCCAGCCCCGCCGCATGAACGTCAGGAACGCCTCCGGGAACTCCGGGTCGTGCGACTCGGTGCCGTCCGCCGGCTTGTTGTCGGTGCGTTCCTCGGTCATGCCCCGCTCCCTCCGCGTCGTTGCTGGTCCTGACGGTACCCCGCGCCGGGTCGGCCCGACCGTCCCGGTAGGCCCCACGCCCGCGGGCGGCCGGGCCGTCCCGGTGGGCCCCACGCCCGCGGGCGGCCGGGCCTGCGCGTCGGCCCGCCCGCCCGCCGCAGGATGCCCGCCTGGAGCGCGGGAGAGCCTGCGGTGCCGCGACGCCCGCCCGGGACGCGTGGAAAGATGACCACCATGTGCGGACTCCTGGCCTTCTTCAGCGCGCGCGGCGACGCCGCCGCCCACCGCGACAACATCGCCGGGGCGTTGGAATGCCTGCACCACCGCGGACCGGACGAGACCGGTGTCGAGGTGGTCGGCGACGCCTCCGGCCGGTACGCGGACGGGGTGTTCGCGCACAAGCGGCTGGCGATCATCGACGTGGCCTCCAGCCACGAGCCGCTGCCCTACGCGGGCGGGCGCTACCTGCTCACGTTCAACGGCGAGATCTACAACTACATCGAGCTGCGCGAGGAGCTGATCCGGAACTTCGGCGCCCAGTTCGCCACCGCCGGTGACGGCGAGGTGATCGTCGCCGGCTACCACTACTGGGGCGAGCAGGTGCTCACCCGGCTGCGGGGCATGTTCGCCTTCGTCATCTGGGACCGGCAGGAGCGGCGCGCGTTCGGCGGCCGGGACTACTTCGGCATCAAGCCGATGCACTACCTGGAGACCGCCGACGGCCTCTACCTCGCCTCCGAGAAGAAGGCGCTGCTGCCCTTCGCGCACTCCAGCTACCAGGGCGACGCCGGCATCGACACCGCGAACCTCAGCCACTACCTGACGCTGCAGTACGTGCCCGAGCCGGGCACCCTGCACAAGGGGATCAACCGGATCGGCTCGGGCGAGTACCTCACCTGGACCCCGGGCGGGCGGATCGACGTGCGGCGGTGGTACAGGCCGGTGTTCCGGCCCACCCCGGTCGCCGACGAGCAGCGGCTCTACCACGAGATCCGGGAGACGCTGCGGGAGAGCGTCCGGATGCACATGCGCTCCGACGTGCCAGTCGGCTCGTTCCTCTCCAGCGGCATCGACTCGACCGCCGTGGTGGCCCTGGCCCGCGAGTTCAACCCGAACATCCTCACCTTCACCGTCGGCTACGACGTCCCGGGCTACTCGGAGATCGACGTCGCCCAGGACTCGGCCCGGCACCTCGACGTGACCACCATCCCGACGAAGATCGGGCCGCAGGACATGATCGATGCGCTGCCGAAGATCGTCTGGCACCTGGACGACCCGGTGGCCGACCCGGCGCTGGTACCCCTCTACTTCGTGGCCAAGAAGGCCGCCGAGCACGTCACCGTGGTGCTCTCCGGCGAGGGCGCCGACGAGTTCTTCGGCGGGTACACCATCTACCGCGAGCCGCTGTCGCTGAGTTCGGTCAACGGGCTGCCCGGCGGGGTGCAGAAGGGGCTGCGGGCCGTCTCCAAGGCGATCCCGCAGGGCGTCAAGGGCAAGAGCTTCCTGGAGCGCGGCACCACTCCGATCGAGGAGCGCTACTACGGCAACGCCCGGATGTTCACCGAGGAGGAGAAGCAGCACCTGCTGCGCCGCTACGACCCCTCCGTCCGCTACACCGACGTCACCGCGCCGATCTACGCGGAGTGCACCGAGCTCGACGACGTGACCAAGATGCAGTACGTCGACCTCTACACCTGGCTGCGCGGCGACATCCTCGTCAAGGCCGACCGGATCTCGATGGCCCACTCGCTGGAGGTGCGGGTGCCGTTCCTGGACCGTGAGGTCTTCGACGTGGCGTCGCGGATCCCGGTCGACCTCAAGCTGCCGCCCCGCTCCGACGCCACCAAGTACGCCATGCGCCAGGCCCTCCAGGGCGTGGTGCCGCCGGCCATCGTCAACCGCAAGAAGCTCGGCTTCCCGACCCCCACCCGGGTCTGGCTGCGCGGCGAGATGTACGAGTGGGCCCGCTGGGTGCTGTCCAACTCCGGCGCGGGCGAGCTGATCGACCTGTCGTACGCGATGCGGCTGCTCGAGGAGCACAAGCGGGAGGAGGCCGACCACTCCCGCAAGGTGTGGACGGTGCTGATCTTCTGCATCTGGCATGCGATCTTCGTCGCCAAGACCCTCGACCCGGGCATCCAGCGCAACCAGTCCGCCCTGCTCACCAAGCCCGTGGTCGGCTCCATGGTCCGCTGACCCGGCTCCCAGCCCCGCCCGGCGGGCGCGCCGGCTCCCGCCCCGCGCCCGCCGGCTCCCGCCCCCGCACGAACGCGGCGCGGCCGGTGATGCGCTCCCGGGCCTGCGGCAGGTGGTGGACCACGTCGTCGGCGAGCAGCGCGCCGAACGTGTCCCAGTCCCTGGCCTCGCACGCCGCCCAGCAGGCCAATACGGTGGCTTCCGCGTTCGTCACGGCACCGACTGTGCCAGCCTGGTGCGACGAAATGCGGTGGGCGCGGGCACGGACGGAGGCCGGAGATGGGATACGCGGTGGTGCTCGGCGAGGCACTGGTCGACCTGCTCGACACCGAGTGCGACGGAGAGCCGGTCTACCGGCAGGCCGTCGGCGGTGGGCCGCTGAACGTGGCGGTCGCCGTCGCCCGGCTCGGCGGCGCGGTGCAGTTCGTCGGGTCGCTCGGCGACGACGTCCTGGCCGGGCGGATCCGCGACTTCCTGAGCGGCGTCGGCGTCGGGCTGGCCGGCGCGGTCACGGTCCCCGCCCCGACCGCGCTGGCGGTGGCCACCTTCGCCGGCCCGGAGCCCGACTTCCGGTTCTACGGGCAGCCGCCCTCCTACGGCCTGCTCGGTCCCGACGACCTGGACGCCGACCTGGTCGCGGGCGCCGACGTGCTCTACTGCGGCTCGATCGTGCTGCTCCAGCCGCCGGTGCTGGCCGCCGCGCGCCGGGCCTGGGCGCTGGCCTCCGGGCTGCGGGTCTTCGACCCCAACGTCCGGCACCGGTTGCTCGACGGGCCCGCGGCGCTGGCCGGGCTGCGCGAGGTGGTGGCCGAGTTCGCCGCCGGCGCCCACCTGGTCAAGCTGAGCGCCGCCGACGCCAAGCTGCTCTATCCGGGTGAGCCGGAGGAAGGGGTGGCGGCGTACCTGCGGGAGTTGGGTGCCGGGACCGCCGTGGTCACCCTGGGCGCCGCCGGCGCGGTGGTCGCCGCGGCCGGCGCCGATCCGGTACGCGTACCCGCGCCGAAGGTCGAGGCGGTGGACGCCACCGGCGCAGGTGACGCGGTGATGGGCGCGCTCGTCGCGGACCTGCTGGTCGACGGCGAGCCCGCCGCCCCGGCGGGCTGGCACGAGCGGGTGGCCTTCGCGCTGCGGGTCGCCGCCCTGGTCTGCGAGTCGCCCGGCGGCGCGACCGCCATGCCCACCCGCGCCGAGGTCCTCGACCGCTTCGCCCGCTGACCCACCCCACCCCCTTCTCCCCGCGATCTTGCACTTTGTGCCCGCGATCTGGGGGATATGCCGCTTTCGCCGGGGCGACAACTGCAAGATCGGCGGGGTGCGGGGGAGGGGGTCAGGTGGTGCCGTCGAGTTCGGCGTAGCCGCGGCGGGCGGCGTGCAGGGCGGGCCGGGCGCCGAAGGGCGCCTCGGCGGCGACGCGCTCGGGCGGGGCGCCGCCGGTGTGCCCGGCGCGGATGAGCCAGGCCAGCTTGACGAGCTGCTCGTGCTGCGCGCGGACGAACGCGACGTCCACCGGGTCGCCGTGCCCCGGCACGACGACGGTGGCCGGGGTGGTCATCCGGAGCAGCTCGGCCACCGTGTCCGGCCACTGCAACGGGTAGGACTCCTCGAAGGCGGGCGGCCCGCTCTGCTCCACCAGGTCCCCGGCGACCAGCACGTCGGCGTCCGGCACGTGCACCACCAGGTCACCGGCGGTGTGCCCGCGACCGGGGTGGCGCAGCACCACCCGCCGGCCGCCCACGTCGAGGACGGTCTCGCCGTGGACGGTGTGCGTCGGCGCCAGCAGCGCGGTGCCGGCCAGTTCCTCGGCCAGCGCGGGGTGCTCGTCGCGCATCTCCGCGTACGCCTCCCGGCGTAGCCGGTCCGCCTCCTCGCGCATCGCCTCGGCGGCCACCTCGTGCGCGTACACCGGGCGGGGTGGGTCGGCGGCGAGGGTGGCGTTGCCGAAACAGTGGTCGAAGTGGTGGTGGGTGTTGACCACGGTCCACGGGTGGGTGGTGACCGCCCGGGCGGCGGCGGCCAGCTCGGCGGCCTGCCCGGCGGTGGAGAGCGTGTCGACCAGCAGCGCGGCCCCGTCGCCGACGACCAGCGTGACGTTGACGTGCAGCAGCGGCTCGCGCAGCACGTGCACCCCGTCCGCGACCTGTACGAAGCGGCCGGTCACGACGACCGGGCCGCGCGTTCCACGAAGCGCTGCCGGTCGACCAGCACCCGCTCCACCCGGCCCTCGGCGACCGTCTCGTCGCCGTCGCGCACGCTCACCTCGAAGTGCAGCCGTCGCCCCTCGACCGCGGCCAGCCGGGCCTGCGCCACCACCGTCCGCCCCACCGGGGTGGCCGCGCGGTGGTCGAGCTCCACGCGGGTGCCGACCGTCGTCGACCCGCTGGGCATCCGGGGGGCGGTGGCCGCCACCGTGGCCGCCTCGGCGAGGGCGAGCACCCGGGGCGTGCCCAGCACCGGCACGTCCCCGGAGCCCACCGCCTGGGCGGTGTCGGTGTCGGCGACGGTCAGCTCCACCCGGGCGGTCAGGCCCGGCGTCAGGGCGGGCTCCGGCTGCTCCTGCATGGCCAAAGCCTAGACGAGGCGGGCCGGGGCCGGCGGGCGTCCGTGCCGCGCCGACGGTTCACGGGTTCCGGGGGGAGCGCCGGTCCGCGGTTCGCGCGCCGTCCACCACCGGTCGACCGCCCGCCGCGCCCCTGGCGGCGCGGCGGGCGGTCGGCGTCGGTCGATGCCGTCCGCGCCGTTAACCTTGACCGCGATGTCTGTCGCGACCGACCCCCAGCCCCCCGCCCGGACCGGCCCGCCCGCCTCGCCCGACGGCGGGCGTCGTCGCGTGGTCGCGATGACCGTCTGGGGGGTCGCCTTCGTCGCCGGCTGGCTCGGCATCGGCCTGCCGACCGACCCGGCGTACGCGTTCCTCTGGATCTGGGCGGCGACGGTCGCCTGGAACAGCAGCCGGCCGTGGCGCAGCCATCTGCGTTTCGCCCGGGACTGGGTGCCGGTGGTGCTGCTGCTCGCCGTCTACAACCTCTCCCGCGGCTTCGCCGACAACGGCGCGACCCCGCACGCGTACGAGCTGATCGTCGCCGACCGGGTCATGTTCGGCTGGGCGACCGGTGGCGAGGTGCCGACGGTCTGGCTCCAGCAGCACCTCTACCGGCCCGAGGTGCACTGGTGGGATGTCCTGGTCAGCTGGGTCTACTTCTCCCACTTCGTGGTGGCGCTGGCCGCCGCGGCGGTGCTCTGGCTGCGCGACCGGGGGCGTTGGGCGGCGTTCATGCGTCGCTGGGGCTTCCTGTGCGCCACCGGCCTGGTCACCTACTTCCTCTACCCGGCGGCCCCGCCCTGGTGGGCGGCGCAGAACGGGCTGCTGGAGGAGGTCGCCCGGATCTCCACCCGGGGCTGGAAGGCGTTCGGCATGCACGGCGCAGGCAACCTGCTCAACGCCGGGCAGATCGCCTCCAACCCGGTGGCCGCCATGCCGTCGCTGCACACCGCGTTCGCCCTGTTCGTGGTGCTGTTCTTCCTCCGGCAGACCCGCCGCCGCTGGTGGCCGCTGCTGTTGGCGTACCCGCTGGCGATGACCTTCACCCTGGTCTACAGCGGCGAGCACTACGTCATCGACGTGCTGGTCGGCTGGGCGTACGTCGGGATGACCTTCCTGGTGGTGGGCCTGGCGGAGCGCTGGTGGGCGGCGCGCCGGGCCCGCCGGGCCGTGGCGGAGGGCGACCCCGAGCCGACCGAACCGCCCGCCTCCGCCGAGCCGCCGGCGGTGCCGGCGACGCGCTGAGCGTCGACCCCGCGGCGGGTGGCGGGGCGGCCCGCGACCCGTGCGTGGTCGGCCGGTCGGGTGACCACGGACCGGCGCGGCGGCCGGTGCAGCGGTCGGCCGGGCGGCTGAACGTCGATGCGGGAGGCGGTCAGCCGGCCTGCCGGGCGGCGCGCGCCCGAGCCGTCAGCTCCGCCGCCAGGGCCCACGCCTCGGCCAGGTCCCGGTCCCGCGCGGCCGCGCCGGCGCCGCCGGCCGTGTCGGCGTGCACCGTCGCCAGCCGCAGCCGCCGCTGCGCCGGCCCCTGCACCACCCGCACGCTCTGGATCCGGGCGTACGGCACGAGCGCCACCTGCCGCGTGAGCAGGCCGGACCGGACCGCGAAGACCCGGGCGTCGAGGCCGGCGCCGAGCACGCCCCGGCTCAGCGGGTTGAGCCAGCGGGCCCGCTCCGGCGGCGGGGTCAACGGCAGCGTGGTCAGGCACACCCCGGCCAGCACCTCGGCCACGATCGCCGCGCCGGTCGGCAGGTCGCCCACGGGGAGCAGGCGGTCCGGCCGGTTGCGGTCGTCGCTCTCGCCGGCGGAGTAGCCGGCCACCTCCAGGCGCAGCCGCAGCCACCCCTTGACCCGCCACAGCAGCGGCCAGGTCGCCCCGACGGTCTGCACCCGGTCCAGCGGGACCGTCTGGGCGCGGGTCTCCAGCAGCCCGTTGCGGATCCGTAGCGTGCCCTCGTCCCGGGCGAGCCGGAAGTTCCAGTCGTCGAGCACCCGGCGCACCGGTTGCAGCAGCACGCCGGCCATGGCGGTGAGGGTGCTCGCCACCGCGATGAACGACCACGAGTCCTCGGAGAGGAACTGCGCCAGCACGAACGCCACACCGAACGGGATCATGAACGCCTGCGGGGTCAGCAGCTGGCTGACCAGCAGGTCCTTGTTCGCGACGGTGTGCAGCGGCCGGCCGGGCGGCGCGGGCGCCTCGGCCGGGACCGCCCCGGTCGCCGCCGTCACCCCGGCCGCCGCCGTCGCCCCGGCCGCCCGACCGGCGAGGGCGAGCAGCCGCCGACGCAGCGCGGTCGCTTCGGCGACGCTCAGGTAGGCCAGCGGCGCCTCGGTCTTGCCGCCGCCGACCACCTCCAGCCGCAGCTCGGCCAGGCCGGTGAGCTGGGCGAGCAGCGGGCGGACCACCTCGACGGCCTGGAGCCGCTCCAGCGGGATCGCCCGGGTGCGCCGCCAGAGGAGCCCCTCGTGCACCCGAAGTTCGCGGCCGACCACGTGGTAGCCGGTGTGGTACCAGCTGACGACCGCGAGCACGGTGGCGCCCAGGGCCAGCACGACCGCCATCAGGGCGAACCAGCCGAAGCCGACCCGGGAGAGGGTCGACCAGGACAGGCCGGCGATCACCACGACCAGCGACTTGGCCCCGTGCAGCGCGGGACTGAGCGGGTGCAGCCGCTGCCGGGGCTCGGCGTGCTCCGGCGCCGTGTCACCCGGCACTGCTCCGGCGACCGGGGGAGGCGCCGGCGGGCCGGGCGGTGGGGGCGGGGTGTCCGGGGCCGTGCCCGGCCCGGCCGGCGGGTCCGCGGGTCCGTGCGGGGTGTCCGGCGCGGGGCCGGCGGGCGGGTGCGGATCGTACGGCGCCGGTCCGGGTGCCGCGGCAGGGCCCTGCGCGACGGGCGGTATCGCCGCCGGCCGGAGGCCGGGCTCCACCCGGGGCGGCTCGGTCCGGTCCGTCGCGCGGCCGGCCGGGTCGCTCACAGCCCCTCCGCCCGGTCCTCGCCGAGCGCGGTGAGCCGGTCGCGCAGCCGGGACGCCTCCGCCGGGCGCAGCCCCGGCACGCGGGCGTCGCTGGCCGCCGCGGCCGTGTGCAACTGGACGGTGGCCAGGTTGAACGCCCGCTCCAGCGGTCCGGCGCTGACGTCCACGAACTGCATCCGCGAGTACGGCACGATGGAGAGCCGCCGCACCAGCAGGCCGTGCCGGACCAGCAGGTCGTCCTCCCGCTCGGCGTACCCCCAGGCCCGTACGGCCCGGACGATGGTCACGACCCGCAGGGCGCCCAGCAGCAGCACCACGCCGCCCGCCGCGCCGAACGGCCAGGCCCCGCTGAACGCCCAGCCGACGCCCAGCCCGAGCAGGACGACGACCAGCACCATCGCGAGCCGGAGCAGCTCCACCCAGATCAGGTCGGGTGAGATCGGCTGCCAGCGGACGGTGTCCGGCCACGGCTCCAGGGGGCCCGCCGGCGGGCGGGGCGGTGCCGGCGGCGGGCCGGCGGATCCGTCACCGCTCACCGAGGGAATCCGTTGTGCGCGCTCACCCTTCGAGCGTAGGCGATCCGACCACCGGTGCGACCTCCCGCAGGAACCCGCGGGCGTCCAGAAAGTCGCCGAGGGAGGAGCGGTGCTCGGCGCAGGCCAGCCAGGTCTTGCGCCGGTCGGTGTCGTGCAGCCGGGGATTGTTCCACCGCAGCGCCCACCGGGCGGGGGCACGACAGCCGCGGGACGAGCAGATCAGCGGCTCGTCGGCGGGAAGGTGGTCGCTCATCCCGCCCAGTCTAGGGGCGGCGGGCGGGCCGAAGAGGTGAGCGCCGGGCGGCCACGGGGGGAGCCGCCCGGCGACGGGGTGAATCGTACACACGCCGGGGCCGTCCGTGTCCACCCGTGAACGGCGATTCCGCGACGTGGGACGGCGTGGCGGGCCGGCGATCCGGCGACTCGGGACGGCGCGGCGATAATCGGGTTCTCCCCACCTCGGCACTCAGCCGGGCATGCGAGTCTTGACACGCACCACGCCGCACGACAACCGATCATGCTGTGGAGGACCGGTGGCCCAGCCGACCACGCCCGACGCCCCGACGCCCAACGGGACGGGCCCGCAGACACCCGCGCCGGTGACCACGCCGGCCGAGGACGCGACCCTGCTGGAGCGGGCGCTGTTCGAGATCAAGCGGGTGATCGTCGGGCAGGACCGGATGGTGGAGCGGATGTTCGTCGCGCTGCTCGCCCGGGGCCACTGCCTGCTGGAGGGCGTCCCGGGGGTGGCCAAGACGCTCGCCGTGGAGACGCTCGCCAGGGTCGTCGGCGGCTCCTTCGCCCGGGTGCAGTTCACCCCGGACCTGGTGCCGGCCGACATCATGGGCACCCGCATCTACCGGCAGTCGAGCGAGAAGTTCGACGTCGAGCTGGGCCCGGTCTTCGTCAACTTCCTGCTTGCCGACGAGATCAACCGGGCGCCGGCCAAGGTGCAGTCGGCGCTGCTGGAGGTGATGAGCGAACGGCAGGTCTCGATCGGCGGCGAGACGCACCGGGTGCCCAACCCGTTCCTGGTGATGGCGACGCAGAACCCGATCGAGCAGGAGGGGGTCTATCCACTGCCCGAGGCGCAGCGGGACCGCTTCCTGATGAAGATCCTCGTCGGCTACCCGACCGACGCCGAGGAGCGGGAGATCGTCTACCGGATGGGCGTCGCCCCGCCGGAGCCGGCGCCGGTGTTCACCACCGCCGACCTGGTCGCCCTCCAGCACAAGGCGGACCAGGTCTTCGTGCACAACGCCCTGGTCGACTACGCGGTCCGGCTGGTGCTGGCCACGCGTGCCCCGGCGGAGCACGGGATGCCGGACGTCGCCCAGCTCATCCAGTACGGCGCCAGCCCGCGCGCCTCGCTCGGCCTGGTCCGGGCGACCCGCGCGCTGGCGCTGCTGCGGGGCCGGGACTACGCCCTGCCGCAGGACGTGCAGGACATCGCGCCGGACATCCTGCGCCACCGGCTGGTGCTCAGCTACGACGCGCTCGCCGACGACGTGCCCGCCGACCACGTCGTGCACCGGGTGATGTCCACCATTCCGCTGCCCTCGGTCGCGCCCCGTCAGCAGGCCACACCGACGCCGACCGCCGCGCCGCCGGGCGCCGGTTGGCCCGGGCAGCGGCCGTGACCTCACCCGTCCGGCGGCCCGCCGACATCCCCTCGGACCGCACCGAAGCCGTCCTGTCGCGGCTGCAACTGCTGGTCACCCGCAAACTCGACGGCCTGCTCCAGGGCGACTACGCCGGCCTGCTGCCCGGCCCCGGCAGCGAGGCGGGGGAGTCCCGCGAGTACCGCCCCGGCGACGACGTACGCCGGATGGACTGGCCGGTCACCGCCCGCACGACGATGCCGCACGTCCGGCGTACGGTGGCCGACCGCGAACTGGAGACGTGGCTGGCGGTGGACCTCTCGGCCAGCCTGGACTTCGGCACCGGCCGGTGGCTCAAGCGCGACGTCGTGGTGGCGGCCGCGGCGGCGCTGACCCACCTGACCGTGCGCGGCGGCAACCGGATCGGCGCCGTGATCGGCAGCGGCGGCGGCACGAGCGCCCCGGCGCGCCGGTGGCGGAGCGCGCCGCCGGTCCCCGGTCCGGACGTGTTCACCCGGGTGCCCGCCCGCTCCGGCCGCAAGGAGGCCCAGGCGTTGCTGCGGGCGGTCGCCGGCACCGAGATCCGCCCGGGGCGCAGCGACCTGGGCACGCTGGTCGACATGCTCAACCGGCCGCCCCGGCGGCGTGGGGTGGCGGTGGTCATCTCCGACTTCCTCGCCCCGACCGACCGCTGGGCCCGGCCGCTGCGCAAACTGCGCATACGGCACGACCTGCTGGCGATCGAGGTGGTCGACCCCCGGGAGCTGGAGCTGCCCGACGTCGGGGTGCTGCCGGTGGTCGACCCGGAGACCGGCGGGCTGCACGAGGTGCAGACCGCCGACCCGCTGCTGCGGCACCGCTACGCCGAGGCGGCTGCCGCCCAGCGGGCGGAGATCTCCGCCGCGCTGCGCGGCGCGGGCGCGGCCCACCTGCGACTGCGTACGGACCGAGACTGGCTGCTCGACATGGTGCGCTTCGTGGCCGCGCAGCGGCACGCCCGCACCAGGGGGACGACACGATGATCCGTTTTCTGCAACCGTGGTGGCTGCTGGCCGTGCTGCCGGTGCTGGCCCTCGCCGCGCTCTACGTCTGGCGGCAGCGCAACCGCCGGGCGTACGCGATGCGGTTCACCAACGTGGACCTGCTGCGCACCCTGGCGCCAAAGGGGCTGGGCTGGCGTCGGCACGTGCCGGCGACCGCGTTCCTGCTCTGCCTGCTGGTGCTGGCGACCGCGTTGGCCCGGCCGGCGGTCGACACCCGGGAGCCGCTGGAGCGGGCCACCGTGATGCTGGCCATCGACGTGTCGCTGTCCATGCAGGCCGACGACGTGGCGCCGAACCGGCTGGAGGCGGCGCAGGAGGCGGCCAAGCAGTTCGTCGGCGAGCTGCCGGAGAGCTACAACCTGGGGCTGGTCTCGTTCGCCAAGGCGGCGAACGTGCTGGTGCCGCCGACCAAGGACCGGGAGGCGGTGACCAGCGCGATCGACGGGCTGGTGCTGGCCGAGGCGACGGCGACCGGGGAGGCGGTCTTCACCTGCCTGGAGGCGATCCGGTCGGTGCCGGCCGACGGCGCGGCGGAGATCCCGCCGGCCCGCATCGTGCTGCTCTCCGACGGCTACCGCACCTCGGGGCGGTCGGTGGAGGAGGCGGCCTCGGCGGCGCAGGCGGCCAACGTGCCGGTCTCCACGATCGCCTTCGGCACCGACTCGGGGCAGGTGGACATCGGCGGGCAGTTGCAGCGGGTGCCGGTGGACCGGCTGGCCCTGGCCGATCTGGCCGAGGCCACGGAGGGCTACTTCTACGAGGCGGCCTCGGTGACCGAGTTGAAGCAGGTCTACCAGGACATGGGCAGCTCGATCGGGTTCCGGACGGAGCCCCGCGAGGTCACCCAGTGGTACGCGGGCGTGGCCCTGCTGCTGGCGCTGTGCGCCGGCGCGCTCAGCCTGCTGTGGTCCTCCCGCATGCTCTGACACCCGGGACGCCGGCGGCGGGCGGTCGACGCCCACCGCCGGCGTCCCGAATGTCAGTGGCCGGCGAGGACGAAGATGACGGCCACCCAGACGGCGGCGAGGGTGAAGCCCAGCGGGGCGACGTAGCGGCTCATGGACGGCTCCGGGTGGCGACTGGACGGTCCGCGAGCGGAAGCGAACCGCAGGGGTGGATCAGGACGCGCACACAGAAGTCGTGACCGGGGGGCGGCTCCCGGCGGGCCGCCCGGGTGGCGGGCGGCACGGCGCGGTCACCCGGCGCGGGGCCGGGGACCGGGCGGGTGCGGGGAGCGGAGCTGGGTCAGCTCACCTGCTGAGTCGTGGCTCAGCGGGGCTGACGGACGGCCCGGCCACGACTGGGAGGATCGCTATCTCGCACAGCGATCACCTCCTGTGGTCGGCGGGGCCCGGAACGCGGGCCGCGATCGGCCCGCAAACGCCGATGATCGTACACCGGCCGGCGTCCGTTGCCGCACTCGGCCCATCGGCTCCGGTCGACCGCCCGCCCGGCTCGGGCCGCCGCTGTCGCCGCCCTCGCGCGTGGGGCGGCGAGTGTCCGCGGGCGGTCCGCCCACAAGGGTCCACCGGGCGGACCCGCTCCCGGCAGCCCCCGGCGCGACGCGCCCGGGAACGGGCGATCCGTGCGTCGTGACCCGGTCTGACGTGCCCGCCGTTAGCGCTTACCTGTCGGTAACGCCTAGGCTCCGACCGACCGGGAGATCACTGAGCAGAGGGGGGACCCGTGGCCCGTACCGTCCTGGTGACCGGCGGCAACCGGGGGATCGGCCTGGCGATCGCGCAGGCCTTCGCCAAGCAGGGCGACCGGGTGGCGGTGACCCACCGCAGCGGCGACGCCCCCGAGGGGCTGTTCGGGGTGCGCTGCGACGTCACCGACTCCGACTCGGTCGACGCGGCCTTCACCGCCATCGAGGCCGAGTTGGGGCCGGTCGAGGTGCTGGTCGCCAACGCCGGCATCACCGACGACACGCTGCTGATGCGCATGTCGGAGGAGCAGTTCACCCGCGTGCTGGACACCAACCTGACCGGCGCGTTCCGGTGCGCCAAGCGCGCCTCGACCAAGATGCTCCGCGCGAAGTGGGGCCGAATGATCTTCATCTCCTCGGTGGTCGGCCTCTACGGCGGCCCCGGCCAGGTCAACTACGCGGCGAGCAAGGCCGGACTGGTCGGCGTGGCCCGCTCCATCACCCGCGAGCTGGGCAGCCGCAACATCACCGCCAACGTCGTCGCGCCCGGCTACGTCGAGACCGACATGACCGCCGCGCTGCCCGAGGACCGCAAGACCGAGTACCGCAAGGTCATCCCCGCCGGCCGCTTCGCGCAGCCGGACGAGGTCGCGGGCGCGGTCACCTGGCTGGCCGGGGACGCCGCTGGCTACATCTCCGGCGCCGTCATCCCCGTCGACGGCGGCCTCGGCATGGGCCACTGACAGCGGTCACTGAAGAACTACGGAGGAATCCCTGCATGTCCGGACTGCTCGCCGGTAAGCGGCTGCTCGTCACCGGCGTCATCACCGACGCCTCGATCGCCTTCTCGGTGGCGAAGCTCGCCCAGGAGAACGGGGCGCAGGTCGTGCTCACCGGCTACGGCCGGCTGTCCCTGGTCGAGCGGATCGCCAAGCGGCTGCCCGAGCCGGCGCCGGTGATCGAGTTGGACGTGGCCAACGCCGAGCACCTCGCGGGGCTCGCCGACCGGGTGCGCGAGCACGTCGACGGCCTCGACGGGGTGGTGCACTCGATCGGCTTCGCCCCGCAGAGCTGCCTCGGCGGCGGCTTCCTCGACGCGCCGTGGGAGGACGTGGCGACCGCGCTGCAGGTCTCCACGTACTCCTACAAGTCGCTGGCCATGGCGGCGCTGCCGCTGATGTCCGCCGGCGGCGCGGTCGTCGGCCTGACCTTCGACGCGACCAAGGCGTGGCCCGTCTACGACTGGATGGGCGTGGCCAAGGCCGGGCTGGAGTCGGCCTCCCGCTACCTGGCGCTGCACCTAGGCAAGCAGGGCATCCGCAGCAACCTGGTCGCCGCCGGGCCGCTGCGCACCATCGCTGCCAAGTCGATCCCGGGCTTCGAGCAGTTTGAAAACGCCTGGACCGAGCGCGCGCCGCTGGGCTGGAGCCTCACCGACCAGGAGCCGGCCGCCCGGGCCTGCCTGGCGCTGCTGTCCGACTGGTTCCCGGCCACCACCGGCGAGATCGTCCACGTCGACGGCGGCTACCACGCCATCGGCGCCTGAGGTGTAAGGAAGGGCCCCCTGCAATCGCATTCTGCATAGCAGGGGGCCCTTCCTAACCGCCGGGGCGAGGGGGCCTTGCCCGGCGGGCGCGGCCGACGGGGAAGAATGGCACCATGGCGTACGACGCGGTGGTCCTGGTGTCCTTCGGCGGGCCGGAGCGGCCCGAGGACGTGATGCCGTTCCTGCAGAACGTGACCCGGGGGCGGGGCGTGCCGCCGGAACGGCTGGCGGAGGTCGCCGAGCACTACCAGCACTTCGGCGGCGTTTCCCCGATCAACCAGCAGTGCCGCGAGCTGCTCGCGGCGATCCGGGAGGACTTCGCCGCCCACGGCGTCGACCTGCCCGTCTACTGGGGCAACCGGAACTGGGATCCGATGCTCGCCGACACCGTGGCGCGGATGCGCGACGACGGCGTCCGGCACGCCCTGGCGTTCGTCACCAGCGCCCTCGGCGGCTACTCCTCCTGCCGTCAGTACCAGGACGACATCGCCGCCGCCCGGGCGGCGGTCGGCCCGGACGCCCCGCTGATCGACAAGATCCGCCAGTTCTGGGACCATCCCGGGTTCGTCGAGCCGCACGTCGACGCGGTACGGGCGGCGCTGGCGCAGCTCGACCCGGCGAAGCGGGACAGCACCCGGCTGGTGTTCACCGCCCACTCGATCCCGAACTCGATGGCCGCCACCGCAGGCCCCCACGGCGGCCGGTACGAGGCGCAGCTCGCCGAGGTGGCCCGGCTGGTGCACGCGGCGGCCGCCCCGGACCTGCCCTGGGACCTGGTCTGGCAGAGCCGCTCCGGCCCGCCGCACGTGCCGTGGTTGGAGCCGGACGTGAACGACCACCTGGGCACGCTGGCCGAGGCCGGCACCACCGGCGTGGTGGTCAGCCCGATCGGGTTCGTCTCCGACCACCTCGAGGTGGTGTGGGACCTGGACACCGAGGCGCGCCAGACGGCCAGGCAGCTCGGCCTGGACTTCGTCCGGGCCGCCACCCCGGGCACGGACCCGCGGTTCGTGGCGATGGTCCGCGAGCTGGTCCGGGAGCGGACCGAGCCGGACGGGGTGGCCCTGCGCCGCCGCCTCGGTGACCTGCCGATGTGGGACACCTGCCCGACGGTGTGCTGCGTCCCCGCCCGCCGCCCCGTCGCCCCGGCCCCGGGGCGGCCCGGCTCCTGACCGCCGCCGGGCCCGCCCTCGGCGGCCCGACTCGTGACGGCCGCCGACCCGACCCCCGAATCCCGACTCCTGACCGCCGCGCCGGCTCCGCCGGCGCCCCCGACACCCCTGGAACGAGTGACGATGCAGGACCGCAAGCCGGTGGAGAGCTGGCTGACCGACATGGACGGCGTGCTGGTGCACGAGGGTCAGCCCGTGCCCGGCGCGCCGGAGTTCGTCTCCCGGCTGCGCGCCTCGGGCAAGCCGTTCCTGGTGCTCACGAACAACTCGATCTACACGCCGCGGGACCTGCAGGCCCGGCTGAGCCGGATGGGCCTCGACGTGCCCGAGCACGCCATCTGGTCGTCCGCGCTGGCCACCGCCCAGTTCCTGGCCGACCAGCGGCCGAGCGGCACCGCGTACGTGATCGGGGAGGCCGGGCTGACCACGGCGCTGCACGCGGTGGGCTACGTGCTGACCGACTACGCGCCGGACTACGTGGTGCTGGGGGAGACCCGTACCTACAGCTTCGAGGCGATCACCAAGGCCGTCCGGCTGATCAACGACGGGGCCCGGTTCATCTGCACGAACCCCGACGTGACCGGGCCGTCGGTGGAGGGCGCGCTGCCGGCCGCCGGTTCGGTCGCCGCGATGATCTCGAAGGCGACGGGGGTGGAGCCGTACTTCGTCGGCAAGCCCAACCCGATGATGATGCGCTCGGCGCTGAACACGATCAACGCGCACTCCGAGACGACAGCCATGATCGGCGACCGGATGGACACCGACATCCTCTGCGGGCTGGAAGCCGGCCTGGAGACGATCCTGGTGCTGACCGGGATCAGCAGCCGCGCCGAGGCGGAGCGCTACCCGTACCGTCCGTCGCGGATCGTCAACTCGGTGGCCGACCTGGTCGACGAGGTCTGACGCGCGGGCGCCGCGCGGCCCGGCCGCCGCGCGCCCGACACCGGCCCCCCGCCCGCGGCGGTACGCCCGCCCGCCGTCAGGGGCGCAGCGGGGCGTTGCAGGCGGCCACCAGGGCCTGTCGGCAGGCGGCGGTCAGCGGGCGCAGCGCGGCGTCGCGCTGCTGGGCCTCGTAGTTGTTGATCGCGCCGCCGGGCGCGGCGTGCCCGGCCAGGGCGAGCACCCGGTCGAGCACGGCGGCCCGGGCGAAGAGCCGCCGGGCCCGCGGGTCGAACCCGGGCGGCAGGTCGGTGGCGCCGTTGGGTCGGCGCAGCTCCTCCAGTGCCCCGGCCAGCTCGGGTCGCCACTGGGCGACGTCCAGCCGGGTCAGCGCGGCGGTGGTGTGGTGCAGGGCCGCCGCCAGTTCCGCCTCGGCCTCGGCCGCGCCGGGCAGCGCGAGCGACGCGGCCGGAGCGTTGGCCGGCAGCGGGTAGACCCGCCAGAGCACCGTCTCGAAGGTGTCGCCGGAGCCGGACGTGTGCGTGCGCACGTGCGGGATCAGACCGAGGCTGCCCGCGACGACCGCCTCGCCGGCCAGCAGCGCCGCGCCGGCGAAGTCGCCCGGGCCGGGCAGCCCGCGCGGATCGCCCGGTGCGGGCAGCACCAGGCGGATCTCGTCCGGCGAGAGCTTCGCCAGGGTGGGCAGCGCCTGCGGCAGCGGGACGTCGGTCCAGGTGCCGGGCGCGTCCGCGACCAGGTGCTCCTCGTCGCCGGCGATGGCGTCGGCGACCTCGTCGAAGGGCACCAGCCCGGCGCGCCACGCGCGCACCCAGGCAACGAACCGGCTGGACCGGCGCGGCGCGAGAGTGGCCGCGCCCGCTGCGGGGGTGGACATGCCGAAAGGGTACGTGGTCATCGCCGCCCCTGTCTCGACTGCCGCTCCGCCCGCCCCCCGCCTGTCGATCATGTGGTGGTGTGGGCGGAACGCCGAACCGCGCGGCGTGTGCGGGCGCCACGACGGCACGGTCGGCGTGCCGGGGGCGTCGCGGCGTGTCGGGTGCGGGCGTGGAGGCGGGCGGTTAGCGTGATCTCTCATGGGGCGGCGGTATGCGGACGACGTGCTGGCGGGGGACTGGCGGCGACGGAAGGTCACCCCCGAGGTGGACGCCGAACCGGACCTCGTGGTCGAGGACGCCGACTCCGGCTTCTGCGGCGCGGTGGTCGGCTTCGAGGCCGGCGCGGTGGTGCTGGAGGACCGGCACGGCCGGCGGCGCAACTTCCCGCTGCTGCCGGCGGCGTTCCTGCTCGACGGGGAGCCGGTGACGCTGCGCCGGCCGAGCCGCGCCCCCGTCCCGGCGGCCCGCCGGCGCACCGCCTCCGGCTCGATCGCCGTGGACGGGGTCCGCGCCCAGGTCGCCAAGGCCAGCCGGATCTGGGTGGAGGGCATCCACGACGCGGCCCTGGTCGAGCGCATCTGGGGCGACGACCTGCGGATCGAGGGCGTGGTGGTGGAGCCGCTGGACGGCATCGACGCCCTCGACGCCGAGGTGCGCGCGTTCGCCCCCGGCCCGGGTCGCCGCCTCGGCGTGCTGGTCGACCACCTGGTCCCCGGCTCCAAGGAGAGCCGGATCGTGGCGAAGGTGACCTCGCCGCACGTGCTGGTCACCGGCCACCCGTACGTCGACGTGTGGCAGGCGGTCAAGCCGGCGGCGCTGGGCATCCGGGCGTGGCCCGTGGTGCCGCCGGGGCAGCCGTGGAAGGAGGGGGTCTGCGCCGCGCTCGGGGTCGCCGAGCCGGCCGACATGTGGCGGCACATCCTGTCCCGGGTGGACAGCTTCGCCGACGTGGAGACCCCGCTGATCAACGCGATGGAACGCCTGATCGACTTCGTCACCGAGCCCGCCTGAGCGTGGTTGCGGCCGGGGCCGGGGTCAGGGCTCCTGGTCGGGGGTGCGGGTGAAGACGAAGGTGGCGATGTCCAGCGCCACCGCCCGCCCCGCCTCGTCGCGCAGCACGGAGAGGATCTCGCCGTTCTCCGGGCCGGAGCGGCCCCGCCAGCGGTCCGGTCCCTCCGGGGCGAAACAGCTCATCCGTTCCCCGCGCACGTGCGCCATCAGGCCACCCGTGGCGGCGTCCCAGGTCAGGTCGAGGGGCACCCCCATCCACCACCAGCGGCCGGCGATCTCGGCGGTTCCGGCGGGCGGCGCGGCGGCACTCGGCCGCCAGGGCCGCGGCAGCGCCGGCTCGGCGTCCAGCACGGCGGTGAGGATCCGCTGCGCGAGCCCGCCGATCCCGTCGGTGCGGAAGCCGTACGAGTTGGCGAAGCCGATCACGGCCGTGCGGGACGGGCGGTGCACGGTCAGGGCCGCCACGTAGCCGGGCATCGAGCCGCCGTGCCCCACGTACACCCGCTCGCCCTGCCGGTAGAGCTCCAGCCCCAGGCCGTGCCCGCCGGTCCACGAGTCCAGGTCGCTGATCACCACGGGGGCGCACATCTCGGTCAGCGTCTCCGCCGCCAGCACCTCCGGCGCCGGGTCGGCCAGGAAGGCCGCCCACCGGGCCAGGTCCTCGGCGGTCGACCAGAGCTGCCCGGCCGGGGCCATCGCCCCGGTGTCGGTACGCGGCTCCTCCCGCAGCGTGTCGTGCCACGGGTGTACCACGTAGCCGCGGGCGAACGGCTCGGTCGCCGCGTACGTCGTCCGGCGCATGCCGAGCGGCGCCAGGACGCGCTGGCGGAGCAGTTCGGCCCACGGCGTGCCGGTGATCCGCTCCAGCGCCCCGCCGAGCAGCCCGTACGCCAGGTTGGAGTAGTGGTAGGACCGGTGCGCGGGGTAGGCGATCTTCTCGGCGGTCACCCCGGCCACCAGGGTCTCCAGGTCGACGCCCTCGGCGCGTTCCCACCACGGCCCCTCCGGCTCGCGCTGCAGGCCGCTGGCGTGGCCGAGCAGTTGCCGCAGCGTGAGCGTGCCGACGGCGGTGCCGGGCAGATGCTTCTCCAGCGGGTCGTCCAGGGCCAGCCGGCCGGCGTCGCGCTCCTGCATGACCAGGGTCGCGGTCATGGTCTTGCTGATCGACCCGAGCCGGTATTGCAGGTCGCCATCCGGGCGCGGGTGCTCGCCGGCGGTGGCGAGGTGTGCCAGCGCGCCGTCGCGTACCACGCCGATCACCAGGGACGGCGTCCGACCGGCGGACTGCGCCTCGGCGACGAGAGTGTCGACGTGGCGGGCGGTGTCGGGCAGCAGGGACACGGGGCTCCTCCCTCCGGGCCCGGTGGGGCGGGCCGCTGACGTGCCGCCGAGCTTACTGATCTTCGCGGGTGGGCCGCGCGTGCATTGTCGTGTCACGATCGTGGGGTGGACGCCGTGCTGTGGATCGTGCTGGGTGTGGTGCTGGCGGTCGCCGAGATCTTCACGACGACGCTGTTCCTGATCATGTTCGCGGCCGGGGCCTTCGCCGCCGCCGGCGCCGCGGCGCTCGGCGCGCCGGTGGGCGTGCAGGCGATCGTCTTCGCCGGGGTGTCGGCGCTGACGGTGCTGGGCGTACGCCCGACGCTGCGCAAGCACCGACGCTCCGCCCTGGAGAGCGGCGAGCAGCCGTTCGGCGTGGAGGCGATCGAGGGCAGCACGGCGCTGGTGCTGGAGCGGATCGACGTCGGGCAGGGCATGGTCAAGATCGACGGCGAGCTGTGGCAGGCCCGGTCCTACGACGCCAGCCAGGTCTTCGCCCCCGGTGAGCGGGTGCAGGTGATCCAGGTCCGGGGCGCCACCGCCCTGGTCTGGCGGGACGACGTTTCCCCCTCCGACGAGCTACCCGAAGCGAAAAGGTGAGTACATGGAACTCGTGATCCCGGTCCTGTTGATGGCCGTGGCGCTGATCGGGGTGATCACCCTGGCCAAGGCGGTGCGGATCGTGCCCCAGCAGCGCCAGGACGTGGTCGAGCGGCTGGGTCGGTACAAGCGCACCCTGAACCCGGGGCTGAACCTCCTGGTCCCGTTCATCGACGCGGTCCGCACCAAGGTCGACATGCGTGAGCAGGTGGTCAGCTTCCCGCCGCAACCGGTGATCACCTCCGACAACCTGGTGGTCTCGATCGACACGGTGCTCTACTTCAAGGTCGTCGACTCGGTCCGCGCCACGTACGAGATCTCGAACTTCCTCCAGGCCATCGAGCAGCTCACCGTCACGACGCTGCGCAACGTCATCGGCTCGCTGGACCTGGAGCGGGCGCTGACCAGCCGCGAGGAGATCAACCGGCACCTCTCCGGCGTGCTGGACGAGACCACCGGCCGGTGGGGCATCAAGGTCACCCGGGTGGAGATCAAGGCCATCGAGCCGCCGCCGAGCATCCGGGACTCGATGGAGAAGCAGATGCGCGCCGAGCGGGACCGCCGGGCGGCGATCCTGAACGCCGAGGGGCACAAGCAGTCGCAGATCCTCACCGCCGAGGGCGAGAAGCAGGCCGCGGTGCTGCGCGCCGACGGTGACCGGCAGGCGCGGATCCTCCAGGCCGAGGGCCAGGCCAAGGCGATCCGGACGGTGTTCGACGCGATCCACCAGGCCAACCCGAGCCAGAAGGTGCTCGCCTACCAGTACCTCCAGGCGCTGCCGCAGATCGCCAACGGCACCGCGAACAAGGTCTGGATCGTCCCGGCCGAGCTGACCAAGGCCCTCGAGGGGATGGGCGGCGCGCTCGGCGGGCTGAGCCGGATGGTCGGCGACGAGCCGGCGCCGGAGGCGGCCGACGGCGCGAGCGAGGTGGAGCGCGAGGCGGCCGCGGCGGCGCAGGCCGCGGCGGCCGCCGCCCAGCAGATCCACGACGAGGTACGCGTCGCCGAGGCGCAGGCCACCGGCGGCAAGCCGCAGGGGCTGCCGGCGCCGGAGCCGGTCTCGCCGGCGAGCCTGCTGAACGACCCGGCCGACCAGCGCGAACGGGGCTGAGTGGCGCGGGCCGACGAGCCCGGAGAAATACGAGAAGTGCTCATGGGGCGCTCCGGCGCCTGCCACCATCGGTTCTAGGACGGGTGGTGACCAGGCATCGGGGCGCCCCGGCGCGTCCCGCACCGCTCGCGGACGAGCGAGGTGACGCATGAAGGATCCGGCGAAGCGGGTGTGGTCCTCGGCCCCGGTCCCGGGCGCGCACGACCCCACCGCGCCGCTCGGCAGCCGGCGTACCGGCGGGGGGTTCGGGGTGCTGCCGTTCGTCGGGGAGCCGACGCCGGCCGGGCCGGCCACCAACGCCAGCTGGGCCTGGTCGCTGCGCCGGTTCGCCCGGGCCGCGGTGTGGCTGCTCCCCGCGTACGCCGTGCTCTACGGCGTCGTGGCGATGGCCAGCGACGGCGGGGTGGGCAACGACCCGTACCCGGCCGACGGCCGGCCGCTCTACCTGGTGGGCTGGGTGGCGTCGGTGTGGCTCGGGCTGCTCGCCCTGCTGGCGCTGACCGGGCTGCTGGCCGCGACGCGCAGCCGCCGGATCGCCGTCGCCGGCCTGCTGGTGTCCATCGCCGGCACGGTGCTCATGCTGCCCTTCGCGGGCCTGGCGGAGCAGACCCCGGTCTTCGGCACCACCGCCCGCGGGCTCGTGCTCGTCGGCGCCACCTGCTACACCCTGGGCTGGCTGCTGACCGGGTGGTCGGTGGCTCGGTCCGGGGCGTTCAGCATCGGCGACGGCACGATGCTGATGATCGCCGCCCCGCTGCTGGGCCTCGGCGGCGCGTTGATCGGCTCGTTGCAGACCTTCGGTGCGATCTTCGTGCTGATCGCCGGCATCGGCATCGCCTACCGCTCCGGGCGCCTGGTGCCCCGGGACATCGCGCGCGACGCCGCCAGCGCCAGCCTCGCCACCGCCGCGCCGACCGGCCCGGGCCCGAACGGCCCGCTGGCCACCGGCTGAGCCCCCTCGCCGGCCGCCCTGGCCGGCCCGGCGCGGCGCCGGCCGGCGGGACGCGTGGGGCGGCGGGGGACGCCGGGGCCGCTGGGATGGGAAGTCCCTGGCAGCGGGCGGTGAAGTTGCTGACAGGAGGGCCGCGAGGGTGGTCGGTTGGCGGCTTTCATGGCAATCCTGGGGACCATGGCCCCACCCCGCTCGCCGCTGTCGCGGCTGTTCACCGTGCTGCTCGCCGGCGTGCTCGCCGGCCTCGTCCTGGCGGTCGCCGCGCTGCCGGGCAACCTGCTGCTCGGGTTGGGCGCCAAGGCGGCCCTGGGTTCGTACGCCGCGCTGCCCGAGGCGCTGCGCACCCCGGCCACACCACAACGCTCCTACCTCTACGCCAACGACGGCAAGACGCTCATCACCACGTTCTACGACGTCAACCGCACGGACGTCGGGCTGGACGAGATCGCCCCGGTGATGCGGCAGGCGATCGTCGCGGCCGAGGACCGGCGGTTCTACGACCACAGCGGCGCCGACCTGCGCGGCCTGCTCCGGGCGCTGGTGGCGAACGTGTCCGGCGGTGGCACCGCGCAGGGCGGCTCGACGCTGACCATGCAGTACGTCCGCAACGTGCTCAAGACCGATCCGGGCCGCACGGCCGAGGAGCGCGCCGCGGCCACCGAGCAGACCGTCGGGCGCAAGATCCAGGAGATCCGGTACGCCACGGCGTTGGAGCAGCGCCTGAGCAAGGACGAGATCCTCAACCGCTACCTGAACATCGCGTACTTCGGCTCCGGGGCGTACGGCATCGCGGCGGCCAGCCAGCGCTACTTCGCCAAGGCCCCGGCGGACCTGACCCTCGGCGAGGCGGCCCTGCTCGCCGGCCTGGTGCAGTCGCCGGAGGCGTACAGCCCGATCGACGGCGACGCGGACGCCGCGCTGGAGCGCCGCGGCTACGTGCTGGACGCGATGGTCGAGACCGGGGCGATCACCGCCGACCAGGCGGCGCGGGCCAAGGCCGAGAAGCTGACCCTCAAGCCCACCGCGCAGCCCAACGGCTGCACCGCCGTCGCCGAGGGCCACGACGACTGGGGCTTCTTCTGCGACTACCTGCGGCAGTGGTGGCTCGCCCAGCCGGCGTTCGGCGAGAGCGTCGAGGAGCGCGAGCAGGCGCTGCGCCGGGGCGGCTACACCGTGGTGACCTCGCTGGACCCGCAGGTCCAGGCCACCGCGCAGAAGCAGGCCACCAGTGTCTACGGGTACGGCAACAAGCGCGCCCTGCCCATCGCCGCCGTCGAGCCGGGCACCGGCCGGGTCCTCGCCATGGCGGTCAACCGGCACTACAGCCTCGACGCGAACCCGGACGGGCAGCCCAACCACCCGAACACCGTCAACCCGCTGATCTCCGGCGGCGACAGCGTCGACGGATACCAGGCCGGCTCGACGTTCAAGCTGTTCACCATGCTCGCCGCGCTGGAGGCCGGCAAGCCCCTCGCGACCGGCTTCGACGCGCCCAGCCGGCTGCCCACCCGGTACGCGGCCGAGGGCGAGGGGAGCTGCGAGGGCCGGTGGTGCCCGGCCAACGCCAACCCCGAGTGGATGGACGGGTACCGGATGATGTGGGACGGCTTCGGCCGCTCGGTGAACACGTACTTCGTCTGGCTCGCCGAGCAGGTCGGGCAGGAGAAGGTGGTGGAGATGGCGCAACGCCTCGGCATCACCTTCCGGGCCGACGCCGACGCCGCCTTCGCCGAGGAGGACGCCGCCAACTGGGGCTCCTTCACCCTCGGCGTGGCCGCCACCACGCCGCTCGACCTGGCCAACGCGTACGCCACCGTGGCCGCCGAGGGGACGTACTGCACGCCGCTGCCGGTGGTCTCGGTGACCAGCCCCGACGGCGAGCGGGTGCCGGTCGGCGACCCGTCCTGCCGCCGGGTGCTCGACGCCGACGTGGCCCGGGCCGCCACCGACGCGGCCCGCTGCCCGGTGGGCCAGCAGTCCGCGTTCGGGCAGTGCAACGGCGGCACGGCCACCTCGGTGAACCGGATCCTCGACGGCCGCCCGGTCGCCGGCAAGACCGGAAGCTCGGAGCGGAACGCCACGGAGACGTTCGTCGGCTTCACCCCGCAGGTGGCGGTCGCCGGCATCGCCGCCAACCCGGACGACCCGACCGACTCGGTGGGCGCCGCGGTGCAGGCCAAGGTGATCGACGCGGTCGCCCGGGTCATCGCCACCGCCGTCGACGGGCAGCCGGAGAAGACCTTCGCGGCCCCCAGCCGCGAGCTGGTCGGCGACCCGCGCCGCCCGGTGGAGCGCCGCCCGGCCGAGGAACGACAGCCCACCGGCGAGCGGCGGCCCCCCGACGAGCAGCGCCTCTCCGACCTGCGGCGCTGGCTCCAGGGTCGCGGCTGACCCCCCCACGCCACCCACGTGCGTCGCGGGTTGACGCCCGCTACGTGCGCCCGCGCGGTCGACGGCGGCCCGCACGCCGGTGTGGGCGTCGGCTGCCGTCTCTCCCGGTAGACACCCGGAACACCCTGTCGAGCTGCCCCACCCATGGGACCACCCCGGCGGCCGCACGGCTTCGGCGCGCCGGCCGGCTCCGATGACGCTTCGCCGGTGCCGTCTGCCCCATCTGTGGGGCAGCTCGACAGGGCCACGACCGGGACTGTCGGCCGGCCATGATGCCGATGACCGAGCCGGCCCTGGTGCCGCCCACCAGTCGCCCACCAGTCGGCCACCACTCGACCGGGGACGGGGCGGTCAGTCGGAGCGGGCGACGGTCCGCACCGCCGGGTCGAGGACCGTGCGCACCACCCGGTCGAGGGCGGCGCGGACCTCGGCCGGCCCGCCGTCCGCGTCGACGACGGTGAAAGTGCCGAACTCCGGCAGCTCCCGGTAGCCGGCGTCCAACTCGCGCAGGTAGGGCAGCTCCTCGGTGTCGATGCCCCGGGCCAGCACCCGCTGCTGCGCCCGCTCGGGCGAGACCGCCAGGAAGCAGACCAGGCTCGGCGGCGGGAAGATCCCGTACGCCAGGCGGACCAGCCCCCCGCCCCGGTCGCGGCGGACCCGCATCACCACGTACTGGCACCAGGACCACCGGTCCATCACCGCCGTCCGGCCCGTCAGCCGGGACACCAGCACCGCCCGGGCGATCGCGAGCCAGCGTACGGTCGCCTCCAGCGCCGCATAGCCGGTGCGGCCGAACAGGTGCGGGCCGTCCCGGCGGCCCAGGGCGCGAGCGAGTCGGTTCCACAGCGGCCGGCCGCCGGCGTTCTCGAAGTAGGTGGCCGGCACTCCCGCCGCGCGGAGCCGGCCGGCCAGCGCCTTCGCCTGGGTGGTCTTCCCGGCCCCGTCGATGCCGACCAGGGCGATGATCATCGGGCGCACGAGCGGCACGTTAGCGGCGGCGGGCAACCCGGCGAAAGAATCCTGGAGAAATTCGGCCGGAGCTGTCGGATCCGGCGACGCCGCTCCGACCACCTGGCGAGAACGCCCACGACGGGCGTCCGACGCCAGGAGGAACAGTCATGCGGAAGATCGTCTACGGGGTGCACCAGTCGCTCGACGGGTGCATCGAAGGGCCGAACGGCGAGTTCGACTGGCCGGAGATGGGTCCGGAGCTGTCCGCGTACTCGCTGGAGCAGTGCGACCGCTCCGGCGCCTTCCTCTACGGCCGCAAGGTCTGGGAGTTCATGGCCGCCTACTGGCCGCAGGCGGAGTCGATCTCCGACCACCCACACGACCTCGCCTTCGTGCCCATCTGGCGGCGGACGCCGAAGGTGGTGGTCTCGCGCACGCTCACCGAGGCCGACCACGGCGCCCAGGTGGTCGGCGGCGGCGACCTCGGCAAGGAGGTCACCGCGCTCAAGGAGCAGTCAGGCGGCGACCTGCTGCTCAACGGCGGTGCCGACGCCGCCGCCGCGCTGACCGAACTCGGCCTGATCGACGAGTACCAGATCTTCGTGCACCCGGTGGTGCTCGGCGGCGGCAAGCCGGTCTTCTCGGTCACCGAGCGGCTGAACCTCCGTCTCGTGGAGTCGCGGACCTTCGACGGCCGGTCCGTGCTGCTGCGGTACCACCGGGCCGGCTGACGCCGGCCTGCTGGTCCTTCCGTCGATCCGCCTCCGGTCGCGATTCTTCTCCGGACAGAACTCCGCCGGCCGTTCCGGTGGGACGGGTCCGGGGACGTCGTCCGCGCGTCCGGCAGAATCGTGCGAGTGCCCATCCACCAGATCACCGACCCCGACGACGAGCGGATCGCCGACTACCGCGCGCTGACCGACGTCGAGCTGCGCACCCGCTGGGAGCCACCCCACGGCCTGTTCATCGCCGAGGGGGAGCTGGTGCTGCGCCGGGCGCTGCGGGCCGGCTACCCGGCCAGGTCGTACCTGGTGGACGCCAAGCGGGTCGACCAGCTCGCCGACCTGGACACCGGCGACACCCCCGTCTACGCGGCCACCCCGGACGTGCTGCAACGGGCCACCGGCTTCCACGTGCACCGGGGGGTCCTGGCGTCGTTCCGGCGCAAGCCCCTGCCGGCCGCCGCCGAGGTGCTCGCCGCCGCCCGCCGGGTGGTCGTCCTGGAAGACGTCAACAACCACACCAATCTGGGTGCGGTCTTCAGGGGGGCCGCGGCGCTCGGCATCGACGCGGCGCTGCTGTCGCCGTCCTGCGCCGATCCCCTGTACCGGCGCAGCGTGCGGGTCAGCATGGGGGAGGTCTTCGCGGTGCCGTACGCCAGGATCGAGCGCTGGCCGGCGGGCTTGGAGCAGGTGCGGAAGGCGGGCTTCACCGTGCTCGCCATGACGCCGGCTCCGGACGCCGTACCGATCCAGCGGCTGACTCCGCCGCAGCGCGAGCGGGCGGCGCTGCTGCTGGGAGCCGAGGGCCCCGGCCTCACCGTGGCGGCCCAGTCCGCCAGCGACGTGCGGGTGGTCATCCCGATGCGGCGCGGGGTGGACTCGTTGAACGTCGCCGCTGCCGCGGCGGTGGCGTTCTGGGAACTGGGTCGCGCCGATCCACCATTCGGCGACGGGTAGCCCCCGCAGGGTCGACCTGAGGTCTCCACCAGCACCGCCGATCACGTCCGCTTGCATGGTCATGCGCAATACTGAATAATCATCCTCGTGTCCAAGGTTCTCACCTCCCTCCCCATCGGCGAACGTGTCGGCATCGCCTTCTCCGGCGGCCTCGACACCTCGGTAGCGGTCGCGTGGATGCGCGACAAGGGCGCCGTTCCCTGCGCCTACACCGCCGACATCGGCCAGTACGACGAGCCCGACATCGCCTCGGTGCCCGGTCGCGCGCTCAGCTACGGCGCCGAGGTCGCCCGACTGGTCGACTGCCGCGCCGCCCTGGTCGAGGAGGGCCTGGCAGCGTTGACCTGCGGGGCTTTCCACATCCGCTCGGGCGGGCGGGCGTACTTCAACACCACCCCGCTGGGTCGGGCCGTGACCGGGACCCTGCTGGTGCGGGCGATGATCTCCGACGACGTCCAGATCTGGGGCGACGGCTCGACCTTCAAGGGCAACGACATCGAGCGGTTCTACCGGTACGGCCTGCTGGCCAACCCGCAGCTGCGCATCTACAAGCCGTGGCTCGACACCGACTTCGTCACCGAACTGGGTGGGCGTAAGGAGATGTCGGAGTGGCTGCTCGAACGCGGCCTGCCGTACCGGGACAGCACCGAGAAGGCATACTCCACCGACGCCAACATCTGGGGCGCCACGCACGAGGCGAAGACCCTCGAACACCTCGACACGGGCATCGAGACGGTCAACCCGATCATGGGCGTCCGGTTCTGGGACCCGTCGGTGGAGATCCCGACCGAGGACGTCACGATCGGCTTCGACCAGGGCCGCCCGGTGACGATCAACGGCAAGGAGTTCGGCAGCCCCGTCGACCTGGTGCTGGAGGCCAACGCCATCGGCGGCCGGCACGGCCTGGGCATGTCGGACCAGATCGAGAACCGCATCATCGAGGCCAAGAGCCGGGGCATCTACGAGGCGCCCGGCATGGCGCTGCTGCATGCCGCGTACGAACGGCTGGTCAACGCCATCCACAACGAGGACACCCTGGCGAACTACCACAATGAGGGCCGCCGCCTCGGTCGGCTGATGTACGAGGGGCGCTGGCTGGACCCGCAGGCGCTGATGCTGCGCGAGTCGTTGCAGCGCTGGGTCGGCACGGCGGTCACCGGCGAGGTGACGTTGCGGCTGCGCCGGGGCGAGGACTACTCGATCCTGGACACCACCGGCCCGGCGTTCAGCTACCACCCGGACAAGCTGTCGATGGAGCGTACCGAGGACTCGGCGTTCGGCCCGTCGGACCGGATCGGCCAGCTCACCATGCGCAACCTGGACATCGCCGACTCGCGGGCGAAGCTGGAGCAGTACGCCACCCTCGGCATGGTCGGCGGCGCGACCCCCCAGCGGATGGTCGGCGCCGCGCAGGCGGCGTCGACCGGGCTGATCGGTGCGATGCCGCAGGGCGGCGCGGAAGCCATCGCCTCCCGGGGCGTCTCCTCCGCCGCCGACGAGGCACTCGACCGCGCCGCGATGGAGCTCGGCGTCGACTGAGCCCTTGCGTTCGGCGGGCGGTCGAGAATCGAGGTCACGGACGGTAGCGTGTCGCCCGTGTTCCCTACCGTCCGTGAGGTCCTCGCGCTGGACCCCGTCCGCCACGGCGCTCCGCGCCTGATCGCCGGGGACGCCGGCCTCGACCGCCCGGTGCGCTGGGTGCACGTGGCGGAGGTGCCCGACATCGCCACCCTGCTCGGCGGCGGCGAACTGGTGCTCACCACCGGCATCGGGCTGCCCGCCGACGACCCCGGGCTGCGCGCCTTCGTCGGCGACCTGGCCGACGTGGGGGTCTCCGGCCTGGTCGTCGAGCTGGGCCGCCGGTACGTCAGCGGGGTGCCCCGGGTGATGGCGGCCGTCGCCGAGCGGCGCGGGCTGCCGCTGGTCGAGCTGCGGCGGGCCACCCCGTTCGTGCGGATCACCGAGGCGGTGCACGCGCTGATCGTCGACGCCCAGCTCACCGAGCTGCGGGCGACCGAGGAGATCCACCAGCGCTTCACCGAGCTGTCGGTGGAGGGCGCCGGCCCCGGCGAGGTGGTCCGGCAGGCCGCCGAACTGTCCGGCTGCCCCGTGGTGCTGGAGAACCTCTCCCGGCAGGTGCTCGCGTACGACCCGGCGGGGGAGAGTGCCGAGCTGCTGCTGGACGGCTGGGAGCAGCACTCCCGCCGGATCCGGCCGGCGGGGCGGACCGCGTACGACGCGGACAGCGGCTGGCTGGTGACCACCGTCGGCGCCCGGGGGCACGACTGGGGCCGGCTGCTGCTGCGGTGGCCCGGCGGGGGCGACCTGGCCGCCGGCCGGCGGGTGCTCGACCCGGCGGCCGAGGTCGGGGTGGGCGTCGCCGGTGCCCCGCCGGCCGGACCGCCCACCCGGCTGACCATCCTGGTCGAACGCGCCGCCTCGACGCTGGCGTTGGGCCGGCTGATCCGGCGCGACGCCGAGGGACTGGAACGGCAGATCCACCGGACGCTGCTCACCGCCCTGCTCGACCACTCCCGCCCGGTGGACGAGGTGGCCCTGCGGGCCCGGGCGCTCGGCGTGGTGCTGGAACGGCGGCACCTCGTCGGCGTGGTGGTCCGGCACCGGGCCGACGACCCGGCGGGGGAGGGCGGCCCGGCCAGCGAGGCCGGACACCCGGGCGACCCGGGCGCGGGCGACCCGGAGTCGGGTCCGGCGCGGCTGCGTGACCTCGCCGAGGCCGTCGGCCAGGCGCTGCATGAGGCGAAGCTGACCGGGCTGACCAGCGCCGTCGACGACCATGCCGTCGGCGTGCTGCTCGCCCTGCCCGACCCGGCCGCCGAGGAGCGGGCGCTGGCCGCGTTCGCCGCCGCGCTGCGCCGGGGCCGCCCGGACACCGCCGCGCCGACCGACCGGGTCGGTGTCGCCGCCGCCTCCGGACGCCTCGACGGCCCGCCCCGGGACGTCCCGGGCAACGGCGCGGCCCGGCCGCCGTCGGGCGGCGCGGTGCTGATCGCGGCCGGCTCCGGGGTGGGCAGCCTGCGGGAGGCGCGCCGGTCGCTGGTCGAGGCCCGGCAGGTCGCCGACGCCGCCCGGCGGGACCGGCGGGACCTGCCGATCTTCCGGTTGCCGCACGTCGGGTTGGCCGGGCTGCTGCACCTGTTGCGCGACGAGCCCCGGGTGCAGACCTTCGTCGAGCGGGAACTGGGCGCCCTGCTGACGTACGACGCGCAGCACCCCCGCGAGCAGTTGCTCGGCACCCTGCGGGCGTACCTGGAGCAGGGCCGGAACAAGTCGGCGGCGGCCGCCGCGGCACACCTGTCCCGGCCGGCGTTCTACGAGCGGCTGGCCCGGATCGGCCGCGTGCTGGACGTCGACCTCGACTCGGTCGAGGCCTGTCTCTCCCTCCACGTCGCCCTGCTGGCCTTGGACGCCATCCGAACCCCCTGACGATCACCGCCGGCGTGGCCCGGGGCGGGGGAGGGGGAGGAAGGGGTCAGGTGAGGGCGGTGAGGGCCTTGGCGTACGGCGGGGGGACGTGGTTCGGGCCGCCCGGGGTGAAGACGTCGGAGTTGGCGGCGGCCGACCAGGCCGTGGCCGGGACCGCGTCGACGAGGGCGCGGACGACCGGGGCGTCGCGCCACTCGTCCTGCTCGGCGAGCAGGCTCAACGCCACCACCGACTCCTCCACCTCGCCGACGCACTCGAACGGCTTGTGCCCGTCCACGCCCAGCAGCTCCCGGTAGCCGGGCACCTGCGCGGGGTCGGCGAGCAGGTCGCCGCCGAAGATGTGGGTGATCCGCTCGCGCGACATGAACGGCGCCATGGCCAGGAAGACGAACCGGCACTTCGGGCAGTCGCGGCACCAGCGCTCGCTGGCGTCACGCAGCTTGAACGCGGCGTTGCAGCTGGTCACCACGTCGTCGTAGCGGTCGATCTCGGCGAACAGCCGGGCGATGTGCAGCTCGGACAGCGAGCGCAGCAGCGAGAAGTACGGCTCGGTCAGCCCGGCGTGCTCCGCCAGCGCCGCCCGCAGCAGCCCCTCCGCCTCCACGCCCTTGGACCACTGGTGGTTGATCTCGTGGCCGTTCCAGACCAGGTTCGGGTCCGACGCCGACCGCTCGTTGGACATCACCACCGGGCCCAGCCCGTGCAGCACCGCGGTGGCGACCGCGATCAGCGAGTTGATCGCGGTGACCGGGATGTGGCCGTTGAGCGCCCCGGCGGCGTTCAGCTCGAACAGCACTGGGTCGATGCGCCGCCGGGCGGCGAGCGGGGTGAGCCCGGACGCCTCGTTCACCGAGACGATCACGTGGTTGGGGTTGACCGAGAACGGCACCGGGTCGAACCCGGCCCGACGCAGCGCCTCCAGGCTGACGATCGAGTCCTTTCCGCCGCCCACCGCCGAGAGCGGACGCCGGTCGGAGTCGTCGTACACCCGGGCCGGGGAGACCGTGCCGGCCGGCACCTCCGGGCGCAGCTCCAGTACGTGCGGCAGCTGGTTGCGGTACGCGTACTCCGCGAGGCCCTTGGTGTAGAGGGCGGTGACCAGCTCGGCGGCGGCCGCGCCCAGCGGCGCCGGCAGCACCACGCGGGGCGGCGCGGCGGCCTTGTAGTAGCTGACCCCGGCGACCACGTGCAGCAGCTCCAGGACCCGGCCGAGGGTCGCCACGGTCTCGTCCGACGGCGGCGCGTCGGGCAGCGGAAGGGTGATCACCTCGGTGAACCGCTGCTCGCCGTCGGGTCCGGTGAGGGCGTAGTCGAACAGGACCTCCCCGGTGGAGAGATCGATCGAGTAGGACGGGAAGGTGAAGGCGTCCATCCGCCGGAGCTGCTCGTTGGGCACACGCCATACTAGGCCCTGGTTCGTCCGGCCGTGTCCGGCTGCGCCGGACCGCCCCTGCCTCGCCCGCCGACACCCCCTGAGGAGAGCCTGTGCGCCTGTCTGACCTGCGCGGACGTACCGTCGCCGTCTGGGGCGCCGGTCGGGAGGGCCGGGCGGCCGTGACCGCGATCGCCGCGCACGGCCCGGCTGACCTGGTCGCCGTCGACGACAGCGCCAACTTCCTCAGTCTGCCCTGGGAGGGGTCGCTGGCCGAGGCGGCGCCGCTGGTCACCGGCGAGGACGGCTTCGCCCGGCTGGCCGCCGCCGAGGTGGTGGTCCGCTCGCCCGGCGTGCCGCAGACCCACCCGTGGCTGGTGGAGCTGCGCCGGCGTGGTGTGACCGTGACCCAGGGCACGGCCCTGTGGATGGCCGACCACGCCGAGCGCACGGTCGGCGTCACCGGCAGCAAGGGCAAGAGCACCACCTCCAGCCTGATCAGCCACCTGCTCGCCGCCGTGGACCGGCCGAACGTCTTCGGCGGGAACATCGGCGTGCCGACGCTGGACCTGCCGGAGGCGGAGCTGTACGTGCTGGAGCTCTCCAGCTACCAGTGCAGCGACCTGACCGACTCGCCGCGGGTGGCGGTGGTCACCGCCCTCTTCCCCGAGCACCTCGACGCGCACGGCGGCGAGGCCGAGTACTACCGGGACAAGCTCAACCTCCTCGCGCACGGGCCGCACACCGTGGTGGTCAACGGCGCCGACCCGCGACTCGCCCTCGAACTGGGCGACCGGACGGCCGTGCGCGCCGGCCTGCCCGACACCGCCCACGTTGCCAGCGGCCCCGACGGCACGCCCTGGTTCCACCTCGGCGACCGGCCACTGTTCCCGCGTGCGGTGCTGCCGCTGGTCGGCCGGCACAACGAGGGCAACCTCTGCGTCGCCCTCGCGGTGCTCGACGCGCTCGGCGTCGACGTGGTGGCCCGCAGGGACACCCTGGCGGTGGCGGTGGCGGGGTTCCAGGGGCTGGCCCACCGGCTCACCGAGATCGTCGACCCGTCCGGTCTCACCTTCGTCGACGACACCCTCGCCACCAGCCCGTACGCGGCGATGCACGCGATCGACGCGTACGAGGGGCGGCCGTTGACGGTGATCGTCGGCGGCACCGACCGGGGGCTGGACTACACGCCGCTGCGCGAGCACCTCGCGGAGCGCGAGATCACCGTGATCGGCATCCCGGACAGCGGCGCCCGGATCGTCGAGGCGCTCGCCGGGCTGCCGAAGGTACGCGCCGAGGTGGTCGACGACCTCGTGGATGCGGTCCGGCTGGCCCGCGGGCTGACCCCGGCCGACGGGGTGGTGCTGCTCTCCCCGGCCGCGCCCAGCTACGGGCGGTTCCGCAACTTCGAGCACCGCTCCGAGGTCTTCGCCCAGGCCGTCCGGGACACCGCCGGCTGACGCCGGCTCGGCCGGCAGGGCGGCGTAGTTGACACAGCTATGCGCTGGTCCGGCCCTGGCTGCCGGTACTGCCGGGCGCCTCGACACCGACAGCACCAGGCCCGACGCTCATTCGAGCGCGGCCGCCCGGGCCTCGAACAGGCCGCGTTCACGGGCGTTCCGGGTCATCCCGGCGGCGCGTTCGAACTCGCGCCGCGCCTCGACGGTGCGGCCCAGTCTGGCCAGCAGGTCGCCGCGGACCGCTGGCACCAGTGGATAGTTCGGCAGCACCAGAGCGTCGACGATCTCCAGTCCACGGGCGGGGCCGTGGGCGTTGCCGACCGCGACCGCCCGGTTGAGGTCCACCACCGGTGACGGCGAGACGTGGGCCAGTACCGCGTAGAGCGCCGCGATCCGCTCCCAGTCGGTCTCCTCGGCGCGGGTCGCGCGGGCGTGGCAGGCCGCGATGGACGCCTGCAGGGCGTACGGCCCGAAGGTGTCCCCAGCCCTGGCGAGCGCTGCCAGGCCCCGCCGGATCAGCAGCCGGTCCCAGCGCCGCCGATCCTGATCGTGCAGCAGGATCGGGGTGCCGTCCGAGGCGGTGCGCGCCGGGATTCGTGACGCCTGGAGTTCCATCAGAGCCACCAGCCCGTGCACCTCCGGTTCGCGCGGCGCCAGTGTGGCCAGCAGCCGGCCCAGGCGCAGCGCCTCCTCGCAGAGCGTGGGCCGCATCCAGTCGTCGCCGGCCGTCGCCGCGTACCCTTCGTTGAAAATCAGGTAGACGACCTCGAGCACCGAGGCCAACCGCTCGACGACCTCGGCTGGCGGCGGCAGCTCGATGGCCACCTGCTTCTCGGTGAGCGTCCGCTTGGCCCGGGTGATGCGTTGGCCGACTGCGGACTCCGGGACCAGGTAGGCCCGCGCGATCTCGTCGGTGGTGAGCCCGCCCAGCAGCCGGAGGGTGAGACCGACCCGGGACTCGGTCGACAGCACTGGGTGGCAGGTGGTGAAGATGAGTCGCAGCAGGTCGTCGCCGATGTAGTCGTCCAGCTCCGCGGCGAGGTCGGGCTCTTCCGCGTCCGGCGTCGCTCGTCCGATCGCTTCCAACTTCTTCTGGTACAGACTCCGCCTGCGCACCAGGTCGATGGCGCGATGCTTGGCGGTGGCCATCAGCCAGGATCCTGGATGGTCCGGAACCCCGGTGACCGGCCACTGTTCGAGGGCGATGACGAACGTGTCCTGCGCCAGCTCCTCGGCGAGCCCGACGTCGTGAACGATGCGGGCGAGGCCGGCGATGATCCGGGCGGATTCGATGCGCCACACCGTCTCGACGACGCGGCGAGGATCGGTAGCTGTCACGGCTACCGATCCTCGCACCCCGCCTGAACTCCGGGTCTATCTAGGCGGGGCTCCCGAAGTCCTCGGGGCCGAAGACCTTCAGCACGTCGGCCTCCCCCTCCCAGCCCTCCCACAGGTCGCGGTGGAGCTTCAGGAACCGGGAAGCCCACTCCACCGCCTCCTCCTTGGACCGCACCTGGTACAGCGCGTAGCTGATGGTCTCCTTGGCCTCGGCGAACGGGCCGTCGGTGACGCTGAGCTTGCCGCCGAAGAGTCCCACCCGGGCGCCGGCGACGCTCGGGGCCAAGCCCGCGGTGTCGAGCAGCGCACCGGCCGCGGTCGCCTCCGCGCCGAGCCGCATGATCGCGTCCATCAGTTCCGCCGGGGGCGGGGTTGCGGGCCGGGCTGCCTTCAGCAGGATCATGTACCGCATGATCGGTCCTTTCGGTCGTTGACTGTCGTCGATGGTGTGGTTAGGCGGCGGTGCGGTAGAAGTGGACGGAAACCGTGGTCAGCCAGGCAAAGACGGTTAGCACTGCCGCGACGAAGGCCAGCGTGGTGGGTCCGTGCGAGCCGCTGGCGATGCCGGCGAACCCGGCCAGGAAGACCACTCCGGTGATACGTGAGAACCAGGCCAGCCGGCGCTGTCCGTCGCGGGTGAACCGGCTGGCCAGGACGAAGCAGGCCACGATGAGGCACAGGAAGCCGACGCCACCGACCATGAAGTGCAGCATGCCGTGCCAGCTGATCGTCGAGGGCTGCGGTGCACCGGCGGGAAAGCCCTGCGCGGGATCCGCGCGGAAGACCCCGGCTCCCACCAGGCTCAGCCCGTAGGCGACGATCAGCAGCGGTCCCCAGGTGCTGCCCCGGCCGGGCGTCAACGCCCGGCGCAGGCCGACCGCAGCGACCACGGTCATCAGGCCGGTGACGATGAAGTTGGTGATCTGGATCCAGCCGAAGTCGCCGTTGGCGAGCAGGCTCCAGGCGTGCCGGATCGGGTTGAAGCCTTCCCGGGTCAGTGCCTGGGCCAGAGCCACGACGACGTAGATCGGGCCGGCGATGACGCCGTAGCCGAGCAGCGACTTGGTGATCCGGGCCGCCGGGGTGCAGTTCGGGTTCATGGCCTGTCTCCTTGATTCGAGGTCTCTACCTAGGCCTCGAACGGGGCGCCCCGGATCCGACACACGTCTTCAAGATTTTTTCGAGATCCTGTTCCTCATGATCGGTGTGCCGTTTTGGTGGTGATCACAACCAGAACACACCATCGTGCGGGGGCGGGGCCCAGATGAGCAACTCGACACCGACCCAAGAGTTGGCCGGCGCCGGGGTACGTTCCTACCCGGCGGGCATCAGGGCGGCGTGCAGGGCGCGCATCGACCGGATCGCCGAGCGGATCTCCTGGAGGTAGCGGCCCGGGGTGAGGGTGGGCTCGGGCAACCCGGCCAGGTCGGGCAGGGTCGGGTCGACGCCGACGGTCTCGATCCCACAGCCGTACGGCACGGCGAGGGTGCGCAGCGCGTCGCAGTGCTGGAACGGCACGTAGATCGGCGCGGTCACCATGAGCACCGGGTCGCCGGTGCGCAGGTGGACGTGCTCCGCCCAGAACCGTTGGGTGTCGGCGGTGTGCGCCCGTCGTCGCGCGGGATCGCTGGACGGGGCGGCGAGCACCCGGACCGGCGGGCCGCCCGCGGGCCGGTAGGTCCGCGACGACCAGGAGTGGTGCGGATGGCCCCCGTCGTGACCGTCCTCCTCGGCCGGGGCGGCCACCCCGAACTCGCGCCGCACCGCCGCGTCCAGGGCCTCCACCTCGGTGTCGCAGGGCGGGACGCCGGCCGCCGCCAGCCCCGCGCACTCCACCTCGGACAGCGGGCGGAAGCTGCCCAGCACGGCCACCTCGCCGGCGACCCAGGTGCCGGCGCGCAGGAGGTGCGCCGCGTACGCGACCCGGCGCTGGCAGGCGTTCGACAGCCCGCCCAGCACCACCAGGTGGGCGTACTCGGACCGGGCCGGCGGCACCGGGTGGACCAGGCCGAGCGCGGCGGCGGCGCGGAGCACCAGGCCGACGGTGGCCGGGTCGAAGGCGGGTTCCCGGGCGTCGGGGCGTTCCCGCCCGCCCCGGAAGTCCCAGTGCCGGGCGGAGAACTCGTCGAGGCCGGCCAGCACGGCCGCCAGGTCCCCGCCCGGCCAGTCGCCGCCGAAGTGCCCGACCAGGGCGCGCAGCGGCGCCGAGTCCACCCAGGCCCGTACGCCGGCCGTGATCTCCCCGGCGCCGGTGCCCGCCGCACCGGTGGGCAGCGCCACCTCCCCGATTCGCACCGCCGGATCCTACCGGCGGCCGGGTGCCGGAGCCGGTAGGGACGGCGTTGCCAATCTGGAGCGGCTCGCCGGATGCGGAATGAGTCGCGTGAGCCCACGCCGGCCACCGAAAACCGGGTGGCGACCGGTTCTCGGCCCCGGAAACCGCAGCATCCGGGTTGACGCGCTGTCAGGCGGGGACCGCCGCTGCGCTACACAGTGACAGTTGTCCCTGCCTCCCGGTGATGAGAGCGTGCGGGTTACCGCCAACGCCGCTGAGAGGGTGCGACGATGACCTCCGACGATCTGCTGGCCCGGCACCGGGCCGTGCTCCCGTCCTGGATGCCGCTCTACTACGACGAGCCGATCGAGCTGGTCTCCGGTTCGGGCCGCCGGGTCACCGACGCCCGGGGCCGCACCTACCTGGACTTCTTCGGCGGCGTGCTCACCTCGATGGTCGGTTACGACATCCCGGAGATCCGGGAGGCGGTCGAGCGGCAGCTCCGCACCGGCATCGTGCACAGCTCCACGCTCTACCTCATCCGACAGCAGGTCGAGCTGGCCGAGAAGGTCGCGCGGCTCTCCGGCATCCCGGACGCGCGGGTGTTCTTCGCCAACTCCGGCACCGAGGCGAACGAGGCGGCGCTGCTGTTCGCCACCAACCACCGCCGCTCGGCGCAGATCCTCGCGGTGCGCAACAGCTACCACGGCCGGTCGTACGCGACGATGGGCGTGACCGGCAACCGCGGCTGGTCGGCCAGCGCGCTCAACCCGCTCCAGGTGGCCTGGCTGCACTCTGGGGAGCGGCTGCGCGGCCTGCTCGCCCGGCTCGACGAGACGCAGCGCGTCGACGCGGCGGTGGAGGACCTGCGCGAGGTGCTCGCCACCCAGACCGCCGGCGACGTGGCCTGCCTGATCGCCGAGCCGATCCAGGGCGTCGGCGGTTTCGTGCACCCGCCGGACGGGCTCTTCGCCGCCTGGAAGAAGGTGCTCGACGAGCGCGGCATCCTGTTCGTCTCCGACGAGGTGCAGACCGGATGGGGGCGCACCGGCGAGCACTTCTGGGGCTACCAGGCGCACGGCGTCACCCCGGACCTGCTCACCTTCGCCAAGGGCATCGGCAACGGGTTCGCCCTGGCCGGCGTCGTGGGCCGGGCCGAGGTGCTGGAGTCCGTGCCGGCGATCAGCTTCTGCACGTTCGGCGGGAACCCCGTCTCCACCGCCGCCGGCAACGCGGTGCTGGACTACCTGCTCGACCACGATCTGCAGGCCAACGCGGCCCGCACCGGCGCGATCCTCGCCGACGGCCTGCGGGCCGCCGTGGGCGGTCTCGACTGCGTCGCCGAGGTACGCGGCAAGGGGCTGATGCTCGGCGTCGAGTTCGTCCGTCCGGGCACCGTAGAGCCGGACCCGGCGCTGACCGTCCGCGTCCTCGAGGCGTGCAGGGCGGGCGGGCTGCTGGTCGGCAAGGGCGGCCTGTACGGCAACGTGCTGCGGATGGGCCCGCCGCTGACGCTGACGGAGGACGAGGCCCGGGAGGGCCTGGCCGTCATGGTCGACGCCATCCGCTCCTGTGCGGCGGCGGCGGTCCAGGCATGAGCGCGGCGAACGGCGGGCCCGGCATGGACAGGGCGACCGCCCCGGAGCTGGCCACGGTGTCGCACTTCGTCGACGGCAAGCGGTTCGCCGGCACGTCGGCCCGGCACGGGGACGTCTTCGACCCGGCCACCGGCCGGCGTACCGGTCAGGTGGCGCTGGCCTCGGCGGCGGACGTCGCGGTCGCGGTGGAGGCCGCCGAGCGCGCGGCCCGGGCCTGGCGGGACGCGTCGTTGGCCCGGCGGACGGCGGTGCTCTTCGCCTTCCGCGAGCTGGTCAACGCCCGCCGCGGCCGGCTGGCGGAGGTGATCACCGCCGAGCACGGCAAGGTGCTCGCGGACGCCGCCGGCGAGGTGCAGCGCGGCCTGGAGGTGATCGAGTACGCCTGCGGCATCCCCTCGGCGCTGCGCGGCGGGTTCAGCGAGAACGTCTCCACCGAGGTCGACTCGTACAGCCTGCGCCAGCCGCTCGGCGTGGTCGCCGTGATCTCCCCGTTCAACTTCCCCGTCATGGTGCCGCTGTGGTTCGTGCCGGTGGCCGTGGCCTGCGGCAACGCGGTGGTGCTCAAGCCGAGCGAGAAGGACCCGAGCGCGGCGCTGCTGCTGGCCGAGTGGTTCGCCGAGGCCGGCCTGCCCGACGGGGTGCTGAACGTGGTCAACGGGGACGCCGAGGCCGTCGACGCGCTGCTGGACCACCCCGGCGTGAAGGCGGTGTCGTTCGTCGGGTCCACCCCGGTCGCCCGGTACGTCCACCAGCGCGGCAGCGCCGCCGGCAAGCGGGTGCAGGCCCTCGGTGGCGCGAAGAACCACATGGTGGTGCTGCCGGACGCCGACCTGGACCTGGCCGCCGACGCGGCGGTCAACGCCGGGTTCGGTTCGGCGGGGGAGCGGTGCATGGCGATCTCGGCGCTGGTCGTGGTGGAGCCGGTCGGCGACGCCCTGGTCGCCCGGATCGCCCAGCGGATGGCCCGGTTGCGCACCGGCGACGGCCGGCGCGGCTGCGACATGGGCCCGCTGGTCACCGCCGCACACGCCGAGAAGGTCCGCTCGTACGTCGCGGCCGGGGTGGCCGCCGGCGCGGTGCCGGTGGTGGACGGCCGCGACGTCGAGCCCGACGGCGACGCCGACGGGTTCTGGCTGGGCCCGACGCTGTTCGACCGGGTCACGCCGGACATGTCGATCTACACCGACGAGATCTTCGGCCCGGTGCTCAGCGTCGTGCGGGTCGGCTCGTACGACGAGGCGGTGGACCTGGTCAACGCCAACCCGTACGGCAACGGCACGGCGATCTTCACCAACGACGGTGGCGCGGCGCGGCGCTACCAGCACGAGGTGGAGGTCGGCATGGTCGGCATCAACGTGCCGATCCCGGTGCCGATGGCGTACTACTCCTTCGGCGGCTGGAAGTCCTCGCTCTTCGGGGACCTGCACGCGCACGGCGAGGACGGGGTGCGTTTCTTCACCCGGGGCAAGGTGGTGACCAGCCGCTGGCTGGACCCGCGCCACGGCGGGGTCAACCTCGGCTTCCCCACCCAGACCTGAGCAGCCGCAGGGCGCCGGACCCGGCCAGGTACGCCGCCAGCGCCGAGGCCGGCACCCCCAGCGACTCGGGGGCCGACTTCGGTGTCTCGGCGTTGACGACCAGGGCGTACACCACGGCGGCGAAACCGGCGCCGGTGACCGCGGCGCGGGCGGTGCCCCGCCACCCCGGACCGGCGGGCTGACCGGCGTCGTGCCGCTGACCGGCGTCGTGCGGCCGGCCGGTCGGCTCGGGGCCCTGGGTGGGCGCCCCGCCGCCGTCGGCGCGCCGGCGGTCCCGGCCACGGCCGGTCGGGCCGGTGCGGGCCTCGACGGGGCCGAAGACGGCGACCAGGACGGCCAGCACCACGGCCAGCATCAGCACCCAGGGCACCCGCCAGGCCAGCCAGGCGGCCGAGCCCACGGGCGGGGTCGGCAGCTCCCCGGCCGCGTCCAGCGCGCCGACCAGCAGGATCGCGGCGGTCAGGTGCCAGAGGAAGACGGTGAGCACGACCGCGTTCACCGCGATCACCGCCTGCCAGGGACGGGAGCGGCGCAGCCAGCGTTCCGCCGGGTCGCGCAGCAGCAGGATCAGCCCGAGCTGGGCCGTGGTCAGGGTCAGCAGCGCGAGGCTGGGCGGCGCGGCGTTGTCCAGCCGCTCGCCCGGCACGTTGAGCATGGCGACCGGGTACGGCCCGACGGTCAGCAGCACCGTCGCGGCCAGCCCGCCGAGCAGCGCCGTCCCGCCGGCCCGCCGCGACAGCGGCAGCCGGTGGGCCCGGACGCCGCGCCGAACGGGCGCGTCGGGGCGGGCGGGCGCGTCGGGGCGAACGGGCGCGTCGGGGCGGGCGGGTGGCTCGGCGCGGGCGTCGCGCCAGGCGAAGCCGAGCTGGTGGACGGCCAGCCACCCGAAGAGGTAGTTCGGCAACGCCAGCTCGGCCGGCCCCAGCGCGCGCCCCAGGTCGCCCGCCGCGACCAGCGCGGCCAGCGCGAGCGGGACGAGCAGGCCGAAGCGCCGGTGCAGGGCGTACATCGCCGGGGTCAGCGGCACCACCACGAGGTAGGCCGCGAGGAACCACAGCGGGATGGTGGCGAACCAGGCGACGGTACGCACCAGCGTCGCCTCGGCGCCGGCCAGCGACGCGACGGCGGAGCCGGCGGCGATCACCAGCAGCAGCGCGGTCGTGGGGCGCAGCAGCCGCGCGCCCCGGTCCAGCAGCCAGGAGACGGCGTCGCCGCCGGCCGCCCGGCGGGCCGTCAGCGAGGCGGCGTTGGCGTAGCCGCCGACCAGGAAGAACACCGGCATCACCTGGGCCACCCAGGTCAGCGGGTACGCCCAGGGCAGGTCCGGCAGCGCCGAGCGGGCCGTCGGTCGGCCGGTAGGGTCCTCACCGATGGCGGCCACCGCCCAGTGGCCGAGCACGACCATGACGATCGCGAGCGCCCGGAGCAGGTCGACGTAGCGTTCCCGACCAGCCGGCGTGTGTGCGGCGAGTTGCCGCAGACGGCGCATGGCCCCGAGGGTATGTCAGGCGCGAGCCGACCGGTGGTGATAACGGTTCGGTCTGCGGTCTTGAAGTCCGCCGGTTACTGCCGTAGAAATTCTTCAGCAACACTTAACAAACTGAAGACAACTTCCCCCTGTGCCTCGTGCGGCGGCCCGCCTTCCCCCATCCGGCGCCCGCCCGGACCCGATCCGAGGAGAGACCATGAACAGGCGTGACATCCTGCGGCGCAGCGCCGCCGCCGGCCTGCTGGCCACCCCTGCCGCCGGCCTGCTCGCCGGCTGCGCCACCGGAGGTGGTGGCGACGACAAGGGCGACGCCGGCACCTACAAGGGCACCAAGAGCGAGCAGAACCCCCTCGGGGTCAAGGAGGACGCGCCCCTCGAGGTGGTGATCTTCAACGGCGGCTTCGGCGAGGAGTACGCGAAGGCCCACGAGGCCATGTACACCGAGAAGTACCCGAAGGCGAAGATCAAGCACTCGGCGACTCAGGAGATCGGCAAGACGCTCCAGCCGCGCTTCGTCGACGGCACCCCGCCGGACGTGGTCAACAACTCCGGCAAGGACCAGATCGACTTCAACGGCCTGGTCTCCCAGAACGCCATCGCCGACCTGGGCGAGCTGCTCGCCGCGCCGAGCCTCGACGTTCCCGGCAAGACGGTCAAGGACACCCTGCTGCCGGGCGCCGTCGAGGTCGGCTCGTACGACGGCAAGTTCATGGTGCTGAACTACACCTACACCGCCTACGGCATCTGGCACTCCACGAAGCTCTTCGCGGACCGGGGCTGGGAGTACGCCAAGACCTGGGACGAGCACATCGCGCTGTGCAAGAAGATCAAGGCGGCCGGCATCGCGCCGTGGACGTACGCGGGCAAGCACCCCCGTTACATGAGCTGGCCGCTGATCGCCACGGCCATCAAGTTCGGCGGGGCGTCCGTCGCCACGGCGATCGACAACCTGGAGCCCAACGCGTGGAAGTCCGACGCGATGAAGGCCGCGGCGGACGCGTGGCACCAGATCGTCAAGGACGGCTACATCCTCGCCGGCTCGCCGGGCCTCGACCACGTGCAGTCGCAGACCGCGTGGTGCCAGGGCAAGGCCGCCTTCATCTCCTGCGGCTCCTGGCTGGAGAGCGAGCAGAAGAAGGTCACCCCCGAGGGCTTCAACATGACGATCCAGCCGACGCCCAGCCTGGGCAGCGGCGACAAGCTGCCGTTCGAGGCGATCCGCGGCACCGCCGGCGAGCCGTTCATGGTCCCGGCCAAGGCGAAGAACCTCGCCGGCGGCCTGGAGTACTTCCGGGTCATGCTGTCGAAGAAGGGTGCCCAGGACTTCACCAGGAAGGTCTCCAGCCTGACCGTGGTGGCCGGGTCGACCGAGGGCGTCGAGCTGCCGTTCGGCCTCAGCACCGTGAGCAAGGCGCTGGAGGCCTCCGGCAGCAACGGCTTCAACTGGGTCTACAACAACTACTACCGGAAGCTGGAGCGTGAGCTCGTCGACGCCGCGTGCGGCGAGTTCTTCAGCGGTCGGATCGGCCCGGCGGAGTTCCTCGACCTGTGCCAGAAGGGCGCCGACTCGATCGCCCAGGACAGCTCGGTCAAGAAGTACAAGCGGGCCGCGTGACATCCGGCCGGTGGGGGCCGATCCGCCCCCACCGGCCCACCGCTGTGGGAGTAGGTCCTTTCTCGTGAAACATGGCAAGTACCCGCTGATCATCACGTTCCTGGTGCCACCGCTGCTGCTCTACGGCATCTTCGTGCTCTCGCCGTACCTGCAGGCCTTCCAGATCTCGACCACCGACTGGCTCGGCTACTCGGCCGAGGCCAACTCCGTCGGCCTGGCCAACTTCGAGAGGCTGCTGGACGACGGTCGGGTGTGGAACGCCCTCAAGAACAACGCGTGGCTGCTCGCGGTGGTGCCGGTGGTGACCATCGGCCTCGGCCTCTTCTTCGCCACGATGCTCAGCATGGGCGGCCGCAAGGGCCGGGCGGGGGTGACCGGCGTACGCGGCACATCCGTGTACCGGATGGTCTACTTCTTCCCGCAGGTGCTCTCCGTGGTCATCATCGCCCTGCTCTGGAAAGAGGTCTACCACCCCAACAGCGGCCTGCTCAACGGTGCCCTCGGTGCCGTCGGCCTGCCCACGCCGGCCTGGCTGGGTGACCCCCGGTTCGCCTTCTGGTGCGCAATGGCGGTGATGATCTGGAGCAACGTCGGCTTCTACGTGGTGCTCTTCGGCGCGGCGATGTCGGCGATTCCGCGCGACATCTACGAGGCGGTGATGCTCGACGGGGCGTCGCGGTGGACCACCCTGCGCAAGATCACCATCCCGCTGCTCTGGGACACCGTGCAGGTTGCCTGGATCTACCTCGCGATCGCGGCCCTGGACGGGTTCATCCTGATCCAGCAGATGACCAACGGCGGCCCCAACTTCTCCTCCGACGTCATCGGCCTGCGGATGTACGAAACCGCGTTCGGCAGCGAGAGCAAGTTCGGTTATGCCTCGGCGATCGGCGTGGTGCTGTTGTTCCTGACCCTCTCGGTGGCGGTGCTGGCGCTGCGGGCCGCCCGGCGTGATCGGATCGAGTACTCGTGACAACCCTCGACAGGACCGCGCCCGACGGCACGGCCGTGGCGGACCGGCCGGCGCCGCGGGACCGGAAGCTCCGCCGCGATTTCGGCGTCGCCAACATCTTCTCGCACTGGTTCCTGCTGCTCTGGGGCGCGTTGACCGCGCTGCCGCTGCTCTGGATGTTCCTCAGCTCGTTCAAGAGTGACGGGGAGATCCTCTCCGACCCGTGGGGGCTGCCCGGCGCGCTGCGGTTCGAGAACTGGGCGCGGGCCTGGACCGAGGCGCACATCGGCCAGTACTTTCTGAACAGCGCGATCGTGGTGACCGGATCGCTCACCCTGACCATGCTGATGGGCGCCACCGCGGCGTACGTCTTCGCCCGTTACGAGTTCCGGGGCCGGCAGTTCCTCTACTACCTCTTCGTCGGCGGGATGATGTTCCCCGTCTTCCTGGCCCTCGTGCCGCTGTTCTTCGTGGTGCGCAACGCCGGCCTCTTCGGCACCTGGACCGGGCTGATCCTGGTGTACGCCGCCTACTCGTTGCCGTTCACCGTCTTCTTCCTCACCGCCTTCTTCCGGACCCTGCCGACCGCGGTCGCGGAGGCGGCGCTCATGGACGGGTGCGGTCACTTCCGGCTCTTCTTCCGGGTGATGCTGCCGATGGCGCGACCGGGTCTGGTCAGCATCGCGATCTTCAACTTTCTCAGTCACTGGAACCAGTTCATCCTGCCCCAGGTGCTGATGCAGGGCGACGACTCCAAGTGGGTGCTTGCGCAGGGGCTCGCCGCGCTGGCGGTCAGCCAGGGGTACCAGGGTGACTACAGCGGTCTCTTCGCGGGCCTGACCATCGCCACGCTGCCGGTGCTGGTCGTGTACATCCTCTTCCAGCGGCAGATCCAGTCGGGCCTGACCGCCGGCCAGCTCAAGTAGCCGCGTCCGTTACTGATCACCCGGTCGGGCGGCTGGCGCGGCTCGCTCCGTCGCCCTCCCGCCCCTGACCGACGGGCAGGAGGGCGACGGTCGGGGCGCTCCGCTCCGCCAACCTCTGGGACGAGGTGAAGGACCGGCTCGGCGCGCTCGCTGTCGAGCTGCCCCAGCGGTGGGACCACGCGAGGCCGGACGGCTCAAGCTGGCTGGCTCCGACGGGTGGCCGGACGGCTCGGTCCGGTGGCACCGATCGGTGGGCTTCGGGCGGTGGTCTCACAGACGGGGCAGCTCGACAGCGACCGCACGCCCTCCCGCCGCCGCCCACCTCACGTCACCGCACGCCCTCTCGCCGCCGCCGTCCACCTCACGTCACCTCGCCTCGCGCCACAGCCGCCGGCGCGAAGAGGCGGCGGGGCCGGGTCAGGAGGCCGGTCAAGGGTCAGGAGGCCGGGCAGGGGGCGGTCAGGGGGCCGGTGGCACCAGGCGGGCGTGCAGGGCGACCGGATCGGTCACCTCGGGCAGGTCGCGGGCGGCGAGCCACGCCGCCGCGGCCGCGCCGTCGCCGGCCGAGCACAGCACCGCGTCCGGCCAGCGTCGGGCGACCTCGGCCCGGACCGCGGCCGCCAGCGGGGTGCCGCCGGTCAGTAGCCCGCCGCCGAGCACGATCGGGGAGGCGTCGCCGGCCGGGCGGATCCGGGCGGTGCTCTCCGCCAGGTGGGCGGCGGCCTCGTCGATCAGCCCGCGGGCGACCGGCTCGCCGTCGACGGCGGCGGTGACCACCAGGGGCGCGAGCCGGGCCAGCTCCACCGGGGGGCGTCGGGTCACCGCCTGGACCAGCGCGTCGCCGGTGTCCCGGGGCCGGGGCGCCACCTCGGCGGAGCCGAGCAGATCGGTGAGCACCGCCCGCCCCAGCCGCCCCGGGGCCTGCCCCCGGTCCAGGTCGGACAGCAGCCGGCGGACCGCCTCCCGGCCCAGCCAGAAGCCGGAGCCGGCGTCGCCGAGCAGCCAGCCGTGACCGTCGGCGATCCGGTCCAGCCGCAGTTCGCGGACCTGTGCGGCGATCGCGCCGGTGCCGGCGATGACCACGGTGCCCTCGGGGCTCGCGGTGCCCGAGGCGTACGCGACCAGGGCGTCGCCGTGCACGTCGTACGGGCAGCGCAGGCCGGCGTCGCGCCAGGCCCGGTCGAAGGCGTCCCGGCCGGCGGGATCGGCGAGCAGCCGGCCGGCCCCCGCCAGGCCGATGGTGCCGGCCCGGACCCGGGTGGGGTCGACGTCGGCGAGCGCCTCCCGCAGGGCGGCCAGGAGTTCGCCGGCGGCCCGCTCGGCGCCGTGGCTGGTGGGGTTGCCGCCGCCGGCCCGGCCGGTGCCGAGCCGGCACCCGTCCAGGCTCAGGGCGGCCGCCCGGGTGGACGTACCTCCGACGTCGAGACCGACCACGACGGTGTCGGACATCGGCACCCACCTCCTTGATCAACGCCGCGTTCATGCTGGTCGGCCTCGCGGTGAAGGGCAAGGGCCGGGGCCTGTGGCGGGCTGTGCGCCAGGTAACAGTTTGAAAACTTCGCCCACGGTCTTGACACGGAGGGGCCTTCAGTAAGAACTTTTACCACTAACAGTAAATAATCTTTTCGGAAAGGCGTCCCATGGTTGATCACGAGGTGGACATCTCCGCGGGGACCGCGGTGGTCGACGCCGACGCGGTCGACCGGCGGGCCGCCCTCGGGGTCCCCTCCGACGGTGTGCTGGCACGGGTCCGGGCCGGCGCGGGTGAGCTGACCGGGGCGCTGCGCCGGGTCGCCGAACACGTGCTCAGCGACCCGGAGGCGGCCGCCCGGGCGACCATCGTCGAGCTGGCCGAGCGCAGCGGCACCTCCCCGGCCACGATCACCCGCTTCTGCCGGGCGATGGGCTTCGACGGCTACGCCGACCTGCGGCTGGGCATCGCCGCTGAGACCGGCCGGGCCCGCTCGGCGGGCTGGACCGTCGACATCGGACGCGAGATCCAGCCGAGTGACCCGCTCTCCCGGGTGCTCGACCAGATCATGGCCGCCGACACCCGCGCCATGCACGACACCGCCGCGCTGCTCGACCTCGCCGAGGTCGAACGCGCCGCCGTCGCCATCGCCGGGGCGTCCCGGGTGAACATCTTCGGCGCCAGCGGCAGCGCCCTCGTCGGCGAGGAGATGCAGTTCAGCCTGCACCGCATCGGCGTGGCGGCCTGGGCCTGGAACGACGTGCACGAGGGACTCGCCAGCGCGGCCCTGCTGCGCCAGGGCGACGTGGCGCTCGGCATCTCGCACGCCGGCCAGACCCGGGAGACCATCGAGATGCTCGCCGAGGCCGGCAGCCGGGGCGCGACCACCGTGGCGCTGACGGGCTTCCCGCGCTCGCCGCTGGCCGAGCTGGCCGACATCGTGCTGCTCACCGCCAGCCAGGCCACCACGTTCCGCCCCGACGCACTGTCGGCCCGGCACCCGCAGCTGGTCGTGCTCGACCTGCTCTACATCGCCGTCGCCCAGCGCACCCACGACCGCGCCCACGCGGCCTTCCGGCGCACCGCCCAGGCCGTCGACGGGCACAAGGCCGCCAAGGGGGCCACCGCATGATCAGCGCCCAGGGGTATGCCGAGGCGGTCCGTCCGGTGCTCGACCGGCTGGTCGACACCAGCGCCGACGGGATCCGCGTCGCCGCCGACCTGATCGCCACCAGCCTGCGCGCCGGCGGGGTGCTCCAGGCGTTCGGCGCCGGCCACTCCGAGGCGTTCGCCGGGGAACTGGTCGCCCGGGCGGGTGGACTCGTGCCCACCAACCGGCTCGCCATCCACGACCTCGTGCTGCACGGCGACGCCCCGCGCGACCTGCTCGCCGATCCGAAGCTGGAGCGCGACCCCGCCATCGCCCACCAGCTCTACGCGCTGGCGGCCCCGCAGCCGCAGGACGTGTTCGTGGTGGCGTCCCAGTCCGGCATCAACGGCTCGGTGGTCGAGCTGGCGGCGCTGGTCACCGACCGCGGCCACCCGCTGATCGCGGTCACCTCGATCGAGCACACCGCCCGGGTCGCCCCACGGCACCCGTCGGGCCGGCGGCTCGCCGATCTCGCCGACGTCGTGCTGGACAACGGCGCGCCGTACGGCGACGCACTGCTGCCGCTCGAGGGCGGCGGCGCGGTCTGTGCGGTCTCCTCGGTCACCGCGGCGCTGCTGGCGCAGCTGCTGACCGCCGAGGTCGTACGACGGTTCCACCAGGCCGGTGAGGTACCCCCTATCTACCTCTCCGCCAACGTCCCCGGCGGGGACGAGCACAACCACGCCCTCGAGTCGCGGTACGCCGGGCGTCTCCGGCGGACCGCCTGACCCGAACACCACAAGGAGAGACGACGATGTCGATTACCCCCGACAACTCGGCCGACCTGAGCCGCCGGACCGTGCTGCGCCGGGCCGCCGCGGTGGGCCTGCTCGCCACCCCGGCGGCCGGCCTGCTGAGCGCCTGCGCGACCAGCGGTGGCGACGAGAAGAACGAGCAGGTCGCGGGCGGCACGAAGAGCGCCACCAACCCGCTCGGCGTCCCCGAGGACGCCCCGATCGAGGTGGTCATCTTCAACGGCGGCTACGGCGAGAAGTACGCCACCGACGTGCACCAGCCGCTCTACAAGAAGGCGTTCCCGAAGGCCGAGGTCAAGCACCAGTCGACCCAGGCCGTGTCCACGGTGCTCCAGCCGCGGTTCGCCTCGGGCAACCCGCCGGAGTTCGTGAACAACTCCGGCGAGAAGCTGATGGACTTCGGCGCCCTGGTCGCCGACGGCCAGCTCCAGGACCTCACCGAGCTGTGGGACGCCCCGTCGGTCGACGACCCCAACAAGAAGGTCCGCGACACCGTGGTGCCGGGCACCGTCGAGGCCGGGTCGTTCAACGGCAAGCCGTACGTCCTGTACTACGTCTCCACCGTCTTCGGCATCTGGTACTCCGGCAAGCTGTTCAAGGACAACGGCTGGGCGCCGGCGAAGAACTGGGGCGAGTTCACCGCGCTGCTCGACCAGATCAAGGCCAAGGGCATCACGCCGTACGGCTACGCCGGCGCGAACGCGGCCTACTACCAGTGGAACGTGATCCTCACCCACGCGGCGAAGATCGGCGGCACGGACGTGCTGAAGAACATCGACAACCTGGAGGACGGCGCCTGGCAGCAGGACGCGGTCAAGCAGGCCGCCGAGGCGTGGGCCGAGATCGGCGCCAAGTACGTCGACAAGAGCTTCGAGGGACTCAAGCACACCGACGTGCAGCTGCGGCAGAACCAGTACAAGCTGGCCTTCTACCCCAGCGGCGACTGGCTGGAGGGCGAGCAGAAGAAGGACACCCCGTCCGGCTTCGAGTACCAGCTGATGCCGGTGCCGAGCCTGTCCGCCTCGGACAAGCTGCCGGCGACGGCGCTGCGGGCGACCGCCGGTGAGGGCTACTTCGTCTCGGCCAAGAGCAGGAACCCCAAGGGCGGCCTGGAGTACATGCGCCAGATGCTCTCGGTGGCCGGCGCGAAGGGCTTCACCGAGGTGGTCAAGGCCCCGACGGTGCTGACCGCCGGCTCGGCGGGCTTCGCCTTCCCGCCGGGTGTGGCCAGCTCGCAGGCCGCGCTCAAGGCCGCCGGCCAGGACGTGTTCAACCTGTACTTCGACGGCTGGTACAAGGAGCTCGACACGGAGGCGCGGACGGCCACCAACGAGCTGATGTTCGGCCGGATCAAGGCGGACGCCTTCGTGGAGCGGATCCAGAAGCGCGCCGACGCGATCAAGAAGGACAGCTCCGTCACCAAGTTCAAGCGCTGATCGAACGGAGCGTAGGGGTCATGCGGCACGGCAAGTATCCGTTCGTGATCGGGTTCCTCTTCGTCCCGGTCACCCTGTACGTGGTCTTCGTCATCGCGCCGTACGCGCAGGCGTTCCAGATCTCGATGACCAACTGGCGGGGGCTCTCCGCCCCGCAGTGGGTGGGCTTCGACAACTTCCGGAGGTTGTTCGACGACGACAACTTCTGGAAGGCGGTCCAGCACCACGGCGTACTGCTGCTTGCCCTGCCGCTGATCACCATCGCCATCGCGCTGTTCTTCTCGTTCCTGCTCAACGTGGGCGGCAAGAGCAGCGGGGGGCAGCGCCAGGGGGTCTGGGGGTCGAAGTTCTACCGGGTGGTGTTCTTCTTCCCCCAGGTCCTGGCGGTGGCCATCATCGCGGTGCTGTTCCAGACGGTCTACCGGCCCAACGAGTCCGGCCTGATCAACGGCGTGCTGATGAAGCTCGGCTTCGACCCGGTGCTCTTCCTGGTCCGGCCGAACCTGGCCCTCTGGTCGATCCTCGCGGTGCTGGTCTGGCAGGCGGTCGGCTTCTACGTGGTGCTCTTCTCGGCGGGCATGGCCTCCATCCCCGGCGAGATCTACGAGGCCGCCGAGATCGACGGCGCGAGCCGGGTGACGCTCTTCTTCCGGGTCACCCTGCCGCTGCTCTGGGACACCCTCCAGGTCGCCTGGGTCTACCTGGGCATCGCCGCGTTCGACGCGTTCGCCATCGTCTCCGTGCTCTCGGTGGACGGCGGCGGCCCGGACGGCGCGACCACCGTGCTGGCCATGGAGATCTACCGCAACGCCTTCGTCTACTCGAAGTACGGCTACGCCTCGGCCATGGGCGTGTCGCTGTTCTTCCTCACCATCACGTTCGCGGCGCTGACGCTGCGGCTGACCAAGCGGGAAAGCGTGGAGTACTGATGAACCCGCAGACGACGCTGCCGCCGACACCGGCGGCGCTACCGCCGAAGACCGTCAAGCCGGGCGCCGCGGGTGGGCGCGGGCGCGGGGGCCGACGCTCGGAGGCCCGGCTGTTCGCCGGCCTCGGGCACGTGGCGCTCGCGGTCTGGGCGGTGATCGTGATCGTGCCGATCCTCTGGACCTTCCTCGCCTCGTTCAAGAACACCACGGAGATCTTCAGCAGCCCGTGGACGCTCCCGGCGGAGCTGCGGTTCGAGAACTACGCCCGGGCGTGGAACAAGGCGAACGTCGGCCGCTACTTCCTCAACAGCGTGATCGTGGTGACGTGCAGCACCTTCGGCACCATGCTGTTCGGTTCGATGGCCGCGTACGTGCTGGCGCGCTACAGGTTCTGGGGCAACCGGGCGATCTACTACCTGTTCGTCTCGGGGCTGGCCTTCCCGGTCTTCCTGGCCCTGGTGCCGCTCTTCTTCGTGGTGAAGAACCTGGGGCTGCTGGACACCCACACCGGGCTGGTGCTGGTCTACATCGCCTACTCGCTGCCGTTCACGGTCTTCTTCCTGGCCGCGTTCTTCAAGACGCTGCCGGCGTCGGTCGCCGAGGCGGGGATGATCGACGGCTGCTCGCACACCCGGCTGTTCTTCCAGGTGATGCTGCCGATGGCCAAGCCGGGCCTGATCAGCGTGGGGATCTTCAACATCATCGGCCAGTGGGCGCAGTACCAGCTGCCGCTCGTGCTGCTCTCCAACGCCAAGGACAAGTGGGTGCTCACCCAGGGCATCGCGGATATCTCGGTCAACGCCGGCTACGAGGCCGACTGGTCCGGCCTCTTCGCCGCCCTGACCATCGCCATCCTCCCCATGATCGTCGTCTACGCGATCTTCCAGCGGCAGATCCAGTCCGGCCTCACCTCCGGCGCCGTGAAGTGACCTGACCCGGGCGGTCGACGCGGTGCCCGCCGACGTCGACCGCCCGGCCGGACGGGGCCGACGTCAGGAATGCCAGGAGCGCCAGAGAGCGGCGTACGGGCCGTCGGCGCGGATCAGCTCGTCGTGGCTGCCGAGCTCGGTGATCCGGCCGCCCTCCAGCACCGCCACCCGGTCGGCGTCGTGCGCGGTGTTGAGCCGGTGCGCGATGGCGATCACGGTCCGCCCGCCGAGCAGGGCGGCCAGGGCCCGCTCGGTACGCCGTGCCGTGGTCGGGTCGAGGGCGGCGGTCGCCTCGTCGAGGATCAGCGTGTGCGGGTCGGCGAGCACCAGCCGGGCCAGCGCGAGCTGCTGGGCCTCGGCCGCGCCGAGCGGATGCGCGCCGTCGCCGAGGCGGGTGTCGAGGCCGTCGGGCAGCCGGGTGTACCAGTCGGCGCCGACGGTGGCCAGCACCGCGCGCATCCGGTCGTCGGTGGCTTCCGGGGCGGCGAAGGCGAGATTGTCGCGCAGCGTACCGATGAAGACGTGGTGCTCCTGGGTGACCAGTGCGATGCGTCGCCGCCGCTCGGCCGGGTCCAGGTCGGTGACCGGGCAGCCGCCGACGCTGACCTGCCCTTCCCGGGGCGGGTCGATGCCGGCGAGCAGCCGGGCCAGGGTGGACTTTCCGGCTCCCGACGGCCCGACGACCGCCAGCCGCTCGCCGGGGCGCACCGCCAGGTCGATGCCGTGCAGCACGTCGGGCCCGTCCGCGTACCCGAACCGGGCGCCGCGCACGACCAGCCGTTCGCCGGCCGGCGCGGCGGCCCGGCCGGGCGACTCCGGTGGCACCTCGCCGACGCCGAGCACCCGGGCGAACGAGGCGAAGCCGCGTTGCGCCTGCTCCGTCCACTGCAGGATCCGGTCCAGCGGGTCGATCGCCTGTTGCAGGTAGAGCGCCGCGGCGACCACCGCGCCGAGCGACACATCGCCCCGGGCGAGCAGGAAGCCACCGGCCAGCAGCACCGCCGCGACGGGCAGCGGGTAACTGGCCTCGATCGTGGGGAAGAAGACGGAGCGCAGCGCGAGGGTGGCCCGCCGGGCCGACCACACCCGGGCGATGCGCGCGTCGCCGTGCCCGACCCGCTCGTCGGCGAGGCGGAACGCCTCGACCGTACGGGCGCCCTCGGCGGTGCTGGTCAGCGTCTCGGTCAGCTCGGCGGCGGCCGCCCCCTCGGCCAGGTAGGCGGGGCTGGCCCGCCGCAGGTACCAGCGGGTCACCCCCACGATCGTCGGCAGCCCGGCCAGCGCGGCCACCCCGAGCACCGGGTGCAGCAGGAAGACCGCCCCGAACAGCAGCGTCAGCTGCACCGAGGCGATGACGATGGTGGGCACCACGTCCCGGACCGTGATGCCGACGGTGGCCACGTCGACCGAGCTGCGGGTGGCCAGCTCCCCGGACCCGGCCCGTTCGACGACGGCGACGGGGAGGTTCAGCGTCCGGTCGACGAACTCCTCGCGCAGCCGGGCCACGGCCCGCTCGCCGAAGCGGTGGCCGGCGTACTGCGCGAAGCGCGACAGCAGCGTCTGCACCAGCACGCAGGCCACGATCGCCAGGGCGAGCCGGTCGACGGTGCCGACGTTCGTCCCGCCGGAGACCCGGTCGACGACGGCGCCGAGCAGCCACGGCGGGGCGAGCCCCGCGACCGTGGCCGCGACGTGCAGCGCCAGCACGGCGGCGACGGCGCGCCGGTCCCGGCTGATCAGCTCCCGCGTCGCCCGGCGTACGGCGGCCCGGTCGGCCACCGGCAGCCCGTTCACCGCGGCACCCGATCGGCGTCGGCGTCGTCGCGCGCCACCAGCCGCCGGTAGCCCGGGTCCGCCGCCAGCAGGTCGGCGTGCCCGCCGGCGCCGACGACCCGCCCCGCGTCCAGGTGTGCGACCCGGTCGGCCCGCCCGAGCAGCAGCGGCGAGGTCGTGAACACGACGGTGGTACGGCCGGCCCGGGCCTCCCGCAGCCGCGCGGCGATGCGCGCCTCGGTGTGCGCGTCCACCGCCGAGGTCGGCTCGACGAGGATCAGCACCTCCGGGTCGGCGAGCAGGGCCCGGGCCAGCCGCACCCGTTGCCGCTGACCGCCGGAGAGGGACCGGGCCCGGGTGTCCAGCGGGGTGTCGAGCCCGTGCGGCAGCGCGTCGACCACGTCCTCGGCCGACGCGGCGTGCAGAGCGGCGCCGATCCGCTCGTCGTCGGCGTCCGGGCGGGCCCCGCGCAGCGTCTCCCGCAGCGTCCCGGCGAACAGGTGCGCGTCGTGGTCGGCGAACAGGATGCGAGTTCGCACCTCGTCGAGTCCGACGCCGGTCAGCGGTGCCCCGCCCCAGGTCACGTCGCCGACGACGTACCGGCCGAGCCGGTCGGCCAGCGCGACGGCGTCGGCCGGGTCGGTGGCGGCGACCGCGGTGAATCGGCCGGCGGGCACGGTCAACGCGCTCGCCGGGTCGTGCAGGTCGGCGGGGCCGGCCGGGGCGGCGGCCCGTGTCGGCCGCCGGGCGTCGGGAACCGGTGCCGCGCCGGGGGCGCACGGCAGGACGCGCGGGCCGCCGACACCGTCCGGCGTCACGGCGAGCAGGGCGATGATCCGACGGGCGGCGACCCGGCCCCGGATCAGCAGGTGGCTGCCCTCGAGCAGGAACCAGACCGGCACGATGAGCGTGGCGACGTAGCCGTAGACGGCGACCAGCTCCCCGACGCTGATCTCGCCGGTCACCGCCATCCGGGCCGCCAGCCACACCACCGCGGCGAGGAACAGCCCGGGGACGGCGACCGTGGCCGCGTCGATCCAGCTGTTCACCGCCCCCACCCGGTAGCCCTCGGCGAGCAGGTCCCGGGACCGGGCGGCGTACCGGCGGGCGAACAGGCCCCGGCCGCCCACCCCGGCGAGCACCCGCAGCCCGGCCACGATGTCGCCGGAGCGGGCGGTCAGCTCGCCCTGCTGCTGCCGGTAGGCCGACTCCACCCGCTCCAGCCGGCGCAGCAGGGGGGCGACGACCAGGCCGACCATCGGCACGCCCACCAGCACGCAGAGCGCGAGCAGGGGCGAGATCGACCAGAGCACGACGGCGACGACCGCGTACGCGACCACCGCGCCGACGCCGGGTCCCGTGATCGTCAGCACCTCCGCCGCCCGGTCGACGTCGGCGCCGCCGACCGTGGCCACCTCGCCCGCCGCGCTGCGGCGGGGCAGCACCGCGCCGACCCGGGACAGGTGGCGCAGCACCACGGCGGACGACCGGGCCTTCGCGTCCTCCCGGATGAAGGTCATCGTGCGGTGCCGCATGATGCCCAGGTAGGCCAGCGCCGCGCCGGCGACGACGATCGCCGCCACCCACAGGGTCAGGGCCCGGGTGTCGCCGGCACGCAGCCCGTCGTCCACGGCCCGGGAGATCAGGTAGGGCCGGACCGACAGCCCGGTCATCCAGGCCGTGCCGAGCAGGCCGCCGCGCAGCACCCGCCACGGCTGGCAGCGGGTCAGCCACCACAGGTACCGCAGCGGCCCCCTGGTGTCCGGAATTCCGGGGTCGGGATGAGGGATCCGTGGTGGCACCCGCCCACGCTACCGAGCAGGCTGTCGCCGCATCGACCCGTTTCCACCGTCGACGTAGCGTTGACGTGTGACACCGGAGATGGGTCAGTTGGCCGAGATCCGAGCTGCCCGTTGCCGACTCGACGAGCAAGAGTTGGAGCTCATCGACCGCGCCCGCTACCAGGGTGCTACATGGGCGCAGATCGCTGCCGCGCTGGGACTCGGTAGTCGGCAGGCCGCGGAGCAGCGTCGCCAACGTCTGGCGGCAGCCCGATGGTCCCGGCGGCAGAACCTCGATCTTCACTATTCGCCGCGGATCGCGGCGTTGCGGACCGCGATAGCGGATCTTCATCGCTGGATCGATGTGGATCGAGGTTGGGATACCCGGTTCCGGCGGGCGGCGCTCGTACGAAGTACGGCAGAGGCCGCGCTCGATGCCGTTCCGGGCTCGCTCTACGCGCTGGCATCGCATGTCGCCGCCGACCTCGCCGAGGTGGGGTGCCAACGGTTGCCGAGGCCCGTTCGAGCGGTCGCCGCGAGCCTGGAGGCGGGGCTGTCAACGAAAGCTTGACAGCCGCCCGCGGCATTGCCTCGCTGAGGCTCAAGTAATGAGGATGAGTCACCTCGGCTCAACCTTGGAGGCCTCATGCGCCGCAATGCTGGACTGTTCGTGGCGATATCGCTGCTGTCGGGCTTCGGTGGCAGCGTCATGTCCCTGGTAGCCGGGATCTGGCTCCTCGACCTCACCGGTTCCAGCAGCCTCGCGGCCCTCGCCGGGCTGTGCGTGTATGCCCCGGTACTTGCTGGCCCGTGGCTGGGAGGTCTCTTCGACCGGGCGCCGGCGCGACCACTGATCATCGCAGTCAACCTCACGTTGGCCGCCGTTCTGCTGAGTCTGTTCGCGGTGCGGGGACCCGGCGAAACCTGGCTGATCTTCGCCGTCCTGTGCGCCTACGGGCTCGGCCACGTGCTGATTGACGCGGGCGAGACCGCGCTGCTGCCGTCATCGCTGTCACCTACGGAACTCGGCCATGTCAACGGCTGGCGTTCGAGCGCTCAGGAAGGCATGAAGCTCGTGGCTCCACTGGCCGGCGCGGGCCTCTACGCATGGCACGGTGGTCACGTGGTGGCCGTCCTCAGCGCGGCCGCGCCCGTCCTGGTCGCCATCCTGTACGCGAGAGTGCGACTGACCCGTACGCCAGCCGACCGTCCGCAGCAGCGGCAGCGCGGCCTCCGCGCAGGGCTCGCCATCCTGTTCGGGCAACCGGTGGTGCGCGTCACCGTCGCACTCGCCGCAGTGTCCATTGCCATGTCCGGCTTCACGACCGCGGCCGTCTACGCGATCGTCATCGGGGTGCTTGGCCTGCCGCCTGCGTTCCTCGGCGTGCTGGCCGGTGCCCAGGGCGCCGGGTCCATCCTCGGCGGACTGATCGTCGGCCCACTCATCGCCCGTCGGGGCCCAGTTGCTGTCGGCATCGCCGGCACGGTGCTGTTCGCAGCCGGCTGCCTGGCACGCTGCCTGCCCTGGTGGCCGGTCACGGTTGCCGCCTCGGTGGTCGCCGGCATCGGCCTGCCCTGGACCCTGGTCGCAGCGGTGACCGCAGTGCAGACGCACACACCGACGGCGTTGCTCGGGCGAGTCGCCGCGACGGCCAACACCGTGATGTTCGGGCCGATCGCTCTGGCGATCCCGCTCGGCTCCGCGGCTGTTCACCTCGGCAGCCGCCCGTCACTCATCGCAGCTGCCGGGATCTGCCTGACTTCTGCCGTTGCCACCTTCTACCGCTCACCGATGCGGCGGAGCGTAACCGCGTCCACCAACGGCTTCGGCAGCCAACCCCGCCCACCTGTGCGGTCACAACGGTAGACGTTGTGGCGGTGGGGTGGGTCGCGGGGAGTGTCGTAGGAACGAGGCAGAATCGCGTTCGTGCTGGTGGCGGTGGTGTCGGATGAGCGGGGCGGGGGAGCCCTGCAACCCCTCGACGCTGCCGGGGCTCCTGTCGGCCCGGTCGAGCCGGCGGCCGACCTGGCCGCCGCGGTGGCCGCGCGCGAGCGGGCCGCCCAGCCGCGCTGGGTGTGGGCGTCCGGCGCCACGGTCTACCCTGCGCTGCTGCGCGCCGGGGTGCGGGTGGAGCGCTGCCACGACGTGGAGCTGACCGAGGCCCTGCTGCTCGGGCACGCCGGCCGCTGGGGCGAGCCCCGCGCGCTCGCTGCGGCGTGGGCACGGCTCACCGGGGCGCCGGTGCCGGCCGACCCGCCGCCGCGCCCGGCCGCGCCGCCCGGCCACGGCCAGGGCGCGCTCTTCGACGCCCTGCCCGGTCCGCCGGGCCCCGGCATGGAGGCGCTGACCCGGGTGTACGCCGACCAGCTCGCCCGGATCGCCGCGACCGAACACCCCGGCCGGTTCCGGCTGCTGGTCGCCGCCGAGTCGGCCGGCGCGCTGATCGCCGTGGAGATGGGTGCCGCCGGGTTGCCCTGGCGGGCCGAGGTGCACGACGAGATCCTCGCCGAGCTGCTCGGCGAGCCGTCGCCCGTGGGCGGCCCGCCGCGCCGGCTGGCCGAGCTGGCCGCCCGGATCGCCGACGCGTTCGGCGTACGCCAACTGCACGCCGACTCCCCGGCGGAGCTGTTGCGGGCGTTCGCCCGGGCGGGCGTGGAACTGCCCAACACCCGCGCCTGGGTGCTGCGGGGGGTGGACCACCCGGCGGTGCCGCTGGTCCTGGAATACAAGGAGCTGTACCGGATCTGGACGGCACACGGCTGGGCCTGGCGCGACGCCTGGGTGCGCGACGGGCGGTTCCAGCCGGAGTACGTCCCGGGCGGGGTGGTCTCCGGCCGGTGGGCCACCCGGGGCGGGGGCGCGTTGCAGATCCCCAAGGTGATCCGGCGGGCGGTGGTCGCCGACCCGGGCTGGCGGTTCGTGGTCGCCGACGCGGGCCAGTTGGAGCCGAGGGTGCTGGCCGCGGTCTCGGGCGACGCCCGGCTCGCCGCGGCCGGCGGCGCCGGCGACCTCTACGCCGCCCTCGCCCAGGACGCCTTCGCCGGTGACCGGGCCCGCGCCAAGGTGGCCCTGCTCGGGGCCATGTACGGGCAGACCGGCGGGTCGGCGGTGCCGGCGCTGGCGGTGCTGCGGCGCAACTACCCGACCGCCTTCGGCTACGTCGAGGCGGCCGCCCGCACCGGCGAGGCCGGCGGGCTCGTGCGTTCCTGGCTGGGGCGCACCTGCCCGCCCGGCACGGCGGGGTTCGGCGACGGCGAGGAGGCCGACCCCGACGGCGGCGGCGACCCGCAGTCGCCGCGTGCCCGGGCGGCCCGGTCCCGGGGGCGGTTCACCCGCAACTTCGTCATCCAGGCCACCGCCGCCGAGTGGGCCTCGACCCTGCTGGCGACGCTGCGCGGCGGGCTCGCCGGCACCCGTGCCGAGCTGGTCTTCTTCCAGCACGACGAGGTGATCGTGCACTGCCCGGCGGAGCAGGCCGGCGCGGTCGCCGAGGCGGTCACCCGCGCCGGCGACCGGGCCGGTGCCCTGCTCTTCGGCGACACCCCGGTCCGCTTCCCGCTGGATCTGTCCGTCGTCGACTGCTACGCGGACGCGGCGTGACGGGGCCCGCCGGTCAGGAGACGGCTGATCCGGGGTTGGCGGCGTCCCACGTCCGACGGGACTCGGCGATCGCGTCCTTGTGGGCCAGCGACCAGTCGGCCAGCTGCCGGACGAGGTGGGTCAGGCTCCGGCCGCGCGCGGTCAGCTCGTAGGTCACGGTCACCGGGACGGTCGGGTACGCGGTGCGCAGCACCAGGCCGTCGCGTTCCAGGCGGCGCAGGGTCAGGGTGAGCATCCGTTGCGAGATGCCGTGGATGCCCCGCTGTAGCTCCCGGAACCGCCGGACGCCGGAGGAGAGTTCGACGATCGCGAGCACCGACCACTTGTCGCCGATGCGGTCGAGCACGTCGCGGATTCCGCAGTCCGGATGCTCGGGCAACCCGCACGGTGCCAGCGCGTCGGTTACCGCCGTGTGCCCTGCCGACATGGAAGTGCCTCCTTGTGCCCGGTTCCGTGGTTCCCGACGATGAGGTTAGTTCCGATTCGGTACCACGCGGAAGGCTCATCATGCTGCTGGTCACCGGTGCCTCCGGGCACCTGGGCTCCCTCATCCACGCCGGTCTGGCCGAGCGGGGCCTGGCCCCGCTCGCCGGCACCCGTACCCCCGGCCGCTTCGCCGACGCCGGGCGGCACGTGGACTTCGACGACCCGGCGGGGCCGGACCTCGCGGGCGTACGTGTCCTGGTGCTGGTCTCCGCCGGCTACGGCGAGGACGACGTGGTCATCGCCCGCCACGAGCGGGTGATCGCGGCGGCGGAGCGGCACGGGGTGGACCACGTGGTCTACACGAGCCTGGTCGGGGCCGGCGACCACCTGGCGTTCGCGTTGGCGCACCGGTGGACGGAGCGCCGCCTGCGGGAGAGCCGGCTGGGCTGGACGATCCTGCGCAACGGGCTCTACGCGGAGCTGTTCGGCCAGTTGGCCGCCCCCGTCGGCGGCGCGGTGACCGCCCCGTTCGGCGCGGGTGCGTTGGCGGCGGTGGCCCGGCAGGACCTGGCCGACGCGGCCGTCCGGGTGGCCGCCGACCCCGCCGCCCACCGCCACCGCACGTACGAGCTGACGGGGCCCGTCGCGCTCACGGCGGCCGGTCTCGCCGCCGCGCTGGAGGTGCCCTACCGTCCGGTGTCGCTGGGCGAGCGTCGTGCCGCGCTGGCGGGCCCGGGCCTGCTGCCCTTCCAGCCGGCGATGCTCATGTCGATCTACTCTGCCACGGCGGGCGGGTTCCTCGCCGAGACCCACGGCGACCTTGCCCGCCTGCTCCCGCGTCCACCCCGTGACCCGATGCCGGTCGCGGTCGCCGCCGCGAGGGCGTCGTCCTGATCGGCCGGACAGTCCGTGGCGGGCGATTCGGCGGGGTTGCCGGTTGGTAACAGTTGCACTATTTTCCCCTTTCGCCCCGCTACCCGGCTCGCCGCCTCCTCGTTGCTCCCGATGTCCGTACGACGGAGCGGGCCGTGCCCTCGCGTCACGGTCCGCTCCATGGTGGAGGGGGCCCAGCTGAACCGGATCGCAGGAATGATCATCGCCGCGGGCGGGGGACGCCGCATCGGTGGCCCGGAGGCCCTGCTGCACCAGGGAGAGAAGCCGCTGGTGGACCAGATGATCGACACGATGACCGAGGCGGGCTGCGAGCAGATCGTGGTCGTGCTGGGCGCGGCGGCCGACCAGGTCCGCGAGACGGCCGACCTGAGTCGGGCCACGGTGGTGATCAACCGGGCGTGGGGCACCGGCGTCGGCTCGTCCATCCGGGCCGGCCTGGCCGCGCTCGACGACGAGGGGATCGAGGCGGTCGTGGTCGTGCCGGTCGACATGCCCGGCCTCACCGCCGCCGCCGTCCGCCGGGTGATCGCGCTGCCGTACCCCGACGTGCTGGTCTGCGCCACGTACGCCGGGCTGCGCGGCTACCCGATGCTGTTCGGGCGCCGGCACTGGTCCGGCATCGCGACCCTGGCCAGCGCGGACGTCGGCGCCCGGCCCTACCTGCTGGCCCACAAGGACCAGATCGTCGACATCTCCTGCGACTCGGTCGCCGACGGCAGCCGGGTCGACACCCCGGAGCTGATGGCGCTCTACGGGCTGACGGTCCCGCCCCAGCGGGTCGGCGTCTAGATGCCCCGCCCACGACGTCGGTGACGGTGTCTGGTCAGCGCCGGAAGGGGCGACCGTGAAGGCGTTGGTGTGGCAGGGCGCCGACGAGCTCGCCGTGGCGCGGGTGCCGGATCCGCAGTTGCGCAACGAGCAGGACATGATCGTCCGGGTACGGAAGACGGCCACCTGCGGCTCGGACCTGCACCTGCTGGACGGCTACATCCCGTTCATGGAGCGGGGTGACGTGCTGGGCCACGAGTTCCTCGGCGAGGTGGTCGAGGTCGGCCCGCAGGTGCGCGAGCACAGGGTGGGCGACCGCGTGGTGGTCTGCTCCTTCGTCGCCTGCGGGCGCTGCTGGTACTGCCGGCAACAGCAGTTCTCGCTGTGTGACAACGGGAACACCAACCCGGCCGTCACCGAGGGCGGGTGGGGCTTCGCGCCGGGCGGGTGCTACGGCTACTCGCACGCCCTGGGCGGTTTCGCGGGCAGTCACGCCGAGTACGTCCGCGTCCCCTACGCCGACCACGGGGCCTTCACCGTCCCGGACGGCGTCAGCGACGAGCGGGCCGTGTTCGCCTCCGACGCCGCCCCGACGGGTTGGATGGGCGCCGATCTCGGTGGCGTCAAGGCCGGCGACGTGGTCGCCGTCTGGGGCGCCGGCGCGGTCGGGCAGTTGGCGGCCCGCGCAGCCGTCCTGCTCGGCGCGGAGCGCGTCGTCGTGATCGACCGGATGGAGTACCGGTTGCGGATGGCGCGGGACCACCTGGGGGTGGAGACGCTCAACCACCAGACCCAGGATGTCGGCGGTGAACTGCGGGAACGCAGCGGCGGACGCGGACCCGACGTGTGCATCGAGGCCGTCGGCACGCAGGCCCGCAGCAGCGGCCCGCAGTTCCTGTTCGACCAGGTCAAGCAGCAGCTTCGCCTCGAATCGGAGCGTCCCGTCGCCGCCCGCGAGGCGATCCACCACTGCCGCAAGGGCGGAAGCGTGTTCCTCCTCGGCGGCTACGCCGGCCCGGTCGACAAGTTCCCGCTCGGGGCCGTGACGAACAAGGGTCTCACCCTGCGCGGCGCTCAGCAGCACGGACAGCGCTACATTCCGATGCTGCTGGAGCGCATGGCCCGCGGCGAGCTCGTCACCGAACACCTCGCGACCCACACCATGCCGCTCGCCGACGCCCCGCAGGGCTACCACCTGTTCAGGAACAGGCTCGACGGCTGCGTACGGGTCGTCTTCGAGCCGGCAGGGTGACCGCGACACCCGAAGCGGGCCGGCGCACCGCCGCCCACCCGGGCGCCAGGCGTGACATCGCTCCTGCCCGTCGGCGACGTGCCCCGTGTCAGGTGGGGCCGCGACGCGGGGACGCACGACGGGCGGTCCTTCCGATACCGTCGGCGGGGCGCGGCGCGGCGCCGCTCGCCGACGCGGGCCGGGGGAGCCCGCCGGCATCGGGGGAGGTTCCATGATCGGCACGGTGGCCCGGTACGTCGCCGGGGCGGTGGCCGCCTGGCTGGTGTTCGTCGTCGAGGCGGTGGTCTGCTACCTGGCGCTGTTCGCGTACGCGCTGGTCACGGGTGCCCCCCTGGGCAGTCCGTTGGCCGGGCCGTTCTGGGTGCTGGTCGCCGCCCTGCTGGGCGCCGCGCTCGTGCCGCTGGCGGTGGCGCCGGCCGTCGTGATCGCCGACGCCGCCGCGAGCCGCCACGGGCCGGTGGCCCGCACGCTGGCGGCCTGCGCCGTCGCCGTGGTGATCGTCGGGCTGTACGTCGGCGGCGTCGCGGCGGTCACGGAGACGGCCGTCACCGACGCGGTGCTGGCCTGGCCGCTCACGACGGCGGCGCTGCTCTGCCCCGTCGTGGCCTACGCCGCCGTCGTGCACGGCTCGCCGGCGGCGACCCGGCTCCTGCCCCGCTGGCGCCGCACCGATCCCTCCGACACCGTGGCCGCCCAGCAGTCGCCCGCCGGCTCCGAGGGCCCGGTGCCGGCGGCCCCCCGGGCCGACCACGCCGACCGGCCCTGACGGTGACCGGCGTGCCGGACCGTCCACCGGCCGACCTCGTCCCTGCCGGCGTGCCGGCCGAGCAGCTCACCCACAACACGCTCAACGGGGTGACCGGCGGCATCTGGCGCACCCGCCGGGACGGACAGGCGGCCGTGCTGAAGCTGGTCACCCCGCCCGGCCGCCCGGGCCCCGCGCACTGGGCCGGCAGCGACGAGCCGGGGCACTGGAACTACTGGCGACGCGAGGTCGAGGCGTACCGCAGCGGCCTGGCCACCGCCGTGTACGCCGACGCGGGGCTGGCCGCGCCGACGCCGCTGGCGGTCGACGACCGGCCGGACGGCTCGGTGGCGCTGTGGCTGGCCGAGGCGACCGGCCGGCCGGGCATCGCCTGCACGCCCGCCGACCTCGGCGAGGTTGCCGCCCGGCTCGGCGCCGGACACGCCCGCTGGCTGGGCGATCCCGAGGCGCGGGAGCTGCTGCCGGGCGGCCGGGCGTCGTTCTGGCTGGCGCGTGACTGGCTGCGCGACTACACGCTCACCCGGCCGGTGGCCGCCCCGGTGCCGTGGGAGCACCCGGTCGCCGTCGCCGCCTGGCCGCGCCCCCTGCGCGACGCCCTGCGCACGCTGTGGGAGCGGCGGCACGAGGTGCTGGCGGCCACCGACCCGATGCCCCGCACGCTCTGCCACCACGACTGCTGGCCCATGAACCTGGTGTTCGGCGACGACGGCCCGGTGCTGCTGGACTGGTCGGGCGTCGGGCCGGGGCCGCTCGGCGAGGACGCGGCGAACCTGGTGCTCGACACCTTCCTCGACGGGCTGGTCGACGTCGCCCTGCTCGACGAGGTGGCCGCCACGGTGGTCGACCGCTACGTCGAGGGGCTGCGCGGCGCCGTCGCACCGGCCGTGGTCGTCCGGGCCGTCCGGCTCACCGGGGCGGCCAAGTACTTCTGGCTGGCGCCGATGATGCTCGGCCGGCTCGGCCGGACCGCGATCAGCGGGACCTACGACGCGCGTGACGAGGCGGAGATGATGGCCGGCCGCCGGCCGGTGCTGGAGTTGCTGGTGCGCTGGGCCGCCGAGGCGCTGTCCTGACGGGTCGGGGGCCGCTCAGCCCTCGATGTTGAAGCGCTGCAACACCGACGGGGCGACCAGCCCGAGTGCCGCGAGCACCGAGACCGCCGTCAGCACGGCCCGGACGACGATCACCTCGGTCTTGCTGCCGGCCCGCAGGGCGATCTTGTTCGGCAGGCCGATCGGCGTCCACATCCGACGTTTGATCGGGATCGGCCACAGGATCGGCACGCCCGCCCGGGTGATCATGTCGCCGAGGATGTGCACGAAGCAGCCCACCCCGACGGCGGTGCCGATCAGCGGGTAGCCCCGGTCGCCGGGCAGGTTGGCGAAGGTGAACCAGGCCGCTCCGGCCGACGCGAGGGTCACGATGACCCAGCCGGCCCGCTCCGCCCACTTGTCGAACAGCCCGCGCAGGGCCAGCCCGAACATGAAGAACAGGATGCCGATCACCGCCCACTTGCCGTACGCGGCGCAGAGCGTGGTGGTGCCCCAGCCGACCAGCAGGGTGAACGGGATGGTGTGGGTCAGCGTCCGGTGGCCGTTGTTGCGGCGGGGGTCCTTGCTGAGCTTGGTCGCGTAGTAGACCCCGAGCGAGATCTTCTCCATCACCTCGGCGATGAAGAGCGAGAACACGCCGAAGGTGCGGGCGACGGTGGCCCCGCCCTGGTTGCGGGTCACCTTGCCGGACAGGTCGAGGTCGGGGAAGAGCGCCCCGCCGGCGCAGACCGCGGTGCCGACGGCGAGCTCCAGCGGAGTCTGGTGGTAGTTGGCGAAGTGGTCCAGCGCCCAGGACCCGGTCAGCCACACCGCCGCGCCGGACAGCGCGTGGGACGGTCCCATCATGTCGGCTCGCCCTCCCCAGGGATCTTGAGCGCCAAAACTACGCCACTGTAGTTCGTCGCGGTGGCGCAGGGGCATCACCCGGACGGTCCACAGAGGGTGGTGTCGGGGAGGGGTGCCGGTCGATGCCGGGCCACCAGGAAGTATCGCGTGCCGCCGGGCGGGCGGGGCCGTTCTGTCGGCCACCGGACGGCGTGCCGCGCGGGGTGGCCCGGCACGCCGTCCCGCACGCCGTCCGGCAGGCCGCCGGCCGGTTCAGCAGGCGGCGCCGCCGACCGCGAGGAGATTCCCCTCGGGAATGGTGATCTTCTGCCGGGGCTCACCGAGCCGGGCGGCGGCCCGCCGGGCCTGCGCCGGGCCGTGCTCCCGGCACGCGGTCGCGTACGTGCCGGCGGTCCGGGCCGCGATGGTGGCCCAGCCGTACCGCCGGCCGACCATGGTGCGGGCCTGCCGGGCCACCCGCCGGGCGAAGACCTCGTCGCCGATGAGCCGGTCGACCGCGCCGGCGAGGGCGTCCGGGTCGCTGTGCCGGAAGGTCACGCCGGTCACGCCCGGCTCGACGATCTCCGCGAGGCCGCCGGTGCGGGCCACCGCGAGGGGCGCGCCGGCCGCCGCCGCCTCCAGGGCCACCATCCCGAAAGGCTCGTAGAGGCTGGGCACCACGGTCGCGTCGGTGGCGCCGAGCAGCGCCGGGAGCTGGGTCGAGTCCAGGAAGCCGGCGAAGCGTACGGTCTGCCCGAGCGCGAGCCGGCGGGCCTCCTCCTCCAACTCGGCGCGGTAGGGGCCGTCGCCCGCGATCACCACCCGCAGCCCGGGGTGCCGGTCGCGCAGGTGCGGCACGGCGTGCACCAGGTGCTGCACGCCCTTCTCGTAGACCAGCCGGCCGGCGTACCCGACGAGGGGGCCGTCGCCGGCGAACCGGGCGCGGGCCGAGGCGACCGCCCGGGGTTGCGCCCGCCAGGCCCGGTCGTCGACCCCGTTGGGCACCACGTCGATCCGGTCGGCCGGCAGGTCGAAGAGCGTGGCGACCTGTTCGCGCATGTAGCCGGAGCAGGCGATCACCCGGGCGGAGGCGTTGCTCAGCCAGTGCTCGACACCGTGGATGGTGCGGTTCATCTCCTCCGGCAGCCAGCCCTGGTGCCGGCCGGCCTCGGTGGCGTGGATGGTGCTGACCAGCGGGATGTCCAGGTGCTCGCGCAGGGTCATCGCGGTGTGTGCGACGAGCCAGTCGTGGGCGTGGATCACGTCGTACGTGCCGGCCTCGGTGGCGCGCAGGGCGGCCCGGGTCAGGGTGTGGTTGAACGCCATCGTCCAGGCGAGCAGGGAGGAGGTAGCCAGCGGGAAGGTGACCGGATCCTCGGCGGCGCGCACGATGCGGACGCCGTCGGCGTACTCCTCCAGGGGCGCGCCGTCGGCGTGCCGGGTGACGACGGTGACCTCGTGCCCGGCGGCGGCCAGGGCCACCGACAGGGCGTGCACGTGCCGGCCCAGCCCGCCGACCAGGACGGGCGGGTACTCCCAGGAGAGCATCAGCACCCGCTGCTGCCGGGTGGGGTGGATGTCGATCACGTCGGCGTCAGGTGACATGCGGCCCCCTTTGAGTTGTCCCCGAGCGCGCGCCGGCACCGCCGAGGGTGCCCGCCGGGTGTCGCGACCGGATCGGCACCCATCCTCCTGGCGGCCGGCTAACCAGCGGAGACGCCGCCGTTGCGGTCGTGTAAAGCGCTACCGGCGGGTGCGGCGCACGCGCAGCACCTCGGCGACCGACCACGCCTGGAACGGGCAGCCGGTCGCGCCGTGCGGCGGGAGGCCGTCGGCCGTCTCGCTCACCGATCCCAGGCCGTATTCGGTCAGATGAGCTTCGATGCCCACGAAAAGGTCGTCGACCGGCATCTTGGCCCGCCGGGCGGCGTCGGCGTACGGACCGAGCAGCCAGGGCCACACGGTGCCCTGGTGGTAGGCGCCGTCCCGCTCGGCCGGCCCGCCCCGGTGCCGCCCGACGAACTCGGGCGAGTCGGGGGAGAGACTGCGCGGGCCCAGCGGGGTGAGCAGCCCGGCGGCGACCCGGCGCAGCGTGGGCTCGTCGGGCTCCAGCGGGGCGTACGGCAGCGACCAGGCCAGCAACTGGTTGGGGCGGAGCAGGTCGTCGTCGTGGTGCGCGGCCCCGCCCAGCGGGTACGCCGGCGCGGGCGCGTCCACCACGTCGTGCAGCCAGCCCGTCGGGGCGGGAAACCGGTCCCGGAACGCGGCGACGGCCCGCTCGTGCAGCCGCCACAGGTCGGTCGCGTCCCGCCCGGCCAGCTCGGTCAGCTCGGCGAGGCCGGCCAGCCCGTTGACCCACAGCGCGTTGACCTCCACCGGCTTGCCGGTGCGCGGCGTGACCGGCACCCCGTACACCCGGGCGTCCATCCAGGTCAGCGCCGTGCCCGGGGTGCCGCCCTGGGTGAGCAGCCCGTCGGCCGGGTCGACGGCGATACCGAACCGGGTGCCGGCCAGGTGCGCGTCGACCACCCCGCGCAACGCGGGCAGCAGCTCGTCGCCGAGGTCGGTGTCGCCGGTGACGGTGACGTGCCGGCTCACCGCGTGCAGGAACCACAGCGTCGCGTCGACGGTGTTGTACTCCACCCGGCCGGTGTCGGCGGTGTTGGCGAGCATCCCCTCCGACAGCGTCGCCGCGTACGCCCGCAGCAGCTCGCGGCCCTCGTCGGCCCGGTTGGTGCAGAGGAACAGCCCCTCGTAGGAGATCATCGTGTCCCGCGACCAGGCGCCGAACCACGGGTAGCCGGCCACCACGTCCGGCCCGGCGCCGGTGCGGATCACGAAGGCGTCCGCGGCCAGCGCGAGCGTCGCCTCGACCGGGTCCGCCGGCTTCGCCGCCGCCACGACCCGCCGGTTGCGGGCCCGGGCCGCCGCCACCACCTCGGTCGCCAGCGGGAGCTCCTGCGCCGGGTCGCCGGCCCAGGCGAGCACCGACACCGTGTCGCCCGGCCCGCCCAGCTCCCCGGAGAAGCGACCGGCGTACCAGAGGTCCTCGTCGGGGTGCAGGCCGCGCGCCGCCTCCTCCCGGTGGTGCGCGCCGTGCCACCACCGACCCTCCGGCGTCCAGTCCGGCCCGGCGAGCCGGAAACCGCCCTCCACCACCGCCCCGCCCGGCACCGGCTCCACCCGCGGGGCCGGGCCGTCGGCGCGGCGCTCGCCGTGCGCGTCCCGCCAGGTGCAGACCGCCGCCAGTTCGAGCCGCACCGGACCGCCGGAGACCAGCCGGTGCACCACCGCCACGCACGGGCGGCCGTGCGTCATCGCCAGCTCCCGCTCGATCACCACGTCGCCGACCCGCCAGCGCCACCGGGGCAGGCCGTCGGTCAGGTCGAACCGCTCCAGCAGCTCGAAGCCACGCGGGTCGACGTCGCCGGAGGCCCACTCGTGCGCGCCCAGGCGCACCCGGGCGCCGGAGGGGAGGACCACCGCCGGGTCCAGGCTGACCAGTCCCACCCGTCGGGACGCCGGCGTCTCACCGGCCACCACCAGCAGGCCGTGGTAGCGGCGGGTCCGCAGCCCGCTGACGGTGCCCATGGCGTACCCGCCGAGGCCGTCGGTGACCAGCCACTCCCGGGTCGCCCCGCCGGTCAGGTCGCCGCACACCTGCGGACCCAAGCGAATGTCGATCAACTTTCCTCCACCGGCCGCGGCGTGCGACGGACCACGACGAGAATGGCCCGTGTGGTGAAGTCCCCCGGCGGCGTCGAAGATGTGCGAGTGATCACCGACATGCCGCCCCCCGACGACCGCGCGCCCGACCCCGAACGGCTCCGGCTGGCTCAGGCCGACGCCGGGGAGCAGGACTGGCGCGCATGGGGTCCCTATCTGTCCGAACGGGCGTGGGGGACGGTACGGGAGGACTACAGCGAGCACGGTACGGCCTGGGACTACTTCCCGCACGACCACGCGCGGTCCCGAGCCTACCGGTGGAGCGAGGACGGGATGGCCGGCGTCTGCGACGACCGGCAGACGTTCTGCTTCGCCCTCGCCCTGTGGAACGGCAAGGACCCGATCCTCAAGGAGCGGATGTTCGGCCTCGGCGGCGACGGCGGCAACCACGGGGAGGACGCCAAGGAGTACTGGTGGTACGAGGACTCCACGCCCACCCACTCGTGGATGCGCTGGCGGTACCACTACCCGCAGGCCGCCTTCCCGTACGACGAGCTGGTCGCGGTCAACGCCCTGCGCGGCCGGGACGACACCGAGTACGAGCTGGTCGACACCGGCATCTTCGACGACGACCGGTACTGGGCGGTGACCGTCGACTACGCCAAGGCGACCCCGACGGACATGTGCGTCGTCGTCACGGTCGCCAACCGGGGCGACCGGGCGGCCACCCTGCACGTGCTGCCCACCCTCTGGTTCCGCAACACCTGGGCGTGGGGGCTGCCCGGCTGCGACCGGGTGCCTCGGCTGGTCGGCGAGGGGTCGCGCCTGGTGGGGGAGCACCGGGTGCTCGGCCAGCTGCTGCTGGAGGGCGACGGCGAGCCCACGCCGCTGCTCTGCGACAACGACAGCAACGCCGAGCGGCTCTGGGGGCTGCGCAGCCGGTCCCGCTACCCGAAGGACGGCATCAACGACCACGTCGTCGACGGGGCCGCGACGGTCAACCCGGCCCGGGAGGGCACCAAGGGCGCGCTGCACTACGTGCTGGACGTGCCGGCCGGCGCGCAGCGGCGGATCCGGCTGCGGCTGACCCGTACCGCCCCGCCGCCGGGCGGCACCCCGCCCCCGCCGGCGGACCTCGGCGACGGCTTCGACGCGGTGGTCTGGACCCGGCGGGCGGAGGCGAACCGGTTCTTCGCCGGCGTGATCCCGGCCGCGGCGACCCCGGACGAGGCCCTGGTCGCCCGGCAGGCGATCGCCGGGCTGATGTGGGGCAAGCAGTTCTACCACTTCGACGTCAAGCGCTGGCTGGAGGGCGATCCGGGGTCCGCGCCGCCGCCCGGTCGCCGGCACGGGCGCAACAGCGCCTGGTGGCACATGAGCAGCTTCGACGTGATCTCCATGCCGGACCCGTGGGAGTACCCCTGGTACGCGGCCTGGGACCTGGCCTTCCACTGCGTCAGCATCGCCCGGGTCGACCCCGGCTTCGCCAAGGAGCAACTGCTGCTCCTGCTCCGCGAGTGGTACCTGCACCCCAACGGGCAGATCCCGGCGTACGAGTGGGCGTTCGGCGACGTGAACCCGCCGGTGCACGCCTGGGCGGCGCTCAAGGTGTTCGAGATCGACGGCAGCCGGGACCACGACTTCCTGGCCCGGGCGATGCACAAGATGCTGATCAACTTCACCTGGTGGGTCAACCGCAAGGACACCGGCGGCAACAACGTCTTCGAGGGTGGCTTCCTCGGGCTGGACAACGTCGGCCCGTTCGACCGTTCGGCGGCGCTGCCCGTGGCGGGGGTGCTGGAGCAGTCCGACGGCACCGGCTGGATGGCCATGTACGCCCTCAACCTGCTCGACATCGCGATCGTGCTGGCCGAGCACGACCGCACCTGGGTCGACACCGCCACCAAGTTCTTCGAGCACTTCGCCTACATCGCGGCCGCCGCGTACGAGCAGGGCCTGTGGGACGACGAGGACGCGTTCTTCTACGACGTGCTGCGGCTCGCCGACGGCACGAAGGTGCCGCTGAAGGTCCGCTCGGTGGTGGGGCTGCTGCCGCTGGCCGCCACCACCCGGCTCACCGCGCGTACCCTGCACCGGCTGCCCGAACTGGGCGCCCGGCTGCGCTGGTTCCTCACCAACCGCCCCGAGTACGCCGACGTGATCGGCGCGCGGCGGCTCGGGCCGGACGGCCGCCAGCACCGGCTGCTGTCCATGGTCGGCCCGGAGCAGATCGTCCCGCTGCTGGCCCGGATGCTCGACCCCGACGAGTTCCTCTCCGAGTACGGCCTGCGGACGTTGTCCCGGGCCCACCTGGACAAGCCGTTCTCGGTGACCCTCGGCGGCCAGGAGTTCAGCGTCGGCTACGAGCCGGCCGAGTCGACCAGCGGCCTGTTCGGCGGCAACTCCAACTGGCGCGGCCCGATCTGGATGCCGACGAACTTCCTGCTGATCAGCGCGCTGCGCGACTACGCCGCGTTCTTCGGCGACGACCTCCAGGTGGAGTACCCGACGCGCTCGGGGGTGAAGCGGACGCTCGACGAGATCGCCGACGACCTCTCCGCGCGGCTGATCTCGCTGTTCACCCGCGACGGCTGGGGCCGGCGCCCGATCTACGGCGCCGCCCAGCTCTTCCAGACCCACCCGGACTGGCGGGACCTGATCTGCTTCCCGGAGTACTTCCACGGCGACAACGGGGCGGGCCTGGGCGCCTGGCACCAGACCGGCTGGACGGCGCTGGTCGCCGACCTGATCCTCACCCTGCGCCGCTGACCGGGCGGCGCCCCGTCGGGTGCCTGTCACCGGGCCGGCCGGGCTCGCGGCACCGGTGCCGGGGCGGACCGCGTCGCCGGGTGTCCGCCCCGCAGGGGCATGGGTTGCGGGATCATGTCCGCCGTGGCGGTGCGTGGCTTCGCCGACCTGGCCGCCGCGCTCGCCGCCGCCCGGGCCACCGGCGGGAGCGACCGCGGCGCCTGGCCGGGGGTGGTGACGGCTGGGCCCTGCTGCACGGCATGGTCATGCTCACCCGCGGCGGGCGGCTGCGCCCGGAGACGCAGGAACAGCGGGAGGAGATGGCCGTGGCGAGGCTGCTCGCCGGCCCGTGACCCTCCGCCACGACCGGCGTGACGGGCGCCGGGCCGGCGGAACCCGGATGACCGGGCCGGCGGAGGGCAGTACCGTGGCGCCGGCCGTCAACGGGAGGAAAGCCATGGCAGACACGACGCGCCGGCGCGGCGGGCAGGTGCTCGTCTTCGACGCCGACGACACGCTCTGGGAGAACAACATCCTGTTCGAGCGGGTGATCGACGACTTCCTGGAGTGGCTGGACCACCCCACGCTCGACCGCGCCGAGACCCGCGCCATCCTGGACGACATCGAGCGGGCCAACACGGTCGCGCACGGCTACGGCAGCAAGGTCTTCCTGCGCAGCCTGGCCGAGTGCCTGGAGCGGCTGCGCCAGCGGCCCGCCACGGAGGCCGAGCGGCGCGAGATCGAGGGTCTGGCGGCGGCGCTGGCCGATCACCGGGTGGAGCTGATGCCGGGGGTGGCCGAGGCGCTGGACGACCTGGCCGGCCGGCACGAGCTGTTGCTGCTGACCAAGGGCGAGCCCGAGGACCAGCAGCGCAAGCTCGACGCCTCCGGGCTGCTGCACCACTTCCGGGCCGCCCACATCGTGCCGGAGAAGGACGTCGACACCTACCGGTGGCTGACCCGGGAGCACGACATCGACCCGGCCGTCGCCTGGATGATCGGCAACTCCCCGAAGTCCGACATCCTGCCCGCCCGCGCCGCCGGCATGAACGCCGTGTTCATCCCCAACGACAACACCTGGGTGCTGGAGCACGCCGAGCTGGACCCGGCCGACCGGGGCGTGCTGCGGCTGTCCGCGTTCCCCGAACTGCTGCTCCACTTCTGAGCCGTACGCTGGTCGCGGGCGGCGGCGCGAGGGCCGCGCCACGGCGGTCGCCTCGACGGGGAACAGCGCTGGCCCGCAGGGCCGCGTTACGTCGACATGCCGCTTTTTCACCTTGACATCAATCACGCTCGCTCGGACCCGGTTCGTCCTTGTCCGGCCCGCGGACGCGCGCCTAACCTGATCCGGCGCTCACGGCTCGTCGGGGTGAGTCGGGGGCGCGCCGAAGTCCGGTAGTTGGGCACCGTGGAGCTGAGTGCAGGCGGCAGGCTCGCCGTGGTGAGCCCGGCGTGGGCGGCGTGCCACGCCCGCGCGCTCATTCGGTGATGTCCGCTACCACGCCGGACGGCTGGGGGTCAGGATCGGGGAGTTGCGGACCCGGTCCTGACCCGCCCCCAGCGGATACGCCCCCTCCACCCCGGCTCGACGTCAAGGGGTCAGGGAACCGTGATGCCAAGGGACCACGGGAACGTGTGCCGGCTGCCAGGATGTCCGGCATGAACCGGAGAAACCTCCTAATTGCCGCTGCCGGCGCGGCGGCGTCCGCCGTCGTCGCCCCCGCGGCCCGCGCCTCCGCGGCCCCCGTGGCCCCGGCAACCCGGGACGCCTGGAGCACCACGACCACCGTGGCCCGCTATCCGAGTGATCGGCGCATGTGGGTCGACCCGAACAACCGCGCCGCCAAGCTGCGGACGCTGCCGGTGGAGTGCCGGCAGGTCATCGTCGTCGGCGGCGCCAGCTACACCACCACCTACGCGACCCTCGAGACGTACGCCAAGGTGCTGGGCCACTGGCGGCGGGTGTCGGGCGCACTGCCCGCCCGGATCGGGTCGAAGGGTTTCAGCGACAACCACGTGGAAGGGGTGCCCACCACCCCGACCGGGGTCTACTCGATCGGCCCGACCATGTACGGCATCGGGGCCAACCCGGGCGTGCGCTACCCGTACCACCGCCTCGTCAGCGGCGACTGGTGGAACGAGAACCCGGAGTCGTCGCTCTACAACACCTTCCAGCACAGCGCCACCAACCCGGGCGGCTACAGCGAGGCGCTGTGGCAGGAGACGCCCGCGTACACGCACTTCGCGGTGATCACCTACAACATGCCGCCGAACGTGGCGAAGCCCGTGCCGTACGCGGGCAGCGGCATCTTCCTGCACGAGTTCAGCACCAGCGGCGGCAACCCCACCGCCGGCTGTGTCAGCCTCTCGCACACCAACCTGGTGGCCGTCCTGCGGTGGCTCAACCCGGCGCTGTCTCCGCGCATCGTGATCAGCCCGTACGCGAACCTCGACCGCTACTGACGCTCGCCCTCTATCCGAACTCGCGGACCCTCCAGCCGTGCCGGCCCAGGTGCCGGCACGGCTGGTCGCGGATGACGGTCCGGGGGATCTCTGGCTGTCGCCACCGTTAGAGCCGGCCTCGGTGAACCCGCTGCCGTCGTCGCCGTAGTAGCCGGACGATAGCGGGCGGTATATGAACCACTCCTAACTTCTACCCGTCGTATTGGCCCTTAATCGGAGGGTGACGGGTGAAGAGGAAAGTGAGAGGACCGCTGATCGCGGTCCTGGTGGTGGCGTTGGCCGCCAGTGTGGGCGGGACGCAGGTCCTGTCAGAGCGGGAGCCGGAGAGCACCGCGACCGCGGCAGACGACGACGGCCTGCTGTCCCGACTCGGCGACGCCGCAAAGGGGCTGGTCGACGGCGGCTCACGCCCGGCGAAGCCGGAGGTGGTGAGCGCCGGACTGGCGGTGCAGGAGAAGGCGCCGCCGGCGAAGGCCTGGCCGCCGCAGAAACGGGTCAGGGAACTCACCGGCAAGCGCACCGAGAACAGCCGTGTCTACCAGCTGTCCGACGGGCGGACCCAGGCGGAGATCTCCGCCGTGCCGCTGCACTACCAGGACGCCAAGGGTCGCTACCAGCCGATCGACACCACGGTGCGCCCGACCAAGGACAAGGGATACGTCCAGGGCAACCGGACCAATTCCTTCACCAGCCTCTTCGGTGACAGCTCCGACGACCTCGTGCGCTTCGAGCAGGACGGCCGCAGCATCGAGCTGGGCCTGACCGGCGCTGCCAAGAGCGTGACGCCCAGGGTCTCCGGCTCCACCGTCACCTACCCGGGCCTGGCTGGCGGGGCCGACGTCGTCTACGACGTCACGTCCACCGCGCTCAAGGAGAAGATCGTCCTGCGCAAGGCCCCCAGCGGGCCGGTGTCGTACACCTTCACGCTGGACACCGCCGGCCTCATCGCGCAGCAGCGCCCGGACGGCTCTATCGCATTCCTCCGCCCCGACGGTGGCGAGCCGGTCTTCGTGATGCCGGCACCGTTCATGCACGACAACAAGGACGACAGCGCCTCCCCACACGGCAAGGTGTGGAGCGACAAGGTCACCCAGAGGGTGACCCGGTCCGGCGCCACGTCGACGATCACGCTCAGCGCGGATGCCGGCTGGCTCGCCGACAAGGCCCGCGTATACCCGGTGGTCATCGACCCGACCATCCAGATCCGCCCGGTGCCGGACGCCGCCCAGCAGACCCAGATCTACCAGGGCGCCGCGACCACTCCGCAGGGCGGCACGTACCAGCTGAAGGTCGGCACGGACGACTACGCCTGGCGGTCCCTGATCAAGTTCCCGCTGCAGTCCAGCATCATCCCGCCGGGCACCGCCGTCGACGACGCGCGCCTGGAGATGTACTACGACCAGACGCACACCGCCTGGGAGTACGACGTCCTGATGGAGGCCCGGCGCGTCACTGAGCCATGGAGCGAGGAGACCGCGACCTGGCAGAACATGAACGCCAACATGACATCGACGGCGGCTGGCAACCTGGTGCAGCTCGACGACGGCGACGCTGGCACCTCGGTGAGTGGTACCTGGAGCTACTCCGGTAACGCGGAGCTGACCCCGCTGGCTGTCAAGTCCGACTACCGGTACAACAGCGACCCCGTCGCCGGAGACACGCACACCTGGACGCCGACGATCACGGAGACCGGGGACTACAAGGTCGAGGCGCACTACGTCGGGGAAACGGACCGGACGAGCGTCACCTACGCCGTCACCCACGCCAATGGCACCGTCAACGCTCCGCCGGTCAACCAGGCCTCGCCCGTGGGCCGTGGCGCTTGGGCCACGTTGGGCACCTACCGGTTCAACGCCGGCACCACCGGCAAGGTCGTGCTCAAGGACGTCGCGGGCAAGAGCGTGATCGCCGACGCGGTGCGCTTCACGCGGTGGGGCGTGTCCAACAAGCCTCGCGCTGTCTCGAGTGCTTGGAACTCCTTTGCCGTACGGGACGTCGTGCAGCAGTGGCTCAACGGCACGGCCAATCACGGCTTTGTGGTCAAGGCGGTGGACGAGGCCACGAAGCAGCGGGGTGGCCCGATCTTCGAGGCGTCCAAGTACCGCTACATGAACGACCGGCGGGACTTCAACCTGCCGAGGCTGATCGTGACCTGGGGTCGTCCGGGTGTGGCGGTGGACCCGCCCACGACCGTCACCTCCACCGGCGCCGTTCTGACCTGGCCCGGCTACGTCGACCCGTCCACCTCGCCGAATGACGACGTCGTGGAGTACCAGGTGCACCGCAGCGTGTTCCAGGTCTTCGCGCCCACGGCAGCGACCCTGATCGCGCCGCTGTCGGAGTCCGCACGATCCCATCAGGACACCACTGCGGTGCCCACAGCGGCGGACAACACCAACCCCATGGACCGCAAGTTCTACTACTACATGATCGCGGTCAAGACCAGGGACGGCCAGCTCATCGCCGGTCCGACCCAGCCGGTGATGCTGCCGAAGGCGGGCCAGATCACCAAGATCATCCGCCGCGGGGCCACGGCCGGCGACGTGATCGACACCAATATCGGCTCTCTCGTACCGAACCAGAACCTCAGCGTCTACGACGGTGACCCGTACGTGGGGGTTGGCAACAACTCCACGGTCTACGGTGACACCCGCGGCCTGATCAAGTTCGCCAACCTCTCGGGCATTCCCAGCAACGCCAAGGTCGTCGATGCGCAGTTGCGGCTCTGGACCACCTACAACTACGGGCCGAACGACCCCGACAGCGGCACTGTCGACGTGCACGAGCTGAAGCAGAACTTCAGCGAGACCACCGCTACCTGGAACCAAGCCTCGACAGGCGTGTCGTGGAGCGGCGGCAACTACGACCCGACCCCACTCTCCGGTTTCAACGGGTACACCAACGACCCGGAGTGGGAGACCTGGGACGTCACAAAGGCAGCCGCCAAGTGGGTGCTCAACCCCGCCGCCAACAACTTCGGGCTGCTGCTCAAGTTCAAGAACGAGGCGGCCGACAACCAGCGGGTCATGATGCTCAGCTCGGAGGCTCCGGAGCGGCTGCTCCGGCCGACGCTTGAGGTCACCTACCTCGAGCAGACCGCCGAGTCTACCTACTACGCCGCCTCGACCCCGCAGACGCTGACGCCCAACGCCACGTACAGCCTCCCGATAACCGTGTCGAACCCATTGCTCGCGGCGTGGAACACCAGCGACTGGGAGTTGTCGTACGACTGGAAGCGGCGGGACGAGACCGGCGCCCTGGTCGACGCCACCGACGAGAGTTTTGAGCTGCGCACCGCGCTCCCGAAGGATGTGGCGCCGGGTGGCACGGTCGACGTCACCGCGCAGGTGAAGACGCCGCCGTCGTCTACGGAAGGCAACAAGCGCACCGAGTACATCCTCCAGTGGCAACTGCGCAACAAGATCACCGGGAAGTGGCTCTCGGAGACCACCCCGATCAAGCCGTTGCCACAGAACGTGGCGGTGGAGGAGCCGACCTCCGACCAGCTCGGCCTGGAGAAGTTCTACTCGTACGCGGGTAAGAACACGGGCGCCGGTGGCACCCTGATGAACAACCTGTACGCCGGCAACACGGTCTGGTCGTACAACGCGTTCAGCAACCCGTCGCGGGGCCTGTCGACCTTCGTCCGGCTGGCGTACAACTCCCTCGACACCAGCGACACCGTCGCCGGCCACGGCTGGTCGCTGCAGGCGTCGTCGATGATGCGCCTGGGCACGCCGCTGGACTTCCACCCCAACCCGAACCCGACGAAGGTCACCCTGACCGACGGCGACGGCACCAGCCACTGGTTCACCTGGGACGTCGCCGCGGGGGAGTGGAAGGCCCCCAAGGGCGTGCACCTGCACCTGCAGAAGGTCACCACTCTCGACTGCAAGCCCAACACGCAGGAGCCGAAGGCGTGGGTGCTGACCCGGCCCGACCGGACGCAGTTCTTCTACGACTGCGAGGGCTTCCTGTCCAGCGTGGTGGACAACAACGGCAACGAAATGCGCTTCGTGTACGAGGAGCGCAAGTCCAACAACAAGCCGACCAAGTTCCTCAAGTACCTGCTCGACCCGACCGGCCGGCAAACGCTGACCATCGACTACTACGCCAAGGGCAAGGCGTTCGACTACATCGACGACACGGACTGGACGCGGAAGTCCGCGACCAACCTGACCAACCCGAAGATCATCGACCACGTCTCGCAGATCACCGACATCTCGGGGCGCAAGCTCACCTTCACCTACACGGACAAGGGTCTGCTGGGTGAGCTGATCGACGGTGTCGGTTCCAGCGGCAACATGGGCGACCAGAAGGTCTTCAAGTTCGCCTACGACATGACGCAGGGGAACAAGAACGTCAAATTGGTCAAGGTCACCGACCCGCGCGGCAACGCCACCGGGCTGGTCTACAACTATCCGCAGGCCGGCGACGACCCGAAGTGGCACTGGACCACCAAGTCGTACACCGACCGGCTCGGGCACCTGACGCAGTTCGCCTACGTGGACCCGGACGGCCCGCAGGAGAATGCGATCCACACCACGGTGACGGACGCGGAGAATCACGCCAGCCAGTACCAGATGGACGGCTACGGCCGGCCCACGCAGGTCACCAATGCGAAGAACGAGGTCACCAAGCTCGGTTGGGACGGCGACCACAACGTCGAACGGTTGGAGGAGGCCAACGGCGCCGTCTCCACCTGGGCGTACGACGCCAAGACCGGCTACCCGACCGAGACCAAGGACGCCGAGGCGGTCAAGAACGGCACGCCGGGCACGGTGCTGACCTACCAGCGCCAGCTCAACGGCTACGTCGCCGACCTCACCGAGAAGACCAGCCCGGAAGGGCGCAAGCACACCTTCGGGTACGAGCCCGATGGTGACCTCGCCTGGGTGGTCGACCCGATGGGCAACACCACGTCGGACCCGGAGGACTACAAGACCTCCTACACGTACGACGCGTGGGGCCAGATGCTGACGGCGACCGACGCCAACGGCAACACCACGGTCAACGACAGGTTCGACCCAAACGGCTACCCGCAGACGATCATCGACGCGAAGACCAAGTCGACGACGTTCGTCTACGACGTGCGCGGCAACGTCCTGAAGGTCACCGACGCCTACGGCAAGGACACCACGCAGACGTACGACACGTTCGGTCGCCCGCTGGAGAACCGGATTCCGAAGGACCAGTCGGCCGGCGACTTCATCGTCACCCCGGCTCCGAAGTACGACGAGAACGACAACGTCTACGAGTCGTACGCCCCGAACGGCGCCGTCAGCAAGGCGGTCTACGACAAGGCCGACCAGCTGACCTACAGCCTGGCCCCGGTCGACGTCACGGGTGACCCGGAGCGGAGGACCTCGTTCACCTACGACAAGGTCGGCAACCTGCTGACCACCACCGAGCCGAAGGGCAACCTGTCGCCGGAGGAGGGCGACTTCGTCACCACCAACGCCTACGACGAGATCTACCAGCTCACCTCCGTCACCAACGCGGAGGGCCACAAGATCACCTATGAGTACGACAACGTCGGCAACGTCCGCAAGGTGATCGACCCGGTCAAGAACGCCTCGGCCGCGACTGACGACTACACCGCACTCTACGAGTACGACTGGGCCCATCGGCTGACCAAGACCACGGATGCGCTGGGCAAGTTCACGACCAGCGCGTACGACCGGGACGGTCTGGTCAAGGCCACGACCGACCAGCTCGGCAACACCACCGAGGTCACCCTCGACTCGCGGGGCATGCCGAGCGAGGTCAAGGTGCCGCACAAGAACGACGCCGGCACCATCACCTACCGCACCATGAAGTACGAGTACGACCAGGTCGGCAACCAGACCAAGGTGATCAGCCCGCGGGGCGTGGCCACCACGGACGACCCGGACGACTTCGCTACGGTCACCGTCTACGACGAGCTGAACCGGGCGAAGGAGACCCGAACGGCGTACGACAAGGACGACGCTCGCTACAAGACGGCGGACGTCACCACCTACGAGTACGACTTCGTGGGCCGGCTGGCGAAGGTCAGCATGCCGCCGTCGGCGGGTGAGTCGGTCCGCAACGACACGACCTACAGCTACTTCGACAACGGCCTGACCAAGACCAGCAGCGACCCGTGGGACATCGTCACGTCCTACGACTACGACAAGCTGGGCGCCCAGACCGCGCGGACCGTGACGTCGGCGGGCGGATCGTCGAACCGGACCATGACCTGGTCCTACTTCCCGGACGGCAAGCTGAAATCCCGTACGGACGACGGCGTGCCGATCGGCAAGCAGGTCGTGCTGGTCGACAACTCCGACTTCAACAACACCACTGCCACCGGCACCTGGACCGCGGCCACCTCGGCAACGAACAAGTACGGGCACAACTACGTCACCCGCCCGGCGGGTACCGGCGCGAACGCCTTCACCTGGCAGGTGAACGTGCCGCAGGCCGGCACGTACGAGGTGTTCGCCCGCTACCCGCAGGTGTCCGGCGCCGCCACCGACGCGAAGTACACGGTCAACCACGGCGGCGGCGACACGGTGAAGACGGTCAACCAGACCGCCAACACCGGTGCCTGGGTGAGCCTCGGCTCGTACAGCTTCACGGAGGGCAACAGCCACAAGGTGTCGCTGTCCGACCAGGCCGGCGGCACGGTCGTCGCCGACGCCGTGAAGCTGGTTCGGGACAACTCCGGTGAGGCGGACAACGAGAAGGTCGACTACATCTACCGGTACGACCCGAACGGCAACCTCACAACCCTCACCGACGCGTCACCCAATGCCCGGGTCGACACCTACTCGGTCGTCTACACCGGCCTGAGCCAGGTAGAGAAGGTCACCGAGAGCAAGTCGGGGACGGTCAAGAACAACACCACCTACACCTACAACGAGAACAGCGCACCGAAGACCACCACCCACGACAGCCAGTACGCCAGCTACGGCTACGACCCGCGCGAACTGGTGTCGACGGTGGTCATCGGCAAGTCCGCTGGGGATGCCGACAAGAAGACCACCACCTTCACGTACACCGACCGTGGCGAGAAGCTGACGGAGACCAAGGGCAACGGCAACACCGTCGACTACACGTACTACCTCGACGGTGCGCTGAAGACCCAAGTCGAAAAAAAGCCGAACGGGACGTTGGTGTCGGAGCACACCTACACCTACGACCTGAACGGCAACCGCACCCGCGACGTCGCCAAGAAGATGAACGCCGACAACCACGCAGCGTACCTCAGCACCACCAGCGACTACACATACGACCCGCGGGACCGCCTGTCCCAACTGGTCAAGACCGGGCATGGCGCCGACACCGAAACCTACGTGCACGACGCCAACAACAACGTCATCGACCAGACGATCAAGAACGTCAGGACCACCTACAACTACGACCGTAACCGCCTTCTGACCGCCTCGACCGGCGGCTTGACCGCCTCGTACAACTACGATCCGTTCGGTCGCCTGGACACGGTGACCGCTGCCGGTGAGGTGATCGAACGGAACGCCTACGACGGCTTCGACCATGTCGTCGAGAACCGCAAAAAAACTGAAACGGGCACGTCGACCACGAGGTACACCTACGACCCCCTGGACCGGACGACGACCAAGACGACGGACGTCGGCGGCACCAAGGAGAAGACCACCACGTTCAACTACCTCGGTTTATCAGGCGAGGTCTTGAACGAGGAGGTGGCCGGTGAGGTCACCAAGTCGTACCAGTACTCGCCGTGGGGTCAGCGGCTCTCGCAGGTCACCCATAAGGACGACGGCAGCGAGGAGGACGCCTACTATGGCTACAACCCGCACACCGACGTCGAGCAACTGACCGACGAGACCGGCAACGCGAAGGCGACCTACGGCTATACGGCCTACGGCAAGAACGACGACGCCCAGTTCACCGGCATCGACAAGCCGGACGCCGTCGATCCGACGAAGGAGCCGTACAACGCCTACCGCTTCAACTCGAAGCGGTGGGACCAGAACTCCGAGTCGTACGACATGGGCTTCCGGGATTACAGTCCGAGCCTCAACCGGTTCCTGTCCCGCGACAGCTATAACGGCGCCCTTGCCGACATGAACCTCGGCCTCGACGCGTGGACCGGGAACCGGTACGCCTTCGGTGGCGGCAACCCGATCAGTGCCATCGAAATCGATGGACACAACTTCCTAACGGACGCTGCCAGTGGTGTCTGGGCCGGAATCAAGGATTTTGGTAGCGCGACTTGGGGTGGGATTCAAGGCGGATTCGGTTACGTCAGGGACAATTATGCGGAAGCCGGGAAGGCGGTGGAGGACGCCGCGAGCGGTGACTGGGGAAGTGCTGCTAAACGAGGTGGCGGCGTTCTCGCCAACACGGTGACTGCGCCCTACAAGGCGGCGTGGAGCATGGCTTCCGACATAGGGTCGACGTGGTGGGGCGGAGTGCGGGCTGCGGCCAGTGGAGACGTCAAGGGGGTTGCGCAGGCCGGGACAAAAAACGGTTTGGCCCTGCTCGGGCTTGCTAGCCCGGTCAAGGGAGCCAAAGCTGCGAAATCTTCTGGTCTCCCCTATATGGGAAAGCCGAAGAAGGTTGAGCCATTCGAGAATGGTATTCCAGCCGAGTATGGCCGTACATACACGGCAGTAGGAACCGACGGTTCCACGAGGGCGACTGGCCGTCATCTGGTTAACGAAGGCGAGCATGACGTCATCGCACATGGCTCTAAAGATGGTAATGCCGTCATCGACAGCGTTCCGGTTGGGGCGAATGAGATTGCAGAACTCGTCCGGAACAACCCTGCCTACCGCGGGCAGACCTGCCGTCTCCTCGTTTGCCATGCGGGTAGTTCCGGATTTGCGCAAGAAATGGCGAACCTCCTCGGTGTTCCCACCCGTGGTGCGACCGACAGGGCGCGAGGCGTCTACGGCGGTGGTACCGAGGTGGCCAATGGGGGATACTGGCGCTTGTTCCTGCCGATCGTCAGAGGGTGAGGGTCGATTGCTAGAGAGAGTAGGTTTCTTTCGTGAGCTGGAGCCGCAGAGTAAGAACCCTAAAGCCATCAGCATCTTCGATGCTGTAAGAACTGTTGGGGAGCCAGACGAACTGCGAATTGTTGACTACCTGCGGTCGGGGCACCTGATAATTCCGGTCATGGAGGGGGCGCCGGACGTTATAACGAATGAGTACGGCTATCCTGAGTCCTCTGGATGTTCCTCGTGGATCAGTGACGGGACATGGGTGTGGCGCCAGGACCTGTCCCACTATGTCGGAGTGCACCACGTGCTATTGCCTGACGATTTTCTCGCCCATGTCAGGATGAACCGATACGTGGTTCCGGAGCTTTCTGAGGAGCAGTTCTTGCGGCTTGGCAGCCAATTGGGGGAGGAGTGGGGTAAATGACGGTCTGACTCTCTCGGCCGGTTGGGTGAATGCTCACCCAACCGGCCGAGTTGTATGTCGTTGCCTCCTCTGCGTGCGGATTCGTCCATGAAGTTTCCCGCCTGGTTGCGACTCTGAGGATGGACGCTGTTCCAGCGCGAAGAGTTGCCGGCCTGTCCATCAAATACATGAACAATGGCGGCGAGGCGTGGTCGATCCGCTAAGGAGCAATGCGAATTGATCCGAATGGAGCTACGTAAGGGCGTTGCGTTGATCGGACCGGGCGCTGAGCATGGGGGCGAAATTGCCTACGGGCTGAAGGCCGTGTTGGGTAAGTGTGGCTCTCGTCCCCTGGTGTGGACGGGCTGCTTCGTCGCTTCGCCGATCGTATCGAACGCTCGCTCGGCAGCGCCTCCTGCTTCCATGTCGTTACGCCGACACGCTATCGAAAATATAGACGTTTGTCACCCGAGTTTGCCCGCTTTGCACCTTGTTGTACCCGGAGCTCCCCACTTAGCCTGAGCGCGCTCAAGGTTCAACGGGGGAGCGGCATGATGAAGCTTCAGATCCGGCTTCTGGGCAGTGTGGAGCTGTGCGTCGACGACCAGGTCGTCACGCCCGGCGCGGCAAAGCGGCGCGCGGTCCTCGCGGGTCTGGCACTGGACGCCAACCGCGCCGTCTCGTTGCCACGGCTGGCCGACATGGTCTGGCCCGACGTGCCACCCGCCTCGGCGGTGGCGAATCTGCGTTCCCACGCCGCTGGGCTGCGGCGGGCGGTGGGCGATCGGCTGGTCGCCCGCCCCAACGCGTACGAGCTGCGGCTCTCGCCGCACGAGCTGGACGTGACGGAGTTCCACCGGCTGGCGGGCGAGGGGCGGGGCCTGCTTGCCGCGGCCGACCCGGCCAGCGCCGTCGACACCCTCACCGCCGCGCTGGCGCACTGGCGCGGGGCGTCCGGCGACGGCCTGCCCCGGGGCACTGCGCTGGACAACCGTTGGGCCAGCCTCGATGAGCAGCGACTCCAGGTCTTCGAGGAACTCGCCGGGGCGCGGCTGGCCGCCGGTGAACACGGCCGCCTCCTGCCCGAGCTGCGCGGGCACCTCGCGGCCCACCCGCTGCGCGAGCGCGCCTGGGCGCAGCTCATGTTGGCCCTCTACCGCTGCGGTGACGTCCCGGCGGCACTCACCGTCTACCAGGACGCCCGGGCAATACTGGACGAGCAGCTCGGCATCGAGCCGGGCGAGGAGCTGTCCACCCTCCACCGCGCGATGCTCGACAGGGCGCCGGAGCTGACGTACGCCCCGCCGCCCGCGCCGGTCACGACGGCGGCTGTTCCGGTTGTCCCAGCGCCTTCGGCGGCCGTCGCCGCGCCAGCGCCGCTTCTGGCTGCCGGGCCCCTCGGAGGCGCCGGGTGGGTGGTGCCCCGGGAGCTGCCGGCCGGTCTGGTCACCTTCGTCGGCCGGCGCCGGGAAACCGCCGAGGTGGTCACGGCCCTGCGCGGTGCGAACTCCGCCGCGGTCGTCGTGGCCGGCGCGTTCGGCAGCGGCAAGACCGCCTTGGCGGTACGCGCCGCGCACACCGTCGCCACCGACTTCCCCGACGGGCAGGTGTTCGTCGACCTCCGTAACCGGGCCCCGGTGACCCCAGGTGAGGTGCTCGCCCGGGTGCTGCGCGCGATCGGGGTCGCGCCCGACGACGTGCCCGGACACACCGACGAGCGAGCCGGCTGGTACCGGTCGCTGGTCGCAGGGCGGCGGCTCCTGCTGGTGGTGGACGGGGTCACCCGCGCCTCCCAGGTCCGACCGCTGCTCCCGGCCGGCCCCGGTCCAGGCCTGGTCGTGGTCGCGCAGCGCCGGTTGGCCAGCCTGGACGGCGTACGGCGGGTGACGCTCCGCCCGCTCGCCGCCGACGACGCGCGTGACTTGCTGGCGGATCTCGTCGGCCCGGAGCGGCTGGCCGTCGATCCGGCGGCCACCGGCGAGCTGGTGCGCCTCTGCGCCGGGTCGGTGCTCGCCCTGCGCGTCGCCAGTACGCGCCTGGCGGCCCGTGCAGGGCTGTCGGTGGCCACCCTGGTCGGTCAGCTCGCCGACAGGCGGGAGCGGCTCGACGTGCTGGACTACGACGATCTGTCGGTGCGGGCCAGCCTGGCCGCCGTCGTCGCCGCCGTCCGCGCCGACGACGAGGTGGCCGGGCGGCTCCTCGCGCTGCTGGGCGCGGCGCCTGACGCCTTGCTCCAGCCTGAGCGGGTCGCCCGGCAGCTCGGGATCTCCGCGGCGCGAATGCGCCGCGCCCTAGACGACCTGGCCGACGCGCACCTGGTCTGTCGGGACGAGCAGGGGAGGCACCGGCTGCCGGCGTTGGTCCGGGAGTACGCCGCCGAGATGGCCGCCGAGCCGACCGTCGCGGCGAACCCGCTGACGGGTTGGAGGGTTGAGCCGTTCGCGGCCTGAGCAGCGTGCCGGGAAGCCCGCCGAGCGGCAGGCAGTCTCAGGAGACCTCGCCGCGCACGATTGCCACCGCCACCCGGCAGAACTCGTCCATGTCTGGCTGGAAACCGGCCGCGATGTCGGGGTGCAGGCCGCCGCGCGTCTCGTCGAGCAGCCGCTGGCAGACCTGCTCGACCGGCTCACCGGCGTAGCTGGCCCGGACCCGTTCCGTCGCGGCCTGCAGCGCCGAGGTCAGCTGGTCCTCCAGCGGGCCGCGCAGCTTCTGCTGCACGGGATCGAGCCCGCGAGGGTCCAGCGTGACATGTGGCTCCGACATCGGCGCTCCCTTCGTCGGCGTCCGCGGTACCCCACCACGGTCGTCGGTCAAACCACGTTCGGTACGGCGGCGACCCGCACCTGGTACGAGAATTCGTCGGCTGGTTCCTCCACGTACGACAGCCGGCGGATCTGCCGGTCGTCGTCGTAGAGGGCGACGTCCACGAGGACGCCGAGGTGCGCCAGGCCGATGCTGGCCACCCGCTTCTTGTCCTGGAGCACCGCGCACACCCCGCCGAGCAGGGTGCTGGCGTCGGAGGTGCGGTGCCCCGGCGGGCAGCGCAGCACGAGGTCCACCTCGACCGGCCCCGACAGCGGGGTCCAGCCGGTGCGCTGGGCCGCCTCGCAGGCCGCCAGGAGCAGGGCGCGGACCCTCGTCGCCTGCCGGTGCCCGGCGGCGAAGATGGACAGCGCCTCGGTCTTGACCGGTGGCAGGCCGCTCACCTCGAACGTCAGGGCGAGAGCGCGGGTGTCCTGCACGACGGCACCTCCTCGTTGGGGACGATCCTGCCCAACCGGTGGAGCGGTGCAGGGGAGTTCCCGCGAGAACCAACCGATCGGACAGGATGGGGTCGGCCGGAGGCGTGTCGACGTCGGCGGCGAACGCGCTGGCTGCGGAGCTACGGAAACGTTAGTCGACCGGCCGGCCGCTCGGTAGCTCCGCCGCTCACTGGGTGGGACGCGGTGCGAAGGCGCAGAACTCGTTGCCCTCGGGGTCGGCCAGGACCCACCAGCGGACCGCGTCGTCGGGCTCGCGCAGCAGCGTCGCGCCGGCCCGGAGCAGCGCGGTCGGCTCCGGGTCGGTCAGGTCGACGTCCCAGTGCATCCGGTTCTTGACCGTCTTGCGCTCCGGCACGGGGTCGAAGACCCACCAGTCCCACGGGAAGCCGGCGGCGCCCACGACCGAGACCGCGCCCGCGTCGCCGGCCTCGACCTTGCCGCCGGTCACCCCGGCCCACCAGGCGGCCTGGGCTGCCGGGTCGGCCGCGTCGACGATCAGCTCGAACGGCCCGGGTCGGGCGCCCTCGCGGGGCGGGAACGCGCAGAACAGGTTGCCGTCGGGGTCGGCCAGCACCCACCAGCCGATCTCCGCGTCCGGCTCGCGCACCAGCCGGGCGCCGGCCGCCAGCAGCGCCGCCGGGTCCGCCTCGGTCAGGCGCACGTCCAGGTGTATGCGGGTCTTGACCGTACGCGGCTCGGGCACCCGGTTGACCCAGATCGACTCGGCCCCGGACCGGGCCCCCCAGGGGTCGACCCGCGTGTCCCCGTCGCCGAGGTCCACCGCGTCGCCGTCGAGCACCCGCGCCCAGAAGCCCCCCGTCTCGCGGGGGTCGGCGGCGTCCAGGCAGAGGTCCTTGAAACTCGCGATCACGCCCCCATCATCCCGCCCCACCCCGCCCGACCCGCCCCGCCACGCCCGCTCCGCCGACCAGTCCGCCCTGCCGCCCCACCCCCGCCCCGCCCCGTTGATCATGAAGTTAGCGGCCACGAAGCGGACAATTCGCCCCAACAACTTCATGATCAACGGGGTGAGGCGGGAGGAGGGAGGGTCAGTGGCGGGTGCGCTTGATTTCGTGGAAGGCGGGCATTCGGATCAGGGGAAGCAGGGAGTCCCAGATGGTCAGGGCGTCGTCGGTGCCGGGGACCTCGGTCAGGATCGGGCCGTGGATGCCGCGTTCGGCGCCGGGCAGCATCAGCACGGGTGAGCCGACGTCCGGGCCGGCGGAGGCGTACGCCAGCGCGTGCGACTCGCGTACCGCGTCGTCCCAGCGGTCGTCGTCGAGGGCCGGCGCCGCCTCCTGGAGGTCCGTGGCCTCGACGGCCGCGTCCACGATTTTCGGCGACAGCGGGTTGCCGGCGTCGTGGCTGCGCGCGCCGACCTCGGCGTAGAACCGGGCGACGTCGTCGTGGCGGCCGTCGGCGCGCAGCGCCTCCACCAGCCGCAGCGCCCGGCTGGAGGCGGCCATCGCCTCGGCGAACTGCGGCGCGACGTTCCCCTCGTTGAGGATGGCCAGACTGAACGCCCGCCACTCGAGGTGCAGACCGCGGGCGTCGGCGACGGCGAGGAGCCACCGGGACGTGCGCCAGGTCCACGGGCAGGCGGGGTCGAAGAAGAAGGTGGCGTCCATCGGCCGAGCCTACGGGCGGCCCGGCGGACCCGCACGGCGGTGATCCGCACCACACCCAGCCCCTGTCGGGGCCGTCTCACCAGCGTCAGGTTTCGCGACTTCGCAGGTCGGGCAGTGTTGGGGCCACGAAACGCCGGGGCGGCGGATCCGCAGGTCAACGCCCTGATCGTTCCGCCGTGCGCCGGGGCACGGAGCATCACCCCGGCTTTGGCCGACACGAGGGGAGGGGTGATGAGCGACCCTGACAAGGCCCGACGCCGGGGACGGCCCCGCGTGCGCGCGGTGGCCGCGGCCGCGGCGTTGACGCTGGTGGCGCCGATGGCGGCAGCCTGCGGCTCCGGCGGGGACGGCGGCACGCCCACGATCAACCTGTACTACCCGCCGGAGCAGAACCTGCAGAAGGTCGTCGACGACTGCAACGCGCAGGCCCAGGGGCGCTACAAGATCGCCTATCGGGTGCTGCCGCGGCAGGCGGACGACCAGCGGGTGCAGTTGGTCCGCCGGCTGGCCGCGCAGGACAGCGGCATGGACGTGCTCGGCCTCGACGTCACCTGGACCCAGGAGTTCGCCAGCGCCGACTGGATCCTGGAGTGGACCGGCCAGGACAAGGCCGAGGTGGAGCAGGGCACCCTCGCCGGCCCCCTCGAGACGGCCCGCTACCAGGACAGGCTCTACGGCGCGCCGAAGAACACCAACGTGCAGCTGCTCTGGTATCGCAAGGACCTCGTCCCCGAGCCGCCGAGGACCTGGGACCAGATGATCTCCACCGCCCAGGAGCTGAAACAGCAGGGCAAGCCGTACCAGGTGCTCACGATGGGCGCGCAGTACGAGGGTCTCGTCGTCCTCTACAACACCCTCGCCGAGAGCGCCGGCGGCAAGATCCTCAGCGACGACGGCGAGCAGGCCGTGATGGACACCGGCACCGTCCGGGCGCTGGAGCAGCTCCAGCGCTTCGCCGCGTCGGGCGTGACGTCGCCGTCGTTCAGCAACGCCACCGAGGACCCCGTCCGGCTGGAGTTCCAGTCCGGCAGCGGCGCGTTCCAGGTGAACTGGCCGTTCGTCTACCCGGCGATGCAGGAGGCCAATCCGGAGCTGGCCAAGCAGGTCGGCTGGGCGCGGATCCCGGGCATCGACGAGAACACCCCGAGCAAGGTCACCATCGGCGGGGTCAACATGGCGGTCAGCGCGTACTCGAAGCACCCCGAGGAGTCCTTCGAGGCGGCCCGGTGCATCCGCAACGAGAAGAACCAGAAGTTCTCCGCGATCAACGACGGCGTGCCGCCGACCATCGAGAAGGTCTACGACGACCCGGAGATGGCCGAGGCGTACCCGATGAAGGAGACCATCCTCGAGGAGCTCAGGGACCCGGCGGTCCGGCCGCTGACCCCGGCGTACCAGAGCATCTCCACCGTCATGTCGGCGATCCTGTCGCCGCCGTCGGCGATCAGGCCACAGCAGACCGCCGACGAGCTGCGCGACGCCATCGCCGACGCCCTCGACTCGAAGGGGGTCCTGCCGTGAGCGTCAACGCCACGCCCGCCGGCGCCGACGCCACGGCGCAGGCCGAGCGCCCCGCCGGGCGGCACGCCGCGGTGCCGGCCCAGCGGGGCGGTCGCGGCCGGAAGGCCCCGCTGAGCGAGAACAGGAGGGCCGAGCGCCGCCTGGGCTGGCTGCTCTGCGCCCCCGCCGCGCTGGTCATGGTGCTGGTGACCGCGTATCCGATCCTCTACTCGGTCTGGCTGTCGCTTCAGCGCTTCGACCTGCGCTTCCCCGACGAGCGCGAGTTCATCGGGCTGGAGAACTACGTCACGGTGCTGACCAACGAGTTCTGGTGGACGGCGTTCGGGGTGACCGCGCTGATCACCGTGGTCACCGTCGCGGTCGAGCTGGTGCTCGGCATGGGGCTGGCGCTGATCATGCACCGCACGCTGGTCGGCCGGGGCATCGTCCGCACCGCGGCGCTGATCCCGTACGGCATCGTCACGGTGGTCGCGGCGTTCTCCTGGCGGTACGCGTGGACGCCCGGCACCGGCTACCTGGCGAACCTGTTCAGCGAGGGCGCGCCGCTGACCGAGCGGGCCAGTTCCCTGGCGATCATCATGCTGGCCGAGATCTGGAAGACGACGCCGTTCATGGCGCTGCTGCTGATGGCCGGCCTGGCGTTGGTGCCGGAGGACCTGCTCAAGGCCGCCTCCACCGACGGCGCGACGGCCTGGCAGCGGTTCACCAAGGTGATGCTGCCGGTGATGAAGCCGGCGATCCTGGTCGCGCTGCTGTTCCGCACCCTGGACGCGTTCCGGGTGTTCGACAACATCTTCGTGCTGACCGCGGGCGGCAACGAGACCTCGTCGGTGTCAATGCTCGCCTACAACAACCTGATCCGGGGGCTGAACCTCGGCATCGGGTCGACGATGTCGGTGTTGATCTTCATCGCCGTGGCGATCATCGCCTTCGTCTTCGTGAAGCTGTTCGGTACCGCTGCTCCAGGCAGCGACGACGGGGAGAGGCGCTGAGATGGCTGAGACCACCACCCGGGCCAAGCTGCGCTGGGGCCTGCTGGACGCCATCGTGGTCGTCTTCGCGCTGGTGCCGGTGCTCTGGATCATGTCGTTGTCGTTCAAGACCCCGGCGACCCTGACGGACGGGAAGTTCATTCCGCGTGAGTGGACGCTGGACAACTACCGGACGATCTTCTCCACCGACCAGTTCGTCCGCGCCCTGGTCAACTCGATCGGCATCGCGTTGATCGCCACCGCGATCGCCGTGGTGCTCGGCGCGATGGCCGCGTACGCGATCTCCCGGCTGGACTTTCCCGGCAAGAAGCTGCTGGTCGGCGTCTCGCTGCTGATCGCGATGTTCCCGCAGGTGTCGCTGGTGTCGCCGCTGTTCGAGATCGAGCGGCAGCTCGGCCTCTTCGACACCTGGCCGGGGCTGATCCTGCCGTACATCACCTTTGCCCTGCCGCTGGCGATCTACACGCTGTCGGCGTTCTTCAAGCAGATCCCGTGGGACCTGGAGAAGGCGGCGAAGATGGACGGCGCGACGCAGGGCCAGGCGTTCCGGCGGGTCATCGCCCCGCTGGCCGCGCCGGGGCTGTTCACCACGGCGATCCTGGTCTTCATCTTCTGCTGGAACGACTTCCTCTTCGCCATCACGCTGACCTCCACCGAGCGGGCCCGCACGGTGCCGGTGGCGCTGTCGTTCTTCACCGGCGAGTCGCAGTTCGAGGACCCCACCGGGGCGATCTGCGCCGCCGCCGTGGTGATCACCATTCCGATCATCCTGTTCGTCCTCTTCTTCCAGCGCCGCATCGTCTCCGGCCTGACCTCCGGCGCAGTCAAGGGATAGGTGGTAGTCATGGCTGACATCGTGCTCGACAAGGTGAGCAAGAGGTTCCCGGACGGGACCACGGCGGTACGGGACGTCGACCTGGAGATCGCCGACGGCGAGTTCGTGATCCTGGTCGGCCCGTCCGGCTGCGGGAAGTCCACCACCCTGAACATGATCGCGGGCCTGGAGGACATCAGCTCCGGCGAGCTGCGCATCGGCGGCGAGCGGGTCAACGACAAGGCCCCCCGGGACCGGGACATCGCGATGGTGTTCCAGTCGTACGCCCTCTACCCGAACATGACGGTGCGGGAGAACATGGCGTTCCCGCTGCGGCTGGCGAAGCTGGACAAGGAGACGATCAACCAGAAGGTGGAGGAGGCGGCGAAGGTCCTGGAGTTGACGCCGTTGCTGGACCGCAAGCCGGCGAACCTCTCCGGCGGCCAGCGCCAGCGGGTGGCGATGGGCCGGGCGATCGTCCGGCAGCCGAAGGCGTTCCTGATGGACGAGCCGCTGTCCAACCTGGACGCGAAGCTGCGGGTGCAGATGCGCACCGTGGTGTCGCGCCTGCAGAAGCAACTCGGCACCACCACCGTCTACGTCACCCACGACCAGACCGAGGCGATGACCCTCGGCGACCGCGTGGTGATCATGCGGGGCGGCGCCGTGCAGCAGGTCGGCCCGCCGCAGGAGCTGTACGACCACCCACGCAACCTCTTCGTCGCCGGGTTCATCGGCTCGCCGTCGATGAACTTCCTGCACGCGGTTGTCGAGGACGGCAAGCTGCGTACGGCGTTGGGCGACGTGCCGATCGGCGAGCGGATCCGGCGCGAGCTGTCCGGCGGCGACGCGCCGCGCGAGCTGATCCTCGGCATCCGGCCGGAGCACTTCGAGGACGCCGCGTTGATCGACGACGACACCCGCCGCCGGGGCATGGAGTTCGAGGCACCGGTCGACATCGTCGAGTCGATGGGCTCCGACAAGTACGTCTACTTCAGCGTCGAGGGGGAGCGGGCCAGCGCCGCGGAGTTGGAGGAGTTGGCGGCCGACGCGGGCGCCGATTTCAGCGGCGGCGGCGCCAGCCTGGTGACCCGGCTGTCGGCCGAGTCGCCGGTGGCGGAGGGGCAGCATCGGCGGGTCTGGTTCAACCTGGAGAAGATCCACCTGTTCGACCCGTCGAACGGGCGCAACCTGACCCTGCACGAGGGCCGGGCGGCCGGCGCGCTCGCCGACTGACGCGACGACGCGCGGGGCGGGCGGGTCGCGCCGACCCACCCGCCCCTTGTCGTGTTGGCGGTCAGCGGCGTCGCCGGCTGGCCTCCGGGATCTCCGCCTCGACCCGCTCCCGCCGGATCTGGTCGTCGACGGGCTGCTGCTCGACGACCTCGTCCTTGGCGAGGTGGACCCGCTCGACGGGCACCGTGTCCTTGCCGACCACCGGCCGTTCGGCGCGCAGGGTCATCTCCTGCTCGGCCTCGCCGATGTCGGCGCGGACACCGCGGGCGTCGCCGGCGGCGATGGGCTCCCGCTCGACGTACACCTCGTCGTGCTCGACCGGCACGGTGGTGTGCACGTCCTCGGTGACGACGTACTTGCGCAGCCGCGCCGTACCGGCCGGCTGGCTCTCCGTGCCGACCCGCAGTCGCTCCTCGGACCGGATCAGGTCCTCGCCCGCCGCCGGCGCCCGCCCCCGGGCGGCGCTCGGCGCGCCCTGCGGCTGCAGGTGGTAGTGGGCGTAGAGCTGCTCGATCTGGGCCGTGTTCAGCGGCTCGTCGGTGCCGGCGTCCACCGCGGGGGCGTTCTTCACGGTGGACGTGTCGTAGTCGACCGCGAGCCCGCCGTCGGTGATCCGGGCCTTGTCCAGCGGAGCCATCGACTCCTTCCGGCCCGTCATGCCGGTCTTCACGCTGACCCAGGTCGGCTCGCCGGCGGCGTCGGTCCAGATCTGACCCACGCTGCCGATCTTCGAACCCGAGCGGTCCTTGACGTCCTGTCCGTACAGCGAACTGGCCTGCTGTGCGCTGAGCTTCATGGATCGTCTACCTCCCTCTCGTGTCGCCGGACGGATACCCGGCCGACCGGAGCGGATTCGTCGGTGGCCCGGTGAATAGGAGCAGCAGGGTACGTCGGGGCCACCGGGGCCACCGGGGCCACCGGGACCAGTGGGGGCGGTGTGGACGACTCAGGCCCAGTCGACGTGGAGCGCGCGGTCGAGGAAGGCCGCGTAGCGGCCGAGGGCGCGTTCCACCCCGGCCCGCTGCGCCGCGCCGAGCGGCGTCAGCGGGCGGACCGTCACGGCCACCCGGTCCCGGCCGACCGCCCGTTTCCAGGTGCCCACGACCCGACCACCGCGCACGACCGTGGCCTGGAAGACGCCGTTGCCGCCCGGCACGATCGCATCCCGGTGCCCGGCGTCGAGCATCAGCGAACGATCCTTGTAGCCCAGCAGGTATTCGTCGAAGCCGGGCAGCACCAGCAGGTCGTCGTCGACCGGTACGTGCGGCGCGTCCGGCAGGGCCGCGTCGACCAGCGCCTCCTGCCCGTCGACCCGCACGCGGGCCAGGGCGTCGCCGGCCGCGGCGAGGCCCCGGCGGGCGTCGGTGAGCGTCAGGCCCGTCCAGCCGGCGAACTCCCGGTCGGTGACCGGCCCGTGGCCGCGGACGTAGCGGCGGGCGAGGATCGCCAGCGCCTCGTCCCGGTCGGGCCGGTGCGGCGCGGGTGCCCACTCGTCGAGCAGGGCGAAGGTCTGCTCGGTGCCCACGTTCGGCGCGAGGCAGGTGACGCCCCGCACGCTCGCGTACCAGAGCAGGTGGTAGCCGCGCTGCCCGGCGGTGCCGATGCCGGCCGCCTCCAGCGCCGCCAGGCACCGCGCCCGGGTGAGCCGGCCGCCGCCGGCCAGCGCGGCGCCGAGCACGTCGACCGCCCGGTCCGCGTCGGCCTCGGCCAGCCCGAGCTGCGCGCGGCGCGTCGCGGCGGCGGCCAGCGAGCGTACGCCGGTCAGCTCCAGCATCCAGCGGACGTCGCGGGGCGGCACGAGGTGCACGGTGCCCCGCATCGGCCAGGTGCGCAGCGCCTCCCGGCGTTCCAGCGCGGCGTGCACGTCGGCGTGGTTGAGCGCGGGCAGCCGGACCCCGAGCGACCACATGCCGCTCGCCAGATCCTGCGCCTGCATGGCCCCGAACCACTCCACCACGTCGGCGACCCCGCCCGGGTGGGCGGTGGGGTACGGGCGCAGCAGCAGGCTGGTCATCCGCAGCGCGAGCGCCTCACGGCCGGTCAGGTCCACGGGATCGGGCTCCTCGGGTCGGGGCAGGGCCACAGCTTAGGACCGGCCCCCGACATCCGACGCATGACGGCCGCCGCAGCGGGAAACCGGCCGCCGGCGGGCGCGTGACGCGCCCCGGAGGGAGCGACATGACTGCGTCCAGCGAGCCGGCCCGGGGTGCCGGCGCACGGACCCGGGCCGGCCGGGCGGGCCCGTCGGCCAAGACCAGCGCCGCCGCGGCCTTCGCGTTGGTCTTCGGGGTGGCCGCGCTGATCAGCGTGCTGACCGTGATCCTGTCCTGGATCGGCCTGCTGCTCGGCATCATCGGCGTGATCCTGGGCATCGTCGGGCTCAAGATGGCCCGCCGGCCCGGGGTGACCGGCCGGGGCGTGGCGCTCGGCGGCCTGGTGCTCAGCGCCCTGGCGGTGCTGATCGGGCTGGCCTTCGCCGCCGGGATCACCACCTTCCTCAACAACGAGAGCGCCGTGAACCGGATACAGCGACAGGTCGACGACCTGCGCGACCGGTTGGACTGACCGGCCGGGGGCGTCCTCCCCTGAGCCGCGGCGGTCGCCCGCGGGCTCAGAGCCGGCGGTGCATGACGAGCAGGTCCACGTACCCCTGGTCGGGGTGCCGGAACGCCTCGGGCACCCGGCCTACGACCTCGAAGCCCAGGGAGCGCCAGAGCGCCACCGCCCGGGTGTTCGTCGCCACGACGGCGTTGAACTGCATGGCCCGGTAGCCGTCGGCGCGGGCGAGCGCCAGCACGTGCTCGCCGAGGGCGCGTCCCAGGCCGCGCCCGCCGGCGGTCGGGGCGACCATGAAGCTGGCGTTGGCCACGTGGTCGCCGGGCCCGAGCTGGTTGGGCACCAGCTTCGCCGAGCCGAGCACGGCGCCGTCCGGGTCGACCGCGACGACCGTGCGGCCCGGCGGGGGCACCAGCCACATCGTCCGGGCCCGCTCCTCGTCGACGTCGCGGGGCCAGGTGTACGTCTCGCCGGCGGCCACGATCTCCCGGAGGAAGGGCCAGATCCGCGGCCAGTCCTCGGCGGTGGCGTCCCTGATCAGCATGCCCCCAGCATCTCGCACGCCGGGCGGGCCGGATCCCTCCCCCGCCGTTTGACGCCGCAAGTACCGGGTAGTCGCCGGAGCTGACCCGACATGAGGAGGGAAACACCTGATGGCTGCCCAGACCAAGGTCGCGGTGATCTACTACAGCGCGACCGGCATCACGTACCAGATGGCGCAGGCGGCTTGCGAGGCCGCCGGTGAGGCTGGCGCCGAGGTGCGCCTGCGCAAGGTGCGCGAGCTGGCGCCGGACGAGGCGATCCGCTCCAACTCGGGCTGGCACGCGCACCGCATGGAGACCCAGGACGTCCCGGAGGCCCAGTTGGACGACCTCTCCTGGGCGGACGTGGTGATCTTCGGAACGCCGACCCGGTACGGCGTGATGGCCGCCCAGCTCAAGCAGTTCATCGACACCACCGGTCCGCTGTGGTCGCAGGGCGCCCTGGCGAACAAGGTCTACTCCGCGTTCTGCACGACGGCCACCTCCCACGGCGGCCAGGAGGCGACCCTGCTGTCGCTGTTCACCGTCTTCTACCACTGGGGTGGAGTGGTGGTCACCCCCGGCTACACCGACCCGAGCCAGTTCGTCGCCGGCAACCCGTACGGCGCCTCGCACACCAGCAACAACGGCGAGACCGCGCCGGACGACATCGCCCTCGGCGCCACCGCCCTGACGACGAGGCGGGCGGTGCAGATCGGTGTCGCGCTGAAGGCCGGTCTGGCCGGCTGAGCCGGCGGCGACCGGCGGCCCGGGCGGGGGCTCTCGACCCGCCCGGACCACCGGTCGCACCCAGCCCTACCCCCGATCGGGACGACTATGCACGCTCGGCCGTCGCCGACCGCTCGCCGGTGGCGGACAGGTCTCCGGCAGGCGACCGTTCCCCGCCCGTCGACAGTCGCCCGGCGGGGGAAGGCAGCAGCCCGGACAGCAGGTCGGCCAGGACCGCCAGGCCGTCCGGGCTGAGCACCGACTCCGGGTGGAACTGCACCCCCGCCACGCCCCGCCCGCGCAGCGCGTGCACCGCGCCGTCGGCGCCGTCGCGCGCCACCTCGACCGGCCCGTACGGGGTGGTCAGCCGGTCGGCGTCCGCCCGGGCCGTGAACGTCGAGTAGAAGCCGACCCGGCGCCGCGCGCCGAAGAGCCGCACCTCCCGCTGGAGCCCCTGGTAGGGCGCGTCCCGGCGGTGCAGCGCCAGCCCGAGCAGGCCGCACAGCAGCTGGTGGCCCAGGCAGACCGCCAGGGTCGGCCGGCCCTCGGCGAGCAACCCGGCGAGCAGGCCGCGCATCGCGACCATCTTCGGCTCGGTCGTGCTGCCCGGGTCGCCCGGGCCGGGACCGACCACCACCAGGTCGTAGCCGTCCACGGGGCCGGCGGCGTGCCACGGCCGCAGCGTCACCGCCAGGCCCAGCGCGCCCAACTGGTGGGCGAGCATCCCGGTGAACGTGTCCTCTCCGTCGACGATCAGCACCCGATGCCCGGCCAACCCGGGCAGGCCGGGCGCGTCCGGGGCGCGCTGGTCCAGCCAGAACCGGGACAGCGGCGCGTTGCGGGCGGCCAGCGCCGCGCGGACCTCGGGATCGTCGGCGAGGCGTACCGCCGGGCGCGCGCCGGCCGCGGGGGCCTGCGGGCCCAGGCCCAGCGCGGCGAGCACGCCGGCGGCCTTGGCGTGCGTCTCGGCCACCTCGCCCTCGGCCGTGGAGTGCCGGACCAGGGTGGCCCCGACCGGCACACGCAGGTCGCCGGCGGGGGAGATCTCGGCGGTCCGGATCAGGATCGGCGCGTCCAGGCTCTGCCGGCCGGCGTCGTCGCGCCCGAGCAGCGCCAGCACCCCCGCGTAGTAGCGCCGCCCGGTGCGCTCGTGCCGGGCGATCACCCGGCAGGCGTTCTCCATCGGGCTGCCGGTGACGGTGGGCGCGAACATCGTCTCGCGCAGCACCTCCCGCACGTCCTTCGTGCCCCGGCCGGCGAGCAGGTACTCGGTGTGCGCCAGGTGGGACATCTCCTTGAGGTACGGCCCGACCACCTGGCCGCCGTGCTCGGCGACGGTGGCCATCATCTTCAGCTCCTCGTCCAGCACCATGTACAGCTCCTCGACCTCCTTGGGGTCGGCGAGGAAGCGCAGCAGCGCGCCCCGGTCGGCGTCCGCGCCGGTGTGCCGGAAGGTGCCGCTGATCGGGTTCATCATGACCAGCCCGTCGTCGACGCTGACGTGCCGCTCCGGGCTGGCGCCCACCAGGATGCGGGTGCCGGTGTGCACCACGAACGTCCAGTACGCCCCGCGCTCGCCGGACAGCAGCCGGCGCAACGCGGCGAGCGCGGCGACCAGCGGCGGCCCCTCGACGGTGGCGCGCAGGCAGCGGTGGATGACGAAGTTCGCGCCCTCGCCGCGCCCGATCTCCTCGGCGAGCACCCGGCCGACGGTGGCCGCGTACGCGTCGTCGCTGACGTCGAAGCCGGCGCCGGCGGTGCGCACGGGCACGTCGGGCAGCGCGGCGAGGGCCTCGGCCAGGCCGATCCGCTCGTGCCGGGCGATCTCCAGGCACTCCAGCGGTACGCCGTCGTCGACGCAGGCGAAGCCCCGCTCGGTGACCTGCCGGTAGGGCACCAGCGCCAGCGTGCGGGGGCCGGGCGGCCCGTCGGGCAGCGGGATGTCGGCGAGCCGCTCCGCCACGCGTACCGTGCCGGTGAACAGCTCCAGGTGGTCGGCGCCCTCGCGTCGGACGAGCGCGAAGGGGCCGGGGTCGGCGCCGGCGGCGACGGCGGCCAGCAGCTCGGGCAGGTGGGTCATCGGGTCTCCTCGGGCCGGGCGGCACCCGGGCGGGGCGACCGGGAGGGCCGGGGAGAGACCGGCGGCCGCCTCGTCGGGCGGCCGCGTGGGGAAGCTACGCGCGGGGGATGGCCGCCGGGTCGGCGGGCCACCAGCAGGACAGGTGCGCGAGCATGGCACCACCCTACGCGGCGGCCCACGGGCCGGAAAGCCGATCGGGCGTACGGCCCATCCGCTGGGACGCCGGGCCGCGGCGCACCGGGTAACTTGACGGCGATGAACATTCTCGCGCTCGACCTGGGCACCTCCTCGGTACGCGGGCTCGTGCTGGACGCGGACGCCCGCCCGCGGCCCGGCGCGCTGGCCCGGCGCAGGGTGAGCCTCGTCGTGCACGACGACGGGACCGGCACGCTGGACGGCCCCGGCTACCTGGCCTGCCTGGTCGAGTGCCTGGACGAGTTGGCCGCGGCGGGGCATCTGCGGGACGTGTCCCTGGTGGCGACCTCCGCGCAGTGGCACTCGGTGGTCCCCCTGGGCGCCGACGGCGCGCCCCTCGGGCCGGTGCTGACCTGGTTGGACACCCGGCCGGCGGCCCTGCCCGGCGCGCCGGGGCCGGCCGACCCGGCCGATTTCCACCAGCGCACGGGCACGTGGTGGCACCGCTGCTACTGGTCGATCCGGCTGCCCTGGCTGCGGGAGCACACCGGGGGCCCGATCGCCCGGTTCGCCGGCCTGGCCGAGTACGTGCTGGGCGAGCTGCTCGACGCCGCGCCGATGTCGATCTCTCAGGCGTCCGGCACGGGGCTGTTGGACCTGCGGACCCTGGACTGGGACGCCGAGGCCTGCGCGCTGGCCGGCAGCCGGGCCGGGGAGCTGCCCGAGCTGGCCCCGGCGCGATGGCGGGGCCGGCTGCGGCCCGCGTACGCGCGGCGCTGGCCCCAGCTCACCGACGCGCCGTGGGCCGGGCCGGTGGGCGACGGCGCGGCGTCGAACGTCGGCAGCGGCTGCGCCGCCCCGGACCGGGTCGCGGTGACCGTGGGCACCTCGGCGGCGGTCCGGCTGATGCAGCGCGGCCCGGCGGGCGAGGAACTGCCCCCGCTGCCGGAGACGCTCTGGCGCTACCGGGTCGACCACGATTACGTGGTCACCGGTGCCGCGTACTCCTCCGGCGGCAACCTGTTCGCCTGGGCCAACCGGGAGCTGCGACTGCCCGAGGGCGCGGAGCTGGACGCCGCGCTGGCCCGGCTGCCACCCGACGGCCGCCTGCCGGTGAACGTCCGCTTCGGCGGCGACCGGCCGCCCGGCCTGGTGCCGGCGGGCTCCGGCGAGCTGCGGGGGCTGAGCTTCAGCAGCACCGCCGTGGAGATCCTGGCCGGGCTGATGCGGGGTCTGTGCGACCTGGTCGCCGAGGACCTCACGGTGCTGGAGTCCACTGTCGACAAACCGGTCGAGGTGGTGCTCGGCGGGGGAGCGGTGGCCGCCTCACGCTGGTGGCGTTCGGCGTTCGCCGCCGTGCTCGCGCCCCGGCCCGTGTGGCACGGGCGCAACCCGGAGGTCGGGGCGAGCGGTGCGGCGCTGGTCGCGCTGGGCCGCGTCGGCGACGCGACCCGGCTCGCCGACATCGGCCGGACGGACGAGCCCGCCTCACCCTCCTGAGTCGCACCTCAGCCCGGCCCGTTGACACAGCTCGCGGGCCTGATTGGATGGGACTCCGTTCCCCGGGTCGCCGCGGCGGACGCGAGGGACGTAGGAGGCAGGTGTGGGCGCAGGTCCGGGCCCGGCACGGGGCGAGGTGCCGCAGCACCGCCGGCGCCGGTTCGACGTCCGGGTCGTCCCGCACCGGCGCCGTTCGCCGTTCCGGTTGCGGGACTGGCGGATGCGCACCAAGCTCGCCACCGTGCTGGTCATCCCGTCGGTGGCGTTCCTGGTGCTGGCCGGCGTGCAGACCCACGCCCTGGTCGGGCAGACCACCGCGCTCGGCGACTTCGCCGAGCAGGTGGGCATCGGCCGGCAGATCACCGCCGCGGTCCACCAGCTCCAGCAGGAGCGGGACCGGGCCGCCGGTGAGCTGGGCGAGCTGCGGCGCAGCGGCGCGGGCGCCGACCGGGACGCGGCCATCGTCGCGCTGAAACCGTTGCAGAGCGCCACCGACCAGGCCCTGCGGGAGCTGCGCCGGGCGGCCGAGCCGCTGGCCGACGCCGACGCGTCCTGGCGGGTCGCCTACTCCGAGGTGCTGGAGGCCTACCAGCAGGTCGTCTACATCCGGGCCGCGATCGCCCCGGCGGTGCTGGGCAGCGACACCATCCTCAGCAACTACCACCGCGCCGTCGACGCACTGCTCAGCCTCCTCGCCGAGCCGTCTCCCGACGAGGACCAGCCCGCCCTCAGCGACGCGGTGCTGCGCTACGTCCAGCTCGCCCGCGTCAAGGAGCTGTCCTCCCGGGTCCGCGCCCAGCTCTACGAGGCCGCCCGGTCCGGCCGGTACGGCGTGGAGGACCAGGTGGTCCTGACCGACCTGCGGGCCCAGCAGCTCACCGCGCTGGGCGCGTTCCGGGTAGCCGCGACGGCCGCGCAGATCGGCCGCTACGACGAGACCTCCGTGGACCCGGCGTTCCTGGCCGCCACCCGGCTGGAGGAGCAGAGCCTGCCGACGGGCGACGCCCAGCCGGCCGTGCTGCCCGCTCCACAGTGGTGGGCGGCCAGCGAGCAGCGCCAGGAGCTGCTGCGCCGGGTCGAGACGTCGGTGCTCGACGACGCCGTACGACAGGCCGACGAGGTGAGCGCCGCGCAGTTGCGCACGACGCTGCTGGTCGTCGGCGTGGTCGTCGCGGTGCTGCTGGTGGCCCTGCTCATCTCCGTTCTGGTCGGCCGGTCCATTGCCCGGTCCATGCGGCTGCTGCGCGGCCAGGCCCTGCGGATCGCCCAGCTCGAGCTGCCGGAGGCCCTGGACCGGCTGCGCACCGTGACCGGCGGCGTCCCCACGATCGAGGTCCCGCCGGCGGTGGTCCGCTCGCTCGACGAGATCGGCGAGCTGGCCGAGGCGTTCGTCGCGGTGCACCGCAGCGCGGTCAGCGTCGCCGTGGAGCAGGCCACCACGCGGCGCAACGTCAACGCGATGTTCGTCAACCTCGCGCGGCGCAGCCAGGTGCTGGTCGAGCGCCAGCTGGAGCTGCTGGACGACCTGGAACGCGAGGAGAGCGATCCGGACCAGTTGGAGAACCTGTTCAAGCTCGACCACCTGGCCGCCCGCATGCGGCGCAACGACGACAGCCTGCTGGTGCTGGCCGGGACCGAATCGACCCGCCGGTGGAACCGGCCGGTCGGACTCGGCGCGGTGCTGCTGGCGGCCAGCGCCGAGATCGAGCAGTACCAGCGGGTGCGCCACGAGGCGGTCGCCGACCTGCACGTCGTCGGCCACGCCGTCGGTGAGCTGGTCCACGTCCTCGCCGAGCTGCTGGAGAACGCCACCTCGTTCTCCCGCCCCGACACGGTCGTGGCCGTCACCGCCGGGGCCGAGGGCGCCGGCGCGGTCGTCGAGATCGCCGACGAGGGCCTCGGCATGAGCCCGGCCGCCCTGGCCGAGGCCAACGCCGTCCTCGCCACGCCGCCGGCGGCCGACGTCGCGACCGTCGAGCGGATGGGCCTGTTCGTGGTCAGCCACCTCGCCGCGCGGCTCGGCGTCGAGGTGCGGCTGCACGGCGGCGCGAACGCCGGCCTCGTCGCCCGGATCCGGCTGCCCGGTGACCTGCTGGCGCCGGAGCCGGGCGCGCCCGCCCCGGCGCGGATGCTGACCTCCGCGGTCGCCTGGGCCGGCGCGCCGTCGCCCGACGAGATGCCGGTGGCCGGCCGGCGTCCGGAGGCCGCCGTGCCCCGCCAGACCCGGCCGGTGCGGACCGAGGAGGTGACCGCCCCGGCGGCCGGGTCGCCCGCCGGCGGGGGCTGGTGGTCCCGCCAGGGCCCGGCGCCGGCCCCGGTCCGGGAGACCTCGCCCACCCCGCCCACCGTCCCGGTGACCGGCGGTACCAACGCCCGCGGGCTGCCCGTACGGGTGCCGATGGCCCAGCTCTCCGCCGTCACCGAGCCGGCGCGGCCGCAACAGCCGGCGGCACGCCACGACCCGGACCCGGAGGCGGTCGGCGGCATGCTGTCCCGGCTCTACAGCGGCGTCCGGCGGGCCGAAGCCGAGGACACCACCGAGATTTTCATGCCGCCGGGCGGCACGTGCACCGAAGGGGGACACAGATGACGACGTTGAGCCAGGAGGCCCGCGATCTGAGCTGGCTGGTCAGCGGATTCACACAGCGGGTGCCGGGAGTGGCACACGCCATCGTGGTCTCCTCCGACGGCCTGCTGGTCGCGATCTCCGACCACCTGCCACGGGACAACGCCGACAAGCTCGCCGCGGTGACGTCGGGGCTGATGAGCATCACCGCGGGCGCCGCCCAGATGTTCGACGGCGACGTGGTCAAGCAGACGGTCGTCGAGATGGGACGCGGCTACTTCCTGGTCATGCAGGTGCGCGACGGGTCGATCCTGGCCACGCTGGCCGGCGCGGACGCCGACATCGGCGTGGTCGGCTACGAGATGGCGCGGCTGGCCAAGCAGGCGGGGGAGATGCTCACCCCGGCGCTGCGGGCGGAACTGCAGCAGGCACTGCCGCGCTGACGACGGCGCCGGTCGGCGGGCATCCCGCCCTGGAGCTCTGCAACACCTGGGCCGGCTGGGCGGCGCCGCCCGGTCCGGAACGGGAGTGGCTTCGCGACTTCGACCGCCTGGCGGTGTGGGCCGGGCACGTCCAGCTACTCACCCCGGCCACCGTCGGTCGACTTCGGGAACACGGTCGCCGCCACCCGGCCGCCGCACACGACGTACTGGTGGCGACCCGGCTGCTGCGCACCGCGCTGCACGATGTCCTGCTCGACCCCTGCGACACCGCGGCCTTCCGGCACGTCGCCGAGCAGGCACAGCGGGCCGCCGCCGTGGCGGTGCTGGAGTCGGACCAGGACGGGCTCGCCCACTGGACGCTGCCCGACGACGTCGGTCTGCTGCTGCCGCTGCTGGCCGGTGCCCGGGCCGCCGCCGACCTGCTCAGCACCCCGGCCCGCACCGACGTACGCGCCTGCCCGGCCGTCGACTGCGGATGGCTCTTCCTCGAACGGCGGGGCCGGCGTCGCTGGTGCAGCATGGCCAGTTGCGGCAACCGGGCCAAGGTACGGGCCTATGCCGCCCGCCAGCAGCCGGACTGACCAACCGTCACTCCACTTGATCAGTGATGATCGCGCGGACTGCGGCGCGGGCGGGTGAGCTTCTCGCGCCAGGGCGGGATACCCTACCTGCGGTGCCTCGAACCGCGTGACCGGAGGAGCCGATGCTGGGATGACGGCAGGGCGACCGATGCCCACGCAGGAGGACGTGCTCGGGTACTTCAACACCCTGTCGAACTGGGGACGGTGGGGCGACGACGACCAGTTGGGGACCCTGAACCACATCACCGACGACGTTCGGCTGGCGGCGGCGCGGGCCGTGCGCCACGGCAGGAGCGTGTCGTGCGCATGGGAGGTTGCGGTACCGGAAGACATGGAGCGGTCGACGACGACGTGCCCGTGCGCCGCCGACATGCCGGGTGCCGAGAACATGCCGTTGCCCGGATTCCGGGACGACCGGCGCTGGGGCTTTTCGTCCGAGCGGCTCGGCATCACCTTCCACGGCAACACCCTCACCCATGTCGACTCGCCGTGCCACATCTTCTGGGACGGCACGATGTACAACGGTCGGTCGCACTCGTTGGTCGACGCCGCGACGGGATCGGCGTGGGCGGCCGTCACGGCGGCGGCGAACGGGATCATCACGCGTGGTGTCCTGCTGGACATCGCGAGGGTCCGCGATGTGCCGTGGTTGGAACCGGGGCAGGGTGTGTTTCCCGAGGATCTCGAGGAGGCCGAGCGTCGCCAGGGTGTGCGGGTGCGATCCGGCGATGCGGTGCTCCTGCGGACCGGCTGTGGCCGCGTCCGACACGAGACCGGTGCGGCCAACGGTTTCACGCAGGCCGGTTGGCACGCGTCCTGCCTGCCGTGGCTGCACGAACGGGAGGTCGCGCTGATCGGCGCTGACACCCCCCAGGAGGTTCAGCCGTCGGGGTACGAAGACGTGTTGATGCCGGTTCACGCCGTGAGCCTCGTCGCGATGGGTCTGTGGCTGCTCGACAACTGCGACCTGGAGGCGTGCGCGACGACGGCTGCCGAGCTTGGCCAGTGGGACTTCCACCTCGCAGTCGCGCCGGTCCGCTTCGCCGGTACGTCCGGCAGCCCGGTCAACCCGATCGCCACATTCTGACCGCGGCTTCACGAGGGGCGCGACGCCACGAAGGACCCGGCTCGCGGGGCGCGCGGTGGCGCACCGAACCGGGCGGGGGAGGCCGACGCCCTCGACACCCGGCCGCTGCGACCCGGAGGGGCCAGCCGCGTCGACGCCCGGTCGGCGGAACGGCCCGGCTCCCACGGTCAGGCCGGGTGGGCCGGCCTCCGACCGGCGCGGCGGAACGGACCGACCCACCCCACCACCCGGATACGCAACGGGCGCGAAAAAGCCCGCAAAAACAGGCCGTCACGGGATCACGCACGGGACCGCGACGGAGTAACGTACGTCACCGGAGAGGCCGCTCCCCCCGTGGCGGCCTCTCCCTCATCTTTCCGCCGCGACCACGACGGCCGGAACGACCGGATGCCGCAGCCCCGGGTGACCCGCCGGCAGCGACCGGCGCACCACCACCCAGCTCACCGCCAGCGCGGTCGCCACCAGCGGCCAGGTCAGCGCCACCCGGGCGACCGTCAGCGCGACCACCTGGCCGCCGAACCACAGCGGCAGGAACACGAGCACCCGCAGCACGTAGGTCGCCGCCCACACCCAACTTCCCCGGCCGTACGCGCGCAGCAGCGCCGGATCGCGCCGCCACCGGCTGCGCTGCCCGAGCGCGACGCCCACCACCACCCCGAGCAGCGGCCAACGCACCGCGATGCTGACGACCCAGGCCAGCGCGCTCGCCGCGTTGGAGAGCAGTTGGACGAGGAAGAAGTCCTCGGCGCGCCCGGTGCGCAACGCGACCAGCGCGGCCACGCAGACCGCCAACAGCCCGACCAGCACCGAGCGCGGTCGGTCGCCCCGGCGCAACCGCCAGCCGGCCAGCGCCGTGCCGGTGACCACCGCCGCGCCGACCCCGGCCCACAGCGAGTGGCCGCCGATCAGCCAACCGACCGCGAACGCCACCGGCGGAAGGGTGGCGTCGACCGCGCCCCGACGCCCGCCGAGCAGGTCGGCGAGGCTCTCCGGCCGGTCCGCCGGGGGCTTCCCGCGCTCCGGTGTGCTGACCACCCGCCACCTCCTCACGTCCGCCCCCCAACCTATCCGTCGCCAGCGGGCGGGCCAGCGGGTGACCGGGGCGGGCTGGCCGCTACGGTGTGCGGGTGCGAGCGACGCCGAGGGGTTGGACCGCAGTCTGGTTGGTCGTCCTGGCGATCGTTCAGGCAGCCGCCTTCCTGGCCGTGTGGCGGGTCGCCCTGCACATCGAGGCGGGCCAGTGGATCGACACCGTCGCCCTGACCGGCAACCGGATCGGTCAGGACCGCATCGACGGCCCGGTGGACCGGATCCTCAACGCCATGTCGGTCGTGTCGCTGCTGGCGGCGACCGCGGTGATCGGCTTCATCGCGCTGATCCGGGGTCGCATCGCGCTCGCCGTCACGGCCACCCTGTTGATCGCCGGCGCAAACGGCACCACCCAGCTGCTCAAGTACGGACTGGCCCGGCCGGACTTCGGCATCGACCCGGAGCGGATCTACGCCGGCAACAGCCTGCCCAGCGGGCACGCCACCGTCGCCGCATCGGTCGCGGTGGCGCTGGTGCTCGTGCTGCCGCAAAAGGTGCGGGCACTCGGCGCCTTCCTCGGGGCCGGCTACGCCGCGGTCGCCGGGGTCGCCACCCTCTCCGCCGGCTGGCACCGGCCCAGCGACGCGGTGGCGGCGTTCCTGGTGGTCGGGGTGTGGGCGGCGCTGGCCGGGCTGCTGCTGCTGGTCACGCAACGCGAACAGGCGCAGGTGGAGTCGGCCGACGCGCACCGGGTCGCCGCCACGGTGCTCGGCATGGGCGGCGCGCTGGCGGCGGTGGCCTGCGGGCTCGCCCTGGCCTGGCTGCTCGACCTGCGCGCCACCCCGCCCGACGAGCTGGCCCGCCGGCCGCTGTTCGTCGGGTACGCCGGCAGCGCCGCCGGCATCGCCGGGACGATGGGCGTGGTGATGGCGCTGGTGCTCGCCGCCGTCCACCGTTTGGTGCCCCGCGTCAAGGGCTGAGCCCGGCCCGCCGCCTCCCGGCAGGGCTGACAGCGGCCCCGCTGCCTCCCGGCACCGGGTTGCCCCGGCTCGCCGCCTCCCGGCACCGGGTTGCCCCGGCTCGCCGCCTCCCGGCAGGCGTGGCACCCGCCTCCCGGCAGGCGTGGCGCCCGCGTCAGCGGGAGTAGGTGCCCACCATCGTCCCGCTCGCGATGTCCCGCTGCACGAGCGTGCGGTGCACGTCGTCGGCGTGCGGCGTGTCGGGCAGCTCCAGCGGCCGGTCCAGCGCGTAGAGCCGGAAGAAGTACCGGTGGGGATCGTCGCCCTGCGGCGGGTGCGGCCCGCCCCACCCGGTCGTGCCGAAGTCGTTGGGCCACTCCCGGCCGCCCAGGGGCACCCCACCCTCGGGCACCCCGGCCGCGGTCGGCGCGATGCCCGTCACCAGCCAGTGCAGGAACGGGGTCTTCCCGGCGTCCGGGTCCTCGACGAAAAGGACCAGCTCGGTCGCGGACTCCGGCACCTGCGACCACTCCAACGGCGGTGAGACGTTGCCTCCCTCGCGGGCGAAGCGGGTCGGCAACATGTCGTGGTCGTTGAACGCGGTGCTGCGCAGCATGATCCCGGCCATCGGTGGCGCTCCTCTCCTCGGCCCGGCCGCGCGTACCCGCCTGGCGACCGCCGAAACGGCCACGCCGCCGCCGATCGGCGGTGTGAGAGGGTCGGAGCGGCAGACACGGACGGGGGAGGACCGGTGGAGCGGGTACGGGCGGCGTTCCGGGACGAGTGCGCGCGGCTCGGCGAGGTGCTGCGCGGCGTCGACGAGGCGGATCTGGACCGCCCCACCGACTGCCGCCCCTGGACCGTGCGGGAGCTGCTGGCCCACGTGCGCACCGGCGCCGGGCGGCTGGTCGACATGCTCGCCGCGCCGGCCCCGCCCCGCGCCGAGGTCGACGCCGCCGCGTACTACGGCGCCGCCAAGTTCACCCCGCCGGTGGACGCCGCCCGCATCGACAGCGGCCGGCGGGAGGCCCGGGAACTCGACGGCCCCGCCCTGGTGGCCGACTTCGACCGGGCCTGGCGGGACGCCCTGGCCGCCGTCGACGCCCAGCCGCCCGGTCGGGTGGTGCGCACCCGCCACGGCGACGCGATGGCGCTGGCCGAGTTCCTGCGTACCCGCGTGGTGGAGGTCGGGGTGCACGGCCTGGACCTGGCGGCGGCGCTGGACCGGGAGCCGTGGCTGACGCCCACCGCGGCGGAGGTCGTCGCCGGCCTGCTCACCGGCGGGCGACCCGTCCCGGCGGAGCTGGGCTGGGACCGGCTCACGCTGATCCGCAGGGCCACGGGCCGGGCCGACCTCACCGCCCGGGAGCGGGCCGTCCTGGGCGCCACCGGCTTCCGCTGGCTCTCCTTCGGCGGCTGACCGGTCTCCTCCCGCCGACCGCGCGAGCCGCCGCAGCGTCCGGGCGACCGGCGAGGCCGGGGCTGGGCTGCTCGCGGTCTCCCCGCGCGGGTGTCCGCCCCCTTCCCCGGGATGGTCGTCGCCGGGCGACGCGGGTCAGGTGGTGGCGAGCGGGTCCGCCGCCGCGCGCGGCGCGGGCACCCGCGGCACCGCCTTGCGCAGGTGGTCCAGCACCACGGGGTCGATGCGGCCGGGCACCAGCCGCTCCTCCAGGTTCTCCATCCCGGCCCAGGCGAAGAGCGCCTCCTCCGGTCGGTCCGGGTCGACCGGCAGACCCAGCGCGGCCAGCAGCCCGCCGACCTCCGTCGCCACCGCCCCGGTCAGGTCGAGCAGGGTGGCCGGATCGGGCCGGCCGAAGAGCAGGGTGTGCAGCGCGAGCAACCGGCCCAGCTCGGTCACCGGATCGGGGTGGTCGTCGACCCGCAGGTCGACCAGGACGTCGCTGGTGCCGCCGTACCCGCCGCCGCGCTCGACCACCAGCAGCCCGGCGCTCTGCCGGCCGCGCCGGTCGCCGCCGGCCTGGTCCCCGGCGCGCAGCGCGGCGAGCAGCCGGTCGGGGAACGGCAGCGCCGCCCCGCCCAGCCAGGCGTCCCGCACCGCGTCGACCACCTGCGGGCCCGCCAGGATGTTGCCCTGCACCGCCCAGCCGTCGCCGGCCTGGCCGCCGGCCCACGGGTGGCAGGCCGGGCCCGTCCAGGTCGCGCCCGCGCCCGCCGCGGCGACCACGCCGAGCTGGCGGTGGTCCCGGTCGGGGTCGGCGGCAACCAGGCCGGCGACCACGTCGGCCGCGGCCACCCCGGTGCGCAGCAGCGTCAGCCCCTGCGGCCGGTACGCGAGGTTGACGTGCGCCTGGGTGGCGAGCGCGCCGACCTCGGCCTCGGCGGCCGGGACCAGCGCGCCGGCGGCCAGGAACCGGCTGGCCACGACGACGCCGTGCAGGCGGCCGTCGTCGGAGCGGGCGACGAGCGAGAAGGTCACGACAGGAGACTAGCGCGCTGCCGGCGGCCATCGTCGGTGCTGGATGCGACCCTCCTGCCGACGTGGGTCCGGCAATGGCTCAGAAGGGCGGCGCCGCGGCCTCCGGCGGCGCGCCCCGGGCCCGGCGGGCGTCGGCGACCGCGACCGCGGTCAGCAGCGCGGCGGCGACGGCCGCGGCCACCAGCGACACGGTGCGCAGCAGCACCGGCATCAGGACCAGCAGCACGAGGGCGGCGATCCAGCGCGACGGCGACACCCGGCTGAACACCTCGTACTCGAACCGGGCCCGGCCGGCGAGGAAGAGCACCGGCCCGCCGAGCACCATCGCCAGCCAGGCCGCCTCGGGGCGGTCCAGCGGGTGTTCGATCACCAGCTTGTAACCGATCGCGGTGGCGGTCAGCCCGACCACCATGACCAGGTGGGTGTCGGCCGCGGACCGGCCGATGCTGGCCGGGTGCCGGGCCCGGGCGACGGCCTCGGCGAGGATCTGCCCGGCCCGCTGCACGTAGATCCGCCACAGCACGATCGAAGTGACCAGCGCCAGGGCGAAGGCGAGCGCGTGCCCGCCGCCGTACGGGCCCTCGCTGTAGGCGAGGCCGGCGACCAGGATCGTCTCGCCGAGCGCGATGAGGAAGAACTGCTGGTACCGCTCGGCGAGGTGCTCACCGGCGATGTCCCACCGGGAGACGGTCGAGCGGCCCAGCCCCGGCACCGGCCAGCCGAACCGGGCGGCCAGGTACTCGGCGGCGAGCGCGGTGGTCCACAGCAACACCCGCGGATTGGTCGGCACGAACGCGCCGATGATCCAGAGCGTGCCGGTCGCGCTGTAGACGAGCAGCATCCGCAGGTTCAGCCGTCGGTACGGGTGCGAGCCCAGGGCGAGCAGCAGGATCAGCGGGCGGGAGAGCTGTGCGGTCACGTACGCCACGGCAAACATCAGCCCGGTCTCCCTGAACGCCCGGGTGATCGCCACCCCCATCACCATGCTGGCCACCGCGGCGGTGATGACGACAGCCTGCAACCAGGCGTGGTGCGGGTCGTACCGGCTGGTCGTCCAGGAGGTGCCCTGCCACACCGCCCAGAGCGCGAGGATCAGCAGCAGCGTCTTGGCGCCGCCGGTGACCGCGCCCCAGCCCCGGGCGCCCCCGGGCTCCAGCGCCAGGTCCTCGAACGAGCGGACCGAGATGCGGGTGAGCGCGAAGACGTACACCAGGTCGAAGAAGAGTTCGAGGAACGTGGCCCGGCCGGCGTCGCCGGCCGGGGGCAGCCGGCGTCCCGCCTCGTGGGTGGCCATGGTCAGCTCGCCCCGCCGTCGCGTGCGCCCATTCCGCAGTCGTAACACCGCCGACCGCCCGACCGCCCGGCTACCGGGAAACCGGGGCGGGATCTTGATCCGGCCGGCCGCCGGCGGGCACGATCGACCGATGACGACCCGATGGGGCATGACGGTGCCGCTGGACGGCATCCCGCTCGCCGACCACGCCGCGGTCTACGCGGCCCTCGACCGGGCGGGGTTCACCGACGTGTGGTCCTCCGAGGTCGCCGGGGCGGACGCGTTCACCCCGCTGGCGCTCGCCGCCGCCTGGCAGCCGCGGCTGCGCCTGGGCACCGCGATCACGCCGGTCTTCACCCGGGGGCCCGGCCTGCTGGCGATGAGCGCCGCCGCGCTCGCCGAGGCCGCGCCCGGCCGGTTCGCGCTCGGCATCGGCGCGTCCTCGCCGGTCATCGTGCGGAACTGGAACGCCGTGCCGTTCGACGAGCCGTTCCGGCGGACCCGGGACGTGCTGCGTTTCCTGCGCGCGGCGCTCTCCGGCGCGACCGTCGACGAGGCGTACGACACCTTCGCGGTGCGCCGGTTCCGCCTGGAACGGCCGCCGGCCGTGCCGCCGCCGCTGCTGCTCGCCGCGCTGCGCCCCGGGATGCTGGGACTGGCCGGCGCGGAGGCCGACGGCGTCATCCTGAACTGGCTCGCCGCGAGTGACGTGGCGCGGGCGCTCGCCGAGGTGGGCGACCGGCGTCCGGGCTTCGAGGTGGTCGCCCGGATCTTCGTCTGTCCCACCTCCGACGCCGCGCACGCCCGCGCCCTGGGCCGCCGGCTGATCACCAGCTACCTGACCGTTCCCGCGTACGCCGAGTTCCACCGCTGGCTGGGCCGGGAGGAAGTGCTCGGGCCGATGTGGCGGGCCTGGGCCGCCGGGGACCGGCGCGGCGCCGGCGCGGCCGTGCCCGACGAGGTGGTCGACGCGCTGGTGCTGCACGGCTCGCCGGAACACTGCCGTGAGCAGGTCCGCCGTTACGCCGACGCCGGGATCGACGTGCCGGTGCTGGCCCTGCTGCCCACCCCCGAGGTGGCCGCCGGCGGCACGGCGGCGCTGGCTGACCTGATCACGCGCCTGGCTCCGGGTGAGCCGCGATGAACCTCACCGACCGGGTGGTGGTGATCACCGGCGGGGCCGGCGGCATCGGCTCGGCCCTGGCGCGGCGGTTCGCCGCCGAGGGCGCCACCGCCGTGGTGGTGGCCGACCTCGACGCCGACGCGGCCCGCGCGGTCGCCGACGGCGTCGGCCCGGTCGCCCACGCCGCCGCCCTCGACGTGACCGACGAGGAGCAGGTCCGCGCGCTGGTCGCCGACACCGAGCGGCGGTACGGGAGGATCGACCTGTTCTGCGCGAACGCGGGCGTGACCACGAGCGGGGGAGTGGAGGTCGACGACGCCGGCTGGGACCGCGCGTGGCGGGTGAACGTGCTCTCCCACGTCTACGCGGCCCGGGCGGTGCTCCCGGCGATGCTGGCCCGGGGCGGCGGCTACCTGCTGCACACGTGCTCGGCGGCGGGCGTGCTGACCGCGGTCGGCGACGCGGCGTACACGACGACGAAGCACGCCGCGGTCGGATTCGCCGAGTGGCTCTCCGTCACCTATCGGGACCAGGGCCTGCGGGTCAGTGCGCTGTGCCCGCAGGGCGTGGACACGCCGATGCTGGCCGAGGGGCTGGCCGCCGGGCACCTCGGGGCCCGGGTCATCGCCGCCTCCGGCGCGGTGCTCAGCCCGGACCAGGTCGCCGACTCGGTGATCGCCGGCCTCGCCGAGGAGCGCTTCCTCATCCTGCCGCACCCGGAGGTCGCCGCGTACGCCCTCCGCCGCGCGGAGGACCCGGACGGCTGGCAGGCCGGCCTGCGCAAACTCGTCCGCCGCCTGCGGGGGGTAGTACCGCGACGGCAGTCATGGCGGGACTAATTGTGGTGACGAATGAGCGTTGTCGACGGCGCGGCGGGTTGTGGGGGCCTTATGGTGGCGGCACGGTCTCTACCGTCGACCAAATCGCCGAAGTCGTCGAACGACACGCCGAAACGCGAGTGGTTTTCGTGCTGGTGGAGCCGTGACATCATGCCTGTGTCGTCCGTCGCATCGGCGCGGCTCATAAGGGTTTCGGTGGAGCCACAATGACCGGGCTGACAGGGGCAGCGATGCCTGGTACCACGCCGCCGAGTTCGCATGATCCACGCACGGCGGGGCCCTACCAGCTGCTCGGGCGGCTGGGTGCGGGCGGCCGGGGCGTCGTCCACCCGGGCAGGGACGTGAACGACAACCGGGAGGTGGACGCGGACCCACCGTACGTGGTCAGCGAGTTCATCGATGGCCCGACCCTGGAGCGGCACGTCCGTGAGCGTGACCCGATCTCCGGGGAGGCACCGCACCGACTGACCGACCGTTGGCACCGCCACCGCGTCGACCGCGACCCGCCCGTCCGACCTGGTCCATCGCGACCTGATGCCGGCCACCGTCAGTCCGGATGCGACGGTCCCGCGTGATCGACTTCGGCCGGTCCGGGCCCTGACCCACGAACACGATCCGGTCGGCCCGCAGGGCGGCTCGGCCGGGCTGGTGGCTGATGTCGACGCCGTCAGCCGACACTCTGGAGGGACCACATGGTTTCAGGTCGACCGACTGCTCGGCCGTGGCTGCCGTACACCGCAGCCATCGTGGCCGGATTCGCGGTCGTCACGGCGGCCTATCTGATCGTTCGGCCGGCGGCGGACGTCGGGTGCACGCCGCTGGAGGTCAGCTCGTCGATCGAGAAGGACGTGCTGCTCGGCGAGTTGGCGGAACGCTACAACAAGAGCGATCGGCGGTTCGGTGGCCGGTGCGCCGCGGTGACCGTACATGGGCTCTCGTCCGGTGCGGCGACGGACGCGCTGGCCGGCGAATGGTCGGTCAAGCAGCCCAACCTGCCACGGCCGCAGGTGTGGTTGCCGACGTCCACCCTGTGGACCGGGCAGTTGAGGTTGCGGGACGAGGCCGCCGGGCGTCCGGCGCAGACCCCCGGCCGGTACCCGTCGATCGCGAACAGCCCGCTGGTCATCGCCATGCCGCAGCCGAAGGGAGAGCTGCTCCAACAGCAGGGTCCCCTCGGCTGGGGCGAGATCCTGGGCTCGTCCGGGCGCTCGGGCTGGGCCACCTTCGGTCGCCCCGAGTGGGGGCGGTTCACCTTCGGCAAGGTCAACCCGAACCTGTCCACCTCCGGGCTGGCGGCCACGATCGCGAGCTACTACGCGGCCATCAACCGGGCCAGTGACCTTACCGAGCGCGATATCGCGAATCCGGCGGTGACCCAGTTCGTCCGTCGCATCGAGGCCAACGTGTCCCACTACAGCGACGACATCGTGGATCTGCTGAAGGACCGCGCCGAGGCGGACCTGTCCGGCACGGCGGCTCCGACGGACATGAGCGCGGTGGTGACGCAGGAGGAGTTGGTCTACCAGTACAACGAGGGGGAGCTGAGCCCGACCCGGGGCGAGAAGCCGAGGGTCCCCCTGGTCGCGCTGTATCCGAAGGAGGGCACGTTCAACCTCGACCACCCGTACGTGGTGCTCCCCTCGGCCAGCCCGGAGCAACGTGACGCCGCTGCCGATTTCCTGGCGTTCCTCCAAGAGGCGCCGCAGCAGGAGAGCTTCAGCCGGCTGGGGTTCCGCGACCACCAGCAGAACGCGGCCCGCCCGCTGATCGCCTCCGTCGGCGGGCGCGGGGCCCAAGATCTCACCTACTTCGACCCGCCGGATCCCACCGTGGTCAAGGCGATCCTCACCGGCTGGGGCACGCTGCGCAAGAAGGCGAACATCCTCGTGGCCGTCGACACGTCCGGTTCGATGAACGCAAGGATCGGTGACCGGACCAGGTTCCAGGTGGCGACCAGGGCCGCCGCCAAGGGCTTTGGCCTCTTGAACTCCGAGGACCAGGTTGCGCTCTGGTCGTTCTCGTCCGAGACGAAACAGCGGCCGAAGTCGCCGTACAGCGAGGAGGTCCGGCTGTCGGCGTTCGACCAGAAGGCGCTCACCAATAAAATCAACAACCTCCACGTCGAGGGCGGCACCGCTCTGTACGCCACCGTACGGGCGGCACACCGTCACATGCTCGACCACTATGACCAGTCCCGGATCAACGCGGTGGTCGTACTGACGGACGGCAAGAACGAGTACAACAAGGACAGCAACCTCGCCCGGCTGCTCCAAGACGTCGCGTTGGATCCGGAACGACCGATCAAGATTTTCTGCATCGCCTTTGATGAGCAGTCCGATTTCGGGACGCTGGACCGGATCGCCAAGGCGTCCGCGGGCAAGGCGTTCGACGCCCGTGACCCGGCGAAGATCGACGATGCGTTCGTCAAGCTGGTCAGTAGCTTCTAGTTGGAATGCCCGGCACCGTTGTTGACGCGGGTGATCGGTGGTTTGCCGCCGAGTGAGGCGTGGCTGCGATGTTGGGCCATGAGACCTCCGTTTTGGTCGTGGGCGTCAGCACCTCACACCTCGCCGGAGGTCTCATCGTTTCAACCCGCCACGCCGTCAACAACGCTCATGGTCACTACTACGAGGTAGCTCAATTTCTGGCCGGGCACGGACGCAGCGATGAGTTTCTCCGGCCCGGAGAGTCTCACCAGCATCATCGACAACACAGGAGGAACGCGTGGCTCAACTACTGAGAGTGCAGAATTTCAACGTGTCGAGTGACGGAATCGGTGCCGGTGAGGGCCAGAGCCTCGAGCGTCCGTTCGGCCACGCCGACCCCGAGAGGCTGTTCGCCTGGGCCGGCGCCACGGCGAGCTGGCCCATGCGCACCGCCCCCGGGGGAAGTCGGGGCCTCGACGACTACTTCACGCGGGACTACGCACGCAACATCGGCGCCGAAATCATGGGCCGCAACAAGTTCGGGCCCCAGCGCGGGCCCTGGAGCGACCATGAGTGGCGCGGCTGGTGGGGTGACGAGCCCCCGTTCCGCACCCCGGTGTTCGTCATGACCCACCACAAACGTCCTTCGATCACGCTCTCCGACACCACGTTTCACTTCATCGACGGAGACCCGGCCACGGTCCTCGAGCAGGCGCGGGAGGCGGCGCAGGGCAAGGACATCCGACTCGGCGGTGGGGTTACCACCATCCGGCAGTTCCTCGACGCGGACCTCGTCGACACCATGCATGTGGCGGTTTCGCCGGTGAAGCTCGGGTCCGGACTACGACTCTGGGAGTCCCACGATGAGCTGCTCGACCGGTTCCATCTCGAGGTCGTGCCCAGCCCGAGCGGCGTGACACACCACCTGTTCTGGCGAAAGTGACCCGACGGCACCTGGGCAGCGGCTGCTTGGCTGCTCTGCGGTCCCATTCGAGGGCAGCGCCCAGCTGAACAGGTGCGGACACGGCCCGTCGCGAACCGCGATCTGCCACCGCCGCTGCCCGCCTGATCCGCCAGCCTGACGACCACAGAGAGGCCATGGGCGGCATTCATGCCGCAAGGACGAACGGCACGACTCCGCCGAACCAACTTACGCGTCCTGCTCGGCGGGGACGGAGTCGGGCGTAGGGTCGACAGCGGCGCGGGCGGGCCATGCCCGACCGGAACGGGGGGCCAGTGGGCGCGACGCGGCAGACATCGCTCCGGCGGTGGGCCGGCGTGCCCCGGTGGGTTCGGGTCGTCGCGATCGCCGCCGTCTGCCTCTTCGCGTACGGCGGGATCGTGCACCTGGGCGACCTGCTCGGCATCCGGCCGGGTGGTCCGAGCCAGTCCATCCCCACCTGGCTGACGCTGTACTTCACCTCGCTGACCGTGTTCGATCCGCTCGCCGGGCTGTTGCTGGTGCTGCGCCGGATCGAAGGGCTGCTGCTCGGCTGTGTCTTGTTGGGCAGCGACGCGGCGGCGAATGGGTACGCCAACTACGTGCTGGACACCGCGCCGGGCATCACGCCCGGCCGGATCGGGCAAGCGGTGATCACGACACTCGCGGTTGCCCTGATCGCGGCGGCGCCCCGGGTCGCGCCCTGGCTGCACCGGCCGCGACGTGCCGGCGAGTGCGCTATCCATGAACGTCGTCGGGTCTGATCGGACAGGCGGCTGTGGTGCGGGGTCGGCCCCAGCGTTGTCGGCGTTCGCTGCCCGTGTCCCCATCAGCGGTCCACCGACGCCACCCGACCCGGCGACAACACCCCCACCGGATCGTCCGAACGACAGGGGCAGTAAGTCGTACCGGACCGGGCGACCGAGGAGTCCCCGGCTGGAGACGATCAAAAGGTGACGGGGCAGTAGCGGCTCCCACTCCGAGTGTTGGCTCCTCGCTGGGTGCCGGCAACACTCCACCCGCCGGATAGGTTCACCCGGCACGAGCGCCAGCCTGTGAACCGTTTTCCCGCGACCTGCGGATAACAGGTGATGAATCCCGGCTCCGCGGAAGGTCGCGCATGAACCGTTTTAGACGAGTGAAGGCTGTCGACGTCGGCACGTTGACGGATGGGGCAGTCATCGAGCGATCCATCCGGGATGCTGAGAGCTTCGCGGTGATCTTCGACCGGCACGCCCCGTACATCCACCGCTACCTGGCGAGGCGGCTTGGTACCGGGATCGCGGACGACCTGGCCGCCGAGACGTTCCTGGTGGCGTTCCGTCGCCGGGAGCGGTACGACACCGCCCGTCCGGACGCCCGGCCATGGCTCTACGGAATCGCGACCACCTTCGTCAGCCAGCACCGACGCGAGGAGGAGCGCGAGTACCGGCTGCGGCAGGCGTACGTCCCCGCGACAAACGAGGCGTCGCACGACGACCGTGTCGCCACTGTGGTCACCGCGCAGTCGCTGCGCCGAATGTTGTTCGGCGCCCTGGCCGAGCTTTCCACCGGCGACCGGGATGTGCTGCTCCTGATCGCCTGGGAGGAGTTGACCTACGACGAGGCGGCCGCCGCGCTCGGGATTCCGGTGGGCACCGTGCGATCACGACTCAACCGCGCCCGCAGGCTGCTCCGCGACGCGCTGGGCGGCGATTCCACCATCACGATCGAGGAGGCAATGAGCAATGGATGACATGCGACTGCTCCAGCAAATCGGCCAGGAGACCCCGCCGGCCGCCCCCGAACAGTTGGCCTCGGCCCGCGGCCGGCTTCTAGCCGCGATGACCGCCACGTCCCCTGCTCCCACGACGATTCGCCGCTCGAACCGACGGAACTGGCGACTCGTACTCAGCGGGATGGTGGCGGTGGGCGTCGCGGCGGCGGTCACCTCGGTGGTCGTGCTCGCTCCGGATCAGCTCGGCGGTGACGCGCCGGTTGCCAGGGCCGATGCCAGCCAGGTGCTGCGGAACGCGGCGGCCGTTTCGCTCCGGATGCCTGACCTCACCCCCCGATCCGACCAGCTCATCTACCAGCGCACTCAGAACCGCCAGTCGATCCGTGAGAGCTGGATGTCGGTGGACGGGACCCGAGACGGACTGGTCAGAGAAACTTCCGCTGGCGGCACCACGGAGACGGTCATTCCGGGCTGCCGGAACGGGCGGATGGCCGCGGTGAAGGGCGGCCAGGTGGTTCCGGGCCGGACCGAGCAGTGCGCCCCGGAACCCGCGTACCGCTCCGACCTGCCTACCGACGCGGCCGCCATGCGGACCTACCTGGCCGAGCACCGCAGCGGCGAAGCCGGTGACGTGAATGCCGCCGGCAAGGACGTGCTCTTCCTCGCCGAGAGCTATCTACGACCGCAGACGCGGGCGGCGCTGTACGAAGCCGCAGCAGCAGTCCCGGGTCTACGCGCCGTCGAGCACGTCACGGATGGCGCGGGCCGGCCGGGCATTGGAATCGCCTGGCCGTCCACGAACGGAGCGGAGCAGATGGTCCTCGTCTTCCACCCCGAAACCTATGCCTACCTCGGCACCTCGCGATACACGGCGGTGATCACCCACACCGTCGTCGACGAAGTCGGTCAGACGGGCTGACCTCCAGTACCACCCGGGCGGGCCGCCCGGCGCGGCCCGCCATCGGTGCCCGGCTGGTATCCCATGTCCAGCAGTTCCGACTTCCACGTGGTGAAGGTGACCGCAGCGGCCACGGCAGGGGTGCGGTGACGGCGTTCTGAGCAGGTGGTGCGGTGGTGGCTGGGCAAGAAGACAACCCGCTGCCCATTGAGGGGGGCGCCGCCCGGTCGTCAGCGGGCCGCGCGGCGGCCACGCGCCCTGGCCGCCTGGCCGTACGCCGACAGCACCAGCGCGGTAGCGCCCCAGAGGACGATCGCCCAACTCGTCGGTGGAGTCCAGGCCGACAGCCAGCCCGCACTGTCCGCGGTGTTCAGCGGAGCACGCGGCTGCACCGACATGGCCGCCGTAGCGAAGCCGGCTGCCGCAAGGCCACACAGTACCGGCACCACCGCGCGGCGGAACACGACTGCGGTGAGCAGAGCCGTTACCAGCCATAGAGACGCCCCGGACAGGACAGCGGCGGTGGTGGTGGCGTGGTCGGTCGGAGAGGGCTGCTCACCGAAAAATGCCGCGGAGGAGATGAGGCCCGCGTACAGGGACCATGCGGCGCCGGGCAGCGCCAGGATCAGCATCAACCAGGGGTACGCCCAGTGGCCTGGCTCTCGGGGAGGGGAAGAGCCCGCAACGGCACCGTCGTGCCGGTCGTCATCCCCTGCGTTGGTCATGCCCCTGATCCTGGCCCGGCACGTGCCAGCCCGCCTGAGTCGCGGTACTCAACCTGGTGGCCCTCGTCAGGGAGCAAGTGTGGTTCCTCGATCGCGTTACGACGATCGCGGCGCAGGTCGCGCCTGGTGGGTGAGCGTGACCGTCAGCCCCTCATTCTCGGCCCGCCAGCCACCAGAAGCCGACGTACAGGCCGACCGTGCCCAGCAGCAGCGCGACGAACCGCAGACGATGTGCCACCGGCCCTCCTGTCACGGTGCGGCACATCGTAGCCCCGGTCATTCATCCGTGGTGGCCTGCGTGACAGCGCTCAGCGCCGCCAGCGGAGGGGGCCGGGGCGGACCGACCAGAGGACGCGGCGCCACCAGGGGCGGGCGGCCCGCAGCGCGGTGACGTAGTCGTTGGCGATCGCGCCGGCCCGGGTGGCCTGCTCGGGCGTGACCGTGCCCGGGGCGAAGGCCGCCTGGTTGAGCAGGCCGGCCAGCTCGTCCACCTGGGCGTCAAGCTTCCCGCCACTTGCCGTGGTGTGCGGCGGGCCGGTGTCTGCCGGTGCGGGACCGGCGGTGCCGACCGGATCGGCCGGGGCCCCGGAGATGCCGGCCCGGCCGTCGGTGAGGGCCCGGCGGGCGTGGGCGGCGACCTCGGTGGCGGCCAGGTCCCCGCCGACCGGTCGGCCGGCCAGCCGCAGCGCGTCGGTGAGCTCCCGCCAGGCGCCCGCGATGCGCTGGCCGGGGTCGCCCCGCTCCAGCCGTGCCCGGGTCTGCGCCCGGCGCATCACCAGCAGGACGACCAGCGCCGTTACGACCAGCAGCAGGGTGCCGCCGGTACCGCCGCCGACGAGCAGCGCCGTGGACGGCCCGCCGGCGTCGGTCGGCTTGTCCGGCGCGGCCACCGGCTCCGGCGGGGCGGTCGGCTCGACCGTCGGCTCCGGCACCTCCGACGGGGGCGGTTCGTCGGGCGTCGGGCGGAAGTCCTCCTCCACCGGGCGCGGTTCCTCGTCGGGTCGTGGCAGCGGGTCGAACGGCACCCAGCCGAGCCCGTCGAAGAGGACCTCCGGCCAGGCGTACGCGTCGCCGGCCCGGACGGGGCCGTCGCCGGTGGACCGGAAACCGACCACCACCCGGGTCGGCAGCCCGGCCAGCCGGCCCAGCACGGCGAACGCGGCCGCGAACTGCTCGGAGGTGCCGCGCTGGCCGCCGGCGTCGCGCGGTCCGAAGAGGAAGAAGTTCAGGTTCGGGTACGCGTGCCCGCTCGGCGCGTCCGCGACGAGGCGGTAGTGCTCGGCGAGGAACTGCTCCACGGCGGCTGCCCGCGCGTACGGGGCGCCGTTGGACTCGGCGAGCTGGGTGGCGAGCCGGCGCAGCGGCTCGGGCACCCCGTCGGCGACCCGCAGCACCCGGGCCACCTCGTCGCCGGCCGGCACGTCCGCCGTGCTGAGCAGGTTTCCGTCCGGCGTCTCCACGGCCGAGGTCACGGTGTAGCTCAGGCCCGGCGTCAGCCCCTCCGGCCGGATCAGCGTCCCGGTCGTCGGGTCGTACGCCACCCGCGCCCCGGTGACCTCGCGCGGCGTGGCGACGGCGGGCAGCAGCCGGCCGCTGAGTTCGGCGACGGTGATCTCCTGTCGTACCGTCCGCACGGTGCTGTCCGGCGCGGGTGCCGTCGCCGGCAGGATCCGTCCGGCGTTGCGGTACGTCGCGCCGACCCGCCAGGTCACGCCGTCGTAGTCGCTGAGCACGGCCAGCCGGATCGGTGCCGGCCGGCCGCCGGTGTCCGGCCCGGAGTCGGGGGCGGGGTCGGGCGTCCCGGTCGGCGCGGGCGCGTCCGGGGAGTCGGTGCGGACGTCGAGCAGCTTCTGTCCGGGGTTGAGCGCCCACCCGGAGATGCGGATGAGGGGGCTCTCGTCGAGCGCCTCCACCTGCGGCGGCTCGACGTACCGGCGCGGGTCCACCGGCCGGCCGTCGACCTTGCCGGCGAGCGCCGGGCCGAGCAGGGCGGCCAGGCCGACGACCACCGCCAGCCCGGCGGCGGAGGCGGCGGCGAGCCGGGCCCGCACGGCGGCGCGGACCGCGGGTGCCAGCCCGGCGGTCGGGTCGTCGCCGGGCGTCGCCGCGCCGCCCGATGGTACCGCCAGGCCGAGCACCGCCACGGCCACGAAGGCCAGGGTGGGCCCGATCGCCGGGTCGGCGTTCGGGCCGACCACGTAGAGCGCGGCGGCGTAGAGCAGCACCGGCGGCAGGTAGCCGAGCAGCACCCGGCCGGCCCGCAGCGCCACCTCCGCCGCGGCGAGCCCGGCCAGCCAGGCGGCGACCAGCGGCACCAGCACCGTGTCCGGGGTCGGCTCGACCGGGATCATCGCCGTCAGCAGCCGGGGGATGCCGTTCGTGGCGGCGTCCGCGGTCACCTCGGCGAGACCGCCGGGCAGCTCGGCCCGGGTCCCGGTCAGCCGCAGCGACCAGGCCGTCCAGCCGGCCATCGCGGTCACCGAGACCGGCGCGACCAGCCACGACGGCAGCCGGCGGGCCGCCATGCTGACCAGCACCGAACCAATCGCGGCACCGAGCACCAGCCGGGTCAGCAGCGGGCCGGCGTAGACCCGGCCGAGCACCGCGCCGGCCAGGCCGATCATCGCGATCAGCGCCAGCGGCACCGGCACGGCCCGCAGCGCCCGCAGCATTGCCCGCCCCGGCCCGGCGGTCCCGCTGCCGCCGGTGCCGTCCCGGTCCGGCCCGGCGCTGCCCGCGGCCTGGCCGTTGCTGCCCGTGGCCTGGCCGCCGCTGTCGGCCGGCGGCGGCACCGCCGTGCCGGCGCGGACTCCGCCGGTCGCCCTCACCACCTGCGCACCCCGTCCCACTCGGCGGCGAACGCGGCGCCGTCCGGGGCGTCGATCACCACCAGGCCGGCCGCGCCCGACGGCGCCGGCTCCGCCGCCCCGAAGATCCCCACCACCACCGACGGGTACGCGGCGCGCAGCGCGCCCACCGCACCCAGGTCGCCCCGGCCGCCCGGACCGGTGAGGAAGACGAGCGTGTCGCCGAGCCGTTCCCGCCGCAGTCGGGCGGTGGCGGGCTGGAGGACGTCGTCGTCGGCGAGTTGTGCCGCCGCGAGTCGGTCCAGCGGCCCGCCGCCGTGCCCCGTCTCGCTGCCCGTGGTGTCCGGCCCGGACGGTTCCGGGGCGACCACCAGCAGCACCACCGGCAGGTCCTCGCGGACCGCGGCGGTCACCACCGAGGCGGCGGCCTCGCACGCCGACTCGAACGACTCGGCCACCCCGTCGACCCGCTCCGGGTGGGCGACCGCCCGGTTGTCCAGCAGCACCACGATCCGGGGCAGGCTGGTGTCGACGTTCTCCCGCACCATCAGCTCGCCGACCCGGGCGCTGGTGCGCCAGTGCACCCGGCGCAGCTCGTCGCCGACCACGTACTCGCGCAGCGAGTCGAAGGTGATCGACCCGTGCGGCACCTTGTCCACCCGGCCGTCCAGGCTGCGTCCCGCCCCGGTGGGCACCGCGTGCAGCGGATGGATGCGCGGGTGCACCCAGACCGGCACCGTGCCGCCGTACGGGCGGGCCAGCGCCACCAGGCCCAGCGGGTCGCGCCGGGTCACCCGCAGCGGCCCGACCGGCACCACCCCGCGGCGGGAGGTCGGCACGTCGTAGCGGACCGTGGTGTCGCGGCCCGGTCGCAGCCGCAGCAGCGGCACCGGGACCGACCGGTTCCCGCACCGGTCCTCGGCCACCAGGCTCGCCGCCGGCAGCCGGCCGGCGTTGCGTACGGTCAGCGTCATCGCGGCCGGCTCGCCCCGCGCCACCCGGTCGGGGTCCGCGCTGCGGGTCACCTCCAGCCGGGGCCGCCAGGCCGCGGTCGCCAGGGCGTAGCCGACGGCGGTGCCGGCCGCCGCGCCGAGCAGCGTCAGCTCGGGGTACGCGAAGCGGAAGCCGGCGACGAGCAGCACGACGGCGGCGACGAGCAGCCCGACGCCTCGGGCGGTGAGCGCGGACACCGGCGTTGCCGGTCAGCCCTGGACCGGGGCGGGCTGGCCCGAGGGAAGCGGCACCGGTACCGAGGCGACCGCCTGGCGCAGCACCTCGGCGGCGGTCACCCCGCGCACCTGCGCGTCCGGGGTGAGCAGCAGCCGGTGCGCGAAGACCGGCTCGGTCAGCGCCTTGAGGTCCTCCGGCATGATCCAGCCCCGCCCGTCGATCAGCGCGTACGCGCACGCCGCCCTGGTCAGGGCGATCACGCCCCGGGGGCTGACCCCGACGCGCACCTGCGGGTGGGCGCGGGTGGCCGCGGCCAGCCGCACCGCGTACGTGTAGAGCGGCTCGGCGATGTGCACCCGGCGGGCCATGCGGACCATCTCCCCGACGGTGGCCGTGTCGGTGACCGCGGTGAGCGCCTCGGGGGAGCGGACCGTCGCGCCGCGCAGCACCTCCACCTCGACCGCCTCGTCGGGGTAGCCGACGGAGAGCTTCACCAGGAACCGGTCGAGCTGGGCCTCGGGCAGCCGGTAGGTGCCGTCCATCTCCACCGGGTTCTGGGTGGCCACCACCAGGAACGGCTGCGGCACGGGGTGCCGGACGCCGTCGACGGTGACGGTGCGTTCCTCCATCACCTCCAGCAGCGCCGACTGCGTCTTCGGCGAGGCCCGGTTGATCTCGTCGGCGATGACGATGTTGGCGAAAACCGGCCCCGGGTGGAACTCGAAGCCCCGGGTGGCCTGGTTGAAGATGGTCACCCCGGACACGTCCGAGGGGAGCAGGTCGGGGGTGAACTGGATGCGCCGCCACTGCCCCTTCACGGTGGCGGCGATGGCCCGGGCCAGGGTGGTCTTGCCGACCCCGGGCACGTCCTCCAGCAGCACGTGTCCCTGGGCGAAGAGCGCGGTGAGCGCCAACCGGACCACCTGTGGCTTGCCCAGCACGACCGCGTTGACGTTCTCGGCCAGCCGGGCGGCGAGGGCGGCGAAGCCCTGCACCTCCGGCTGGGTGAGCGGCTCGTGGGTGTTCACGGTCGGTGGTGCTCCTTGCCTGGGCGGTCAGCAGGTGGGCAGGACGTTGATGTTGTCGCCGCCCTCGAGGTTGAGCCAGGCCCAGGGGATGTAGTTCTTCCCGCTGTACTCGACCTGCACCCACCAGGTGCTCTGCTTCTGGTTGTTGTAGATCCAGGAGTCGACGTTCTCGCCCGACTTCTTGCAGTACGCCTTGAGTCGGGTGCCGGGCTTCGCCCAGCCGACCTGCCGGTTGTTGTCCTGCCGGGGGACGGAGAAGATCTCGTTGCCGTTGCGGCCGTCGACGTCGGAGTTGCAGTACGTCCGCTGGTCGCCGTCGGGGCCGTTGTTGCAGGTGGCGATCCCGTAGAGGGGGTCGGTGGCCTGGGCGCGGGTGGCGGTGCCCTTGCCGGCGGCGTTGCTCGCGGTCACGGTGAAGGTGTACGCCGTGCCCGGGGCCAGGCCCGTCATCGTGATGCCGGAGCAGTTCCCGGTTTTCGTCGGCTCGCCGTTCGTGCTCAGCGAGCAGGTCGCCTTGCCGCCGCCGGCGTCCACGGTGAACGTGACCGTCGCCGAGGTGGCGGTCGCCGACGAGCCGGTCACGGTGATGCGGGGCTCGGCCACCGTGCGGGCGGTGGCGGTGGCCTCCGGGCCGGGACCGGCCTCGTTGACCGCCTTCACCTTCACGGTGACGTTCTGGCCGTTGCCCAGCCCGTCCACGGTGGCCCGGGTGTCGGTCACCTCGCTGGTGCGCCCACCCACGTCCACCAGGTACTTCGTCACCGGGCGGCCGTTCGCCCCGGCCGGCGACCACTGCACCGCGACCGTGCCCGGCCGGTCGGCGACCGTGGTCGCCCGCAGGTCGGCGGGCCGGTCCGGCGCCGCGTACGGCACGACGGTGTTGCTCACCGGGGAGGCCGCCGAGCCGGCGCCCCGGTCGTTGACGGCGACGACGGTGAACGCGTACTGCGTGCCGTACTCCAGCTCACCGGCGGGCACCACCAGCTCCGTCTTGCGGGACTCGCCGGCCGGCGCGTTGGTGCCCGCCGAGGTGGCCGTCACCACGTACTTCGCGATGGTGTTGCCCTGACCGTTCGCCGCCGGCCAACGCACCAGCACCGTGCCGTCCGGCCGTTCCTGGGCGGTGACGCTGGCCGGCGGGTCGGGCACCGCGGCGGTCGGCGTCACCGGGTTGCTGGTCCGCGCCGGGCCGTCGCCCTTGGCGTTGACCGCGTGTACCGAGAACCGGTACGTCTCGCCGTTGGTCAGGCCCTTGATCTCCACGGCCCGCTGGTTGGCGCCCACCTGCACCCGCTGGCCGGCACCCTCCACCACGTACCGGGTGATCTCCGCGCCGTTGGTCGGGGCCGGCCGCCAGCTGACCCGGGCCTGCGCATTGCCGGCGGCGGCGGTCACGCTGCGCGGCGCGCCCGGCTTGCCGACCTTGGGCTTCTTCGGCGGGGGCGGCGGCGTGGGAGCCGGCGGCGGGTCGCCACCGAGCACGTCGTTGGCGTACTTGTCGACCTCGCGGACCTGGTGCTTGTCGTCCACCACCCGGGCGGTCGCCGAGTCGGGGGCGTTGACGAAGAGGTGGTTCTCCCGCACCTCCAGCTCCAGCGGCCCCGTCCCCTTACCCCGGATGGTGTCGACCAGTTGGCCGTTCGCGTCGAAGGCGTAGACCGTGCCCGACGCCTCGTCAGCGCAGTAGAACCGGCCGGCCCACGCCACCGCCGGGCTGAGCCGGTCGCCCGTGCCCGGCACGGTGAACACGCGCACCTCGCCGCCGTTGCCGACCACGTATACCCGCCGCTCGCCGGGCACCGTTACCGGCACCGCCGGCCCGCTGGTCCGCGCCGGCAGCGCGCCCGGGGCGCTCATCGTCAGCGGCGTTGGACGGACCTGGCCCCGCTGCACGGTGACCAGCGCGCCGGCGGTGCGGTCGAGCACCGCGACGCCGTCGTCCAGGGTGGAGACGACCAGTTCGTGACTGGCCTCCGCGACGTCGTACGTCTCGACCTGCTTCGGGCTGAGGCCGGCCCCGGCGGCGGCCGAGGCGGGCGCGGAGGGCAGCGCGGCGGCGGTGATCGCCGAGACGGTGCCCTCGCTGGGCACCGCGATCCAGAGCCGGCCCTCCCCGTCGAAGGACCCGCCGGTGATGCCCGGCGGGTAGCGCACGGGCTCGCCGACCGGCGTCAGGGACTGCGGGTCGAGCTGCCGGACGATGCCCTGCACGGCGTCGACGACGAACGCCGCGTCCTCGTGCAGGGCGACGCTGACCCCGAGGCCCGGGGTGGTGCGGGTGGTCGCGGTGATCTGCAGGGTGGCCAGGTCCAGCGAGCTGACCTGGCCGGTGTTCAGGTCCCGCAGGATCAGCAGCCGGTCGGTCTGGGTGACCTGCATCGGGTGTCGGCGGGCGGCCGGGATCTCGACCCGGGTGTCGACCCGCGCGGTGACCCCGTTGACCCGGGCCATCTCGCTGCGGGCGGTGCTCCACAGCCAGGAACTCGCGTCGTAGCTCGCCACCGCGTTGTCCGCCGCGCCGAGACCGAGGACGGTCAGCCCCATCGCGGCCAGCAGCGCCGCCACCGTCCCGATGGTGACCAGACCGCCCCGCATCCGGCGGGAGCGGGGACGCGGACCGCCGGCGTTCGCGGCGTCGTCGATGGTGGCCACTACCGGCTGCCTCCCGTGTCGTCCTGGCAGGTGGCGCGCCCTGACCGGCGACCCTCCCCTGAGCCGGGTGCCATCATATGGCCCGGCCGGGGGCGGGGGAACCCGCGCTGTCCCGCTGTGGACACCGAGCGTGCGCGCCGCGCCGGGGGTCAGCCTCAGGTCGTCGGCGTGTCGCCCTCCCGCTCGGTGCAGACCTGCCCCGACGTGGCGAACGAGTCCGTCGAGTAGACCGCCAGCACCGTGAAGCAGTAGTCCACCCGCGAGTTGAGGCCGTTGACCGTGTAGCTGGTCTGGCCGGGGTCCACCGTGGCCATCACGCCCAGCTTCTGCCCGGCCCGGCCGCCGGCCACCATGAACGGCACGCCGCCGCGCGCCGGGTCCGTCCAGCTCAGGGTGATCGTCGCCGAGTCGTCCCGCAGCGCCAGGTCGCCCGGCGGCGGGCCGGCCGCGTTCGGCGAGGCCGCCGCGGTCGTCGACGCGGTCGGTGAGGCGGGCCCGGCCGGCGGCGCCGCCTCCCGGCTGAGCACCAGCACGCCCACCCCGACGAGCGCCGCCACGGCCAGGACCGCGACGACCACGGCGACGACCACCGCCGTCCGGCTCCGGCCGCGCTCCTCGGGCTCCGCGACCATCGGGTACGCCGCCGGCGGCGGCGGGAAGGCCGGCACCTGGTGGGCCGGCCCGGGCACGGTGGACGGCGACGGGACCTCCTTCATGGGGAACGTCTCGTCGATGTCGAGGTACGCCGGCGCCTGCTCTCCGGTCCCCTGCTCCCGGCCCCGCTTCCGCTCCAGCGCGGGTTCCTGGTCCCGCTCGTCCTCGACGTCCTGGTCGCGGTCGCTCCCGGTGGCCGGCGGCTCGGTCAGCGCCTGTGGGGGAGCCGTGCTGCTCCACGGCGGCGCGGTCATGCTCCACGGCGGCGCCGGCGCCCCGCTCACGGGAGGCGAGGGCTGCGGCGGTGCGCTGACGGGCGGGTACCCGGGAGGCGCGCTGACCGGCGGTCCGCTGATCGGTGGCGCGCTGACCGGGGGAACCGGCGGTGCGCTGACCGGTGTCGTCGGCGCAGGCGGGTGCGGGGCCGTGGCGGTGACTTCGGACGTCCCGGGTGAGGCGGGGGTGGCCTCCGACGTACCGGGTGGCGCGGTGGTGGCCGGCGTGGCCGCAGCGGCCTCGGCCTGCTTCGCGTTGGCGGCGCGGGCGGCCTCCTCGGCGAGCAGGGGCTCGATCTGCCGTACCTGGATCGTGGGGTTGTCCCACCTGGGCCCGCGCGTCGACTGTTCCGGCGCCTCCGGCCCGGCCGACGCCGCGTCGTCCGGCACGGCCGGACGCGGTGCCTCGGCGTCGGGCGCCGGGCGTGCGGCGGCCGGGGCGGACGTCTGGGCGGTGGGGACCGACGGCGGGGTGGGGGGTGTCGGCGTCCTGTCGCCGGACGTCGGTGCCGCGGTCGGCCGACCGCCGGATGCCGGGGACGCGGCCGGTTCGGCGGTGGGTTCCGGTGCCGTGGAGGGCGTGGCGTCGGCCGTCGCCCCGTGGGCCGTCCGCTGCTGCGGTGGCACGGCGGGGCCCGGCCGCGACGGCGCGACGGCGGGCGGCGTGGGCGGCACCGACACGGCGGCGGGGGCGGGAGGCGCCGCGTGTCGCGGGCCCGACGCCGCGGTCGTCGCCGCAGGCGGGGGAGACGAGACGGCGTGCGCCGCGTGCGGCGGGACCGGCGGCGGTGGCGGGATCGTCCTGGCGGACGGGGAGGTGCCCTCGGCCGCCGGTGCGGCGGGATGAGGCGGGCTCTGCGGCGCGGGCGCCGACGGACCATGCGCCACGAACGGCTGCGCGGGGGCAGGGGCAGGGGCCCACGGAGACTGCGGCGGCGCTGCTGTACCGCTGGCGTGGTGCGGCGGTACCGCCGGAGGCGGCGGGATCTGTTGCGCCGGGACGGCGTGCGGAGTGGCCTGTCCGGTCGCGGCGGCGTGCGGCGGTACGGGCGGAGCCGGCACCCGGGCGGCGTGCGGCGGGTTCGGTACGACGGGCGGGGCCGGGGGAGCCCATCCGCTGTGCGGCGGGCTGGGCACCACCGGCGGGGGCGGAACCGGGGCGGCGCCGGTGTGCGGCGGGGCGGGCACCGCCGGGGGAGGCGGCACCGGGGTGGCGTGCGGCGGCGCGGGCACCACCGGCGGGGGCGGCACACGGCCGGCATGCGGCGGACCCGGGTAGGGCTGGGCCGGCGGCTGGTGCGGCACCGGCGCGGCGCCGGTGTGTGGCGGGTACGGCGGCGCGGGCGGCGGGGTGGCGGTGGCCCGAGCCGGACCCGGCGGAGCCGGAACGGTGGGCGGCGGCGGGATCGGCCGGTGGTACGGCGGATCGGGCGGCGCCGTGGGTGGGCCAGCGGTCGCCTGCGGCGCGGGCGGAGGATGCACCGTCGGGGGCTGTGCGGCCGGAAACCGGGGTGGCTGGGGGATCGCGGTCGGCTCGTGGGGCCGCCACGCGGTGGAGAGGGCGGCCAGCGAGATGGTCGGCTCCGACAGGGCCGACAGGTCCGGCCGCGGGCCCGGCGCGGCCTGCTGAGGGGCGGGAGCGGCATCGCCGAGATACTGCCGGGCCGTGCGTACGGCCGGGTGGTCGACACCGAGCACGGCGGGGCCCAGGGAGGCGACGAGGCGGTAGTTGCGGCGGGCCTCGTGCCGGTTGCCCAACTCATGCGCCACCGAGGCCAACTCGAAGGAGAGCGCCAACATCAGCGGGTCGGCGGGCGGCCAGCGTCGCTCGCCGGCGGCGTACGCCTCCTCCAGTGTCCGACGGGCAGTGCCCGGGTCGTCCGCCTCCCGGTGCAGGCGGGCCAGCAGGTGCGCGGTGCTCAGCACATCCGGGTGATCCTCGCCGTACGGCGGCCGGGCGGATCCGACGGCGTCGGCGAGCAACCGGCGGGCGGCGGTGAGATCGCCCGCGGCGCGCAGGGCGAGGGCCCGGTGCTGGACGGCGGCCAGGGGAGAGGGATGGGACACGTGGTCATGCTGCCGGGTCGGACCCGCCGGACGCTACCCGGGCCCGCCGGTCGGCGTCGGTCGTCCCGCGTCGTGGACCGGCCCGACCTGCACGGACGCACCGGCCGGAAGCCGATGTGCATGATCCACCCGGGGCGTGTACAGTAACTCCTCGTGCGGCCCGCCAGAGCGGCCTGCGGGTGATGAGATCCCCCAGGTCGGCGCGGTAGGCTGGACGAGTAAGTCCGGGTGGCGGAATGGCAGACGCGCTAGCTTGAGGTGCTAGTGCCCGTATAGGGCGTGGGGGTTCAAGTCCCCCCTCGGACACTCCCGCGTAGCATTCGTGCGACGTTTTGCGGACCGGTGGTTGAGCGACTTCAACCACCCTCGTTCACTCTCTGTAAGCCCATGGCGGCCCCGTTTACGGGGTGGTGGGCGGTGTGAGTAACCAGGCTGTCTCCGCCGTCATCCCGGCTGTGGTTCTGCCAGGTCAGCTGAGCGCTGGCCGCGGGAAGTCCTCCCCAGGCGCGATCAAGCGACCGCCCTTGCCGCTGCCGAGACTCGTCGCCCGTCGCGCTGCGAGCACCGTCTACGGCCTGGTCACCCTCGATTCCCGTGGGCGGGTCGCCGACCGGACCGCAATGAGGGCCCTCGGCTGGGCTCCCGGCCGTCGACTCGACATCCGGGAACATCGCGGGCTGATCATCGTGGCCGCCGATCAGCAGGGCGTGTTCGCCGTAACCAAGGAAGGGCACCTGCGGCTGCCGGCCGTGGTCCGGCACTGGTGTGGGCTCACCGCCGGCGACCGCGTGTTCCTGGCGGCCGACCCGGACGCCTCCCGGCTCGTGGTGCACCCCCCGGCTGCGCTGGACGCGATGATCGCCCAGGCCCACGCCGCGGCCTTTAGCGGTGATGGCGCATGAGCGACACCCCGGCGGGGCGAGCGGAGTTGGATGCCGCCCGGTTGTTGCTGGCGCGGATGGGAATCTTGCCGGCTGATCTTGTTCAGGCGGCGTCCGAGCGTCCACCGGCGCCGACGTTCGCCGAGTACGTTCCTGTCGTGTCGGCGGCGGTCACCGCTGGTACGAGGCGGGCGTATGGCTCGTACTGGAATCGGGTCCTGGAGCACTGGGGACAGCGGCGGCTGGATGAGCCCACCCCGTCGGAGATCGAGCAGTTGGCGGAGTACGTCAAGACGCACGTGGTGGCCCGGCGCAACGCCCGTGGCGGGCGCAGTGCGGCGGAGCACCTGATCGCGGCGTTGCGGTGTCTGTACAAGCGGGCGGTCGCCGACGGGTTCATTGCGGCGGCGGACAATCCCGCGCTGAAGGTGGCCAAGCCGCGGCGGTTGCCGAGCACCCGGCGGGCGGTGGCGGACACCCGGTTGGCGGAGATCAACGCCGTGGCGGCCAGCACCGGCGACGATCCGGCGTTGGACAGTCTGTTGCTGCGGCTGCATACCGAGACGGCGTGCCGCCGGGGCGGGGCGCTGGCACTGCGGCCGGTCGACCTCGACCCGGACCAGTGCCTGATTCTGCTGCGGGAGAAGGGGGACACGGTGCGGTGGCAGCCGGTGTCACCGACGCTGATGAGACATCTGCAGCGGCATGCCGAGGAGCGGCACGCCACGGGAACGGGCCAGTTGCTGCGGTACCGGAACGGGCAGCCGATCACGTACCGACGCTATGACCACCTGTGGGTTCGTATCGGTGAGCACCTGCCGTGGGTGTACGTGCAGCAGATCAGCACGCACTGGCTGCGGCACACGACGCTGACGTGGGTGGAGCGGAACTTCGGCTACGCCGTGGCCCGCGCCTATGCCGGTCACTCTGACAGTGGCGGCGACGTAGGCACGACCACGACCTACGTGCGGGCGAGCCTCCAGGAGGTCGCTGCCGCGCTTACAGCCCTCACCAACGAACCCCATCCCCTGGCGTAGCTACCGCAGCGGGTTCTCGCGTAGCTCGGCGAGGTTGGCGTCGAGGGCGCTGCGCCCGGCCACCGCGCCGGGCGAGGATCGCAACTCCCGAGCTTCCGGCCCGCCGATCGTCCTGGCCGTCATGCTGCGCCCGGCCACCGTGCCGGGCGAGGATCGCAACTCGTCCTCGTGGCCGTGCGAGCCGCGCAGGTGCCCGCAGCTGCGCCGGGCCACCGCGCCGGGCAAGGATCGCAACTCGCAGTTCGCCAACGATCCCGCGGTGGCCGAGGACGGCTGCGCCCGGCCACCGCGCCGGGCGAGGATCGCAACGTCGTGCGGGGCGAGTCCCGCGTCTACATCTGAGGAGGCTGCGCTCGGCCTTCGCGCCGGATGAGGATCGCAACCACGTCAGGAGCCACTGATGACCGCCCCGAAGCGCATGCTGCGCCCGACCTCCGCGCCGGGCGAGGACCGCAACTGCGCCCCGGTGCCGGCCTGGTCGACATCCACCGTCAGGCTGCGTCCGGCCTCCGCGCCGGGCGAGGATCGCAACTGCATCAGGTCTCCTAGGGTGAGCTGGTGGTGCGTGGGCTGCGTCCGGCCTCCGCGCCGGGCGAGGATCGCAACACCGGCTACTACCACAAGCCCGAGAACGCCGCGTACCTGCTGCGCCCGGCCTCCGCGCCGGGCGAGGATCGCAACTCCGTGCGAGTCGTCCGCTCGACGGTGGCGCGCCGCGCTGCGCCTGGCCTCCGCGCCGGGCGAGGATCGCAACGTCACCGGCACCCTCGGCGTTGCCATGGGCACCGCCAAGCTGCGCCCGGCCACCGCGCCGGGCGAGGATCGCAACGGCTGGTCGTGCAGCACCCGGTACACCCGGTGCTCCCGGCTGCGCCCGGCCACCGCGCCGGGCGAGGATCGCAACACGACCAGGTGGTGATTCTGCTGCTGCTGCACGGTGGTGCTGCGCCCCGGCCACCGCGCCGGGCGAGGATCGCAACGTGCACGTCATCGAGCGGACGTACTACGCGGCCAGCAGCTGCGTCCGGCCACCGCGCCGGGCGAGGATCGCAACGACCGGAAGGACAACCGGTGACCGCCGCCGCCGACGCGGCTGCGCCCGGCCACCGCGCCGGGCGAGGATCGCAACTGCTGCTTGAGCGTGGCCCGCAGCCTGGCAATGTGGGGCTGTGCCCGGCCGCCGCGCCGGGCGAGGATCGCAACTCGCTCCCCAGCGGCGACGCCACATCGCGCCCCACCGCTGCGCCCGGCCACCGCGCCGGGCGAGGATCGCAACGAGCCCTGTCACCCCTGCTCACGCCCCGGACCTGAGGCTGCGCCCGGCCACCGCGTCGGGCTACCGCGTCGGGTGAGGATCGCAACTCCATCTCGGCGGCGTTGCCGACGCAGAAGCCCCAGCTGCGCCCGGTCCCCGCGCCGGGCGAGGATCGCAACTCCAGGAACAGCCACACGTCGTCGCCGGCGGTGAGCTTGCTGCGCCCGGTCCCTGCGCGCGGATCGTAACGTCGCCAGCGTCTGACGGCGGCCTGTGCAGCGTGGTCGCGGCCGCGGTGGCGATGGGTAGGCGCAGGTTCTGCTCGGCCAGGCGCTGGTGGAGGTATTGGGCGCGCGGAGTAGCTCCAGGAGTCTGACTGGGCGCGACGAGATGGCGGAGATCAAGAGGCCTATCCGATGGCGAGCGGCTGCTCGACTGGATGCAGCGGGTGGAGGCCGACGACCTGTCCGCGCTGTACTCCCTGATCATCGGCCTCCGCCGCGATCTGGGACGCCGTCACTGCCGGCCTCATCCTGCCGTGGAGTCCCAGCCGGTCGAGGGCAACGTCAACCCCTCTTCTGTGGAATCAAATTAGTCAAGTTGATCTCGTTTGAGTAGTTCGTTGGGCCACTCGCGCTGGGCTGGAGTGTCTGGGACCGCGAGGCCACGGGCGTGTTCGAGTTGATTCCATGCTTGGTGTGGCGGGAGGCCGTTGAGGACGAGGATGCCGGCGGCGAGGAGTGATGCGCGGCCGATGCCGAACCGGCAGTGGGTGACGATGTGTACGCCGCTGCGGAGTCGTTCGGCGAGTCGTTGTAGGTGGGGCAGGACGGTGGCTGGGTCGGGGACGCCGCGGTCTTGGATCGGGATGGACATGAACTCCATGCCCGCGTTGCGGGCTGCGGAGGGCTCTTCGGCGATGTCGACCTCGTGGAGTTCGGCCGTGGTGAGGGCGCAGACGAGGATGTCGACTCCGGCGGCATGCAGGGCTGCCATTTCATCGGTGAGCCAGTCGCCGCCTCGGGGTTTGGCCATGGTGCTGAGTCGTCCGGCGCTGGGTTGGTCGATGGTGAATAGGGTTGGGCGCATCTGGGTGCGGTACCTACCTTCCGGTTGGCGGCAAGGCGGTCAGGGGTAGTTGCCTGCCGGGTTCGGCTTGCAGTTGCGGTTGGTCGGTCCGGTGGGGGGTGGCGACGTCGGCGAGGCGTTGCAGCAGCCGTCGACGGCGGCGTGTTCGTCGTCGGTGAGTGGGATGCCTACCAGCATGCGCTGCAGGTTGCCCTTGGCCTCGATGGGTTGGCCTTTGCTGGATGCCTTCGGCGCTCGCGCTGATCGAGGTGGCGGTGTTTCCACGGCTGTTCGGTAACGTGATTAATATTCGCTTACGAATTCATATCTTCCCGGCTGTCACATATTTGACATTTTCGCAAACGGGACTCGAGATTTGTCGTACGGCCGTGGTGGAGTTCCAGCGCTGATGGATCAGTGGGGGAGTTCTCGTGTGGGCGCATAGCAAGAACAGGTGGGGAGTTCGGCACCGCCTGGAGGATCACCTTCGAGGTACTGCGAGTCTTGCGCGTCTGTTTGCGTCGTCGTTCGGGTTGGGTGAGGTGGCGTGGTGGGCGGGCCTGGTCCATGACGGTGGCAAGTGCTGGTGTGAGTGGCAGGACAAGCTGCTTCGGGTGGAGCCCACGAACGGCCGTGTCGGGATCGACCACAAGTCGTTCGGTGTGCAGTTGGCTCGGCGGCACGGGTTGAGGCCGGTGGAGTTCGTTGTCGCGGGGCATCATGGCGGGCTGACCAACCAGGGCAAGGTCGATTCCGTCTTCGGGGTGGATGAGGAGGCCGAGCGCCTGTTGCGGGCCGGTCCATGGGCTGGTGCGGAGAAGTGGCTTCGAGGCGAGGTGCCGGAGCTGTTCTCCAAAGTTCCCGCACTGCCGGCCGAGTTCGCTGGGTCTGCGGATCCGTTGACGGCCGAGTTTCTCGCGCGGTTTCTGTTCTCGTGCGTGGTGGACGCGGACGCGCTGGACACCCAGGCGCACCGAGAGGGTTCGACACCGAGGGTGCGGTCGGACTTGGCGGCTTCCGCTCTGCTTGATCGTTTCCTGGTTCGTCGTGCCAAGTACTTGGGTGAGCGTGATCCGGGAGCAATGGATCAGCAGCGGGAGCAGGTCTTTGAGGCGGCGATGGTGGCTGCTGAGGGCGAGCCGGGCTTGTATCGGTTGACCGCTCCCACGGGTACGGCCAAGACCATCGCGAGCGCAGCCTTCGCGTTGAAACATGCTGCCCTGCATGGCAAGCGGCGGGTGATCGTGGCGGTGCCATTCATCACCATCACGGAGCAGAACGCAGCGGTGTACAAGACGTTGCTCGACCCGGACGACCCGAGGGCCGAGCCGGTGGTTCTCGAACACCATAGCCACGTCGAGATGGACGACACGGACGCGGGTAGCCGGCATGGTCTGTGGCGGCGTCTGGCGGCCGAGAACTGGGACGCCCCGTTCATCGTCACGACGACCGTCCAGTTGTTCGAGTCGCTGTTCGGCCGAACGACGTCACGAGCACGGAAGCTGCACCGGATCGCGAACTCGGTGCTTGTGCTCGACGAAGCGCAGGCCTTGCCGCATCGACTCCTGCCGCAGATCGCGGACGCGTTACGGATATTGACCCAGCGGTTCGGGGTGACAGTCGTGCTGGCGTCGGCCACCCAGCCCACCGTCGAAGCCCTCGGTCCGTTGGAGAGTCTGGAGCCAAAAGAGATCATCCCGGATCCTGCTGGCCTGTTCGCGCAGTGCCAGCGGGTACGGTTCGACTGGCGGCTGGACCCCGACCTGACCTTGGCGAATGTCGTGGCGGAGGCCGCCGGGTACCGACAGGCATTGTTGGTGGTCAACACGGTGCGGGACGCGCGGGGGGCCTTCCAGGCAGCCCGCGAGGTGTGCGAGGCCGGCACCACCGTCCTGCACTTGTCGACGGGCATGTGCGCTGCTCATAGACAGTCTGTTCTCCGTGCGGTTCGGCGCCTGCTCCGCGAGGGAGAGCGTGTCCTGCTGATCAGCACTTCGTTGGTCGAGGCTGGCGTCGATCTTGATTTCGCGGTCGCCTTCCGCGCTGTTGGGCCGCCAGAGTCGATGGCGCAGGTCGCCGGACGGTGCAACCGAGAGGGAAACCTGGGGCCGCGGGCTGGCCTGGTGGTCATCTTCGACCCAAGTGATGGCGGGTGTCCGCCGTCCTATCGCACCCAGATTGACAAGGCACGCGCGTACTTCGGTCCTGGCAAGGCGGACCCAGAGAATCTTGAGGCGCTACGGAAGTACTTTCCTCGGTTGTATCGGACCCTCGGCATCGAGGACGACGGCCGCGTCGCCAAGGTCATCGAGAAGAACCGTAGACGTTGGGACTTCGCCGCTGTCGCCGACGGCCCGGTGAAGGCCGGCAGCGTCACACGGGATCGGGAACTGGCGTTCCGGATGATGCCCGATGACACGGTGCCGGTTGTCGTGCGCTACGGCGACCCAGACGCGATCGCATTGATCGACGAATGTCTACGTACGCTGCGGGGCCCGGAGCCGGACCGGAGCATCCTTCGGCGCCTTCAGCCGTACATGACCACGCTGCGCAGGCAGACGGCTCATCGCCGCGAGGTCGCGGCGCTGCTCGTTCCGGTGATCGGGGACCTCTACGAGTGGCAAGGAGAGTACGACGACGGCTACGGCATAGTCCTCGACCCTCAAGGAAGGGACTTCCTGCCGTGACCGCTGGAGCAAAAGATGTGTGCCTGCCGAGGCGTCCGGTGACGCCTCGGCGCAGCGGCCCACGATGCGGCGTCGTTCATCTGCTCCTAGCGTGGATGAACTGCACCAGCTTCATGGTCAGGAGGATGGTGCCACCGAACGCTGCTCCGCCACTCAGGATGGCGTGGGCGGGTTCGGCGCCGCCGTGCCAGGCCAGCAAGCCTGCCGCACTGCCGCTGAACAGGGCCGCGAGTGCAGCGATCGCGAGCCACAGGGCACCGTCTGAGGAGCGTTTGCTCCCCTCGGCGCCCCTTGGCTGGGAATACGTCTGCCGTCGTACGCTCACCTATGCGTCCTCCTACCTGGCTGGCTGGACGGACGCCAGGACGGCCCCCTGCTGGAACAGGGGGCCGTCCGCGCATGTGGACCGCATGACCGTCCTGGCGCCCTCACTCTTTGCGATGACCCAGTTAACCCACCGCAGCCTCCATAATCAGACACGTGCGCCCGCACGTCAACTTTCCTCTCGTCCGGTGCTAAAGTTCATGGTGAGTCGGCTGGTCTCCAGCGATGGGTCCCAGCGGGTTCGCTCTCCCGCGAGGGGGTGCCAGCGGGCACGGGTCACCGGGCCCGAGGGTCGCAACAGCACAGGACGGGAGGAGAGTCCCGTCCTTTTACCCGCGGACACGCGAAAGCGTGTCCGCGGGTTCCACCCGATCCCTGGGCTGTCCCGGCCACTGCGACCAGGCAACCAGTTGGCCCAGTGACTCCCCCTTGCTCATCAGAAAGGACAGGTGCTGTGACTGCAACGTCACGTGATCGCGGGTATCCACCGGTCGTCGTGCAAGTAAGAGGGGAGGGTGCGTTGTTCACCCGACCGGAGCTGCGGGTGGAGCGGGTCAGCTATCCGGTGATGACACCGACCGCAGCCGCCGGTGTCTTGGACGCCATCTTTTGGAAGCCGGAGTTCCGCTGGGTTCCGGTCAAGGTCGAGGTGCTGCAGCCGATCCGGCAGTTCACCCTTCGCCGTAACGAGACCAGCGACCTGCCGAGCCTGGCCGATGCGGTGAGCAAAGGGCGCCGAATCGACACCGTGGCAAGCCGTGACCAGCGCAGCGCCCTATGTCTGCGGGATGTGGAGTACCGCATCTACGCCCACGTCGAGCTACTGAGGCACGCGGACAAGAACGAGGCCGCCTATCGGGATCAGCTGCGGCGCAGGGTCAGCCGGGGAGCTTGCTTCCAGCAGCCTTATCTGGGGGCTCGAGAGTTTCCCGCCGCGTTCTTCCCACCTGATGAGCGCAAGCCGATCGACGTCACCGAGGACCTTGGGATCATGTTGCACCGCATCCACCACGGCCCACCGACACGGTTCGACTGGTTTACCGCCCGTCTGGATCGCGGGGTGCTCAACATTCCTCGGCAGGGGATTCCAGGCTCGGCAGCACAGACTGCGGAGCCAGCCTGATGCTGCTACGCCGTCTCGTGTCCTTCCAACAGCCCGCCAGCGATGATGATCGGACCCAGCGTCCGTACAGCCGCGAGCGGATCGTCCGATGGCAGCTGAACCTCGACGCCGACGGCCAAGTCGTGGATCTGGCGGACCTTGCCGACTCCTCGCAGCGGTCGACGAAGTTCGGTCGGCCAATCCTCGTGCCTAATGCCGGGCGCACCTCGGGCATTGCCCCCGGCTTGGGCGCGGACGACGCGCAGTACGTGCTGGGATGGGTAGACGACAAAGTTAAGCCGGAGCGGGTGGCTGAGGCCCACCGCGCGTTCGTCGGTCTGACCCGCCGGTGGGCGGGTGAGTTTCCCGACGATCCCGCCGCACGGGCGATGGCCGCCTTCTACGACCGCGGTGAGATGCCTCAGCCCCCGCAGGGCCGGACGTGGTCTTCACGCGATCTCATGATCGTGGCCGTGGACGACTGGCGTGTTACCCTCCGCGACTCGCTGTGGGCGCTGTGGGAAACCGTTGTGCAGGAGCGCAAAAGCGGGTCCGCGGACGGAGGTGGCCGGCACGGGCTGTGTCTCGTGTGTGCGCAGCCGGACCGGCCGCTGCTGGACCGCATACCCCAGGCACTGCCCAAAGCACTGATACCTCGTGCTGACCAAGAAGTCGCGTTGGTGTCGGCCAACAAACGCATCCACACCTACGACTTCAACGAAGGCCTGGTGGGGTCACCAATCTGCGTGTCCTGTGGGCAGGCGGCCGTGGCGAACCTGCACACCATCCTGTCCGACGGCCAGTTCACCTTCACCTACCCTCGGCAACGGACCCGTCTCGCGTGGTGGGTCAGCGACGGCGCCAGCAGCGACACGATCCGCATGCTCGACAGTAAGCCGGAGCAGATCGCCGGCTACCTGCAGGCCCTTGTCACCGGGGAGAAGCGACGGCGGCCGTCACCTGAACTCACGTTCTGCTCAGCCACCTTGTCGGGCAACGTGGCACGCCTTGTCGTGCACCACTGGGTCGAGATGCCCTTGAGCCAAGCGGAAAACAACGTCGACACCTGGTTCCGTGACCACCAGATCCTCACGCGCAGCCAGAACACGCCGACCGGGTACCCGCTCTGGCTGCTGGTGCTCAGCGCCGGCCAATGGTTACCCGACACGTCCGCGGTCGTGTCTGGCCGCTACATCCCGCTGGCGGACAAGGCTGCAGACCGCCCAGATGATCTCGCCCAACTTCTGCTGCACAGCGGTCTGTACGGAGGAACCCTGCCACCGCACGTGCTGGCACACATCGTCCGCCGCATCCGCACCGACCTGCACCTGGACGGCCCACGAGCCGCGCTGCTGCGGGTCGCCCTCACCCGTCACCCGCAACGCACCGGAGAAGGACCCGCAGCCGTGCTCGACGAGACCCAGAACAACCCCGCCTACCTACACGGTCGACTGTTTGCCGTCCTGGAGTCCCTGCAACGCCGCGTCAACGGCAAGGACGACCTTCCCAACGCCACGTTTTTCCACCGCTACTTCGCCGGCGCGGTCGCCAACCCCCGCGTCGCATTGGTCCAAGGGTTCCAGCTCTACCCCGCCTGGCTCAAGAAACTCGACAGCATGGCCCGCGAGCGGGGTTTCGACCGCGCCAGCAAGGACCGAGCGCAAAAAGCGGCCGGAGCCGCCACCGCATACCGCATCCGCATCCGCGAGCTCCAGGACCGCCTCACCGAGCCGGCTGCACCACTGGCGACCGCAGAAAGCCAGTCCTGGTTCATCCTCGGGTACTTCCACCAACAGGCCCACGACATCCGCATGGCCACCGCAGGCAAGGCGCCCGAGGTCCCGACCGAGGGCCTGCCAGCCGACCAGACCCCCGACCCCATCGACGAAGGGATCAACAAGCAGTGAACGACCAGACGATCAACCCCCGGGTCCGTCACGACGGACTGATCCTCTTCGACGTCACCGACGGCAATCCCAACGGGGACCCCGACGGCGGCAACCGCCCCCGCGTCGACGAAGCCACCGGACACGGACTCGTCACCGACGTCGCCCTCAAGCGCAAAATCCGCGACACCATCGGCCTCACCGCTGACAACCTCGGATACCCGTCCGACCGGTACCAGATCTTCGTCGAGGCCGGGCACGCCCTCAACACCCGCGCCGCGGAGTCCTACACCGCGACCGGTATCGAGCTGAAGTCCCGGAAGATCACCCCCGAACAGGCCGAGCAGGCCCGCCAGTGGATGACCAACCGGTACGTCGACGTCCGGTTGTTCGGCGCCGTGCTGTCCACCGGCGAGACCAAAGCACTCGGCCAGATCCGCGGGCCCCTGCAGTTCGGCATGGCCCGCTCCATCGACCCCGTCCTGCCGGTCTCCCACGCCATCACTCGCGTCACCCAAACCCGGCAAGAGGACATCGACAAAGGCGAAAGAACCGAGATGGGGGGCAAGTGGACCGTCCCCTACGGCCTCTACCGCGCCCAGTTCCACTACTCGGCGGCCCTCGCTACAAAGACCGGAGTCACCGCCGAGGACCTCACCGCCCTCTACCGGACCCTGCAATTCATGTTCGACCACGACCGCACCGCCACCCGCGGCATCATGACGCTCCGCGGACTGTTCGTCTTCAGTCACGACGACGCGTTCGGCAAGGCCCCGGCCCAACCCCTACTCGACCGTATTCGCATCGAACAATGCACCGGCGTCACCGCCCCCCGGGCATTCACCGACTACAAGGTCAGCGCCGACGTCGGCGACCTTCCAACCGGCATCACCTTCGACACTCTGCACCACTGAGACACAACGCCCGGTCGGGTGGCCTGACGAGGACAGCAACGCCAACCGCATCAGCCTGCCAGCGCTGAACATCACGCCTACTGTCCCCGCCAGGCCAGCCGACCGGGCGCAGCCTGAGGCGGCGGCCTCGGTGAAGGCCACGACCTGCCAGTGCTGAGGATCGCCGCCCTACATGAGGCCCACCGCGGCCTCGGCGTGACGTCGTGGTTCATCGGCCGGGTTCACCTGTACTGCCCAAGCGGCGGCCCGGCGACCATCATCGCCAACACCGCCGACCCGAAGATCAACCAGCCATTGGAGGAGCCATACTCCCAGGATGCTGACCGGAATGTCACGATAGTTGTGCAGGACCCGGCCCCACGACGACGGGCTGCTCGTGCTGCGCCCGGTCCCCCCGCCACGCGGCGATCGCCACGGCTTGGCCGACGTGTGGAAGGCCACCGTGCAGGCCGCGCTGCGCCCAGTCCCCGCGCCAGACGAGGATCGCAACGACCAATGATGACCGGCATTAGCTGCGGCCTCAAGTCCATGATCGCGCTGACCGGGCTGCTCCCCGGTCCGCTGCACAGCACCGCCCTGTCCGGGCAGAACTCCGGCTAGGGTCTGCATCGAAGTCGGTTAGCGCCTTGTTCAGTCCGAGTTGAACCAGACGAGCACCCCAGGACCCTCGTCGCGCGCATGGCGGTCCGGTGGGAGGCCTTGGCGTGTCCGCACGCTGCGCCCGGCCACCGCGTCGGGCGAGGATCGCAACGCCTTCGGGTGACACGCTCCCGCTGTCGGTGTCACCCCGCTGCGCCCGGCCACCGCGTCGGGCGAGGATCGCAACTCCGGGTCGGCGAGGGCGGGAACCCACCACACGGCCTGGCTGCGCCCGGCCACCGAGCCGGGCGAGGATCGCAACTGTGTTTCGGGCCGGGCGGCCCGGACGGGGTCTCAGGCGGTTGCGCCCGGCCACCGCGTCGGGCGAGGGTCGCAACCCCGACCAGGGCCGCCTGCGCGAGCCGGGTGCGCAACGGCTGCGCCCGGCCACCGCGTCGGGCGAGGATCGCAACTTGAACAGCCGCTGCATCCACCAGCCGGGGGACTGTGGCTGCGCCCGGCCACCGCGTCGGGCGAGGATCGCAACGCCTCCCTGGACTGGCTCGCGCGGGTGGCCTCCCCGGGCTGCGCCCGGCCACCGCGTCGGACGAGGATCGCAACGCGAACTGTGCCCGCCACGTCTTCGCGGCGTCGGCGACGGCTGCGCCCGGCCACCGTGTCGGGCGAGGATCGCAACGGGTTCAGCGAAAGGTCCGTGGACACCCGGACGTACGGGCGCTGCGCCCGGCCACCGCGTCGGGCGAGGATCGCAACGTTGCCGTGGTCTTGGCCGTGGCCAGCGTGCGGAAGCTGCGCCCGGCCACCGCGTCGGGCGAGGATCGCAACCCCATCGCGAACAGGTGCCCGGTCAGCGGGCTCCGGTCGCTGCGCCCGGCCACCGCGTCGGGCGAGGATCGCAACGAGGCTCGGGGCGACTGCGTCGCGGCCGGCGTCGGCGCGCTGCGCCCGACCACCGCGCCGGGCGAGGATCGCAACCAGCGGTGGAACCTGCTCAACGGCCGGCCACACCGGTAGCTGCGCCCGGCCACCGCGTCGGGCGAGGATCGCAACCTCTCCTCCGCCGGGGCAGTGTCGGCAGCGGTCGCCGCCCTTGCGCCGGCCACCGCGTCGGGCGAGGATCGCAACTCGGCCACCCCGATGTCACCATGCACCGGCTGCGGTACTGCTGCGCCCGGCCACGCTATCCGGTGATGACTCCGTCGGCTGCGGTGGGCGTACTTGAATCGATCTTCTGGAAGCCGGAGATGCGGTACCAGGTGGTCGCGATCGAGGTGCTCAAGCCGGTGAAGCAGTTCTCGCTCCGGCGCAACGAAACGTCCGACGTTGCGCCGCTGGCCGAGGCGATCAAGGGCACTCGCCGGGTGGACACGGCCGCGCACCGCGATCAACGCAACGCCGTCTGCCTGCGCGACGTGGCGTACCGGATCCACGCCCACATCGAGTTGGCCGCGCACGCGGACAAGCCGGTCGCGGCCTACCGGGACCAGCTTCGTCGCAGGGTCCGCAAGGGAGCCTGCTTCCAGCAGCCGTACCTCGGCACTCGCGAGTTCAGCGCCGAGTTCGGCTGGCCGGATGACACTCGGCGCGCGGACGTCAACGAGGAGATCGGCATCATGCTGCACTCCATCCACCGGGACGGGAAATCCGCCCAGCCGAGGATGGAGTGGTTCGCGGCTCGGGTCGTCGACGGTGTGCTCTACGTGCCCGAGCGAGGGATCGAGCTGGCGCTTCCGGTGGAAGGTCAGGTGGCCTAGTGCTGCTGCAACGGCTGGTGGAGTACGCCGACACCAGCGCCGACGTCATCCCGGCGTTCTACGCTCGGAAGCCCGTGCGGTGGAGCCTGGAGATCGACGGGAACGGCGTGCCCCGGGGAGTCCTTGTCAGCACCGCCGATAAGGACGATCCGCAGCGCCGTTTCGGCGCGCAGCGGCTGGTGCCGGCGGTGACCCGGACCGTTGGGATCTCGCCCGCGCTCGCTGTCGACAACGGCGAGTACGTCTTCGGCTGGATCTCGGAGGGCACCAAGCCGGAGCGGGTTGCGAAACAGTACGACGCCTTCCGCGCCCTGATCGCCGACTGGGCCGCCGCCGAACCTGACGGCCCGGGCCCGGCCATCGCCGCCTTCTACCGGGACGGGCATGCCGGCACGCTGCAACCGCCGGCTGACTGGAGCAGGGGTGACCTGATCGGCTTCTGGGTCGACGGGGTCTACGCGGCGGACACCGGTGCGGCGCGGCGGTTCTGGGCCGGGGTGGCCGGCGACCGGAAGGGTTCGGGGCGGTCCGGGCTGTGTCTGGTCTGCGGGCAGGTGCAGCCGTTGCTCAAGACTGTGCCTCAGCAGATTCCTCGGCGGTGGCTGCCCGGCGCCACCCAAAGCGCGTCGCTGGTCAGCATGAACGAGGCCGCGCACGGCTACGAGCTGCAGAAGTTCCTCACCAACACTCCGATCTGCACCGACTGTGGCCTCAAGTTCATGACCGCGCTGACCGGTCTGCTCTCCGATCCGCTGCACAGCACCGCACTGTCCGGGCAGAACGCCCGGCTCGCCTGGTGGGTGCTGGGCGGGTCGACGTTCGACCCGTGGGCGACCGTCGAGCAACTGGACCCGACCCAGATTCAGAACCTGATCGTGGGCCCCGCCAGCGGCAAGGAAGCAGCGGTCGACGATCTGTCCCGGTACTGCTCGGTGACCGTGGGCGGCAACGTCGCCCGGGTGGTCGTACGGGACTGGGTTGAACAGCCGATCCGCCAGGTGAAGGACAACGTCCGGGCCTGGTTCGACGACCACAAGATCGTCGACGTTTGGACCAGTGAGGTGGTGGAGGTCAAGGTCTCCCAGCTGGCACGGGCGGCGGGGCGGTTCGAGGCCGGACGCAACGGAGGCCCCGGTACTTGGACCAAGTTCGGGGCGTCCGGCGAGCACCGACCGCCCGACGTGTTCCACCGGCTGCTCGGCGCCCACTCCGGGCCGCCGGCGAGCGCGCTGCGCCCGGCCACCACGCCGGGCGAGGATCGCAACCGTGTGGAGTGAGCCGGGCCGGCGGGTGCCGGCCCGGGCTGCGCCCGGCCACCACGCCGGGCGAGGATCGCAACGCCACTACGAGGGATGGAGAAACACACGATGGGCAAGAGGGCTGCGCCCGGCCACCACGCCGGGCGAGGATCGCAACAAGCAGGACGTTGCCGCTGGCGCCCTGGACGGCGACAGCTGCGCCCGGCCACCACGCCGGGCGAGGATCGCAACGACAGGTCCAGCTCGGCGCCGGGGTCCGGGTCCTCGAGCTGCGCCCGGCCACCACGCCGGGCGAGGATCGCAACGATGAGTCCGATGGTGGTGAGGTAGCGGCGCTTCACCGGCTGCGCCCGGCCACCACGCCGGGCGAGGATCGCAACGGGTCGTGGAGGGGACCGACCTAACGGGGATCTCGGCCGCTGCGCCCGGCCACCACGCCGGGCGAGGATCGCAACCACTCCACGTCCACCTCGGACACGGCCCCGAGCCCGACGCTGCGCCCGGCCACCACGCCGGGCGAGGATCGCAACTCCACGATCGGCGGCCGAGTCGGCACGCTCGTGAAGCTGCGCCCGGCCACCACGCCGGGCGAGGATCGCAACCGGGACGCGATCAAGGCAGGGCGCGATCAGTCGCCCGCTGCGCCCGGCCACCACGCCGGGCGAGGATCGCAACCCGCTCCCGCCGGGCCAGCCGACCGGGACCCGCACGCTGCGCCCGGCCACCACGCCGGGCGAGGATCGCAACCTGTCGGGGCGGAGTCGCTAGCACCCGTACCGCTCCGGCTGCGCCCGGCCACCACGCCGGGCGAGGATCGCAACTTCGGCTCGACCTGGGGGCGGATCCCGAACAGGGCGAAGCTGCGCCCGGCCACCACGCCGGGCGAGGATCGCAACGCCTCGATCGGCCCGTACATCCCCGTCCTGGCTGCGGGTGCTGCGCCCGGCCACCACGCCGGGCGAGGATCGCAACGCTCGCCCGGCTCGGCTACGGCAACCCGCAGGGCGCGAGCTGCGCCCGGCCACCACGCCGGGCGAGGATCGCAACCTTGCCGGGGTAGATGAACCGCAGCCCGTCGCGACGGGCTGCGCCCGGCCACCACGCCGGGCGAGGATCGCAACCGGGTAGAACGCCTCCGGATCGGTCTGCGAGCAGAGGGCGCTGCGCCCGGCCACCACGCCGGGCGAGGATCGCAACGACGCGGCGGAGGTGGCGGACGAGCCGCCCGGGGTGCTGCGCCCGGCCACCACGCCGGGCGAGGATCGCAACGTTGGCGAGCAGCGCTTCAACGAGCTCATCACCGAGAGGCTGCGCCCGGCCACCACGCCGGGCGAGGATCGCAACTCCGGCTCCGGCACCGGGGGCGGAGTCTTCTGTGCCTGCTGCGCCCGGCCACCACGCCGGGCGAGGATCGCAACCCGAAGGCCTGGTCGGCGACTTCACCCGCACGCTTCGCTGCGCCCGGCCACCACGCCGGGCGAGGATCGCAACATGCGGGCGTACGCGTAGACGCCGACGAGCTTGCCGCGGCTGCGCCCGGCCACCACGCCGGGCGAGGATCGCAACCGCTCCGCTGCAACCCTGAAACCCTTGCGGCGTAAGGGCTGCGCCCGGCCACCACGCCGGGCGAGGATCGCAACTCCGGCGGGGGGTGCGGTGTCCACCCCGCCACGCCGAGGCTGCGCCCGGCCACCACGCCGGGCGAGGATCGCAACCCTCAAAGAACGGGAACCGATCATGACGATTTTGGCACGCTGCGCCCGGCCACCACGCCGGGCGAGGATCGCAACCGGCAGGCGAACAGCCGCAGTACCTCGTACTGCGCCCGGCTGCGCCCGGCCACCACGCCGGGCGAGGATCGCAACGCGGCGGGTGGTGTCGTTGGCGAGGTGGTCGATGCTGGGCTGCGCCCGGCCACCACGCCGGGCGAGGATCGCAACATCGCCGTGCCCGGCGGTCTGTACCGGCACTCGCAGCGCTGCGCCCGGCCACCACGCCGGGCGAGGATCGCAACACAGTCGCTCTCCTATCGCTTTCGTGGGTCGTATTCGGGTAGCTGCGCCCGGCCACCACGCCGGGCGAGGATCGCAACTTCCCCCAGGAGAAGGGCAACTCGTGGCGGGCCGCCGCCGCTGCGCCCGGCCACCACGCCGGGCGAGGATCGCAACTCGATGAACCAGGCGTCGGCGTCGGGTTGGTCGAGGTGCTGCGCCCGGCCACCACGCCGGGCGAGGATCGCAACCACCAGGGGGCCCGCGACGTCATCACCCGGCAGGGCAAGCTGCGCCCGGCCACCACGCCGGGCGAGGATCGCAACACGTACCGGCCGCGGCCGATCGCCTGCGCCAGCGAGGTGCTGCGCCCGGCCACCACGCCGGGCGAGGATCGCAACGTCGTCTCCACGTGCGAACCGAGCGGGTCGCTGCCGTGCTGCGCCCGGCCACCACGCCGGGCGAGGATCGCAACGCGGCTCGCTGCTCGCGCTCCTCGATGAGCGGGCCCGGGCTGCGCCCGGCCACCACGCCGGGCGAGGATCGCAACATCGCGGATTCCGGCCCGCTTATCGCGGTCGGCCAGGCTGCGCCCGGCCACCACGCCGGGCGAGGATCGCAACTCGCTACGGATGATCCGATCGCGGTGGGAGCCGACAAGGCTGCGCCCGGCCACCACGCCGGGCGAGGATCGCAACGAGATCCAGAACCGGTCGGTGCGGGTGGCCAGGTTGCTGCGCCCGGCCACCACGCCGGGCGAGGATCGCAACGCCCACGGGTACGCCGACCTCGCCGACCGGGCCACGCAGCTGCGCCCGGCCACCACGCCGGGCGAGGATCGCAACTCCGTGATGGCCCGCGTGGTCTCCTTGATCGCGTCCCGCTGCGCCCGGCCACCACGCCGGGCGAGGATCGCAACTCGAAGAGTCGGTGCAGCGACCGCAGGGAGATGTGATGGGCTGCGCCCGGCCACCACGCCGGGCGAGGATCGCAACGATGTGCCAGATGGTGATCATCGACGGCCAGTGCCAGCTGCGCCCGGCCACCACGCCGGGCGAGGATCGCAACACGCGGATCATCGTCGGCTCGCCGCACGTCTCGCACGGGGCTGCGCCCGGCCACCACGCCGGGCGAGGATCGCAACCTTGGTCCTCTCTTGCAGCTCGTTGACCTGCTGAAGTGCGCTGCGCCCGGCCACCACGCCGGGCGAGGATCGCAACCCTTCGAGTAGGTCCCGCCGTAGGGGATGCCGTGCGGGGCTGCGCCCGGCCACCACGCCGGGCGGGGATCGCAACACCTGGCGCGGGGTGGGCTGGCGCAGGTGGCGGCCGGAGCTGCGCCCGGCCACCACGCCGGGCGAGGATCGCAACAGCGAGCCCCCGACCCTCACGGCGACCAACGAGCGGGGCTGCGCCCGGCCACCACGCCGGGCGAGGATCGCAACGCAGCCGCCAGGCGCATCGCCTCGGCGCGGTGGTCGGCGCTGCGCCCGGCCACCACGCCGGGCGAGGATCGCAACCTGGGTCGCAACCTCGGCGAACGCCATCTGCACCGAGCTGCGCCCGGCCACCACGCCGGGCGAGGATCGCAACTCATCGACGCCCAGGGCGCGGGCAGCTGCCCGACCGGGCTGCGCCCGGCCACCACGCCGGGCGAGGATCGCAACGCCCTGATCGAGCGGGCCTGGGAGAAGGGCGCGGTCGCCGCTGCGCCCGGCCACCACGCCGGGCGAGGATCGCAACGGGAAGATGGCGAACGTCTGCGGGGGACATCGACGCGACGCTGCGCCCGGCCACCACGCCGGGCGAGGATCGCAACAGCCCATCCTTCGGGTCGAACAGGTGTGCGGAAGACGGGTGCTGCGCCCGGCCACCACGCCGGGCGAGGATCGCAACACGGTCGGACGCCTCCAGGGCCCCCAGGAGCGCCCGGAGCTGCGCCCGGCCACCACGCCGGGCGAGGATCGCAACAGCACACCCTGGCTGCGTAGGCCCTGGTTGCCCATGTAGCTGCGCCCGGCCACCACGCCGGGCGAGGATCGCAACGCCCCGCTGATCAACCTGGTGGCCCCTGACCTGGGCGAGCTGCGCCCGGTCACCACGCCGGGCGAGGATCGCAACACGGAGAACCCTGAGGGGATCGCAGCCATGCTGCGATGCTGCGCCCGGCCACCACGCCGGGCGAGGATCGCAACACCGCCTCGGGCACCGTCACGGCAGTCGAGCCCTACTAGCTGCGCCCGGCCACCACGCCGGGCGAGGATCGCAACTGGTATGACGATGTCCTCCGCCGAGGCCGGGCCAACGCTGCGCCCGGCCACCACGCCGGGCGAGGATCGCAACGTGCTGCCGGTGTGGCTGGTGACCCGAGGGCTGGACCGCTGCGCCCGGCCACCACGCCGGGCGAGGATCGCAACCGTAAGACCGTGGACCCGCTCACCGGCCTGGAGACAGCTGCGCCCGGCCACCACGCCGGGCGAGGATCGCAACTTGATCGAGTACGGGTTGGTGACGTACATGATCGGGACGAGCTGCGCCCGGCCACCACGCCGGGCGAGGATCGCAACTCGACGGAGAAGCCGAGCCCGGCGCAGGTGGAGAAGGGCTGCGCCCGGCCACCACGCCGGGCGAGGATCGCAACACGGCGTCGAGCGCGGCCCGCTGCGCGGCGGGCAGCTGCGCCCGGCCACCACGCCGGGCGAGGATCGCAACACCGGCCGCCGGTCGCGGGCGATGAAGCACGCCAGTGGCTGCGCCCGGCCACCACGCCGGGCGAGGATCGCAACGCCGAGCTGACCGCGCTCGCGGTGCTCCAGGCCGAGAGGCTGCGCCCGGCCACCACGCCGGGCGAGGATCGCAACAACCGGCGCGGCTACAAGGTCGGCTGGCGCCGCCGGGTGCTGCGCCCGGCCACCACGCCGGGCGAGGATCGCAACGACTGCTCCGGCCTCATCTGGCGGGCGTTGAGTGAGGGCTGCGCCCGGCCACCACGCCGGGCGAGGATCGCAACGTCATCGGGCGGGTGCGGTTCATCGTGCTGGACACGGCTGCGCCCGGCCACCACGCCGGGCGAGGATCGCAACCGGTCAAGAAGCTGCATAAACTGCTCTACTACTGCCAGGCTGCGCCCGGCCACCACGCCGGGCGAGGATCGCAACGACTACCTCGTCGACATGGACGTCATCGGCGGGGTGCGCTGCGCCCGGCCACCACGCCGGGCGAGGATCGCAACCCGCCGAAGCCGTGCACGGCGTGCGGCGCCCTGGTGCGCTGCGCCCGGCCACCACGCCGGGCGAGGATCGCAACGGGCTGGACATGTCCGCGGAGGATCAGGCAGTGCTCAGCTGCGCCCGGCCACCACGCCGGGCGAGGATCGCAACCCACACCCGCCACGTGTGGCCCGACTCCAACGCAAGCAGCTGCGCCCGGCCACCACGCCGGGCGAGGATCGCAACGACCGTCGAGCAGCTCGTGCCCCGCTGGGTGCTGTGGAGCTGCGCCCGGCCACCACGCCGGGCGAGGATCGCAACCGGTGCCCACTCCTACCAAGAGGCCGGCAGGCGCAGAGCGCTGCGCCCGGCCACCACGCCGGGCGAGGATCGCAACAAGGACGTCGGCGACGCCGCGGAGAAGGCCGGCGAGCGCTGCGTCCGGCCACCACGCCGGGCGAGGATCGCAACGGCCGGGCGAAAGGCCGCGACGGGGGCAGCCCGAACCGCTGCGCCCGGCCACCACGCCGGGCGAGGATCGCAACTTCGTGCCGAACCGGGTAATGCAGTTGCTGCACCCGCGCTGCGCCCGGCCACCACGCCGGGCGAGGATCGCAACTTCCACGCCTGCACAGCCTTGACGGTCTGCTCGCACTGGCTGCGCCCGGCCACCACGCCGGGCGAGGATCGCAACCGCGTGTGGACCGTCCCGTCCACGGTGTCCAGGATCCAGCTGCGCCCGGCCACCACGCCGGGCGAGGATCGCAACAATTTCGGCCAATGCATGATTTGACCTTTCCGGGGATGGCTGCGCCCGGCCACCACGCCGGGCGAGGATCGCAACGGCGTGGTCCGAATGACTGATTGGAGTTTGCCCGGGGTGGCTGCGCCCGGCCACCACGCCGGGCGAGGATCGCAACCGTCACCAGCGACAGGCCGTGCGGCCCGTCGATGACACCCGCTGCGCCCGGCCACCACGCCGGGCGAGGATCGCAACGTCCGCCAGCGAGTCACCGCGACCGCGACCGTGAGGGTGCTGCGCCCGGCCACCACGCCGGGCGAGGATCGCAACGGCAGCACCGACTCCGTCACCCTCAAGCAGACCGGCAGCTGCGCCCGGCCACCACGCCGGGCGAGGATCGCAACATGTACTTGAGCCACGGCAGCTCGCCACGCCGCGCCGCGCTGCGCCCGGCCACCACGCCGGGCGAGGATCGCAACCGGATCTGCCGCTCGATCTCCCTCTGCCGCTCCTTGCTGCGCCCGGCCACCACGCCGGGCGAGGATCGCAACAGGGCGATGACGTCAGTGGCGGAGCCGTCCTTCGTGCGCTGCGCCCGGCCACCACGCCGGGCGAGGATCGCAACAAGCGCATGAGCATCGCCCAGCGCCAAGAGCTGTTCCGCTGCGCCCGGCCACCACGCCGGGCGAGGATCGCAACGACGGGTGCACGAGCGTCTACCTGGGCGAGCGGTACGGCTGCGCCCGGCCACCACGCCGGGCGAGGATCGCAACGACGGGTGCACGAGCGTCTACCTGGGCGAGCGGTACGGCTGCGCCCGGCCACCACGCC
>NZ_JBVJHK010000011.1:0-64691 GCF_055586845.1 Micromonospora sp. NPDC049139 | reverse complement strand
CGTACGGCTGCGCCCGGCCACCACGCCGGGCGAGGATCGCAACGACGGGTGCACGAGCGTCTACCTGGGCGAGCGGTACGGCTGCGCCCGGCCACCACGCCAGGCGAGGATCGCAACAAGGTCGTCGCCTACACCGCGGCGGGCGCGGCGACTGTGCTGCGCCCGGCCACCACGCCGGGCGAGGATCGCAACCGGAACGCCGGCGGGGTCTGCGGCGCCGTGTCATAGGTGCTGCGCCCGGCCACCACGCCGGGCGAGGATCGCAACGTGCTGGTCTGCCCGGCGGGTGCCGGCCAGGGCTGGTGGCTGCGCCCGGCCACCACGCCGGGCGAGGATCGCAACGTCCGGGTCAGTGGGTTGGTAGTCCCGGCAGGCTGGCCGCTGCGCCCGGCCACCACGCCGGGCGAGGATCGCAACGCCGCCAGCTCAGCCTCGGTGGGCAGGCGCGAGCCGGGCGCTGCGCCCGGCCACCACGCCGGGCGAGGATCGCAACTCGGCGATGTGCGGCCGGATCTTCGCGGTGGGCGGGTGCTGCGCCCGGCCACCACGCCGGGCGAGGATCGCAACACCCGGCACACCAGCGACTGAACGTCTCCTGCGGTGCTGCGCCCGGCCACCACGCCGGGCGAGGATCGCAACGACGTCGAGGACCGCGACCTGATGCGGCAACGCACCTGCTGCGCCCGGCCACCACGCCGGGCGAGGATCGCAACGGCCGCGACGGCTGCGGGTCCGTGCCAGCAGGCGTCCGCTGCGCCCGGCCACCACGCCGGGCGAGGATCGCAACCTGTCGGCGGCGTCGATGGGCGCGCTGATCCCGACGCGCTGCGCCCGGCCACCACGCCGGGCGAGGATCGCAACTGCACGTCGACCAGCAACACTCCAGCCGGAACCGGGCTGCGCCCGGCCACCACGCCGGGCGAGGATCGCAACAACGGCAGCTACCGGCTGTCCGTCAAGGGCGAGGACGGCTGGGCCCGGCCACCACGCCGGGCGAGGATCGCAACATCGCCCGCAACGTCGCCAGCGTGCCGTTCCACGCCTAGCTGCGCCCGGCCACCACGCCGGGCGAGGATCGCAACGACCTGGACGACTACATGCGCGCCGACCCGCGTACCCGCGCTGCGCCCGGCCACCACGCCGGGCGAGGATCGCAACACCGTCACCACGCAGACGGTCACCCCGACGGCCGTGGCTGCGCCCGGCCACCACGCCGGGCGAGGATCGCAACGCGTACGGGGCGAACGCCACTGTGCCGATCCGCAACGGCTGCGCCTGGCCACCGCGCCGGGCGAGGATCGCAACGCCAGCTCGCCGACCTGGCTGACGCCCCCGGCCATGGGCTGCGCCCGGCCACCACGCCGGGCGAGGATCGCAACTGCGTGATCTGGTGGAACGCGCTCAGGTCGGGCACCACGAGCTGCGCCCGGCCACCACGCCGGGCGAGGATCGCAACTCCAACTCGTCGACGCGGTGGACGAGTGCGGCGCGCTCGCTGCGCCCGGCCACCACGCCGGGCGAGGATCGCAACGCAGCATGAGCACAGTGACACAGGACGAGCGGGACCGGGCTGCGCCCGGCCACCACGCCGGGCGAGGATCGCAACACGTCGACCGCCGCGCCGCTGCACCGTGGCGGCGGCGCGCTGCGCCCGGCCACCACGCCGGGCGAGGATCGCAACCGACCCTGCGTAGGGGCAGCCGCGGAACGCCCGTCAAGCTGCGCCCGGCCACCACGCCGGGCGAGGATCGCAACTCCGTCACCGACGGGAACGAAAGCTGGGTCGTGATCGAGGCTGCGCCCGGCCACCACGCCGGGCGAGGATCGCAACACCGGGCATCACCAAGCACCCGAACGCACCGCCGGCACGCTGCGCCCGGCCACCACGCCGGGCGAGGATCGCAACTCCCACCTGGAGGCGTGGGACGTCCGCCGCTGGCTCATGCTGCGCCCGGCCACCACGCCGGGCGAGGATCGCAACGGCGAGCGGCTCACGGCCGCCATCTGCGTCTGCATCGTGCTGCGCCCGGCCACCACGCCGGGCGAGGATCGCAACCACGTCACCACGGGCGGGGACTGGCTGCACAACCGGGGCTGCGCCCGGCCACCACGCCGGGCGAGGATCGCAACTCCCGCTTGCCGCGCCAGGCGGTGACGCGTGCCCGGGTGCTGCGCCCGGCCACCACTCCGGGCGAGGATCGCAACAGGTCGCAGCCGCCCAACTCGTAGGTGATGGCCCGCGCTGCGCCCGGCCACCACGCCGGGCGAGGATCGCAACGTCAGCAGGAACGCGAGAATGACGCTCAGCAGCACGCTGCGCCCGGCCACCGCGCCGGGCGAGGATCGCAACCAGGTGTCCGGCCCCCTGACCACCCCTCGCGGCAGGGCTGCGCCTGGCCACCGCGCCGGGCGAGGATCGCAACGTGGGTCTACAGCCTGGGCGGCCGGCAGGACCATCGCTGCGGCTGGCCAGCAGCCGCGCCGGGCGAGGATCGCAACGACGGGTTCGACACGATCGCCGAGGCCGTCGCGATGCTGCTGCGCCCGGCCACCGCGCCGGGCGAGGATCGCAACTCCACCACGACGCCGCCGCCGGCGGCGACGGGCACTGGCTGCGCCCGGCCACCGCGCCGGGCGAGGATCGCAACATGCGGCGCAGCCATGGGCACAGCCAGGGGCGGATGGCTGCGCCCGATTGTCCTGCTGCTCTAGCTGTTTCCCTCGGACTTCCGTTGTGGGCTCTGTGTACTCCTGTCGCCCTCACGTGCTGCTTCCTCGACCCGTAGGAGGTTGTCGATGATCACGGCGATGCCCTCTTGTGCAGCGGGTGACAGCTTGGTGATTGCGCGGGCCATGACCCGGACGCGCCGGTTTTGCTCTTCTGGCTCCTCTTGGTCTCCGAGCAGGTAGCCGGCGGGTACGTCGAAGAACTGGGCAAGCGCGCGGAGTGTGGACGCCTTCGGGTTGATGCGGGGTCCACGGAGCAGGTTCCGTATGCCTTCCGGCGTGATGCGGTGGCCGGCTTTGGTCAGAGCCCTGGCCACTTCGGCCTCCGTGTACGGGGGCCGTCCCTCCCCTTTGGCGTCGAAGAGTGCGCGGAGTCTGGCTTGGGTGAGGGCGGAGGCTGCTGCCTCTGCCTGGTCGGTTGGCTTGTCGGTCATGGCGCCCCCCAACTGCAACCACAGTTGGTCGCAAACCGAACTGTAGTTGACGCCTCTCTGTGACGTGTGCTTAGCTCGCGGTGTCGCTTCGGCAACTGTGGTTCGGATTCTTGCGAACTGAAGTTGGTTGGAGCGTAGCGGATCGGGCTGTCTCCATCCAGATGGCTTGCCGATCCGGGCGGCAGCCTCCAGAGGGATGGTGCGCCGCCGTGGGGCCTGCTCGTCTGGTCAGCGTCCAGGTCGTGACAGTAACGGGGGACCGACATGCGTCGAGGTAGCGGCGCTGGTCAGTGCTGTACGGCATGCCTTACGGGGAGGCGGACGTGCTGAGTTCATCGGACGAGCAGCCCGAACCGCTCGCTGACCGCGCGCCCGGAACGGGCGGGCGGGGTGGCGAGCGGCGAGAGCCGGCGGGCGGGAGGAGGGCCCTCCCGCCGGCTCCACGCCCCGAGGAGATCGCCGCGCGAGCCCTGGCCTCCGCCCCTGCGCGACCAAGGATCGGGGGAGAGCCGGCAGTGCGGGAGATCCCGCGCGAGTTCGGGGCTGGCACGCGGGTGGAGACGCTGTGGTGGCGTGCAGCGTCGCTGCGGGCGGGATGTCCGCTGGTGTGTGTGTCGTCTGCGGACGGTGGGGTGGGCCGCTCGGCGCTCACGGCTGCCTTGGGCGGTCTGCTCGCGCTGGCTGTTCCTGACCCGCTGGTGGCGGTCGACGCGACCCTGCGGCCGTGGGGCGGTCTGGAGCATCGGGTGGCGCGGCGCAGCGCCTTCACCGTGTGGGACGCCGTGATCACCGATACGGGGCTGGCCGACGGTGACGCGGCGGAGCGGCTCATGCAGGTCGGCCCTACGGGGCTGCGGGTGCTGGTCGGCGAGAGCAAGTTGCTGGCGCAGCGGCGCCCACCGACCTGGCCTGAGCTGTTCGGCGTGATCGGTCAGCTGCGCTCGGTCTACCGCCTGGCGCTGCTGGATTTGCCGACGGCGGATACCACGCCGACGTGGCGAGCGCTGGGGTGGTCGACGGTGCCGGTGTTGGTGTCGAGAGCGACGGTCGATGCGGTGCAGCACACCCTTCGGCTGCTGACTCATATGCGCTCGGCCGGTTTGAGTCATGTAGTGGACCGCGCGGTGGCGGTGGTCATGGCGATCTCACCGTCGACCGCCAGGGAGGTGCGGGCGGTGGAGCAGTTGGCGAGGCAGACCGCCGCTGCGCTGGTGCGGGTGCCGTATGACCCGGTGCTCGCGCGGGCGGATCCGCTTGACCCGCGGGCGTTGAGCAAGGCCACTCGGTCGGCGTTGACGGAGGTCGCCGCGGCGGTGATCGACCGGTGCCCGGTGGGCTCTGCGGCTGCCTCGGTTACTGATCTGCCGGCCTCAAACGGGGAGGACTAATCATGTCGGTGCATTGGATTGCGGCGGTGGTGACGGTGCGGGCTCCGGCAGCGGCGGCGCTGCTGGCGCCGACCCCGACACCGGAGCCATCGGGTGGGGGCTTCGACTTCAGCCGGATCAGTCCGGATCCCGCGGCCGTGCCGCGATCGGACCTGTTCTACAAGCTGGCCAACGCCGCTCTGTTCCTCGGGGTGGTGTCGGCGGTGGCCGGGCTCGCGGCGGGGGCGATCGCGTTCGGCATTGGTCCGATCTTCGGCGCCCACATCATCAGCGACCGTGGCAAGTCGATGATGTGGAAGGCCGGGCTGGTGGCGATCGTGGTGGGGTCCGCCACGTCGATCGTCGCGTTCCTGCTCACCGAGATCTAGCGGGTGGTGGGCATGCGTAGAGCGGAGTTCAAGCCGGCCGCCGGCCGCCGGACGTCCGTCGTGGCCGCCGTGCTGGCGCTGGTGCTGCTCGCAGGCGCGGCGTTGTTCGCCGTCGGACGCGCAAGCGCCCCGGGGCAGCAGGTGACCGTGCGGTACGCCGAGCGGGTGCAGGCCGGGGTGCCGGTGGGGTTCCCGGGCACGCCTCGCGGCGGCGGGGATGCGGCGGCGGCCTACACGCAGGTGCTTGCCGCCGCTGGTGCGCGGCCTGCGGCGACCAGGCAGGCGGTGACGGACCTGATCGTGGCTGAGGGGGCTACGTCGGCGGTGGAGCCGCTGGTGGGTCCGGCGGCGGGCGGGGCGACGATCTCTCAGACGGTTGTGGCGCGGGTCTGGGTGCCGGATGCCGATCTCGACGTGGTGGTGCCCGAGGACCGTCAGGTGTCGGTGCGGATGCTTGTTTGCACCCTGAGCGGCGCCGCCATGACCGGCAACACCACAGACCTGAATATCGGGTTGGCGGGCGGCTGGTACGTGCAGTCGGCGACGGTGCGGTGGTCCCAGGGCCGGTGGCGGCTGGTGACGGCGGAGCGTCCGATGCCAGTGCCACCGCCGGATCAGCGCGGCGCGCGCCGTGATGGTGGACCGCGGGACATACAGCCCCTGGTCGACGTGCTCAGCGCCCGGTCGTGGGCGCCGGGGACGGTGTGACCGATGGCCGCTGCGCCCGTGACGCTTCGGCTGCTGCTGGTGGCGTTCTCGCTGTTGACCGTGGGGATGGTGGCCCCGGGGCGGGCTTCGGCGGCACCGACGCCTGCCCCGGCGCCATCAGCTTCGGCCTGCCTGGCTCCGCCGGTCGATGCCCGGCCCGGTAGCGGTGCGGAGCAGTTGACGCAGCCGCAGGTGAACTGGTGCCTGCCGTGGGTGCGGTGGCAGCCGGGCGAGGGCTGGACGACGGTGTGCAGTGCGGCGGCGAGCGCCGCCGATCAGGAACGCTGCGACGCGGTGGCGCTGACGGTGCAGTCCCCGCCCCCGGACGGCACGCCGTCGGTGCTCGATGAACGGCTGCCGGCCGCCGGTGAGCAGCCGGTGCGCTGCGAGCGATTGGACGCGAGAGCCACGCAGGACAAGGCCAACGCTGAGCGGTGGACGGCGAAAGCGGACCGCTGCCGGGCGCTGCGCACGTCTCTGGTAGCGAACTCGTCGCTGAAGGCGTCGTCGGAGTGCGGGCCGCTGGATGTGGCGTGCCAGGTGAGCGCGCAGGTCAAGGATGTCGCACGCACCGGTTTCGAGGGCCTCGCGGATGTCGCCGTCGCTGGGTTCGCATGGGCGCTGGGCAAGCTGGCCGAAATCGTATTCACGCAGTCCTCCACCGTTGCCGACGAGCCGTTCTACGGCGTCTACAACGACATCAGCGGGGTGCTGATCGTCATGGTGCTGGTGGTCTTCGTGATCTCCACGGCGGTCAACGGGCTGCGGCTGAGCGGTCCTGGGCCGCTGTCCAGCCTGGGCGGGCTGGTCCGCGCGATGTTCGGCATCGCGTTCGCTGGCGGCATCGCCTACCTGCTGATGGCGGCGTGGGATGAGGCGACGGTCGCGCTGATCGCCCGCAACCAGCAGCGGGACTGGCAGCCGAGCATGTGGGTCGACGCGCTCAACTCGCTGACCGCGGACAGCGGCACGATCCTGCTGGCTTTCGTCGTCGCGGTCGTCGGCGTGATCGGGCTGGTGTTGGTGTTCGTGATGCTGCTGTTCCGGTCGCTGCTGGCCGCCGGGGCGGCGCTGTTCGGGGCGATGGCGATGACCGGTCAGGTGATGGCCGAGACCCGCGCGTGGGGCCGTAAATGGTTCTGGACCTGCAACGCGCTGGCCAGCTCGAAGTTCTTCATCGCCGCGTTGTGGATCTACGGCACCCGCACCACGTACGAGAGCGACAACGTCGTCAACGTGCTGCGGGGCCTGTTCATCATCGTGCTGATGGTCCTCGCGCCGTGGATTCTGCTGCGGTTGACGAGCATGTGGGACGGCTACCTCGCCGATGTCGACGCCCGGAGTTTCCTGACCTCGGCAGCCGGGGCGGTCGGGCTGGACGTCGCGTCGCGTCGCTTGGCCGGGCTGCAGCCCGGCGGTGGTGGGGATACGGACGCGGCGTCGCTGATGCAGGGCAACTCCGAGGCCATCCCCACCAGCCCGACTCCTCCCGGCGGGCCCGCCGCTGCGCTTGCCGGGCTACCCGACGCGGTCGAGGCCCTGGACGGCCGAGGGGACAGCAGCCAGTTCGGCGAGCCTGCAGGGGAGACGGGCGGCGAACAGGCCGGGGGTGAGAACGCCGACGAGGCCGCCGGTGTGGAACGGGACTCCCGCACCGCTCAGGGCGACGTGACACGTGGGCAGTTGACGGTGCCCGGTGACGCAACGGGTGAGCAGGGCGCGTTGCCGGTGACGCCGAAGGCGGCCCGCGAGCAGGCGTCCGCGCTGACCGGACCGGACTCCGGCCGGGACGCGGCGGGCACCGGCGCGTCACCTGCCGGTGACGGTGGTTCCGGCGCGGGCAGCCATTCGTCCGGACCGGAAGCGGGGACGCCGGGTTCCGGCGGTACGGCGCTGCCTCCGCCCGACGAAGACAGCGCCGCCGGGCGGGCGAACGGCGGGGCGGCTGGCCGGGCCGGCGGAGCGGCCGGTGGGCAGAGCGCCGCAGCTGGCGGGGCCGCCGAAATCCCGATCGTGCCGGTCTAAACGGGAGAGGAGGAGGACATGACCCAGTTCCACTTCCCACCGCGGTCCACCCGCGGGTCGATGCTGGGCTTCAGCTGGGGGCAGATCGGCACGGCGGTGGCAGGGGTGATCTGCCTGGTCATCGCCGCGAACCTGCTGGCGGTGGGCCGGCAGGCCGCGGCCGGGTGCCTGCTGCTGGCGGCGGTGCTGCTGATCACCGTGGGGTTGCTGCGGATCCGGGGTCGGCGGGTCACCGAGTGGACGCCGATCGTCGCGGGGGCGCTAGCGCAGCGGGCGGCCAGGCAGGACCGCTACCGCGGTGCGGTGTGGGCGGCGAACCCAGGAACCGCGCATCTGCACCTGCCGGGCCCGGCGGCGGGCTATCAGTGGCTGCCGGCCGTGGCTGCGGACGGGTTGACCGAGGTGGGGCTGCTGCACCACCGGCGGGAGGGCACGGTGACCGCGGCGCTGGCGTGCGCGGGCAGCAACCTCGTCTTGGCGGACACGTCGGTGCAGCATCAGCGGCTCACCTCGTGGGCGGACGTGCTGAACCTGCTCGGCACCGAGTACGCCGACAGCGGCCTGGCGCGCTGGTCGTTGACGGCGCGTGCGGTGCCGGACCTCAGCAACCGGGCGCAGCGGTACCTCGCGCAGCGGGCGGTCGACACGAGCACGGCGGCGTACCGGTCGCTGGCGGAGCTGACCGCAGCGGCCGGGCCGGGAACGCAGCGCCACGACGTGTTCCTGACCGTGGTGTTCGACGTGCGGAAACTGTCGGCGGAGATCGCGGACGCGGGCGGCACGGACGCGGCCATCGCCACGGTCGTGCTGGACAAGCTCACCGGCGTGCAGGCGGCGGTACGCGAAGCCGGAATCGATACCAGCGGCTGGTTGACGCCCCGGCAGTACGCGGCGGTGCTGCGTAGCCAGTTCGACCCGGAGGACACCGAGGCGGAGGTGGCGCCGCACACGGCGGGGCCGGTCGCGGCAGAGACGGTGGGCTGGTCGTCGTACCGGCACGACTCCGGCTCCTCGCAAACGCTGTGGGTGTACGAGATGCCGCGCCAGCCGGTGCCGATGACGTGGCTGACGCCGCTGTTCACCCGTACCGTCGGACGGCGCGCGGTGACGATGGTGGCCGAGCCGGTGCCGGCGCAGTTGGCGCAACTGGCGACACGGCGGGACAAGGTCGCCCGCGCCGGTGACGAGGTGACCAAGCGGCGGATGCGGCTGGTCCGCACCGCACGGGAGGACGAGGAGGCCCGCGCGGTCGAGCAGATCGACCGGGAGCAGGCCGCCGGGCACGTCCGCTACCGGTACGCGGTGCTGGTCACCGTCACCGCCGACAGCCCGGAACAACTACGCCACGACGTGCGCGCCGTCAGGAGGGTGCTGGGCCGGTGCGGCTGCCAGGCGGTGGTGCTCTACGGCGAGCAGGACCAAGCATTCGTAGCCGGCGCGCTGCCCCTGGCGCGCGGTCTCAAGCCGATGCGGGGTTGGTTCGCATGACCCGCACACGCAGGAACGCGACGCCCCGGGTACGCCGGGAAGGGTCGTGGTCGCAGCGCCTTGCTGATTCCGCCGCCCGGCGCGACCTCGCGGCGGCGCAGGCGGACCTCGCACGGGAGCAGCGGGCGCTGCGGCGGCTGACCGGGCAGCTGCTGGGCCCGCCCTCCGTGGACGGGCGGGGGGCCTTTGGACGGGCCGCGGGTCGGGTGTTCTGGCGGTTGCGGCTGCCGCCGCTGGTCACCACCAGCGCGCAGCTGTGCAGCGTGTACCCGTTCGTCGCCGACCCAGGCCTGGGTGTGGACGGGCCGCTGATCGGGCAGGAGGTGTACTCCCGCGCCGGCTTCGTGTTCTCTGTGCACGAGCTGTATCGGGCGGGCGTGCTCAGCGTCCCCAACATGGTGGTCACCGGGGAGATAGGGTCGGCGAAGTCGTCGCTGCTCAAGACCATCGCGTTCCGGGGTGTGCCGTTCGGGGTGCGGTTCTACATCGTCGACGTCAAGGGCGAGTACGACACCCTCGCCGACGCAGCCGGCATCCAGCCGGTGCGGGTCGGCCCCGGCTCCGGGGTGGTGATGAACCCCCTGGCCGGCATCCGCCGCCTGCCCGATCAGGGGGAAGCGGAGTGGTTGCAGATCCAGCGGGCACGCAGGTTACTGCTGCTGGAAGGCTTGTTGGAAATCCAGCTCGGTGGCCCGCTTAGCGAGGCGGAACGGTCCTTGATCGAATATGCCCTCGACGCAGTTACCCGCGCCGACGACGGCACTAGCCCGGACCGGATGGACACCCCGACCCTGTCCCGGGTGCTCGCGGCAATGGGCGATCCGCCGCGGTGGGCGCACCGGCTGGCCGGGGTGCACTACGACGTCGACCAGTTCACCGCCGACAGCCGCCGCGTCCGGCTGGCCCTGGAACGGCTGATCACCGGCGCGCTCGGCGGGATCTTCGACGCACCGGACGCGTCGACGCTGTCGATCGACTTCGACCAGCCGGGCGCGATCCTCGACCTGAGGGCGGTCCGCGCGTCGGACCAGATGACGGCGATGGCGATGACCTGCGCGCAGTCCTGGCTGGAGGCGGAGCTGACCCGCCCGAACGCGCCGACCCGGGTCTGCCTGTATGACGAGTTCGCGCTGGTGAGCCGCCACCTGGGGCTGATGCGGCGGATGCGGGAGCAACTCAAGCTCGCCCGCGCGCTGGGTACGGCCAACATTCTCGCGTTCCACCGGTTCTCGGACCTGGCCGCTAGCGGCGGCGCTGACTCCGAGCAGGTCCGCATCGCCCGAGGGCTCATCGAGGACACCGGTGTGCGGGTGTCCTACCGGCAGGCGCCCGGCTCCCTGGACGCGGCACGGGAGTTTCTGGGCACCACGGACGTGGAGACCAACCTGCTGCTGCACCTGCGCCGCGGCGTCGGGCTGTGGAAGGTGGGGCTGCGCTCCTACGTCGTGAAGCACCAGCTGTCGGCGATCGAACGCGCGATGGTCGACACCGACAGTCGGATGCGGCAGGACCCCGAGGAAGCGGCCGCGCCGAAGGGGGAGTTGGCCGAGGCAGGACAGGTGCGGTGATGGCTGGCTCACTGATGTCCCCTGGGCACCGGCTGCCCCGCCGTGGAGTGGCCCGCGCCGACGTCCTCGCCCGGCTGACCCTGGCCGGCATCGCGGTCCTGCTGGTGTCGGCGGGGACGGTCACCCTGTGGCTGGCCGGGCAGGTGGGTGGGTTGCTCACCCATGCCACTTGGCCGGACACCACGCCCGCCGACGTTCCAGGCGTCACCGTCCGGTTCATCGCTGAGCCGGGCGATCCGACGCGGGCATGGCCTGCCGCCGCCCGTGACGATCTGCCGCCTGTCCCGCTGCTGTATGGGCTGTGGGTCGTCATGTTCAGCGCATCCCTCGTCGGAGTCGGCGCGCCGACGGTGCGGGTCGCGCGCCGCTGGGCACGGCGGCGCGGGTTCGCCGGCCGCCGGGACCTCGACCGGGTGGTGACCGCCGAGGCGGTGCTGCGCCGTGTCGACGTGCTGCGGCCGGGCCTGGCCATCCGCGACACCGACCCGCCCCAGACCAGCGCTTTGAAGGAACGGCGGCGGGCTGACCCGCTGGAGGTGGCCAGGCTGCTCGGCCGGCACGTGCTGACAGGCGAGCCGCTGTACCTCGCCAACGAGTACACCGAACTCCTGGCCGGCGCGGCGCGGTTCGCCAACAAGACAAGCCGCTACATCATCCCGAGGGTCGCCGACGCTCGCGGCGCGGTCATCTCCACCTCCACCCGCCTCGACGTCGCATCCGTCACCTACGACCTGCGCGCGCAGATCGGCCCGACGTGGATCTTCGAACCGCAGGGCCAGGTACCCAGGGTCCCTCGGCTGCGGTGGTCACCGATCGACGGCGCGGAGGACCCGGACATCGCGGCGCTGCGCGCCAAGGGCTTCGCCGCGGGCGCCGGCCTCAAGGGCAATGTCGACAACGGCCAATACTTTCAGGACCAGGCGGCGTCTATCATCCGTGGACTGCTGCACGCCGCCGCTTTGGACGAGCGCGCGACGATGACCGACGTGGCGAGCTGGGCGGCCAACCCCGCCGACCCGCGCGCCGAGCGGATTTTGCGCCACCACGGGCAGACGGTGTGGGCCGACCGGCTGGCATTCCACCGCGAGACCACCGGCCGCAGCCGCGACGCCATCCAGTCGGTGGTGTTCGGCGCGCTCGACGCGTTCAGCAACCCCCGGATCCTGCACGCCTGCTCACCGCCGCGCGGGCAGCAGTTCCACCCCGAGCAGTGGCTCGACGAATCCGGCACCCTCTACCTGGTCGGCACCCGCAGCGGGCAGGCGCTGATCGCGCCGCTGTTCGCCGCCATCGCTGAGGACATCATCTACCGCACCCTGCAACGGTCGTTCCTCGCACCCGGCGGCCGGGTCGAGCCCTGCCTGTACCTGATCGGCGACGAGATCACCAACATCGCACCGCTGCCATCGCTGCCCGCGCTGGCATCCGAGGGCGGCGGCGCCGGCATCGCCCTGTCAATCGCCTGCCAGAACACCCACCAACTCGAGGAGCGGTGGGGTCGCGACGGCGGCCAGGCCCTGCGCGACGGCGCGAACGCCCGCTTCGTCATGGGCGGCACCCAGGACGTCACCGCGCTCAAGGACGCCCAAGCCCTGCTCGGCCAGGTGCAGGAGCTGTCCTCGGCGGCGTCCTGGGGCGGCGGCCGCGCCAGCGTGCAGGAGAACACCCGCCGGGAACACCTGGTCGACTTGGCGGAACTGCGCACCCTGCCGACCGGGCACGCCCTGGTGCTACTGGGCAACATGCCGCCGGTCGAAGTGGTGCAACCGGCCTGGTGGGAACGCCCGGACGCCGACCGCTTCCACACGGCGCAGGAAGCCTTCACCGCCCGACTGTCGGGAGCAGGCTGATGCCGGACCGCACCTTCCTGTTCGACATCCCGGAACAGGTGTCGCCGCAGGAGCGCGCCACCGCCGAGCTGGCCGTGCTGATCGACACCCTGCGCGGCGCGGTGGAACAGCTCGCCGAGGCACACGTGGCACTGTCCGACCGCGTCGACGCCCTGGACGCCTCCACCGCGTTCGTGCCGGATCGGCATTGCTGGCGGGACCTTCACCGCGAGGACGCCCGCGAGCTGTGGGCGTGGCTGATCACTTGGACCCACTGGCTGTCCGACCGGTACGGGCTGGCACAGGACCTCGGCACGTGCTGGCCAGCCCACCCGGCCCTAGTGGAGGAGTTGACCGCCCTGGCGGTGTCGTGGCATCACGCCTACTCCGCCAAGGCGGACCCCGACGCGCCGCTGCGGTGGCACGAGGCGCTGCACCGCGCACGGACCCGGTGGCAGCACTGGGACACCAACCGATGCCGGCACGGGCAGCACACCCCCCGCAGCCCGGACACCGTCTGGGAGCAGCCCTGGCCTGACATCGCCGAGCGGGCGGTCAGCGAGGACATCCGCACACGGTCGGCGCCTGCGGTGGCGGCCGAGGAAACAGGGGGCAGCAGATGACACACCCAGCCGAGGTCACCAGCGTCTGGGACTGGCAACGGTTCGAGGCCGCGCTGGCAGGCCTGCGCACCGGGATCGACACCCTCGATGACTTCATCGCCGGCATCCACGAGGCACGCGACACCGGGCGCGACGACGAAGAGAGGCAGCAGTGGACAGACATCGACGAGCAGACACGACGGGACACGGAGCTGGACTGGGCCAGCGACGGGCACCTCGACGGCGACTACACCCGCGACGTCGACGAGTGAGCACCAGCGACTCCTTCGATGCACCACTCACCGCCATCAGCAACATGCTCACCCAACTACGCGTCGACGTCGTAGCCCTCATCGACACGGCGACCCGGCATCCCACCGCCCAGCGACGCGCGGCGCTGGTCGACGTCCACCACCAGCTGCGTCTACTCGGGCAGCGCGTCAACGCCGCACTCGGCACCCCGCTGGCCCAAGACGCGCCGGCCCACGAGCCTGCGGAGCCGACATGACCCACACCAGAAGCGCAGGAACAAGTTTGGCGCTCGCCGTGTTCCTGGTCGCCGGCTGCAGCAGCCCCACCACCCGGGCTCCCGCCGCACCAGACACCAGCACTCCGGCTGCACCAGCGGTGACCGGCCTGCTCCCGGACCCGGACGGTGTCCAGCCCACCCCCTCCACCGCCGCGGACCCCGCAGCCGTGGCCAAGGCGACAAAGTTCGCCGCCCGGTGGGCCCGCCCACACATGCCGGCCGCCCGGTGGCGCGCCGAGGTACGCCCCTACGCCGTGCCCGCCTACGCGGACCTGCTCGACACCGTCGACCCGGCCAACGTGCCCGCCACCCGGATCACCGCACCCGGCCGCGTCGTCACCGCCACCCCAGACCGAACGGAGGTCGACGTCGGCACGGACGCGGGCGTGCTGCGGGTGGTGTGTGTACGCAACGGCACGCGGTGGCTGGTCGCCACCCTCAGCATGCCGAGGGACACCCGGCGATGAACGGGCAGCGGGCCGGTGTCGGCGTCGCTGTGGTGGCTGCGCTACTCCTGGTGTGTGGTCTGCCGCTGGCGTCGGTGATCACCGAAGCGCCGGCCGCAGCCTGCGCTCCCGCTGCTGCCCAGGCCACGAGCAGCGCGGGCACGCACGGCGGGATCGGCCGGTGGAACAGCGAGCAGGTCACCAACGCGGCCACGATCGTCACCGTCGGCCAGCAGCGGGGGATACCGGCCCGAGGCTGGGTCATCGCGGTGGCCACGGCGATGGTCGAGTCCAGCCTGCGGAACCTGCGCGGCGGCGACCGCGACTCCGTTGGCCTGTTCCAGCAGCGACCCAGCCAAGGATGGGGCACCCCGGCGCAGATCCTCGACCCGGTCTACGCCGCCGGGAAGTTCTACGACAAGCTGCTGCGCATCCCCGACTGGCAGCAGCTGCCACTGACCGTCGCCGCGCAACGGGTCCAGGTCTCGGCGTTTCCCGACAGGTACGGCGAGTACGAGCAGGACGCCGAGCAGGTCGTAGTGGCCGTGACCGGCGTCGCCACGATCAGCGACCTGCCCGGTGCCAGCCTCGCCGCTTGCGGCAGCGCTCCAAACGTGGCCGCATCGGGGTGGACCGTGCCTGTGCAGGCGGCTGTTGGTAGTGGCTACGGGCCGCGCGCCGGACGGCTACACGCCGGCGTGGACCTTAGCGTTCCCCGCAACACGGTCATCCGAGCGGCCAGCGCAGGCGAGGTGGTGTGGTCCGGCTGCGACCCCGGCACCGGCAACTGCGACATCGACGGCAGCCCGAGCACCCGAGGATGCGGCTGGTACGTGGACCTGGTGCACGCCGGCGGCTACGGCACACGGTACTGCCACATGGTCCGCCGCCCCGACGTGCGCGTCGGCGACACCGTTCAGGCGGGCCAGCCGATCGGACTGGTCGGCACCAGCGGCCATTCCTCCGGCCCGCATCTGCACTTCGAAACCCACCAAGCGGTCTGCGACGGATCGCGCTGCGACCTCAGCAACGCCAACTCCACCGATCCGGTGCCGTTCATGCGCGAACGCGGCGCCCCGCTCGACGAAAGCAGGTGAGGCCCGACCTCGCACCACGACACGACATCCGACCGCGCACACATCACGGAGGTGAAACATGCGCATCGACCAGAACCAGCATCCATACCTGCCCACACCTGAACCGCCGCCACCGGTCGACCGCGCCGGCAGCAAGGGCCAACATCGCAACCGGCACACCCTGCGCCGACCGCGACACCTGCGGAGGCCACGATGAGCGCCTCCACCCGGCGGCAGATCGCAGGGGTCTACCGCCCACCCGTCAACTCTCGACCGGTCCCGCCGCCGCGCCCGGACGCAGTGGCGCAGCTCTGCCGCACCGCGAACACCGTCCGCGCACATCTCGAACGCACGGTGTTGCGGGAGGCGGGCATGACCTGGACCAGCTACGACGTACTGGTGCTCATCTGCGCCCGCCGAGTGGTCGAGCCCCGCGTCATCGCCGTGGAGGTGGGCATCGCCAAGGCCACCCTCACCAACACGCTCAGCGTGCTTGTCGATCGGGACCTTGTGCGCCGCCAGCTACACGAGCGTGACCGCAGGCGCGTAGTCGTGCGGCCCACCCAGGCCGGCCTGGACCTTGCACGGGAGCTGCAGCGCCTCGTGCACGCGCGGCAGGCGGAGCTTTTCGCTGGGCCGGGGATGCCACCAAGAGACAACATCGCCCACGTGTTGCGCGTGGTGGCCACCCGATCCCGCCCGGATGACGCCACCCAAGGTCGGGAGGGTGCCCGGTGACCGGCAACATCCGATCGCCGCGCCTCTCTCGGCGGCGTCCGTGCCCGTGGGACAGCGGCGAAGGCGGGGTCCGATGACACGGCGGACGACCATGCTGGCCGAGGAGGCCGTTCCCCGTAGCGACGTGCCCAACGCACCCGGACCCGGTTGGCGGCTGGGCGTCCTCTACGGGCCCGCTGTCTACGGCGTCAGCGCCGCCGCCGTCGCGCTCCCGGACGCAGCCCAGCATCTCCACGCCAGCGGCCCAGCGCTCGCGTGGATCCTCACCGCGTACGCCGTGGGCATCGGCGTCGGTGCGGTCACCGCCGGACGCATCACCGATCTGTGGGGCAGCCGCCCAGTCCTCCTGATCGCCGTCACGCTGCTTAGCGCCGGAGCGCTGACCTGCGCCGTCGCCCCCAACCTGCCCGCCGTCGTCACTGGCCGCATCCTGCTGGCGGTGGGCTCCGGCGCGGTCCAAGCCATCGCGCTCGCGACAGCTGCCCACTTGCCGGCATCGCAACGCCCGGCGGCATTGGCCCGGTTCGGCGTCTGCCTAGCCGCATTCAGTGCCACCGCGCCGCTGGCGGGAGCAGTGGCGGTGGCCTGGTCGTGGCGGGTGGCACTCGCCCTTCCCGTGCTGTCCATCGCCGCAATCCCGCTCTGCTGGCCCCTGACCACCCCACGCCGGCACCGGGAGCCGTTGGACTGGCCCGGAGCGGCACTGCTCGCGGCCGTCGCCGCCGGGCTCCTCCTGACCGCCCAAACCGCGGCCCAACACAGGAGCGCGGTCACCATTACGGCGACGACTGCCGCCACCGCAGCCACCGCGCTCATCCTCGCCATCCGCAGCCGACGCCACCCCGGCGGGTTCGTCCTCGGCGGCGTCCTGTCGGCCGCATGGTTTCGGCGCGCGGCGCTCACCGGCGCGGGCGTCTACGCCGGCCTGTTCGCCATCCTCTACGCGGCACCCCACCTGCTGACGAAGCTCGGCTACAGCACCACGCACATCGGGCTGCTCTTGCTTCCCGGTGCCGCCGTCGGTGCCGCGCTGGCCCGAGGCGCCGCAGCCGCCGCCCGCCGCCTGCCTCCACGGTACGTTCTGTCGGCAGCGAGCCTGCTGTTCGCGGCCACACTGTGCTACGCCGCCATCGACCCCGGTCCGATCGGCGTCACGGCAGCCGCCACGGCCGCATTCGCCGCCTCGGCGATCGCGCAGATGCTGCTCACGGCAGAAGCCACCAAACACGCCCCGCCACCTTGCCGTGGCGGCGCGATCGGACTGCTCACCCTGGCCACCTTCGTAGGCGGTGGTGGCGGCGCTGCACTCTGCGCCGCACTGTGGCAGCCATGGGGACCAGCCGCCGCGCTGGCCCTCATCGCACTGCTGCCCGCTGCAGCTGCCGCAGCGGCCTGGCGACTGCACTCCTGAGAGTGAGGATGTACGAGAGAGGCCTCTCGGCCCGGTCTGACCCTACGCCTGACTGAATTCGGGTCTTCAAACGCGATTTGTCTACGGGGCTGGGAGGACTGTACTCGCCGGACGACGCCTGCCAGTGCTCGGATCTAGCCGATAAGCAGACGGGTCTGACCGGCAGTATCGCCTTCTCGGCGGCGAGCCGCCCGTCCGCTGCGTGGCATCGGGCTAGCGTCCGAGCCGGGCATCGTTCGGAGTCGCCGGTAAAGCCGGGAGGTACGCTGGACCGTCGCTCGGGAGAATATGGCGGTCGTGATGGAGGGTCTACACGGGGGCGCCGGCAACGACGGCGGCGCAAACCACCGTGCTGCAGTCGCAGCGTACCTCGCGTGTTGTGGCCTCCTGCAGAAGCCCACGGTACACGTTACGGGCGCCGACCTAGGGCCGTATCCGGTGCGGCTGGAGTTTGAGACCGGCGCCGAGACTGACGACCTGGCCTGCATCTTCAGCGACGGATCCCGCATGGACATCTCCGCGAAGAGGCGATGCGGAGACGACCGCCATCTGCGCAAGACAATCGAGCAGTGGGTAAGCCAGGCCGAGAAGTTAACCAGGCCGCTGCTGCTCGGCCTCGCTGTCGCTGAGCCGGTGGGGATCGTCAGGGACTTGGGCAAGGCGCTGAAGCGGCGCAGAGATGGCGTGCCCGTGTTTCCCGCCAGCGAGAAGGCTGCGCTGGAAGCGCTGACCAGCCGGCTGAGCGGCGTGGATGAGCAGATGCGTGCCAAGATCCTGGATGCGGCTCACGTTTTGAAGATTGAGGCCGTCGAGCCCGGTGATCCCGAATACGAGCTCGCGGTAGCGTCGATGGAGGGAAGCCTGGTCAGACATGGCGACGGGGCCAAAGCCTTTAGGGCTCTCAGTTCACTGATGCACATCGACGCCGGCAAAGCGTATGTATGTGGAGCCGAAGACTGGCTCAATGCCATCGACGACGCCGGAGTACCGATCTTCGCCGATCTGCGAGGACCCCTCGGGGCAGCACTACATGCTCAGCGCATCGCTCTTGCTGAGTATCGGGCCCGGCTGTGCGCATCGGCAGGCTTGATCGATCTCACACTGCTCGCCGACGACCTGCCTCCGTTCGTTGTGGAAGGACTCGCGGACGGCCTCCGAGTTACCGTGCCTGCACGCAGCGATCGTCCTGTTACGGAGAAGCTGCTGCATGTGGCACGGCGGTGGACGCGCATGTCCCTCATCGGTCTGCCAGGCATGGGCAAGACCACGGCCGTGAATCAGATCGCCGCCTGCTGGGCGGCCGACGAGGATGCGCCGACACCGGTGGTCGTCCCGCTTCTATCAGTGGCTGAGCGATGCCGCCGGCCATCGGATGTCACCTTGAGCGTCTTTTGTGAGATCGCTTCCGCAAGTGCGGAGGGGGCTCAACGTGACGCCCTGTGCCGGGCACTGGAGCGCGAGTGCAGTGAGGGTCGCGCCGCCTTGATACTTGACGGTCTGGATGAGTGTGGCTCAAGGACCGGCACAGTCGCGCAGGGACTTCGAGCGGTGATCGACGCCCTGCCGACGCATACTGGAGTCCTCTTGACGACGAGATTCTGTGCTCAGAAGCAGGCTCGACTCGTCAACCTGCCGGCAGCCACGCTCATCACGCCAGCTGACTTGAACGACGTGCTCGACCGGCTTCTATGTCACGTCGCCGACGTCAGAATCGACGAAGCGGCTCGGGAGAATTGGACAGAGCTGCGCCGGACATGGCTAGAGCAGACACGGCACCGCCACCGGGACCTCGGCGATGTGCCCTTGCTCGCAACCCTGCTTGCACTCGTTGTCGCGGAAACCGGCGATGCGAAGCTGCCGGCTAGTCGGGCCCTGCTGCTGAAGCAGGCCGTCGAACTCAGCGTTTCTCGCTGGGAGCGGCGACGTGACCATGCCCACGACTTAGTCGAGGTGCAGCCCACTTCCGATCAACTACTCGCAGCGTACGCCGCGATCGCGCATCTGCTCGCAATATCGAACGGCACCGTCTCCGACGCCGAACGCAACGCCGCAGTTATCGAGGTGCTGCGTGAGCGGTGGGAACTATCACTAGGCGCTGCAACGGAGACCGCTCGGGAAATCGCACGTTTCTGGGACGACCGCATTGGTGTTTTCGTCGCGACCGACAGGGGGGTGGCGTCGCGCAGCCGGGTCTTCACCGAAATCGGAATGGCCATGAGGGCTCGCCAACTAGACGATTCTCAGATCGCCTCCTGGGTCAGGATGGCGGTGCCGGCCGATGATCAGCGGGAAGCCCTGATGCTCGCCGCGGATCTCGAGCCGCGTGTGATGTTCACGCTGGTGCGCGACCTCACGGACGAGGGGTCCGCACTAATCGCCGCTGCGGCATCCCGAGCTGGTGCGGCCATTCAAGACGACCAGACAATCCTGTTGATGGAGCGCCTCGCGCGGGCTGCACAAGAAGCCATGACGGTTGACGCACAGGAGAAAGACCACGGCTCGAACCCGTCCCAGCGGCGAGAGCAGGCCGACCGCGACGGACGTTACTGGAAGTTCGTACTGGCCCTTGCCTGGTTGCGGGTTCCCGGGAGGTTGCGCCCCCGTCGCGCGGAACTCATCGGGGGTTTGGCCTTAGAGGAGGAACGAAGGACAGTCGCCGCAGGCGTAGTTGCACTTGCGGATGCCGACAATGATGGGCGCGCGCTGACGGTGGCGGAGGCTGATCAAGTACGTGCCATGCTGCGACTCCCTCGCCCGGAAAGACCACCCCTGCTCAAAAACGCCCACGGCGCCTTCGAATTCCAGGATCACCCGCTATTGCTCACCGGTTACGTTGACGCCGCTCTCGCTGCAGCGCCACACCTGGACCTCCTCGGCAATGACCTAAGGAACGAGATTCGCGAGATTAGCGGCTGGGTGGACATCCGCGAGTATGAAGAGGCAGCAGGAACTCTAAAACGACACGGAGTATCGCTGGGTCTTGAACGGACCATGGCTTCCTTCGCCACTTTGTTCGAGCCTATTGAACGGGCTGGCTGGGAACGGCCCCTACTCGAGGCGGTCGCCGCGCTATCGACGAAACCTGTCAAGCCCACCATGGCGACCTGGCGTTACAGTAGTCTCGGCATCCTGATCGCTGCACTCGGCGCCGACCACGTAACGATAGGTGGCTATACAGATGCGATCACTGTCGACAGCGCCGACCGCCTACAAGGTTGGGTTGGTGCGGTCGCCGCTGCCGCCGGGCTGGATGCGGCTGAAATCGCGGGGCAGGCGCGGCGCGCAATTGCCGAACGCGAGCGCGACCTGAATCAGAAGGATCTTTGGGTGCTCTTGACAGTGCCGCTGCCTGCCGAACTCACTCCGTTAGACGCCAACCGGCTGGGTGCGAAGGAGCTGGAGGCCCTCATCGACGCGTTGCAGGCATCCTCGGGATGGATTGCTAACCTGGCTCGAAAGCTCTTGTCTGACATAACCGACGAGGCCCTCCGCAGTCGTATCGCTACTTCGGTGCGGAGCCGTGGCGTGGACCAACCCAGATAGATCGGGCGACCTTGTCCACAGCGAAGCTGCAACCACGTTCCTGGCGATCGGCGGACCTACGGCGGGAGCCATACCCCGCCCCCAGCCCCCAGGAGCGGCAACACCAGCCTGCCGCCGTCGTCGGCACGCACCTCGGACACGATGTGCGAGAACCCGGAATCAAGGTCTCGCCCGAATGGCGGGCGCGAAACGGTGCGCTGCTTTACGCCACCACACTCTGGAGCGGCGCTCTACCTCGCCCCGCCCGCCCGCCCCGCTGACCGGACGGCAGCCAGGCCGGTCCCTGCCGCGGTCTTTCCAAAGTTGCCCGAGGGTTACCTCGAGTTCATAGCCAGAGGTCGGTAAAGTTTGTATAGCCGCGGGCGACTAGCCTGCTGATGGTTTCGCTCGCGAGCCGTTGAGTGCGGGGATCAGGTGACCGTAGGCCGTCGCGGAGCACTGCCGCGATGTCGTCCCTGGAGCCGGTGATGAACCAGGGTTCATCGGGAGAGTCGATTATCGCCGCCATGGCCATGACGACATCATGCAGCGGCTCTCGCCGAAGCGCTGCGAGCCGTTCGGCGATGTCGTAGCAGGGCGTGAGGGTCGCTCCGGCGGCGAGCGCGTCGTTCAGTTGCGTCAACGCCCAGTCGTCGGGGAGTGCTCCGGAGCTGAACCATTGGCCGAAGCCTGCGAGCTGGGCCAACTCGCCGCCGGGTTGACGGGCAGCGTCGAACTGTCTCGTCCAGAGGACTCTGAGCCGCTCGACTTCGGCTTGGTCGAGACGGTCGGATCCGTGCAGTTGTTCGCCGATGACTTCGATGAGTCGTGCTCGCAGGCGCAGTGGAGCGTGGTCGAGGAAGCATGCGAACGATTCGGAGTCCAGTGAGATGGCGCCGTGTTGGTAGAGAATCGCGAGATGCTGTATGAGCCGGTCCTCGGGCTGATCCTCTCGCGGGCCGTCCGCGTGGCTGTCCACTTCTGATGACTCGGTGACGGTGGTGAGGTGTTGTTCGTACATCGGAGCAAGGAGCTGAGCTGTCGGCGGGGACGGCCATGAGAATTGCAGGTAGGCGTTCCAGGCTGCGGAGGCGACGCCCGGATCGGTGGTGTGCGGAAATATCCGTGAGATACGCTGGCGAGTCCAATTCTCGTCCAGGCTGGCGAGTAGGCGGATCTTTTCGCCGTAGAGGCTGCGGATCGCGGGGCTCGGGTCGATCGTGGTGTCGAGGTGCCTGTCAAGCAGTCGGCTGATGGCAGGGTCGAACGTGGGTATCGCCGGGTCGTGTCGGCGGATGGCGTATTGCAGCAGGGCGAGGAGGGCATTGCCCCGGACGCTGTTAATGGCGGTGCTGAAAGGTGAGCTGCTGTCGGGTCCGGCGTCGTCGCGGACAGTCGGATCGGGGTCTTCGAGAAGCCGTGCAATCAGTTCGAAGGCCTGGTCGAGCAGGTGTGTCGGGATGTCGTGGCGCACGCCGACGGCGAGCAGCTCGGCGAGTTCTTGCCGAGTCCAAGCCCAGCCGGAGTCACGTTCCCCGTCACCGTGTTCGGGGCGGCCTGGTAGCACGCGCGGCTGGGACATGGCGGACGCGCCGAAGGCTAGGACCTGTGGCCACTCGAGGATCGACGCGATGCTGGCGTCACTTCCTTGCGCGGTGTTGATTGCCTGGCGAAGCCCGGCGAGTAGGCCGCGGGCGTACGTGGGATCAAGATCGACGAATCGTGGGGCGAGGGCGGCGAAGCGGCCAGGGTCTCGCCCTGCGGCCGCGGTGATCTGCTGCCGTAGCTCGCTGGCATCCGGATCTTCCCACTTGCCGGTCGGCACCCAGTTGGCTAGGTAGGTGATGAGATTGTCGTCGGTCATGGGATCCAGGGCCGCGAGAGGCGCGCTGGATAGCGCGAGCACGTCCGACCGCGAGGTGAACACCACACCCCTGTTGGCTATGTCTGGTTCACCGAGCTTGTCGATGAGTGCGGCCCGTTCGGTCCGGTACCGCTCTGGCAGGGCATCCCCGAATCGAGCAAGTTGTCGCGTCCTCCAGCGCTCTACAGCATCTGGATCCTCGGTGTTCGCTGGCCCTTGATCGACTAGACGCAGGATGCGCTCCTGGTCTCCGGGTAGAAGTTCGGCGAAGTGTGCTCGTAGCAGCGCACCGTACTCGACGAAGCTTTCCCTGTCATGAAAGGCCGCGGCGTCGGTGAGCCGCGCGGCGACGAGCATCGGGTCTGGCACGAGTAGAAGCACGTGCAGGGCTAGGCGGCGGAAGATGCCATCCGGGTATGCCTCGAGCACGCAAACGACGGGGGCTGGTCCGGTCTGAGCCGCAACGGAGGCTGCGGCGTCTCGCAGCATGGCCACCAAATGGTCGCGGGCACCCAGTACCTTTGACGAAGCGATGTCCGGCCACCACAACCGCGAATGAGTCAAATCGTCTCGGGCGTCTGCCGCCTTCTCGGCGAGCCTGCTCGCGATCGCGGCAACCCCAGGCACACCCATCCCGGGAAAGAGCTCTGGGACAACATCGGGCGGAAGATATCCGCCGCGCGAGCCCCGCCGGGCGGGCGCGGGCAGTAGAGCCGCCAAGACAGCGGCGGCGTGATCTTGCTGGCCGTCGGCAACGAATACCGGCAGCAACTCCACTGCTTTCGAGGGCAGTCCCCATTGGGCCGGCGATGCGAGCAGCTGCGCGATCTTGACGGCAAGTGGGCGGGCCAGTTCGGCGGGTACCGCAAGCGCGACATCGGCCACGGTCTCGGCGGCTTCAGGGTTATCGGTGTCCAGGGCAAGGACGACGTCAACCACGTCTTGCGCGAGGTTCGGATCCCGCGCGATCCGGGCCAGGTACCGCCCTGGAGGCCACGGCTGGTAGACGACGTAGCCGTCCTTGTTGGCCTGCAGCGGCGGCGGTGAGCGGAAGTATCCCTTCTTACGGAGTTTCGGGAACCAGGCCGGTGTGGCCCGGTCGAAGAAACGGCCTAACGCCGGCGTGCTGTTCGGGACTCGGTTGAGGAGGCGCGATACATGGTCATTGGTGACCGGGTCGGCGGCGGCCAACTCATCGATCACGGGCAACGCACGTACGAATACCGCCTCGTAGCTGCGTAGGACCACCTTCAGCAGCGCTTCAAGTTGCAGCCACCTCTCGACCAGTGCATCGTCGGCTGGGCGAGGAGCTAGCAGGGCGCCACGATGAGCGACATCATGCCACTTGCCCGACTTCCTCCAGAGCTCTCGGACTGGATCGGCCTCATTGAAACCAAGCGCCGAACAGATCGCGTCGATGACCAGCGCGGCTTCTGGGTCTCTCCGCCCCGGCGGCTTCTGCGCATCCAGCTCGGCCCATTTCTCGAACGGGATGAGCGCGCCGAGCAACTCACGCAGTGCCGATTCGATCTCGCGAGCCATGTGACCGAGCAAGTGAGAGCGGGTCTGCAACGGCGGGGTCCCGCGAAGGATGCGGATAGCGTCGGCGTACTGTGCAGCTGGCGCGCCGCCCATCAGACCGAGCAGGCGGTGAATCTCCTGCTCCTGCGGCTCGAATGGCACCTGATCGAGCTGCTTGTCGTCGTCCGCCGGCATAAGGGGCACTTCCTTGACTTCTCGTCCAGCCTCCCCTGCGGGAGCCGGCTACGGATCAGAGACTACGTCTGGGGAAGCCAGAGCCTCGCGTCAGGCTTACGTCACGAGCTTCTGCTCGGCAAGATGCTCCAGCACCGCGAGAGTCAGGTCCGCCAGGTCCACTCGGGTGATCCAAGTGACATTCGAGCTTGAACTGGGTTGGCAGCCGTAGCCCGCAGTCATGGAAGAAGACCGGGAGGTCTCCGGGCAGTGTGGCCGCCGGACACGAGCCGACCGCGCCACTCGGCGAGCACCAGCGGGTCGGCGGGGTGCGCAGGCCCCCGTGGCGCTCGGCGTACAGCGCCTCGGCCAATTCAGAACGGCCACGCGGTGTCAGCGTGTCGCGGATTGCCGGTAGCGGGATCGCGGGACTCAGCGCGATGGCCAAGTCGTGCTCCTCTAGCCTCGACCGGCTGCTCTCGGAACGGCGCACCCAGCTCCTCCTCGACGTAGAGCTGGGCGCGCGCGACGCGACACGGCCGCGTTCGCCGAGGGCTTGCGGTTGTCATGCCCTCGATTCTCCCTCGGCCCGTCCCAGGGGGCGGCAACCGTAGCGGCCGTGACCCGTTTGGCGGCGCCCTCGGCAGTCGCGGGCACGGCCCCTCCGGCACGGTCACAGCCCTTGCCCTGGACTGCGGCGAGGACACTCGGCTGGCGTTAGGCGCCGACCCAGTCGATCTCCGCCTCGCTGATGTCGGCAGGCATGGTGATGTGCTGGTGCGCGTCGTGGGCGTGCTGGCGCAGGTGCTCGGGGATGGGTGTTGTGTGGGGCGTGGGGCGGGTGTCGTTCACCGCGTGGACGCGGGCGATGGTGGCGGCGACGGCCTCTGCGAGGCCCGCGTTTCGGTTGGCGGCGCGGCGGGCCTGTTCGGCGGCGGCGGCGAGGCCGGCGTAGCGCGCCGGTAGTGCGCTGTCGTACCAGCGTTTCCATTCCGCGTGCTGGGCGTCGAGGACCGTGGCGCGTCGGGTGTGCTCGGCGATCTGGTGGTCGAGGCTGGCCAGCTTCTGCTGAAGGCTGCTGACCTGGTCAGCCGCTGCGGCAGCGTGGGTGTGCAGGTCGCGTTGCGCGGTGAGGCGCCGGATACGTGAGGGGCCGCGGTGCCACCACCGGGGTTGCAACCGTTGCGCGCGCAGCGCCGTGTGGCGGTGCATGGCGTCGGCGGTGACGAGCAACTGGAGGAGGTCGCGGCGGTGGTGTTCGGTCTCGGTGAGGGCGCTGTAGGTGGTGCGTAGCTCGTCGGCGACGTAGGCAGGGGCGGTGCCGTCGGCCTCGCGTTGCGCGGTGATGAGGCGGGCGAGTTCGACGTCGGGTGCGGTGGCGAGCTTGCCGGCGAGGGTGGCGGCGCCGAGAACAAGGCGAGCGCGGTGCCAAGCGTTCCAGCGGGTGATGTCGCTGGTGCGGGGTTCGGGTCCGATGGGGTGCTGGCCGGTGAGTTGGTAGGTGTCGCGGTAGGCGGCGACGACCTCGGCGCGGGTGAGCCATTGTTGGCGGCCGAAGTCGTCGGTGGGGATGTCGCCGAGGGCGAGGCTCCAGGCGGGCCGGGTCTGTGCGGCGAGGTGCGCGAGTGCTTCGGCGCGGCGGTCGCAGATGGCGGCGACCTGGCGAAGCGCGTCACCGATGTCGCCGGTGAGGTCGGCCGGGAGGCGGTCGGTGTGGGTGCGCCAGTGTTCTGTGCGTTCGGCGACGGCGGGGTCGGCGGTGGCTCGTTGCATGAGGCGGTCGATGCGCCAGCTGAGGACGGCGGCGATGTCGTCTGCGGTGTCGAGTTCGCGTACTCGGATGACGCGGCGGAGGACGTCGCGGGGTTCGTGTCCGGCGGCGGCGTAAGTGGTGAGTCGGTTGATGAGCGCTGGTAGGGCGAGGTCGTGGGCGAGCCGGTCGGCGAGGGCGGGGCCGCTGAGTTGGCGGACGATGGCGAGGTGTTCGGGGATGCGGGCGCGGGCGGTGAGGTCGTCGTAGATGGGCGTCCAGGTGTGTAGGGCGTCGGCGTCGGCCCAGAGCTGCTGTTCGGTTTCGGTGGCGGAGCGCTCGGGTCCGCCGCGGCGCATGACGTCGGCGAGAACGGCGACGCGGGCGGTGGGCGGCGCCGGTGGGGTGCCTTCGCGGGGGTCGTCGTCAGTGACGACGTACGCCTCGTTGAGCGCTCGGCCGCGGGTGAGCATGACGTAGACGCGGGCGAGGGAGGTGTTGTCGTCGATGAGCGCGCGGGCGGTGTGGACGGTCTGTCCTTGGACCGAGTCGACGGTTTGCGCGTACGCGAGGTGGGTGTGCTGGGCGGTGTAGGCGGCGGGCAGGACGGCGTCTGTTCCGGTGGTGATGTTGGTGATGTGGAGTTGCCCGTCGCGGGTGATGGCGTTGATGCGCCACTGGTCGCGGTTGGTGACGTAGTCGGGGCCGGCAGCGATGCGCCGGTCGTTGCGGCGGGTGACGATAATGTCGCCCACGCTGGCCAGGTTGCCGTCCCGCAGGCGTACGGCGCGGCCGGGCTGCACGTGGCCCGTGGTGATGAGCAAGCTGCGTGCGCGGTGGGCGATGTCGCTGGCCTCTTTGGTGGTGTCGACGAGCATCATGCTGCGGCGGCCGGCGGTGATGTCGGCGAGCCACCGGGTGAGCATCTGGTCGACGAGGTGGCGGCGGTGCCCGCCGACGAGGCGCCCGCGCCGGTCGTACTCGGCTAGGACGGTGGGGTCGCCGTGGCGGAGCCGCAGTGAGGCGGGGCCTTCCCAGGCGTGGGTGAAGCGATGCACGTGCGACAGGGAAGTGGTGACGCCGAGGGTGGCGAGGTAGCGGAGCAGCCCGCCGGGTCCTACGGCGGATGTCTGATTGGGGTCGCCGACGAGGATGAGCTTGCCGCGTACATGGTCGAGCTGAGCGGTGATGCGGGCCAGATCGTGGCTGGAGACCTGGGATGCCTCGTCGATGATGACCCATTGCCCTGGTGCGAACGTCCAGTGGCGGGCTCGGGTGCCGGGCGGGGGCCGATGTTGGGCGTGCAGCCACCGCGCGACGTTCTCGGTGCGCAGAGTGGTCCCGTCGGGTTGGCGGGTGGCGTCAGCGAGCAGGTTGGCGGCGGCCTGGCCGACGGTGAGGCCCAGCACCGGTATGCCTGCGGTGTGGGCTGCGGCGACGACGGCCCGCTGAAGGTGCGTTTTTCCGGTGCCAGCGGGACCGATGACACCGGTGATGCGCCGGTCGTCGCCGATGAGGAACCGCAGCACCTCGGGTTTCTCGCCGGACAGGTCCAACCGGTCGACGGCGGCGTTGATGACCTCGGCGGGGGCGGGCCGCGCGCCGCGTCGACGGGCGTAGGCGATGACCTGGTGCTCGGCAGCGAGGACGGCGTGGGTGGTCAGGTGCAGATCCCGATGGCGGGTGTATTCGCTGTGCAGGTCGCTGGCACGTTGCAGGATCGGTCCCCACTGCACGAGCGCTGGGGGAGTCAGGACGCGCAGGCCCGCAGCCCCTTTGGTGACGGCGTGCGCGGCGAGGCGCTGCACGCGTTGCCAGTCCGCGGCGGGCGAGTGCCCGGGTGTGATGTCGAGGACCTGACCGATGGCGAGTTCGAGGTGGTCGCGGCCGAAGACGGTGCGCTGACGGCTGAGCGTGTGTACGGCACGGGTGACCGCCAACCGGTCGTCGGCGCGAACGGCGGCGTCGATGACGCGCGGGCGGTGCGCGCGGGCGACGCGAAGCTGGGCGGCGGCGTCCCGTAGCGTGGCCTCGTCCAGGGCGGCGGGGTCGGCTGCGAGACGGCGGGCCCGGCGCAGCACCCGCAGCGCGATGGCGGCGGTGTCATCGTGCGCGTGACCGGCGAGAATACGTTGAATCTGCCCTCGTGTGTCGAGGCCCATTTTGCGGTCCTCGGCGAGCCAACGGCGCACGGCCTCGTGGGTCGACTCGGCGCCATTATGAGGGCGGCGGGTGCGCAGGGTGGCGTCCTGGGCGCGAGTGCGCCACCGTCGCGGTGCCATCCGTTGAAGCGGGGATGCGCCGCGGTGGATCTCCTCGGTGATGGCGGCGCGACGTCTGGCGTAGTGGCGCAGGGAGTTGACGCTGATGCCGACGATCTCCCGGATGCCGGTGTCAGGGCGTGGGGCGAAGGTGATACCGCGGCGCTGGCGTAGCTCGGCTTCGACCGCACGTTCGTAGGCGACGCGGGCGCCGATCGCGGCGCGGTAGAGGGCCCGGCCGTCGAGGGCGAGCCACTGGCATTTGCCGTCGGCGCTGTGGGCTTGGACTTTGGCGGAGACCACGATGTGCGCGTGAAGTTGGGGGTCACGTTCACGGCTGAGGCGGTGGTCGAAGACCATGGCCGCCAGGCCTGCGGTGTCGAGTTGGCGGACGCCTCCGGCGCCGGCGCGGGCATAGGCGCCGTGCCGTTGCAGATGGTCGAGCACGACGCGAACGCCGGCGTGGTGGGCGGCCATGACGTCGCGTTTTACGTCGTCGTCGCCGAAGGCCCACAGCAGCGACACAGACTTGACCGGAGACACGGTGACGTCGAACGCGGACACCGCGCGGCGCTCCGGGGCGGCCATCGCGTCGTACCACGCCTTGTCCCGCTGTTCGACCGTGGCGTCGTCGGGCAGGCGCGACAGCGCTCGCTGCGCGGCTGCGGCCCGGTACGCGTCGGTCTGCGGCGCGTACGTGCGCCATCGCTGCCCGAGCTGGTAGCCGGCGAGGGGATGGCGTCCCTGGCCGACGAGGAGGCGCATCTGGGTCTCGGTGACCCAGCCGCTCACTCCGAGGACCGTGGCGCCGTCGCCAGCCCACCAACCGGGGCTCTCACCTCGCGCCGTCGGGTCCAGGTAGTACGGGGCCGGGTTCCCGATGGTCGGGGCGCGCATGTCGTGCCGGCCGGCCGCGACCTGCTCCATCAGATAGCGATATCCGCTGCCGGGCGAGATTCGCGTGATGGACAACATGCGAAAACCTTAGAAGATCAACTAGAGGGTGGGTGGCGGAGAATGCAAGAGGGTGTGTCGCCTTTAAGGGAGCAGGAATCGTGGGGTTGGGCATTTTTGCAGGTAGGGCGCTGTGCGGCTGGTCTGGGTGAGGCTCTGAGGTGATTCCTGAAATTGCGGCCAGGCTCGAACGAATAGGCAAGATGGCAGGCTCGGGATGTGTTGGTGGGGATCGGAAAGCCGCTACGGTCGGGATATGGCGAGTCGAACGGGGAATGATGCGGTCCGCGCGCTTCGGGCGCGGCAGGAGGTCGAGCGGCGTGCCGTGCGGGCGGTCGAGCAGTCCGCCTCGGCGCTTGCGGATGCTGCCGAGCGGCGGCGCGAGTTGCTGGCAAAGGTAGACGGGGAGGTGCGGGACGCAACGACGGCACACGAACTGTCGGTGGCGGTCCTCGCGACGATCCTCCGTGACGACGGATTGGCCGCTGAGCTGGCCGGTGTGGACGTGAGCAGAGTCCGGGCGCTGCGGCGGACGGTGGACGGTAAGGCGGTGCGCGAGCGCATCGCGCAGTTGGGGTCGGTGATGCCGCGGCGTCGTGGTCGGCCGTCTGCGCTGGAGGTCGTGTCGCGAGAGGGCGTGATGGGTGATGCCGAGTCAGCCGCCGGCCTGGTGGACGGCGACTGACCTGCGGATGCGCTGTGGGACGTGGGGTGAGAGTCGGGAGCGGCAGCCGGCGGCGGCGTGCTCGATGCGCGCCGACGACGTCCCGGGTGTGCCGCCCGGCCGCTGCGGGCGGCCGGGCGGGCGCGGGGTCAGGGATGCTGGCCGAGCAGGCGTCCGGGGTCGCCGGTGGTGGTCCATCCGGCGCAGTCGCTGAGCAGCCGGTGGGCGCTGTGGGCGAGCGTGACCGGGTACAGGTTGGGGCGCTGCACGTAGTGCTTGCCGTGCTGCCAGAGGTCGAGCAGCATCGCGGCCAGTCGCAGGGCGGCGCGCATTCGTCCGGGGTTGCAGTCGTCGCAGTGGTGCCGGCGGGCGTACTTGATTAGTGCGACGGTTGCGGCGCGCAGTTGTACGGCGGTGGCCAGGTCGTAGACCGGCTCAGTTGGCCACGCGGGCCGGTGGTCACACAAGTCGAGGTGGCTGATGACGTGGGCCATGCGGCGGCGGGCGTCTTCAAGCATGGCCAGGATTTGACCGGCGCGGCGAACGGCGGGCGTTGCCGCCGGGATCAATGTCGTGGGTGCCGTGAGGGCAGACATAGGGCTCCTCCTGTTGGCGTTCGTGTGGGCGGTGTTCGGCGTTCCGCCCGGATGGCGCGCGTGGTGCGAGGGGGAGGGGCGGCCCGGGTGGGGTGACCCGGGCCGCGCTTGGGGGTGTTAGCGGTAGCGGCGGCGTGAGGTGGCTGCTGTGGTTGCGGTGGTTGCGGTGGTGTGGTGCCACACCTGGACGGCTGTGCCATGGCGCTTGGCGTCGTACATGGCGGCGTCAGCCCGGGTGAGGAGGTCGGAGGCCGTACGGGTGCCCTGGTCGGCTATCGCGAGGCCGATGCTTGCGCGGCATTTGACGGGCTCGCCGAAGATCGCGAGGGTGCTGCGGTCGAGGGCATCGGTGGCGGCGGTGGCGTTCTCGCGGCTGGTGCGTTCGCCGTCGCCGGTGATGATCAAGAACTCGTCGCCGCTCATTCGGCCGATGTAGGCGGCGGGTAGGTCGAGCGCGGTGAGGGTGTCCGCGACGTGGATGAGCAGGCGGTCGCCTGCGGCGTGCCCGTGCTGGTCGTTGATCGCTTTGAAGTCGTTGAGGTCGAGAAGCGCGACGCTGACGGGCCGGGTGTGGTCGGCCAGGAGCGCGTTCAGGTGGCGCAGCAGCGCGCGGCGGTTGGGTAGCCCGGTCAGCGGGTCGTGGTCGGCCTCGTGGCGGGCGGTGGTGAGTGCGGTGCGAAGTCGTCGGTTGTGTACCAGGAGTGCGACGAGGTTGGCGGTGGTGACTGCGAGCAGGATCGTTTGCCACGCCGTGTGCATTCGGGTGCTCCTTGGGGGTTGGGGTTTGTGTGGTGCGCGGTGGGGGTTCGCCGTCCCCTCCGAACAGTCATTACTATACCTATTTCGATGGTGTGGGTCTATCCAATTCGGCCCGCACGGTCGAGAAAATTGGATGACTTGATGTGCTGGCGGCTACGCTGATCGCGCTTTCATTTGTCGAGGTGTTGCCATTGACGGGTAACAGGGGAGCCGGCGCGGCCGACTCCCCTGTTACCTTCTACGGCTGCTGTCGCTTGCGGGCGTCGCCGAGCACGTGAACCTGATCGGTCAGGACGAGCGGGGCGTCGGCCGGTCCTTTGATGTGAGGGCGGACGTAGGTTCGGCGGCGGAGTGCGCGGCCGGGGCCGTAGGGCTGCTGCCGGAAGAACCCGGCGACCCACCATCGGCGGGTGTAGACGCGCGTGGTCGTGCTGTCGGGGCTGTCCTGGCGGGCCTGCTGCTTGCGTCGCAATCGCACGAGCCGCACCGTTGGCGCGGGTCGGTTGGCGCGCTGGTACGCCTTGCGCGTCGCCTTGTCGGCTGGCTCCTCGGTGACTTCAGCGTCGGGCTGCGTCGACAGGATCCACGTGGCGATCAGCGAGCACAGCATCACGCGCGTCTGTTCGCTGCCAGGTGCGTACGGCTGGCCGAAGCGCAGCCCAGCGCCGCTGCTGACTGGGGCGAGCCAGCCGATGCGCTCGCGTAGCCCCTGCAATTCCAACTCGGTGGGCTGGCGGCCCTGCACGAGGGTTTCGGCGGGGGTGTAAAAGGTGATCCAAACGCCACCGGGGATCGGTCCCCACTGCGCCGCGACGATTGGCACCGTTAAACCGGTCTGCGGCTCCACCGGCTGATAGATCGGCGTGTGCCAGACGAGTAGGCCGTCGGATGCCGGCATCTCGACTTGCTCGACGCGCACGTCAGGAAGATCGCGTGCCGCGTGTGCGGCGAGGGTGGTGAAATCGGGGTCGATCCAGAACACGCGTCCGTTTTCTGCATGATTTGCCATTAGGGCGGTGTACTGGCGCAGCGCTTCGGGGTTGCGGGCGTCAACGATCGCGGCGGGGGCATCGACTGGGGCACCAGGGAACAGGTGCCCGGGGATCTTGTATGTCTTGCCACCGTCAAGTAGGCGCAGGAGATACGAGCCGCCGGACGTGCGCCAGAAACGCACGAGTCGATCCCGCACCTTGGGCAGCATCTGCGGGCGCAGCGACCGCACCTCGGGGGCGGCGGTGGCGTCCTTCGCGGGAGGGCGGCTGTGGTTGTTCGCCACGTAGGGGAGCGGTTGCCGTTTCGGCGTGGTGGGCGTGGCGGCGAAGAGGGCTTGGTGCAGGGGCCGGAAGAAGCTCTGCGCGTCATCTGACAGGCCGCGACGGCGGGCGCGTTTGATGGCGCGAGCGGTCAACCCTTCGGGGTCGCGCTGCTCGACCAGGCGTGCGCATCCCTCGCAAGCTGCCCAACTGCCGCCGAGGTTGTGCATCGCCATGCCGCTGACGTCGGTGGGGGCCACCATGGCGACTTCGAGTTTCCCGAAGGTGAACGACGCGACCGGGCGAGGCGCGGAGCAAAAGTCGCAGGTCATTTCGACGTGCGCGAGCTGTGCGAGTGGCACTGGGTTGGGCTCGTGGTCGTCGTTGCCGTTGCGGGAATGAAGGAACGTCTTCCCGTGGTCTGGGGTGGTGATCATGGTGAGGGGTACGCCGCACGTCGCGCAGCCGTACCCCTCGACGATCGGCAGAGCGCCGACGCCGTGGGAGTCCATGCGTCTCCTTTGGGTTGGGGTTTGTGTGGTGTGCGGTGGGGTTCGCCGTCCCCTCCGAACAGTCATTACTATACATCATTCTGCGGTATGGACCTATCCGATTTGGCCCGCCCGGTCGATGAGCTTTTGATGATCTTGCTGGTGGTTGCCGGCGGCTACGCCGATCACGCTGCCGTGTACGGACACGGCGCGTCCCCCACTTCCTTCGGCGGTGGGGGGCGAGTTCACTCGACCCGCGGCGCGCGCAGTGGAGGTCAAGTTCGGGCGCGGGGTTTCGAGGAAAGATCATGCGGGGTGTGCATGATGTTTCCGAGCCGCGCCCGGACTTGACCGGAGCGAGCACGTCGCTAGCCTGTTGCGGCCCCCACCGGTGAAGGGGGTTTGGGCAGTGCGGCCGGAGGCCGCTTCCGGCTTACCCGGCCCGCCAGGGCCGGCCGTCTCGGTGAGCGGAACCGCGGCGATCGGTCGGGGTCGACGGCAGCGCTACGTCGAGGGAGGCCGAGCGGGTCACGGCTGGGTTGGTTTGCTGCCCTGCTCGTCCAGGATGGCCCACAGCGTTTGGCGCTTCCACTTGCGGCGGTGGCGTCCCTGTGGACCGGTGGTCTGCTCATCGGCGCGTTCCAGTACGCGGTTGGGTAGGGCGTTGGCGGTGCTGTAGCCGAGCACTCTGGCGGCTTCGGCTTTGCCCACCAGTTCGTCGGGGTCGCCGGAACGGTCAGGGTGGCCGTGGGGAGTGCCGGCTGGCCGTCCGGTGTGCGTGGCGCCTCCCTTGCCGATGCGGCTTTCCGCGAGCTCCCACACGGTGCGACGCTTCCATCGCCTGCGTTTGCGGCCGGCGGGGGTCAAGGATTCGTCATCCACTTGCTGTTGCAGCCGCAGCCACACCGGGTTGTTTCCGGCGAGGGCGCTTCGGTCGCGGTAGCCGAGGATGCGGGCCGCTGTGGCGGTGTCGACCAACTCGTCCGGGTCGCCGGAGCGGTCGACGCTGTCCCGCGCGCCGCGCCTGGCCTGGTCGCGAGGCAGTTCGTATTTCGCGATGTCGTCGCGGTGCCATGAGCGGCCGTCGGCCGCGCGCTCGGGGAAGCCGTTGCTGTCGCGCTCGCGGTAGAGCCGGTCGAGGTGGCTAACGGAGATGCCGAGCATCGCCGCTGCTTCGACCCGGTTGACGACATCGCGGTCGTGTGGGGAGCGCGTGGACATGGAGTGATGATGCCGTACGAACTGGTTGGCGAATCGGACGGCCGGCGGGTGGCGGCTGAGGGCGCTTCTCATGGTCTGCTTCGCGGCCAGGGGGCAATACTGCCGTACGATGGGCGGCACGTGTTCGGCGTATTGGCTTGTTGGGGCCTGTGTGGCGTCGGACGCCAGGCGGCCGGGGGGAGTTCGCCAAACTAACCCCCCGGCCGTCGCCCAGCAGTGGTCCCAGGGATGCTGCTGGGCGGTCACTGTTCTTGCGGCGGCCGGTGCCTGGCGTTAGGTAGGCAACGTCGCGCGGCGCGCGCCAGGACCCCGTATTGCGTGTCGCCGCTGGCGATCACATGTCCGGTCGGCAGTCTGCGAGCCACATACTCGCGCCGCTGGGCGTCCCAGCCGCCAGCGCAGACAGGCGACGGCTCGGCGATCATCTCCCAGCGTTCGCCGCCAGCGAAGGTGACGTGGGCGTGGAACTCGCGGGTGAGCGTCCACCCGTCGTCACCGCCGTCGAGCCGGAGGCCGTGGGGATTGTTGTCCCGGAAGAGGCGCCACCGGCCGTCACGTCCGACGAGCCGTACGATGTCTCCGAGCGCGTCGAGCGGAGCCAGCGTGCCGATGGGCGCGTGGCGTGTTGGCGCAGTGTTCTGAGCGGGCGGCTTGTTCGGCATGGTTGCGTCCCGATCGGGTTGGTGGGTTGGGCTGGAGGTTCGCCAACTCCATTAGTAATCATTACTATACATGCTCATGTTGATCTGGTCAGCCTGGCTGCGGGACTCGGAGGCCGGGCGAAGGGATCGTGGTGTGCGCGGAGTCGGCAGGGCGGGCCGGCTGCGGACCTGATGCGGCGCGGAGGTGCTCCGGCCCGCCCGGTGCCCGCGGGAGCAACGGTCTGGAGCGCGACGGGCCCGGGAGAAAAGCCGCCAGTGCCTGTGTTGGAGGTTGTGGCCTGCTCGGGCAGGGCGCGGTGGCCAGGGCGTCGTAGTGGTCCGGGCCGCCGCGCGCGCAGGATCAACTCGCGTTCAACAGGGGATGCGCACGGCGGGCGGTCATGGCTGGCCTCCTGCGGCGATGCGTTCGCGCAGATTCCGTAGGGGCAGCCGGTGTCGTTGACCGTGGCGTTGTTCGGTGAGTATGGAGACGTCGCCGAGATGTTCGCGTAGCTGTTGTTCTGCCGCTTCGGCGGTGGCGTACTGGTCAGGGAGTACGTCCAGCAGGCGCGCCCAATGGCGCTTGCCGGCGCGGACGCACGCGCCGGCGCAGTTGTTGTGGGGCATGCCGAGTTCGTAGAGGCGGGGCGGGCGTAGCCCGAGCTGGCGAGCCCAGTCGAGCAGGTCGTCCTTGGTCAGGTGGGGCGGGTCGAGTAGTGGGAAGCGGGTGGTCCAGGGCGTCCAGCCGGCGGCGATGGCGGGGGCGCGGTTGCGGTCGCGGGGGGAGGCGTCGAGGCCGATGTAGAGGGTGGTGGCGGCGGGGTCGGCGTGGGTTTCGAGCCAGCGGCGACAGGGGGTGATCTTGAGGGTGTGGGTGCAGGGGGCGATGCGGCTGTTGCCGAGGTAGCGGATGTCGTGAAAGAGCTGCCAGGGGGTGCGTCCGTCGGCGACGCGGGTGATGGGTACGCCGAGTTGGGTGCTGCTGTCGTGCAGCCAGCGGTACAGGTCGGGGTCTTCGGTCAGGACGTCTGCGAAGAGTAGAACCATGTTGGTGGTGCCGTGTTCGGCGGCGATGCGTTGGGCGGCGCCCCAACTGCCGATGCCGCCGGAGTACTGGACGACGTGTAGGCCGGTCGGCGGACTGGCGGGTACGGGCTGGTTGGTGTGCGGGATCAGCGCGGGCATGGGTCTCCTTCTGCTGGGGCGGCGGGCGGGGGAGTAGGCGCTGCGGCGGCTGCCTGCCGCAGCAGCAGGGTCGGGCGGAGGGTTGCGAGGTGTGGCTCCGGCGGCTGTAGAGGCGGGTGCGGCAGCACGGAGCGCGCATGCTCGGCGTACGTGGATTCCGGGCTCGCGTGCTCGGATGGTGGCCGGCGTGAGCACAGCGCGTCCTTGGGCACGAGTGCTGGCCTCGGCCGGGGTGAAGGCTGCTGGACAGGCTGATTCGTCGTGGGTGGTGTCCACGGGGCCTGGCCTGCGCGCGGCTATGCCCTCGGTGCTGCCGGTCGGGGGCCGGGTGCGGCCCCCGACCGGCAGCGGTTAGGCGGCGAGCCGGTGTGCAGTGTCGGGGTCTGCTTCCTCGTCGGTGTCCACGCTGTCGGCGGTGGCGCTGGTTGCCGCGTCGACGTCCTGGGTCGCAGTGTCGGGCTGCTCGGGTTCGTCCTTGTCGTGGGTGGGCTTCGGGTCGTCCGGCTCCGTGTTGGTGGTGGCCACGGTGAGTTCGGTTCGCCGGTTGGTGGTGCGGTTGGTGACGCCGTCGATGATGAGCTGTTCGACCTTGCCGATCTGGAAGCCGTTGGTGATGCACCACTGCAACCACTTCGCGACGGCCGGGTCCGGGGCACGCCAGGAGCTGCGGGTGATGGCGCTTTCGTTGGCGGCGGCGATGGCTGCCAGGGAGATGACCGTGTAGCGGGCGTCGCTGACGCGGGCGGGGACTCGGCTGGTGCCGGCCCGCTTGGTCTTGCCGGGCGAGAGTAGGTAGTCCAGCATCTTCCGGCCGCCGTTGATCCAGGTGGACAGGGTGTACCCGGAGTCGGCCAGCATCTCTGCGATGAGCTTGTTGGTGCCTTTGGGCGGGGTCTTGCCAGCGAGCAGGTTGGTCAGCCACTCACGGCGGACGGTGTTCGCGGCTTCCATCAGCTTGTTGTTCTCGATGACGCGTCGCCGCTCGGCTTTCTCCTGTTCGGTCATGGGCCCGCTGCGGGTGGTGGTGCTGTAGCTGTACTGGGTGTGTCCGTGCTTGCGCCAGTCGGTGCAGTAGGTGCGTTCGGTGAGGCGGTGGTCGTAGGCCAGGTACAGCAGGACGGCGTGGCCGGGGCAGGCGCTGTGGTCCTCGGCGCTGATGTGCTGGCCTTCGGCGTCGCGGAGGTCGCAGATTTCCTTGACCTTCGTGTCGTGGTAGCCGGGGTGTTCCGGCAGCAGGGTCACCCCGGCGGCGGTCAGCTCGGCGCGGCGCGCGGCTTCGGTTTCGCGGGCGTTGCGGGCGGAGCGGGCCTGTTCGACGGCTCGGGCGAATGCGAACGGCCCGCCGTCTTCGGCTTCCTCCAGCAGCGTTCCGATGGTGTCGGGTTCGTCGGTGAACTCGGCGAGGGCGGCGGCCTGGGTGAAGTCCAGTCCGAGTGCGTGGGTGCGCTCGGCGGTGTGCTTGTCCAGGGCGGCGACGCAGCGGCCGGCCTTGACCTGTTCGGGGTGGTAGCCGGTGCTGCGGGCGATCTCCTCGTCGCTCATGCCGTCGAGGGCGAGCTGCTGGATGCCTCGGGCCTGCTGCGCGGCGGTGGGGTCCTTGCGGTGGACCTGCCGCAGCATGCTGATGATCTGCTCGCGGTTGCCGGCCAGGTCGTCCCGGACGATGGCCGGGAGGTACTCCTGCTCGGCTTCGACGGCGGACCAGTATCGCTGCTCACCGTCAATGATCAGGTACGTGTCGTCGTCGAGCGGCGTGACGATGACCGGGGCGAGCAGCCCGCGTACGCCGTCCTGTTGCAGGTTTCCCACGATGCCGGGCAGGGCTTGGGCGTCGTCGCGGACGTTGTCGGGGTTGGGCCTGATCTGCTTGATGGGCAGCAGTTCGTAGTCGCCGGGCAGGGCGGGCTTGGCGACGGCGTGCTCGGTGTCGGCTGCCTCCGCCGGGTCGGTGGGGGTGGTCGACAGGTCGGGCAGCCCGTCAGGGCTGAGCTGGTCGGTGTCCGCGCTGGGCTGCGCTTCGGTTGCGGTGATCGGGAGCACGGGTGTGTCCTTCCGGTTGTGGGTGTTGGTTGGCCGGTCAGGCCCGGGTTGCCGTCCGGGCCGGATCGGTGGTTTCAAGGCCGCTGCGTTCAGCGGCTCTGGTGGGTCCGTGTCGGGTAGCTGCGGATTTGTCAATGAACGGTGGAACGTCGCGCGGCGGGTCAGGCGGCTGTGGCGACGGCGGTGAGGCGGAGGCGGGCGGCTGGGGCGGGCATCGAGCATTCGGTGCAGGTGGTGCTGTTCCAGCGGTGAGGGCTTGCGCCGTCGCCGGCTGGGCAGGGGCGGGTCTGCAGGGTGCCGAGATCGGCGGCGTTAAGGCAGGTGGGGCAGAGCCCCCAATTGGCGCTCGAGGGACCGGCGATGGGGGAGTCGCATTGGGCGCAGTACAGGCCGGCTTGGCGCAGTGCCTGGCCGATCACGTCGGCGGTGGTGACGGCGCGGCGGGCTGTTGCCGCGAGGTTCTTCCATGCGGCGGTGTTCTGGACGCGGTGCCAGTCCTCGGCGTTCAGGGCTGGGTCGTGGAGGCTGCCGGGGTTGTCGGCCTGGGCACGTAGGTACGCCTCGACTTCCGCGCGGCCGAACAATGGCCCGGTCCACTGGTAGGTGCGGGCGAGTACGGAGACGAGGTGTCGGGCGTCGGGTTCGGCAAGGTTGCGGGGCAGGGATACGCCGTGGGGCAACCCGATGAACAGGGGCATTGCTTCTCCAAAGGTGCGCAGCGATGGGTTGCAGCGCACGACCGCGGGCGGGTTGAAGCCAGGTTGCCGGGGCCGTGCGGTGCGGGAGCGGTAGCCCGCGTCGGCGTGCTCGATGCGCGTCGACGCGGTCGGCCGTGCGGCTGGGCGCTGGGTCCGGGTGCCGCCGGCGGGTTGCGCCGACGGCACCCGGACATCGGGTCAGAGCGTGGCGGCGAGTTCCATTGCCCGGATGCCGGCGCCCTCCATGTCGTAGGCGGCGTCGGGGTCGGTGAGGGTCTGGGCGGCGCTGGTGACGGCGTGCAGGATGCCTCCGGCCGTGCGGTCGCCGCCGTCGATGAAGTGGTCCAGGATGAGCCGCTGCTCGTCCTCGGTGAACCGCAGCCGCTGGGCGACGACCCGGATCGTGTGGTCGGGGTCGGGGATCCGCCGGCCGGCCTTCTCCTCGATCTCTTCGATCTTGCGCTGCACGTAGCGGACGTCGAGGAAGCGGCGTACGGCGTCGCGGGTCTGCTTGCCGATCAGGTTGAGGTTCGCCTGGTGGGTGTCGTTGCTCCACCGGATGGTGCCCTCGTCCATCTTCGCGCCGAGGTGCACGGCTCGCAGGGCATCTTTGGTGATGGTGAGCCCGTTGTCGCAGACCTGCACGACGATGCGGGGCGTGACGGTGAACGCGCCGGAGCCGGTCTCGCTGTTCGTGAAGACGAGGCCGGCGAAGACGGTCGGGTTGTCCGCGCCGGTGGCTCCGGTAAAAGGGCTGCGGTAGTTGCGCAACAGGTTACGGGCGAGGGTCTTGATGGCCTCGGAATGCACGCGGACGACCATCCGGCGTTCGCTGAGGTCGCATTCCAGCTTGACGTTCATGCCCGACTCGCGGATTCCAGCGAGGACGGCCATCAGCACGTCGAGGTTATCGATGATCTTGTATCCGTCGCTGAGGAAGGCGCGCAGGATGCCGCCGCCGTTGCCGTCGGACAGGCAGCGGGCGAGGTAGCGCTTGCCCTGGCTGAGGCCAAGCCAGCCGTTGACGTTGGCGTCGTAGAGGGGTAGCGCCTGGGCGCGCGTCTTGCGCAGGTAGCTGGTGGGGATTCCGAGCTTCTCGCCGAGTCCCGCGTCGCCCAGCTCGGTGGGCCGGTAGAGCCCGTCGGAGGGGGTGACGCCGGACTCGCTGATGATGGGTTCTGCGCCGGTGATGCGCAGGTGCCCGGCCTCGGCTCGCAGCATGGCGGTGCCGGCGACGATGTCGAGCTTGTGTGCCTGCTGGATGTTGAGGATGCGGTGCAGGTCCGGCAGGGTCGCGTGCCGGGCGGCCAGGGGGATGGTGTCGAGCGTGTTGCTCACCGTTGATCCCTTCGGTTGAGGCTGTTGGTTGTGAGGTGGGGGGTGCCGTCCCCCTCCCTCATGTATTTAATGATACATGATGTAGCCTTCTTGGTCCACTTCGGATTTTCTGAGTTGGAGGTTTCGTTGGGTGGTCGGTGTATAACCGTACGGCGGAGGTCGGTCGGCTGAAACCTGACGGCCTAACCTCTTTGAGCTGCCGGGAAGGCGAGTGCCCTCGCCCGGACATCGGGCGAACGACCGGGACCAAAATGGGGGACTGGTGGCATGGTCATTTATTTGGCGTACGTGAGAGAGCCTTCCCGGTGGCCTGATCGCCGATCGACCATGTGCGGCTGTGGGGGTCAAGCCTGGGGTGCGGCTTGACCCCCACAGCCGCACATGGTTGCCCTTTGGGCAGGTCGCCGGGAAGGCTCGGCGAGGTCCTCACCCTTCCCGGAGCCTGCTTCGCCGGCGAGGCGCCGCGGTTCAGCGGCGGGACGCTGACCCGGCTGGAGGCCATCGACCGAAGGTCGATTCAGCCCAACCGGCGCGGCGGCTTCTGGATCCGGCGTACCCGGCAGGGCGGCGAGCCCGGCTGGTGCGAGCTGCGTACTCGAGGTCGCGTGGCGTCTGCCGTACAACAGATCCTTTGGGCGTTGACCCGTCGTGTGGGTCATGCCATCGGCGGATCGTGATGTGTCAGGGGGCAGCTGTCGGCTCGTCGGGCAGATCGGCGCCGAGCACCTTCCCGGTCCGGGCGTTGATCCACTCCTGTACGCGGCGGCGTTTCCAGTACCGGACAACTCCTTGCACTGGCGCGGGCTCCTGATGGTCAGGCAAGGGAAGGTAGCCGTCCTCGTTGCGGTCCCACGCTGCCCGGCTGAGGCCGACGTACTTGTCCCATCCGCCTTGCGTGATGGTGAGCAGCTCCCGGAACTCGGTGGCGGAGATTAGTTCCTCGGGGTCGCCGTCAAGGTCGACGTGATGGACCCGTGCGCGGGAAGCCTCGACGATCTGCGGTAACAGAACGTCTCGGACGCGCTCCAGCTCATCGATGGGGAACCACGCCTTCTTGTCCTGCTTAATCGATGCAGGCCAGCCTGATCCCTGGGCTCGCTGTTTCGGCGACGTCTTGAGTCGCACTGTCTGTTCAGACCGTCCGGTCAGCTCGGCTGCGCCGGCAATGTCCGTGTGCGGCCGACCACCGATGTCCCGGATTTCCATCCCTGTCCCTGTCCGTGTCGGGCCAGTGGTTGGAGCGGCCGGGGGAACATCGTCCGCGAACGAACGAAGCGGCAACCCCCCGACCGCTGATTCACCAACAGCCCCATCCGCGCGCCGTACCGCGCGAGCGGTAGGCGTGCGGCCGAAGTGGTGCCGATCGTAGCAGCGTGGTTCGTGGTCACCCCGGAAGTTGCGCAGGGTGGTGCGGTTGCTGAAGCGGCTGGACATTGCGTAGCTGTACTAGGGCGTGTCTCCTGGATCTTTGGTTTCGGTTCGGCTATTCACAGCTGTCGTGGGTGGACGGTTCGAGTTGACTGATGTCGAGTACGCGCGGATCGCGTCGTTGTTGCCGGCGATGACGCCGCAGCGTGGTGGGCGGTGGCGTGATCACCGACAGGTGATCAACGGGATCGTGTTCCGGGTACGCACCGGGGTGCCGTGGCGGGACGTCCCGGCACGGTACGGGCCGTGGAAGACGCTGTACAAGCGCTTCACCCGCTGGCAGGAGGACGGGACCTGGGCGCGGATCGAGGCGATGCTGCAGGCCGACGCGGACGCTGCCGGGGACCTGGACTGGCACGGCAACGCCGATTCCACGATCGTGCGTGCCCACCAGCACGCCGCCGGCGCGCGTAAAGGGGGCTGAGCAGCCGTGATGCAGCGCGACGGGAAGGACTCGGCAAGTCGCGCGGCGGGTGGACCACGAAGATCCACACGATCGGTGACGGGCGAGGCCGAAACCTGACCAGCCACCTGACCCCGGGCCAGGACCACGACACCCGCCAACTGGTACGGCTACTCGACGACGTGGCCGTAGCCCGCCCCGGCCGGATCGGCCGCCCCCGCAAACGCCTCGATTCCCTCTCCGCGGACAAGGCGTACAGCTCTCGCGGCAACCGCCGCGCGCTGCGGGACCGGCGCATCCCCCACGACATCCCCGAGAAAGACGACCAGAAGGCCAACCGCGCCCGGAAAGGGTCACGCGGTGGTCGCCCGCCCACGTTCCGCCCGCACCGCTACCGGCAGCGCAACACCATCGAACGGCTGATGAACCGGCGCAAGCAGTTCCGCGCCGTGGCCACCAGGTACGACAAGCTCGCCTGCCGCTACCGCGCCACCGTGCAGATCGCCGACATCCTCATCTGGCTACGCGCGAAACCGGACCACCCCAAGCCATGATCCAGGAGACACGGCCTAGACCTGCGCGGCTAGTGGGGCCAGCAGCACGGTAGGTCCGAGCCGACGGTGAAGCATGGCGACCTCCACCGCCCAGGCGAACGCCTTCGCGGGTCGGCGGGCTGGCCGGGGCGACGATCCGCACCCGATCCCCGTGACGCAGCCGCCGGGCACGGACAGATGGAGGCACCTCGTGGTCGCTCATCGAATGATCCCTCGACGCAGATTGTAGGTGAGGCCGCTCACTGGTCGTTCGATCGATATCGGGTGCGGGATAAGGGTGCGCTGCGTAGCCGCGGTACGTCCTACCGCCCTGGTGTTGGCAGGGTGCGTAGTTCGGTGACGAGGTCGCGGACGGCTGGGCAGCGCGAGGCAGCGGGAGCGAGTTCGTCGTGCAGTCGCAGCAGCAGCTCGACGCTGCGGGCGGAGTTGACAGCGGGTAGACGTCCGAGGGCGAGCCGGGCGGTGCTGACTGCGAGGTCGAGGTCACCGGCGGCGTGGTGGGCGAGGCTGAGCCATGCGCCGTGGCGTAGGGCGGAGCGCTGTGGCGCTTCATCGGCTCTGGTGTGCGCACGGGCGTGTAGGAGCTGGCCGGCTTCGCGGAGGAGTTGTTTGCGTCGTGTCGGCACCCGCTCGGCCAGGACCACGAGGCCACGGCCGGTGATCGCGTCGAGTTCGACGCGCTCGATGTAAGAGGCCCATCGGGGAAGCGGCGCGTCGGGTTTGGCATTGAGAAGTTCGAGGGTGTTGTGGCGCATCTGTGAGTAGCTGGCGATGTCGCCGGCAACGGCGTGGGCGAGGCTGCTACGGGCGGCGATCAACGCGCGAACGGCGGGTGGTGTGCTCCTCGCGGATTCTTGCGCCGCTGCCGCGAGTTGCAGGGCGTCGAGGGCGTGGCCTCGGTCTGCGGCTTGGTTGGACATGAGAGCCAATACGCTGGCGGCGAGACCTGGGTCCGCGGCTGCGTGCGCGGCGCGCAGGGCGGTGAGATACCAGCGCTGCGCGACGCCGTCTTCGCCGGCGTCGAATGCCATGAATCCGGCGGTCTGTGCGAGCTGTGCCAGGGCGGCGGCGAGACGGCGGCCGGCGGCGGCGTTGTAGGAGGCGCGGCGCAGGAGCCGGGCGACCGCGTTGAATTGATCGCCGACGAATCCTCGCGCGGCGCCTCCCTGGTTGTCGTCGAGTCGCTGAGCGTGGGCGACGACAGTGTCGATCATGTCCAACAGCGGTGTGGTGACGGGGCCGCCTTCGCCTGCGGCGGCGACCAGGTCCGGCACGGGCTGCTGTAGCGCGGTCCAGGCGGGGGCGGTCAGCGCGGCGCCGGTGACGGCGATGATGGTGCGACGGGTCGGCACGGGTCCCCCTACGAGGCTGAGCAGTCCGTTGCAGTCCCAGGGTAGATCCATTGCGTGGTTCGCCGGCAGGGCCGGCTGCGCACGCGAGGCGACCTGACCCCAGACATCGGCGTAGACCAGCTCGGTCTGCAGGTGGGTGGACAGCATCTCGACGACGAGGTCGGGTATGTCTCCGTGCGGCACGGCGCCGTCGGTGATCCACTTGTAGGGGGTCTTGGCGTGGACTCTGCGGCTGTTGCCGCGTGCCGCCAAGACGGCGTTGATTCGTCGGGCTAGGGCCTCCGGTCGCCATCCCGCGTCGTGGAGCAGGCCGGACAGACGCTGGTTGATGCGGGCGGGTGTGGGGTCGGCTTCCACGGTTGGAGCCTCTCTTCCGGGCGCCGCGGGTTCGGTTCGACGGTAGCGGCCCGCCTGGCGGCGGAGAAGCAACCGCACCATCCGCACCAGGTTCCGCGCGATCCCCACCGACGGCACCGTGCCGACACCTGCCCCGGGGGCGCGTCAGAGGCGACAGTCGACAGGCGGATACCAGGTTCCGCACCTCGTCGCGAGGTTCACGCCTGCTCTCCGTCGGCAGCCCCGAGGAGGCCGCAATGCCCGCACGTCGTCCGCCGCTCGGCTCGCAGTGTTTCCTGGGCGCCCTTTCCGGGCGGTGGCTCTGCCACGCATTGGTTCGGGCTGCCGATCCACGTCGGCTGCAGCGGTGTACCGAGGGTGCCGCTACCGGGCCCGTACCGAGCGTCCGGGTGTGCACGGCGGCTGCTCACCCCCGATCTGAGCAAGGAAGGATTCCCTATGTACGTCGATGTGGTTGTTGTCGGCGCCGGCCCGGGTGGTCTGGCCTGCGCCCACACGGTCGTGCGCCAAGCCCCGGGTAGGCGGGTGCTGCTGCTCGAAGCCGGGCGGGGAATACGGAATCGGCCGTGCCCGGTCGACCGAGGACTGCGGTGCACGGGGTGCGCCGGGATCTGCAACGTGATCAGCGGCTTCGGCGGCTGCGTGCACTACGGCGACGGGGTGAAGTTGAGTCTGCTGCCGTCCGGCCGCCGCCTCATCGAGCACTTCGGTGAGGACCACGCCGGCGAACTGTGCGAGCGCGCGTTCCAGTTCCTGACCGCGCCACTGCCGGAGCAGCCGGTGCTGCACGGCACGAGGCTTGGTGCGCCGGTGATCAAGGCGTTCGCCGGTAACGGTCTGACCATCCGGGAATACCCGGTCGCGGTCCTAGGCGAGACGCAGGTCCGGGACATGCTCACGGCGCTGCATGGCTTCCGCGACGACGCGCTGACCGTGTGGGAGAAGTCGGAACTGGTCGCCGCTGCCCTCAGCGAGGATCGCCTGACGGTGACGGTAGCGACGCACGGTGGCCCCGTCACGGTCGAGACAGCGCATCTGGTGCTGGCCACGGGCCGGCACGGGGTGACCAGCACACAGAACCTCCTGACGGCGTTCGGGGTGCAGACGATCGCGCCGGACATGTCGCTCGGCGTACGTCTCGAGACGAGGGCCGAGGTGCTGGCCGCGATCGGCGTCGAGCACCCCGACCTGAAGATCACCCAGATGGAGCAGGTGAACCGGAAGACCAAAACGTTCTGTTTCTGTGGCGGCCCGAACGGTGGCCGAATCAAGTTCACCAACTACCAGCGCTCGTTCGGGCGCGAGGTGATCACTCTCGACGGGCACGAAACCACCGAACGTGCCCCCGGGGCACGGCCGCTGGCAGCCAACTTTGGCCTGTTGTGCCAGCTTGCCCGACCCGGCACCAGCACCGAAGCTCGCGCGAAGATCCTGTCCGACTACTGGCGGCTCAGCGCTGGCCGGCCGGTCGCGCAGAGCCTCCGAGCGTTCATGGCCAAGACGGCCGAGCCGCGTAGCTGGCCGGAGTTGGCTGCGTCGATGACGTTTGAGCCGTCCGTCAAGGACTTGAGTACCGCGCGGCTTGACAGCCTGTTCAGCGGTGCCGAGCACGCCAGCCTCATCGAGAGTTTCCGCCGTGTCATGGGCTCGATTCTGGACCACGCCGGCACCGGCATGTCCGTAGATGATCTTGTCGATGACGTTCTCGTGATTGGGCCGGAGGTCGAGTTCCTGTGGGACCGGGTCCCGGTTGACGAGGACTGTAAGGTGCCGGGCCTGCCGATTTTTGTGGTCGGTGATGCCGCCGGGATCGCCCAGGGCATCGTGCAGGCCGCCATGATGGGCGTTGCCGCCGGCGACGCCATCGCGAACGGCAAGCCGGCATGACCGCCGCCACGACCCGCCATTCGGTCGCGGACCGGTTCGGGCCGCTCTACCCGGCCTCCGCGATGACGTTGCCGGTCATCCCCAGCCTCCCGATGCCGCGACTCGCCGCGCCGCCACCGGACGTGCGCAACCTCAGCCCGCACTACCGCGACCACTACGGCCCCAACATTCTGTGCGAATACCCCGCCGGACATTCCGGGGACCGGATCGCGGTCATCGACAAGGCGTTCCCGCACAGCGTCTACGACCTGATGCTGCTGGCCACGGTCGGCGACGACGAAGTGACCGCGTCGTCGGTCAGTGATGTCCCCGAGGCCATGCTGACTGCGCTGCTAACGATCTGCGGGAGGTTCGTCCGCTACGTCGATGCCGGCCCGACTCGGCGCCGGTTCGGTCTCGACAGGGCGCAGCTGATGATCGGCACGAACTACGACCCGTGCACGACCGACCGAGACAACGGGCAGTGGTGGGACAAGCGGATGCACTGGCACCTCAACTGCTGGCCCGCCACCGCCTACCGCGACGCCTCGATCGTGCCGCTGGGCGAGGTGAGCGACGTGAACCGGCGGCGGGCGCTGATTGACCCCATCGCGCACCTCGCCGCGCAAATCATGCGCGACGCAGTCCGTGGACAGCCGCTGCCCGCCGGCTGCCGCCTGGCGGCCGACGCTGATCTTTACCCCGGTAGTGGTCCGGTCGGATTTAAAATCGCCCTCCCGGGCTGGGAATTCCTGTCCGATGCCGCCTGCGCGCGGCTCCTCGTCGAGCTGCATGACGTCGCTGCGGGCGCGTACGCGCAACTGCGGGAGTGCTTCACCGGCAACTCGGCGCCGTCACCGCCGTGGACTCGGCCAGGACTGCTGCCGCCCGGTCAGGTAGCGGCGAACCTCGACGACCTCACGTGGCTATCGGAGCCCGCCCGGCGCGGCCTGGTCATGCTGAGGTCGTTGATCCGAGACGTCACTGCCCGCGAGCTGGACCTGATGCGGGCCGACATGGACCTCGCGAACCGGTGCCTGAGCTTGGCCGGCCTGGACTATCACCTCGGATTCTGGTCCCCACCGCAACCCGACAGTTCGCGCGGCCACTCGCCGGTGTCAGTCGTGATGCAGTTCAAGCTGTTCAGCGCCGTCGGTAGCAGCCCTGCGATCGGAGGCGGCGTTGCCTCGATCCTCGACCGTTTCCGCGGTCCGATCATGTCGGCGCAGCAGACCCGCTTGCGTCGACAGTTCCAGGACGGCTTCCTCGCGGTGCTGGACTGCGATGGCCGGAGGTGACAGCGTGGCCAGCCACCAGCCCGACGCGGCCACAGCAGCGAGCATTAGCCCGGAGATCCTCGCCTTCTACACCCACGGGGCCGAGCAGGGGCGATTGAGCGACTCGCGTCGCCGCATCGAGTATCTGCGTACCCTCGACATCCTGATCCGTCACCTTCCCGCAGCGGGAACGGTCGCTGACGTCGGCGGCGGGCCCGGCGCGTACGCGCTTTCGCTGGCCGCGGACGGCTGCCATGTTCACCTCGTGGACCCCGTCCCTCTGCACCTGGAGCAAGCCGCTGCCGCGTCCGCCCACGCCGAGTCGCCGCTTGCGTCGATCCTGCGCGGGGACGCACGCCGGCTGCCGCTCGGCTCCGGCAGCTGCGACGCTGTTCTTCTGCTTGGTCCGCTGTATCACCTCACCAGTGCCGCCGATCGCGCCCGCGCCTGGGCCGAGGCTCACCGCGTCCTCGTTCCGGGCGGAGTGGTCATCGCCGCAGCGACGTCGCGCTTCTACACCACCTGGGAATACCTCGCCAAGGACCTTTACGACGAGCCGGCCGTAGAGGCGATCCTGGCCCGGCATCTGCGCGACGGGCAGCACCGCAACCCGACCGGTGACCGGCGGCTGTTCACCACCGGCTACTTTCACACCCCGGACGAACTTGCCGCAGAGGCCACCACCGCCGGCCTGCGCCCGCACGCTCTGCTCGCGGTCGAAGGCGCCGCGAAACTGCTACCCGACCTCGCCGAGCGCCTACGCGACCCGCTCCGCTGCGAGCTGCTCCTGCGCGCGATCCGCCGGATCGAGGCAGAGCCCTCACTGCTCGGCATGTCCGAACACGTTCTGCTGATCGCCCATAAGCCCACCCCAGGCACCACCGTGGAGGAGACGAGATGACCACCACCGTCCGGCTGGCCGGCTGCGACCTGCCCACCGCCCACGGGCACCTTCAACTGCACGTTTTCGGCTCGCAGACGGGACCCGAAGAAGTCCTCGTCGCCGTGCACCGCCCCCGGCCCGCGGAGCAGCAGATCCCGCTAGTACGGATGCACAGTGCCTGCGCCACCGGTGACCTGCTCGGATCGCTCAAGTGCGACTGCGGTCCTCAGCTGGCCACATCCCTGCGGCTGATCGGTGCATCGGACTACGGGATCCTGCTCTACCTGCTGCGCCATGAAGGCCGCGGCATCGGCCTCGCCGCCAAGATCCGCGCCTATACTTTCATGGACCAGGGCTACGACACTGTCGCCGCGAACGCCGCCGTCGGCGCACCGACCGACTGTCGCGACTACCAGTCGGCCGCGGACGCGTTGACCTGGCTCGGCGTCACCTCCGTCGACCTCGCTACCAACAATCCGCACAAGATTGACGCTTTGCGCGCCGCCGGGATCGCCGTGGACCGTGTCCCACTCTCTGGTTTCGTCACCTCCGCGAACCGGGACTACCTCGCGCAGAAGGACACCCTGCTCGGGCACTTGAACAGCAGCGCGGCCGCCGCTGCTTCCTGACCGCACGTCCTCTGGACGCCGCCCGCCGCGCGCCGGTGATATGTATCATTCCGGCGTGCAGCAGGCGGGGCCTGGCTTTCACGCCGGCCGACCCCCACCTGAATGGTGGCGCGCCGACGTCTGGTTTATGGCACCGCTGATATCTCGAATCCGGATCACCACACGTCGCTGTCGCTGGCGGGGAGAGGAAACGCTCAATGAAGGTCTGCGTTGTCGGTACCGGATATGTCGGTCTGACCACCAGCGTCAGCCTGGCCTTCCTGGGCCACGACACCACCTGCATCGACCTCGACAAGCAGAAGATCGACACCCTGCGCGCCGGCCAATGCCCGATCTACGAGCCGCACCTGGAAGCGCTTCTCGAGCAGGCTTCCTCGCACCTGACGTTCACCACCGATTACGCCGTCGGCGTGCCCGACGCCGACGTCGTGTTCATCGCCGTGCAGACGCCGCAACTGGACAACGGCAATCCCGACCTGCGGTACCTGCGATCCGCCGCCGAAAGCGTCGCTGAGCACCTGCGCGGCGACTTCACCGTCGTGGTCAACAAGAGCACCGTCCCGATCGGCTCCGGCAACTGGGTCGACGCGATCCTGCGCGAGGCGTACGAGCGCCACCACGGCCACCGGCCTGACGGGCAATTCGCCGTCGCGTCGAACCCCGAGTTCCTGCGTGAGGGCACCGCGCTCGCCGACACGCTGTACCCGGACCGGATCGTCATCGGCTCCGACAACCAGACCAGCCTGGACGTCCTCAACCAGCTCTACCGACCCATCCTCAACCAGTCCTTCACCCCGCCCACCGTGCTGCCCCGCCCTGCCGGCATCGGCGCCGTGCCGCTGGTCTCCACCGATCTGGCCTCCGCCGAGCTGATCAAATACGCGGCCAACGCCTTCCTCGCCCTCAAAATCAGCTACATCAACGAGATTGCCGCCATCGCCGGCAAGGTCGGCGCCGACATCCGCGAAGTCGCCCGCGGCACCGGCCTCGACGCCCGCATCGGCCCCCGCTTCCTCAACCCTGGCATCGGCTGGGGCGGATCCTGCTTCGGCAAAGACACCGCAGCGCTCATCGCCACCGCCAGCGAGTACCACCTTCCCACGCCGATCGTCACCGCCGCCCGCGACGTCAACCACCGCCAACGCAGCAAGGTCGTCGACCGGCTCCTCGACGAACTCCACATCATCAAAGGCCGAAAGATCGGCATCCTCGGCCTCGCGTTCAAACCGGACACCGACGACCTGCGCGACTCACCCGCCATCGACATCGCGAACCTGCTCCTCGAACGCGGTGCCCGAATCACCCTGCACGACCCCGTCGCCGCCGACCGCTTCCGCCGCGAACAACCCACCCTGGCCGAGCACCTCGCCGCCCGCGTCGAAGACGTCTTCGACGACGCCGACGCCATCGTGGTCGCCACCGAGTGGACGCACTACCGCGACCTCGACTGGGCTAAGTTCGCCCCCACCATGCGCTCACCGCTCGTCCTCGACGGACGACACTGCCTCAACGCCGACAGGCTCACCGAAATCGGATACCGATACCTGACCATGACCGCACCAGCTATCGCCCCACGCCCTCACGGCTAAAGATCCACGACGCATGATCGACATCGTTCGAACCGACGACGGAGTGTGGATCTAAAGGCTCGCAACCGCAACGACATTTGCGCCTTCGACGTACGACAGCTGTGTGCGCGAGCGCGGACGGCATCGGAGCGCGCGGATCAGATCGCCCGCAGCTGTCGAACAAGCCGCGCCTCCAGTCACCTTGTAGGCGCGGTTAGTCGGATGACGGTGACCATCTGCATGCAGATCGGAGCGCGATCCCTGCGCAGGCCCAGCTCAGGACCGCGGGCCCGTACCCGGAATCCGGTGTCGTCGGCGCCTGGCGGGGGTTGCTGTCGTTCGGGTGCGGCTGCAGGGGTGGCAGGCACACCCCTCCCTTGCGGGAGGGGGCGGTGGGCCATTTCGCTAGCGGGATGACTGTTGCAGGCCACGATGGCGCGGCCCGGTGTCGCGGCGGTCAGCAGCGGATGGCTACCGCTCCCCGCATCGGTGAGGGCATGGGTGCGGCGGCGTAGGGGTCCGGCTCGCTGAGTTCGGGTCGCCAGTCGTTGAGCGGCACCAGTCCCGGCTCGATCATGGTGAGGTCGCCGAACAGGGCGGTGAGCTGCGCGTCGGTGCGCAGTGTGATTTCGGTGGCGGCCTGGGTGCGAAACACGTTTTTCCCCGTGGACAGGGTCGATTCGCTGTACTGGTCGGTCACGACCGCGCTCACGTGGGAGATGACCATGGCGCTGCCGGCAACGAGCCGGTCGCGGATTGGCGCGACGACGTCGTCGATCCGGTCGTTGGGGACCTGGTGCAGGACGGAGCAGTACAGCAGCGCGGTGGGCTGGTCGAGGTCGATCATGGTGGCGAGGTCACCGCCGGCGAGCGCGTCGAGGATCAGGTCGGGGCGGGTGAAGTCGCCCTCGATCGCGCGGCAGGTGGGGTTGCCCATGAGGATCTGGTTGGAGGCGACGACCGCGACCGGGTCGATGTCGACGTAGAGCACCCGGATGGCCGGGTCGATGGCTTGGGCGATCTCGTGCACGTTGCCCTGGGTGGGGATGCCGGAGCCCAGGTCGAGGAACTGTTGAATCCCGGCCTCTGCCAACGTGTGCACCGCGCGTCGCAGGAACAGCCTGTTGGATCGGGCCATGTCCGCCGACTCTGGGATGGCTTGCAGGATTTGCCGTGCGGCCTCGCGGTCGGCCTCGAAGTTCTGCCTCCCGCCGAGGAAATAGTCATAAATCCGGGCGACGGTGGCCCGGCCACCGACGGGGCTCTGTGCGCTCGTCTGCTGGTCGGTCACTGCTGTCTCCCGTCGCCGATGCTGTCCTTTGTGGAGCCGCAGCCTAGCCGAGATCGCTGCCCACGGTAGTACCTCGAGAAGCGAGGTACATCGTGTGTAGCCCTTATGCGGCTACACTTTGATCTTTGGTCCGGCACTGATCGTAGTGTCAGGAGGTCTGGATGCTCTTGGCCCGGGCGCGTCTCGCGCGGCGTCTGCGTGCGGCCAAAGTCCCACCGCCGCCCGCCCCCTACACTGTGGACGCCTGGTGCGAAGCGATCGGACGAACGCGCGGGCGCCGCCTGCAGGTTCACGGCGTGCGGCTGGACGCGGACCTGCCGTCGGGGTTGCTCGTCAGGCGTGACGACGCCGATCACATCCTTGTCGACGCTGCGCTGCCCGCGCTCGCGCGCGCGCAAACCGTGTTGCACGAAGTCGCGCACATCGTCCTCGATCACGACGGTGACGCGGTGCACGGCGACATCGATCCTGTTGTCGAGGCCGAGGCCGAACTGGCCGCCGACCTGCTGTACCAGCAGTTGATACGGGCGGTGTCCTCCGCGGCGCGCGGCGCGGTAGCCGGTCTGCGTCTGCGGCTGCCCGGCCGGCCTCCGGCTTGGTGGGCCGACCGGCGCACCGATTGGCATCTCCTGCAGTTGTGGATGACGCTGCGCGACGGCATGCCTGACGCCGCGATCGTCAGCACCAGCACCGCCGCGCCGGTCCCGGTCGAAATCGGCGGCAGGCGACAGCGCTACCGCATGGTCATCGAGGTCCACGACGCGCTGCGAGTGCTGCGCCCGTGGTGCAGCGCACAGGTACATGCCAGCGCGACCCGACGCGCGCGGCGCCACCGGCTCGATGCCGCCGCCGTGGCGGCCGTCGCGGCGGCGGCCACCGTCGCTGTCGCGCTGCGCCGTCGTCATACCTCGCTGCCACCTGGAGCCGACGATTCGCCTCTGCTGTCCGAGCTCCATGACCCGCACGATGTGCGTGCCGAGGCCTGCCGTCTCGCCCGCATGGCCCGCGCGTTGCACGAATCCCCGCTGGTTGCTGCGGAGATCGCCCGGTGGGTGCCCGTGGTCACCACAGTCATCGCCGAAGACGCGATGCCGCGTCCGACCGTCATGGGTGGCACTCCGGTGATTTCACTAGCTGCGGCGCGACCGGATCGTTCGCCCAGCGCGGTGTAGCTGCAGCACCTGCGCCCCCGCGTGCAGCGGCGCGGGTTGCCACACCTGCGCGTGGCTCCTGAGCTGGCTGGGGAACATCTCGCCGCCGAACAATGGACCGCTGCCCAAGGCGCAGCCGAGCCCGGCCAACTCGCACCGTTCGTCCTCGGTGGTGATCCCTGGTGCGATGACCGTGAGGTCCAAGTCGATGGCGAGATCCACGGCCGCGCGGGTGACCGACCGGGCCGGCCGCCAGCCCGCATCCAGCGCGTAGGCCGGATGCACACGCAGGTAGCTCCACGTGGCGGCGTTGAGCGACTCGATCCCCACGTGGCCACTGCCATAGTTGTCCAGCAGCAGCCGCACCCCAAACTGCCCGATCCGCTCTGCCACGTCCTGTGCGTCCAAGTCTGGTGGCTGGCCGAGCGCCAGCACGAGCGACGTGCCCGCCACGGCATGCTCCCGCAACAAGTCACGCACGGCGTCGGCGAATGCGGGCGTGAGGGCGCCGGCCGGCACCGGCACGACCAGCGCCGCGTGCGGCAGCACGTCACGCCAGGTCGACGCAGCCGATAGCGACCGCGCCACCACCTTCCCGGCCAGGTTCTCCAGGCTGTCTGGATCATCGATGAGCTGGTAGACGTACTCGTCGGCACGGAGCACGTCATGCCGCGAATACAGCCAGCGCGGCACGGACTGCACCATGGCGATGCTTCCGCTCACGAGGTCTACGACTGGCTCGAACGAAACCGACGTCCGCGCCCGCGACAACTCTCGGGGGAGTGACCACTCGCGCACGGGACCCGCCTGATACGACACCAGTCGGTCCTGACCTCGCCGGATAGCCCGCCACAACACCCGCTCCGCCGCGTCGAGCAGTGCGGCCCCGGGCGCGCCGGATGCCATCCCCGCGCTCGCCCGCACCATCAACCGGAAATCACCGACGCGGACCTCGCGACGCAGCGCCGCCACCGCCCAGCAGGCCCGCTGATAAGCGGCGTCCGCCGCGATACCCGACATCACCAGGGCGAACGTCGCATCCCCCACACGTGCCACAGCCGACGTGACGTCCCTCGACGCGTGACACAGCCGACCCGCGAGAGTGTTCAGCAGCGCCAAAGCCCGGTCCCGGCCGACGGCTTCGGCCAGGAAGTGATAGTTCTCCAGCCGGATGACCACGGCATGACACGGCCCGACGGCCGTCTCATCGATGCGATTCAGCAGGCCGGCGCGGTTTCGCATGCCGGTGTCCTCGTCGTGGGTCGCCGCCGTTTCGTGCCGGCGCGCCTCCAGCGCCAGCAAACCGTACGCGTGGGCGATGTCCAGGCTCGTCGACAGGGTCGCCGCGAAGGCCCGCAGGGTCGCGCGCTCCCGCACCGAGAGCACATCACGCGGCGCGTTCAGATGCAGCCGCACCACCCCGCGTACACCGTTCGCATCGTCTGCGATTTCGTGCCGGACCACCGCCCGCGTCTCAGCGATGTCGGGGGCGCCAGCAGCCGGGCCGTCGTAGACGACACGGGCGACACCGGCATGTTGACTGGCGCGCACCAACCGTTGACCGCCTGCGATCTCGATGTCCGCCGATCGGGCGTTGACCAACTCGACCGCCCCGGCCGCCGCGGTGTGCAGCACTACATCGAGGTCACGCGCGGACAAGGCGTCACTCAACGCGGCCAGGTGTTCCCAGGCCCGCCGCTCCTCGCGGACCCGCAGCCGATACGTGAGCGTGAGGTGCAGGACGAGCATCACCACCGGCAGCGCGATCAGCGCCCGCTGATCCAGTCCGGCGACGAACGTGACTACGCCCGCCGTGCTGATCTCCGCGACGGCGACGACCACCCGGGTCCGCCACAGAGTCCGTAGCACGACCAGGAACGACCGCTCGGTCGTCAACGTCACGGCCGTCTTCGTGACCAGCTCCTCGAACACGAGCACCGCGACCGCCGCGACAAGGAACCCAAGGAGGTGACGTGACGAAGCAGCCGTCGACGCGGGCTCATCAAGATCTGGACGGATACCGAAGGCATGCATCACCGCGCCGGCCAATGCCGCGGCGATGACACCCATGCTGGGGTTATGCACCGCCTTGTGCAGGCCCGACGACCGCCGGTATCGCGTCAACAGCCGGGCCACACTGACCCCGGCCGCCGCACACACAATCACCCACGGAACCGGCAACGCCGCCGCGCACACCAGGCACGCCGTTGGCATCAACGTCACCCGGGTCGACATCCGCGGCCGTAGCGGCACAGAGAAAGCCGCGCCCATCGCCATGAGCGCGGCACCCATCCACAGATACACCTGATGGTGAGGCGCTGGCGCCTCCACGTTGCGCACCGCCCATGCAAGGCACGCCAGCGCCGTCACGACACCTGATGAGGTGAGCAGAACCAGCGCCCACCCGTCACGTCGGATCGGCATCAATCAGTCACCCGTGATCACGACTCCGGCCTCCTAGAAAGGACCGTCCACAGTAGCAGTTCATCGCCAAAGCTTAGTTCCATTCGGCGCCCTTACCCATGGCACCCATCCGTCGTTGGTAACTAGGGGAACATGTGGCTACGTTTGGGAACCATCAATGCCAAAGAGCCGCTCTTGTCGGTCCACGCGTGGGGAAGTTGGGATCCGTGGCGCAGGGTAGTCGGATGAGTCTCGCGGCGAACCGCAGACGCCGGTCACAGGCGACGCCTCAACAACGCCTTCTCGCGCGAGTCGCTAAGAAACAACGATCCGGCACGGCGCTATTGACATGCGCCTACATTGGCGAGCGGCTCGCATTCTTCTATGCCTAGGACCAGGCGTTTACGACCGATGCGGGGAGCCGGCACGACCAGGTCCGCTCCAGCCGCACCACGCTCAAACCGTGGCCTCGTGGGCATCGCGATGCTCGACCGCTTGGGATCCGATGCTGACTCATCGGCGGCATACGAGGATGCCTCCGTTTCCAGAGATGACGAAGACGCCGTCTCGGTCGATCGCTTCGGTGAGGCGTTCGCGTACGCGGTGGAGGGTTGGTTCGAAGGGCACGCCGGTTTGGTGGGCCCACGCCCGATATGAGGCGAGGTGGTCGAGGACTGGTTGTGGTTCGGTGACCGTGATGGTGCCCCCTAGATCGATGAGGTGTGTGTCGGTGACGTAGGGGCGTAGGCGGTCTCGGGCGTGGTTGAGGGGGAAGCGGCTGCTCAGCGAGATGCGCCGTGGACCGGTGGGGGTGCCGAGGACGTCCGCTGCGGCGGCGGACCACAAGTCGTCGAGCTCGTGTTTGTCGTCGGTGGCGTTGGTGGAGATGATGAGGATGCCGTGTGGTCGCAGGACGCGGGTGAGTTCGGCCAGGCCGGCTTCGGTGTCGGTGACGTGGTAGAGCATGTGCATTGCGAGCACGGCATCGACTGATTCGTTCTGCAGTGGCAGGGCGGAGGCGTCGGCGACTGCCACGGGCGGGGGGATCTCTCGGAGGATGCCCGCGGCGATGTCGATCCCGATGGTTGTCAGGTCAGGGCGTTCGGTTCGTAGGCGTCGTAGGTAGCGGCCATTGCCGCAGCCCACGTCGGCGATGGTGCCGGTGACGGTGGCCAGGTTCTCGATGACTATGGCGGGCAGGTCATAGGTCGGTGTCTGGTAGCGGTAAAGCGCCTGCCTGGCGGCGAGATGCTGTTCGCAGGCGTAGGCGGCGTTGGCGAGTATGGCGCGGTCGGTCGTCGGTTCTCTGCTCATGCGCCTGCTCCGTGGCTCGTGGTTGTGGCGTTCATGGCGGTGAAGTTCGTCAGGCTCTCCCTCACCCGTGTGGCCTGTGGCGAGGTAGCGAACCGGGGGTGGGCCAATCCCGTGGCAATGCCCAAGCCGCGTCGGATGAGGCTGGCGGTGCGTTGACTGGGCGAGGTGGCGAGGACCGGTGCCAGTTCTAACTCGGCGCCGTCGAGGTCGTCGGCGGCGATGTGGGCCGTCGTCAGATCGAGTCGTGCGGCGAGGACATCTCCCACGGAACGGTCCGGTGGGGCGCTTGCGTGGTAGAGGGCCAGCGCGCGTTGGGACTCATCGGTGGCACGCGGGAGCAGGGCGGGTTGATTCAGAGTGAGCAGTGTGGTGCCTGCGTATGCGGCCTGTTTGGCTTCGGGGAAGGTGAACAGCCCGCCGAGGTGATCTTCTGGGGCCAGGGTGTTCCGGGCCTTGTTGGCGGCGTCGAGCGCGGCGAGGGCGTTCGGAACGCGGTGTCGGCGGGCCTCGGCGCGAGCGAGCAGGCTGAACAGCCGGACCCTGACGGTTCCCTCGCCCGTGTATCTTGTGCCGTCCTCGGCCGCGGCGACGGCCTCGTCGAGGCGATCGTCCCAGTAGGCGATGAGGCTTTGCAGCGCTCGCACCCATGCCTGCATGCCGGTATGGCCCGCGAGTTCCGCGCAAAGCCAGCCGGCGCGGGCGTGGGTGTCGGCGGCGGTGTAGTCGCCGAGGTCGAGGCAGAGGTGGGCGGACAACCCGGACAGTTGGCTGCCGGCCAGGTGTAGGTCCCTCAGCTGCTTTGGGTACTTGTTCCGCAGGATGGCGTCGGCCACGTTGAGACGCAGGTCGCGTATCTCGTCGAAGAGTTCCGTGAGGGGCCTCGATATGAAGGAGCGGACGAGGCGACGGATGTCCGCCGAGATCTGGTCGATCGCGATGGGCTCGACGGCTGAGGCGGTGACGAGCCGGGTGAACCGGGCTGCGGACCGGGCGTCCCGCGCGACCGCGTCCTCCAAGGCGGCGGCGGTCGGAGGTTCATGCAAGATGACGATGGATCTCACCGGGATTGGTTCAGCGGGTTCCCGGTCATCGTGGTCGTGCGGCTCGAGTGCCGTAACAGAATGCACCTGCGACGGCTGTCGTCCAGCGGCAGCCGGAAGGTTCGCCCGTTCGCGCGGACCTACGCCTTGGCTGCTGTTGGCCGCCTCAGCGGTTTCCCCAACGGTGGTCTTCAACAGCTCGTGACGCCACTGCGCGGGCGATTCGGTCGTTTGCGCCAGTGCGCCGCCGGAGATAGTAGGTGCCGGTGCGTGATCCGCTGTCAGTGGCGGCGGTAACGCCACGAGCGCGCTGCTTCTGGCCCGCTGATACTCGCGTTCCAGGATCACGATGCGGTCGTAGCCGGCGGTGAGGATCCCGTCGGTGTGCAGAACCTCATCGCAGCGTTGCCAAAAGGTCCGGTCCGGCCGCTGGTGTCCCGTCTCCGTGTTCGCGATCGTGCTCCGCCCATACAGGGTGAGGGGCGCCAGCGAGTGCTGGGTGTGGCCAGCGGCCTTCCGCAGCGCGGCGAGCTGCTGCCCGAGTCTGCGCCGCGCCTCGCGAATGTTGTGAGGGCCCACAGTACCGACCACGTCCTACCTCCCCGTCCCACAGCTCGCCACGGCTGATTGTGTTGCCGATGGAGGTCTTGCGTGAACCCTGACACGGCCGTGCAGGAAGGCAGGGTCACTCACGGCCTGCACCCGCTGGCCTCTTCAGAAGCGTCCGCCGAGTTGAACATGCAGCTCAACGCGGGGTGGGTGGGCAAGTGTGGGTACCTATGGCGGGTTGGTTGGGCGATGTCAGAGTTTTGTTGGAGTTCCGGGCAAGCCGGCCAACCACGACGGGGGATGGCCGGGTGTGCGTTGGAGGTTGGACAGGGTGGAGTGCAGGGCCTTGGGGTTGGCGCCGGGAACAGGGGTGATCAGCACCCTGGTGATCCTTCCCCTGCGGCCAGCCCCAGCGCCAGCACCACAGCCGCGAGCCCATTTGTCCTCGCGGATTTTCGCCCCAGACGGGCGGTGGCTCCCCCACGATGGCTTGGGGGCGAGGAGATGAGGAGATTTCACAGCTCGCGTGGGCGGTGAGTGCGGCCCCGCGCCGGGCCGGGGCGGCGGCGGAGCCGGTGCTGCGGCGGCCGGTGGCGCCAATGCTCGCGGCGCCGGTCGACGCGGTGCCCGAGGGCCCCGGGCTGGTGCATGAGCCGAAGTGGGACGGTTCTCCAGAGACTTTGAGGTGTCTCAGGTGAGTCTCGGCCCCGGCACGTATCTGGTCCGGATCGGGCGCTGTTGAGCGATTGTCATGCTCGTCGACCGCTCGCGAAGTCCCCGTGTATCTGTTCTTCGCAGACATACGAGAGACCGTTCCGTCAGTGGCCTTCCTGGTCTGAGTGCGGCCGATGTGTCCGAGTTGCTCGGGCGGTCGATGCCGTACCACCGGTGCGCCGGTGCTGCGGTCGGAGAGTCAATGGCGCCGGTCGAGCCGTTGTGCGGTTGGTTCCTGGAGCTGAGCCTGAACCTTGGCAGCACCAAACGATGCGCGCCTACGCCTACACCACGTTGAACGGCGGGACAGCTTTGCCCAGCCGGGTCGATGTTTTGTCCTAGGACATAAGTGTATGGTGGGGGCGTGGCGACCATCCAGGGTGAGACGGCAGCGGACATCGCGGACTCGGTTCGTGTGCTGGTGCAGCGCGGCGACCTCCCTGCCGGTGCGACGCTGCCCGCAATTCGGGCGCTGGCTGCCGAGCTCGGCGTCAACCGCAACACCGTCGCGGCCGCTTACGCCCTCCTGGCTACCGCCGGCGTCGTCGACGCCCGCGGCCGGGCCGGCACGACCGTCCGCGGGCTACCCGAGGTCGGCGGCGAGGGACAGGGCGGCAGCGAGCCGGCGGCGGTCAACCTGGCGTCGGGCAACCCTGATCCGGCGCTGCTGCCGGACTGGGCCGACGCGCTGACCGGCTACACCCCGATCCTCTACGGCGATGATCCGATGGACCCGCGACTGCGCGACTGGGCGCAGCGGACCTTGCCGCTCGGATCGGGGGAAGGCCGTGTCGCGGTGGCCGGCGGAGCCGTGGACGCGGTGGAGCGGCTTCTCGCCGCGTATCTGGTCCGCGGTGACGCGGTTGCTGCAGAGGATCCCGGCTTCTTCCTTTCGGTGGGCACGCTGCGCGTCAGCGGATACCGGACGGTGAGCCTGCACGTCGACGCGGAGGGCGTCACTCCCGGCTCGCTGCGCGAGGCTCTCACCTCAGGGGTACGGGCGGTCGTGATCACGTCCCGAGCGCAGAACCCCACCGGTGCGAGCCTGACGGCCGAGCGCGCCGGCCGGCTCCGCGCCGAACTGGCCGCGTATCCGGATGTGCTCGTCATCGAGGACGACCACTTCTCTGCGATCGCGGAGTCCGGCTTCCACTCGGTGATCGCGCCGGACACCGCACGATGGGCGATCGTCCGATCGGTGTCGAAGTTCCTCGGGCCCGACCTGCGCCTAGCCGTGCTGCGCGCCGATGCTGCCACCACCGCCCGGCTGGAGACCCGCCTCGGCCGCCCGTCCTGGGTCAGCCACCTGCTGCAACACGTGGCCGCCGGTTTGCTCACCTCACCGGCGACCGCAGGCCGGCTCGCCGCGGCAGCGGCCACCTACACCAGACGGCGGGTGCTGCTGGCCGACGCGCTCGCCGAGCGCGGCCTGCCGGTGTTTCCCGCCAGCGACGGTCTCAATCTCTGGGTCCCGGTTCCCGGACAGGAGCAACACGTCGTGGACGAGCTGGCACGTGCCGGCTGGGCGGTCCGCGCCGGATCCGCGTTCACTGCCGGTCTCCCGTCGCAACCCGCAGCCGTCCGCGTCACGACCGCGACGATCACCGCGGAGCAGGTGAGCGGGCTAGCTGCCGCGCTGCACACCCTTACGAAAGGACACTGATCGATGCTCACCGGGCTCAGCGCCTTCCCCCTCACCCCGTTCGCGGCGGACGGCACCGTCGACGAGCGGGCCTTCTCCGGCCTGGTGGACCGGCTGGTCGCGGCGGGGGTCGACTCGATCGCGCCGCTCGGGTCGACCGGGTCGTACGCCTACCTGCGCCCGGAGGAACGTGCCCGGGTGGCACGGCTCGCGGTGGAGCACGCTGACGGTATCCCCGTCATGATCGGTATCGGCGCCACCCGCACCCGTGACGTCCTCGCCCTCGCCGAAGACGCGCAGAAGGCCGGCGCGTCGGCAGTGCTGCTCGCGCCGGTGTCCTACCAGACGCTCACCGCCGAGGATGTCTACGGCCTCTACGAGGACGTCACACGGGAACTGTCCGTGCCGCTCACCGTGTACGACAACCCCGGAACCACCCACTTCACCTTCACCGAGCAGCTCTATCAGGCCATCGCCACGCTGCCGAACGTGGCCTCGATCAAGATTCCCGGTGTGCCCGCCGACCCGGCCGCGGCGAAGGCCCACGTCGACCGGCTGCGCGCACTGCTGCCCCCGCACGTCACCCTCGGGGTGTCCGGCGACGCATACGGCACCGCCGGACTCCTCGCCGGCTGTGACGCCTGGTACTCCGTCATCGGTGGCACCCTCCCACAGCCGGCCCTAACGATCACCCGCGCCGTGCAGTCCGGCGACGCCGCCGCGGCGCTGACCGAGTCAGCCCGTCTGCAGCCGTTGTGGGACCTGTTCGCCGAACATGGCGGCAGCCTGCGGGTGATCGCGGTGATCGCCGAGCACCTGGGCCTGGTGACCGCGCCGGCCCTGCCCCGGCCGATCCGCGGGCTGTCCGCAGCCGCCCGCGCCGGGGTGGCTGACGTCATCGAACGGCTGGGCCTGACCGGGCGAGGTGCGCTCTGACCAGGTACCTGATCGCGGCCACGCTGGCCCGCACCGCCGACGGCGGCGCGGTCGTCGCGATCGTCCTGCTGGTCACCACCAGCGGTGGCCCCGGCTGGCTGGCCGGTCTGCTCGGCGCAGCGATCACCGCCCCGCACCTGGCCGGGCCGTTCATCGCCCGGCCGCTCGACACGGCCCGCGACGCTCGCACCGTGATCGCCATCGCCTGCCTGGTCCACGGCGTGACCCTGGCCGGGGCGGTACTGCTCTATCCGTACGCTCCGCCGGTGGTCACCGCCGTGTTGCTGGCGGCCTCCGGCCTGGTCGGGCCGCTGCTGACCGGAGGGATCAGCAGCCGCCTTCCCGCGATCGCCGGACCCGGTCGCCGCGACCAGCGTCGCGCACAAGGCTGGGACATCGCCACCTACGGCATCGCCGGAACCGTCGGGCCCTCGATCGTCGCGGCCGTCGCCGCGTGGGCCGGCGCGGCCGCCGCGGCGCTCGTGCTGGCGGCCGGTGTCATTGCTGCCGCCGGGCTGATTCGGCTGCTGCCCTTTGCCCCGCCGCCCGCAGCCCGCGCCGAGGTGCCACGCCCCGCCCGCATGCTCGGCCTGATGCTGTCGACCGGCCCGTTGCGCCGCACTCTGTACCTCACCATGACGGTCGCCCTGTCGGTCGCCGTGCTGCCGGTCACTGCGGTCGCGTCCACCTCGGTGCTCGGTGTCGGTCACGCCGCCGCCGGTCTCCTCACCGCCGCGTACGGCATCGGGGGCCTGGCCGCCTCCATGGTGATCATGATCCGCCCGCTGCCGGGCGACGCGGACCGGGCCATGGCGATCCTCGCGGGCACCGTCGCCGCGGCCCTCGCACTCGTCGCGTTCACCACGATCTTCTGGGCCGCCGTCGTTGCGTACGCCATCGCCGGGATCCTGAACTCCTACTTCTTCGCCGCGACCCTCGCCGCGCGCAACGAGTACGCCCCCGCCGCCGCCCGGGGGCAGGTATTCGTCTGGATCGGCGCCTTGAAGATCACTGCAGGATCGGCGGGCACTGCCCTGGCCGGTGTGGTGGTCGGCGCCGGGATGCGCCTGCCGCTGGCCCTCGCCGTCGTATTCACCGTCACCGCAGCGGGCGTCTCCCGGATCGAACGAGCCATCACCAGCGCGTCGCCACTGACACCGACCATCCCAGAAAGGGTCAGCCATGGCTGAGACCAGCATCTTGCAGGATTTCGTGGACGGCGCAGAGGTGGACACGGCCGTGTTCATGTTGCGTCCGGACTACCGGGCGCTGCTGATCGCCGTCGACGGCATCGTCCCCGGCGCTGGCGACACCGCCAGCGATGCACTTCTGCGCCGGGCCGAGGCAGCAGCCGCTGAGCTGCTGGCCGAGGTCGCCGTGCAGGACCTACCGCATGTCGCCGCGTGGCGCGACGCCTACCGCTCCTTCGGCGCCAAGCCGCAACGCACCCGCAACAGCCTCGAGGCGCTGACCCGCCGGGCAGACGCCGGGCTGCCCCGGGTGAACCGGCTGACCGACGTCTACAACGCCATTTCGGTCCTGCATCAGCTGCCGCTCGGCGGCGAGGACCTCACCCGCTATCAGGGCAGCCCGCGACTGGTGCGGGCGACGGGCACCGAACCCTTCGACACCACCGTCGACGGCGAGACCGCCATCGAATACCCCGAGCCCGGCGAGGTCGTGTGGTGTGACGACGCCGGTGTGACCTGCCGGCGCTGGAACTGGCGCCAAGCACGCCGTACCCAGCTCACCCCGGACACGACCAGCGCCGTGTTCATCCTCGACGCCCTCGCGCCCATGACCGACGAAGCTTTGACCGCGGCCGCCGACGATCTCGTGGCCAACGTCCGGCGCCTCGGGCCCGACGTCCGGTTCGCCACCCGGCTCGTCGACACGACGCGACGCTGAGCCGGTACCGGACTGGATCTTCGTGACCACAGAACCCGCCCACAGGAGATCATGTGATTTGCTGCCAGTTCATCTTCAAGCCGGGCACCTACGACGACGAGTTCCACCGACTCGACGCCGAGATCGATCAGTACGCACAGAGTCTGCCCGGCTTCGACAGGGTCGAGAAGTGGCAGAGTCCGGACAGCGGCGTCGTCAACGCGATCTACTACTTCGCGGACAAGGAAGCGGTCGCCCTGCTCGCCAGGTTCCCCCAGCACCGCGAGGCCAAAGGCCAGGTGCGCCGCTGGTACGACGGCTACCGGATCATCGTCAGCGAGATCACCGCCACCTACGGCGATGACCGCTTGCCCCAGTGACAAGAGGCAAGTTCAGCGTGAGGCGTCGGGGTTCGGGTGGCGTGCGGGTGCCGAACCAGGTGGCCAGGTCTAGCAGGCCCGGGCCGGTGAACGCTTTCGCCCAGTCGACGAGCCGGCATCCGGTACGGCTGATGTGCAGCGAGCTGCGGTGGAACTCGCCGTGGCACAACCCGAACGGTGGTCGTTCGGCGCCATCGGCTCTGCGCTGTGCGACGGCGGCAAGCCGCTCCAGCAACCCCTCGATCGGGCCGGAGTCGGGAAAGCGTTCCTGCTGGCGAAGGGCGTCGAGCGCGTCGAGTGCCTGTCCGGGCAGCCGCGCCAGGCCCACCTGGTCGAAGACCGGCAGTTGGGTGATGTCGGCAACGGCGTGGACCCAGCGGGCAGCGGCGGCGGCTTCGGCTGCGGTTGCCGTCCGGATCGGGTCGCCGAGGTCGTCCATCAGCATGCCCAGCGCCTGGGGCCGCATTGCGTAGCCGTGGAGCGCCGGCACGGCGGCGTCGTGTTCGTTCAGGGCACGCAATACGGTTGCTTCGCCGGTGAACGGGGTTGCGGCGACTTTGCAGACTAGACTGCTGCCGTCGGAGAGGAAGAGCCGTTCGACTGCGGACAGCTCCCATTCTTGTATGGCCTGCCGTCCGGTCGGCACCCGCCGCGCTGCAGTGAGCAGGTCGCAGCGCAGTTGAGCGACGATGTGCTCGTCGAGCCTAAGGGACGTCTCGTAACCGGGTGAAGGCGTTGCCTGGGACGGGGTCGGCGGTCAGCCGGCGAGGATGATGTTGTGGAGGTTGGCGATGCCGG
>NZ_JBVJHK010000010.1:0-233143 GCF_055586845.1 Micromonospora sp. NPDC049139 | reverse complement strand
CGTCGGCCGTTCTCGGTGGTGCTGTTCGACGAGATCGAGAAGGCCCACCCGGACGTGTTCAACACGCTGCTGCAGATCTTGGAGGATGGTCGGCTCACCGATGGTCAGGGTCGGATCGTGGACTTCAAGAACACGGTCATCATCCTGACCACGAACCTGGGTACCCGGGACGTGGCGAAGGCGGTGTCGCTGGGCTTCCAGGCGTCGGAGGACTCGGAGTCGAACTACGACCGGATGAAGCAGAAGGTCAACGACGAGCTGAAGCAGCACTTCCGGCCGGAGTTCCTGAACCGGATCGATGACACGATCGTGTTCCACCAGCTGCGGGAGAACGAGATCCTCCAGATCGTGGACATCATGATCGCGCGGATCGAGACCCAGTTGCGGAACAAGGACATGGGTCTGGAGCTGACCGACAACGCCAAGAAGTACCTGGCGAAGAAGGGCTTCGACCCGGTCCTGGGCGCGCGGCCGCTGCGCCGCACGATCCAGCGCGACATCGAGGACAACCTGTCCGAGCGGATCCTGTTCAACGAACTGACCCCCGGCCAGATCGTCGTCGTCGACTGCGAAGGCGACCCCAGCAACATCGACAAGTCCAAGCTCGTCTTCAAGGGTGCGGACCGGCCGGCCGAGGTGCCGGACGCGGTCCCGGCCGACCTCGGCGGCACCGCCGCCGCAGGGGCGGACGAGTAAGGCAAACCGCGCAAAGGCGACGGCCCGGTGGCACCAGCCACCGGGCCGTCGCCTTCTGTGTCCCTGTCGAGCCGATGTCGCAGAAGGGTCCAGCTCGGGGTGCCGCTGCACCGAGGCCGGCGGCACGGCGGCACTTACACCCCGGCTGCATGGTCGGGCCGCAAACGCGGGCGCGTGGCTGCACCGAGGCCGGCGGCACGGCGGCACTCACACCCCCGTAGTCCCTGTCGAGCTGCCCCCACAGATGGGGCACACAACAGGGCAGTCGCAGGCGACCGAGCCCACCAACGTCGATCAGGCCGGGGCCGCGGCGCCGATGTGACGAGCGGTCCTACAGACGGGGCAGCTCGACAGGGCCCACGGCACCCGACCCACCGGACCTGTCGAGGCGGGTGTGGCCCGCTGTGCCGGCACAGGGACCAAACCTGACACCGGACCCACAGATGCCCTGAACCAGGGATGCCCGACTGGTCGGCAGAGGGCCCGCCTGGGGTGTGTGTCCGGTTCGGCGAGGATCGCCGGTCCGGCACCGGGGCGTTATGTCCGGTTGGTGGTGGACTGCGGTGGCGGGGGCCACCACCCCGCCGGGCATGGGCCGGGGGGCCGGGGCGTTGTAACCACCGTGAGCGCGTGACCCCCGAGCCGCTTCGACGGTTCGACGGTTCGGGGCGACGGCCGGAATGCCGGCCGGACCCACGTCGTTACATCCCCCCGGGACCGCGCCCCCCGAACACCAGGGCGCGCACCCCCGTTTCTGGCTTGACCTTTCCTTACCCGTGGCGCACCCACCCCCCTTCCGGGTGTGCCGCGCACCCCCGATCGAAAGGTGCTTCGTCATGCGTACCGATCTGATCCGTAAGGCCGCCCTGACCGCTGCCGGCCTCGCCTTCACCGGCGGCGCCATCGCCGGCCCCGTCACCGCCGCCCACGCCGCCCCCACCACCGACAGCAAGCCCGCCACCCAGAACCACAAGAACAGCGAGCGGGAACTCGGCGTGCGCTACGAGGCCCAGCCGAACTTCTACTACTGCGGCCCCGCCGCCACCCGCAACGCTCTGAGCGTGCAGGGCAAGGACATCAACGTCGACGCCATGGCCAAGGAAATGGGCACCACCGAAGCCGGCACCAACTCCATCAACGACATCACCCCCGTCCTGAACAAGGAAACCGGCAAGAACGCCTACCACAGCGTCGAGATCGCCACCCCCAAGGCCGACGACAAGCAGACCGACACCCTGCGCACCGACGTCGTGAAGGCCGTCGACGACGGCCGCGCCGTGGTGGCCAACATCGCCGGCACCGCCACCGACACCGACGGCGGCACCCACTCCTTCGAGGGCGGCCACTACATCAGCGTCGTCGGCTACCGCGACAACGGCCAGACGGTGAAGATCGCCGACTCCGCCGACCCCGCCCAGGCCTCCTACTGGATCACCACCGAGGCCCTCGCCGACTGGATCGCCACCCGCGGCTACGCCGCCTGATCCCACCACCACCAACGACAAGGGCCGGCCCCGAACGGGGCCGGCCCTCTCGTCATGCCCCGAGGCGCACGCCGGGGACCGGTGGGCCGTCGCCGACGAGGCGGAACGACGATTCGCCCACCGGCTCCACGAGGCCGTCCCGCACCAGCCCGGTGAGCGCCCGGGCCCGCTGCACGTCGTCGGCCCACACCTGGTCGAGACGCTGGTGCGGCACCGGGCCGGTCGCCTCCCGGAGCACGCCGAGGAGCAGCCCGCGCACCTGGCGGTCCGTGCCGGCGTACCGCTGGGGGCGTCGGCTCGGGCCGGCGGGGGCCTCCTGGCCGGACGCCCGCCAGGCGCAGACCGCCTCGACGGGGCAGCTTCCGCAGCGGGGCGAGCGGGCGGTGCAGATCACCGCACCCAGCTCCATGAAGGCCGCGCTGGCCAGCGCGGCGGCGGCCGGCTCGACGGGCAGCAGTTCCTCGGTGGCCACCAGATCGGCCGGACGGGTGGCCGGGCCGGCATCCGGCTCGCCGGCGATCGCCCGGCAGACCACCCGCCGTACGTTGGTGTCGACCACCGGGTGCCGCTGACCGTACGCGAACGCGGCCACCGCCCGGGCCGTGTACGTCCCGACGCCCGGCAGGGCCAGCAACTGGTCCAGCCGGTCCGGGACCTGACCGCCGTGCCGCTCGACGATCGCGACGGCGCAGTCCCGCAGCCGTACCGCCCGGCGGGGGTAGCCGAGCCGTCCCCACATCCGGATCGCCTCCGCCGGGCTGTCCGCCGCAAGCGCGGCCGGGTCGGGCCAGCGGTCCAGCCACGCCGCCCAGGCGGGCAGCACCCGCACGACGGGCGTCTGCTGCAGCATGACCTCGCTGACCAGGATCGCCCACGGGGTGACGTCGGGCTTCCGCCACGGCAGGTCGCGGGCGTTCTCCTCGTACCACCGGCTGACCAGGGTGGCGAAAGTGGGCTCAGACATCGCGCCGCCGATGATGTCACGCGCCGCGCCCCCGACGCGGCGCGGGCGGCGGGCTCGCGGCTCGGCCGTACCGTCCCGCTGGCTGGGCGACCTGGGCGGGGCGCTGCGGCGGCGCGCGGCGGATCGGGCAGAATGCCCGGATGAACGAGCTCGCGATCACCGTCATCGGCCGGGACCGGCCGGGCATCGTGGCCGACGTCGCCGAGGTGCTCGCCCGGCTCGGCGCGAACCTCACCGACAGCACGATGACCCGGCTGCGGGGGCACTTCGCGATGACCCTGGTCTGCGTGGGCCCGGCCGCCGCCGACGTCGAGGCCGCGCTCGCGCCGCTCTCCGCCGACGGCCAGCTGCTGGCGACCGTACGCGAGGTCACCCCCGACGGCGAGACCGCTCCGGCCGGCGAGCCGTACGTGATGGCGGTGCACGGCGCGGACCGGATGGGCATCGTCGCGGCGATGACCCGCGTGCTCGCCGACGCCGGCGGCAACGTCACCGACCTGAGCACCCGGCTGACCGGGTCGCTCTACGTGGTGGTCGCCGAGGTGGATCTGCCGCCCGGCACGGCCGACGAGGTGGCCGGCCGGCTCGCGTCGACCGCCGCCGACCTGGGTGTCGGGGTGACCCTCCGCCCGGCCGACCCGGATCTGCTGTGACCGGCGACGAGCGCGCCCCGGAGAGCGAGGCGTACGCCGGCCTCGGCGACTGGACCCCGGAGTCCCTGGACGCGCCGGGGGAGGTGCGGCCGGTGGTGTCCGCCCCCGACCAGGTGCTCAGCCGGCACGGCGGCGAGGTCGACCCGACGGCCGAGGAGACCGTACGCCTGGCGGCCGACCTGGTCGCCACCATGCGGGTGTCGCCGGGCTGCGTCGGGCTGGCCGCCCCGCAGATCGGCGTGGGCGCGCAGGTCTTCGCGGTCGACGTGACCGGCCATCCGAAGGCGGTCACCGTGCACGGCACCTTCGTGCTGTGTAACGCCCGGGTCGTCGAGGCGAGCCGGTGGAAGGTGGCCCGGGAGGGGTGCATGTCGGTGCCCGACCTCACCGGCGACGTGAAGCGGGCCAGCCGGCTGGTGGTGGAGGGCGTGCTGCCCGGCAGCGGCAAGCCCGTACGGCTGGTGACCGACGGGTTCGAGGCGCGGGCCCTGCAGCATGAGATCGACCACTGTGCGGGTCTGCTCTTCCTGGACCGGGTTGCCGGCGCCCACGCCATCTACCAGCGCAAGGTGTATCTCTGACCCGTGCCCCTGGGTCGCCGGCGGGACACCGTCGGCGGACATGACCGTCGCATGTGGAAGGTGGGAACGGTGAGCTGCGGACACCTCGGCGCGTCGCGCCGGGCTGCCGAGCCCCGCGCCGCTACGGTGGGGGCATCATGCGTCTGACGGTCGGCCCCCTGCCACCCGCCGTTTACTGGCGGCGTCGCGCCGTCGTGCTCGGGGCGGGGCTTCTCTTCCTGATTGTCCTGCTCTATTCGTGCACCGGTTCGGACCGGAAGGCCGACAACAGCGGCGACGCGCAGCCCGCGTCGGGCGCGACGTCGCCCGGTGCGACACCGGGACCCACCGGCCCGGTGCTCAGCCCGCAGACCGGCGGGCCCTCGCCGGGCGCGTCGGGCGACCCGGGCGCCGCCGACCCGTCGGGCGGCCCGACCACCACCGACACGCCGCCGGCGGCGCCGGTCGTGCCGGCCGCCGGCGACGGCGCCTGCACGGACGCCGAGATCACCGTGACGCCGGTGGCCCTGCCCGCGTCGGTGGTCCGCGGGGCCGTGGTGGACCTCCAGCTGAAGGTGAAGAACCGGTCCGAGCGCACGTGCAGCCGCGACGTCGGCGCCGACGAGCAGGAGCTGTTCATCAAGTCGGGGGCCGAGAAGATCTGGTCGTCCGACACCTGCGGCACCGGCAAGGGCTCCGACGTGCAGTCCTTCACGCCGGGCTTCGAGCGCTCCTACCAGGTGGGCTGGAACGGCCGCGACAGCAGCAAGTGCGCCAACGGGGTGGCGGCGGGCCCGAACCCGCCCGCCGGGACGTACCAGGTCTTCGCCCGGGTGGGCACCAAGCTCAGCGAGCCGGTGAAGCTCACCGTAACCGACGGCTGAGCGGCCGGCCGAGCGGCCCGGGTCAGACGTAGCGCTCCAGGATGGACGCCTCGGCGAGCCGGGACAGCCCCTCCCGGACGCCGCGGGCGCGGGCGTCGCCGACCCCCTCCACGGCCTGGAGATCCTCCACCGTGGCGCCGAGCAGGCGCTGGAGGCTGCCGAAGTGCACGACGAGGCGGTCGACCACGGCCGCCGGCAGCCGGGGCACCTTGGCGAGCAGCCGGAAGCCGCGCGGGCTGACCGCCGCGTCCAGCGCGTCGGAGGCGGCCGGGTAGCCGATCGCCTTGGCGACGGAGACCAGGTCGATCAGCTCGGTCGCGCCGAGCAGGTCCAGCTCGACCAGCGCCTCGTCGAGGGTGCGGGACTTCCGGCCGGCCGGGAGGTAGTCCCGGATGACCAGGGTGCGGTCGGCATCGACCCCGGCCATCAGCTCGTCGAGCTGGAGGGCCAGCAGGCGGCCGTCGGTGCCCAGCTCCACCACGTAGCCCGCGATCTCGTCGGCGATCCGGCGGACCATCTCCAGCCGCTGCACCACCGCGACCGCGTCCCGTACGGTGACCAGGTCCTCGATCTCCAACGCGGAGAGGGTCCCGGAGACCTCGTCCAGCCGGAGCTTGTAGCGCTCCAGCGTGGCGAGCGCCTGGTTGGCGCGGGACAGGATCGCCGCCGAGTCGTCCAGCACGTGCCGCTGGCCGTTCACGTAGAGGCTGATGATCCGCATGGACTGGCTCACCGAGATCACCGGGTAGCCGGTCTGCCGGGCGACCCGCTCGGCGGTGCGGTGCCGGGTGCCGGACTCCTCGGTGGGGATGCTCGGGTCGGGCATCAGATGCACGGCCGCCCGGACGATGCGGGTGCCGTCGCTGGAGAGCACGACCGCGCCGTCCATCTTGCACAGCTCGCGGACGCGGGTGGCGGAGAACTCGACGTCGAGCGGGAACCCGCCGGTGCAGAGCCCCTCGACGACCTTGTCGTAGCCTAGGACGATCAGCGCGCCCGTGCGGCCGCGCAGGATCCGCTCGAGGCCGTCGCGCAGCGCCGTGCCCGGGGCCATCAGTGCCAGGTTGGCCCGCAGCGGGTCACCGGCACCCCCGCCGCCACCGGTCACGCTCACGCTGATCGGGCGGGCGGGCGAGCCCACGGCGCCGGTGCGGGCGTGGGGCGTCGCGCCGGCAGGCTTGGTGGTATCGCGGTCGATCGGCACGGGCACAGTCTACGGACTGCCCTGCGGTGGGTGCTGTCGTGGTTACTGTGATGTGTCGCGATGCCCCACGTCGCCCGGACCGGGGGCCGGCGGCCCGGCTGTCCGGTATCGCCCCGGCGGTCCCGTCGCCCGGCCATCGCCGCTCACTCCGCCGACGCGCGGGCGACGGCCTGGAGCGCCGAGCGTACGTCGGTGACCTCGATCACGCGCATCCCCCCGGGGGTCACGCCGGTGCTCTCGGGCCCGCACCCGGTCGGCACCAGCGCGAGCCGGAACCCGAGCCGCGCCGCCTCGGCCAGCCGGCGCGGCACCGCGCCGACCCGGCGCACCTCGCCGGTGAGCCCGACCTCGCCGATCGCCACCAGGTGGGGCGCGATGGCGAGGTTGAGCCCGCCCGAGGCGACGGCCAGGGCGACCGCCAGGTCGGCCGCCGGCTCCACCACCCGGATGCCGCCGACGGTGGCCGCGAAGACCTCCCGGTCGTGCAGGGTCAGCCGCTCGGTGCGGCGCTGAAGCACGGCCAGCACCATCGCGAGCCGGGCCGAGTCGAGCCCGGAGACGGTGCGCCGGGGCGACCCGGCCACCGTCGCGCCGATCAGGGCCTGCACCTCGGTTACCAGCGCCCGGCGGCCCTCCATCGCCACCGTGACGCAGGTGCCCGGGACCGGCTCCGCGTAGCGGGTCAGGAACAGCCCGGACGGGTCGGCCAGGCTGCTGATGCCGCCCTCGTGCATCTCGAAGCAGCCCACCTCGTCGGCGGCGCCGAAGCGGTTCTTCACGCCGCGCACCATGCGCAGCGAGGAGTGCTTGTCGCCCTCGAAGTGCAGCACCACGTCGACCAGGTGCTCCAGCACCCGGGGGCCGGCGACCTGGCCGTCCTTGGTGACGTGGCCGACCAGCACGGTGGCGATGCCGCGCTCCTTGGCGACCGCGACCAGCGCGGCGGTGACCGCCCGCACCTGGGTCACCCCGCCCGACACGCCCTCGGCGCCGGTGGTGGAGATGGTCTGCACCGAGTCGAGCACCAGCAGGCCCGGCTTGACCGCGTCGAGGTGGCCGAGCACCGCGGCGAGGTCGCTCTCGGCGGCGAGGTAGAGCTGGTCGTGCAGGGTGCCCATCCGCTCGGCGCGCAGCCGGACCTGGCTGACCGACTCCTCGCCGCTGACCACCAGCGACGGGCTGCCGGCCCCGGCGGCCCACTGCTGGGCCACGTCGAGCAGCAGGGTGGACTTGCCGACGCCCGGCTCGCCGGCGAGCAGCACCACCGCGCCGGGGACCAGGCCGCCGCCGAGCACCCGGTCGAGCTCGCTGACCCCGGTGGGCCGGGCCCGCGCCGGGGCGGCGCTGATGGTGGCGATCGGCCGGGCCGGCTCGGCCGGCATCCGCGAGCTGACCACCTTGCCGGAGACGGTCGGGCCGGTGACGGTGCATTCGACCACCGAGCCCCACTCGCCGCACTCGGGGCAGCGCCCGACCCACTTGGGCGGCTGGTGCCCGCAGGCGTCGCACTCGTAGGCCGGTCGGGGCTCGCGGCTGGACGCCCGGCCGCGCCCGCCGGCGGCGCGCGGGGACGTCGATCGGGAGGTGGTCACATGGGGACGTTAGTCCCCGCGTACGACGAAGACACCGCCGGCGTGGTGGTCACCACGCCGACGGTGTCGTCGGAAACAGCGGGCGGAGGGTCAGTGGCCGCCGCCCTCGTTCTCGTCGTAGCCGCCCAGGCGCTCGACGATCTGCGACGGGGGCGCGGCCGGGGTGAGCGGCACGGCGACCGGCGCCGGGCCGGTGACCGTGTTGCCGTTGCCGAAGTCGAAGGTCAGGATGACGTTCTGCCCGGAGCGCAGCGCCTCGTTCAGGCCGATGAGCTGGAGGACGCGGTCGGCCTCGGTGTTGAGCTGCACGTAGCTCAGCGGCGGGATCTCGATCCGGGCTGGCTGGCCGGCGGGCGAGGCCGGGCTCGCCGGGGCCGACGGGCTCTCCGGGGCGCCGGGGCTGACCGACTCCGACGGGCTCTCCGAGGCGCCCGGGCTGGCCGACACCGACTCCGACGGGGTGGGCGACGGGGACTCGGACGGCGACGCCGACGGGCTGGCCGCGGCCCCCTTACCGGTGATCACGACCTCGCGGGCGCTGTCGGTGGTCACGGTCACGGTGACCGGTTCCTTCGAGTCGTTGTAGATCACGGCGTTGAGGACGGCGTTGGCGCCCGCCTTGTAGCCCTCGACGCCCGGGAACTCGACCAGCAGGCCACGGACCGCGTAGTCGCCGTTGCGGGCGGAAAGGTTGACGCCCTGGACCGACGGCTCCTTGTTGGCGGTCTCGGCGATCTGGCCGGCGCCGCAGCCGGACAGCAGCAGCCCGGTCGCCGCGGCCAGCCCGGACAGCAGCAGGGCCGCCCGCCGGGAACCCCTGATCGAGCGCGTCACGTCGGTCCTCCTCGTCACGATCCCACCCGGTGCTCACGCCGGGCACGGTGGCCATGCCCGCGCAGACCGCGCTCCAGGGTAGTTGGGCCTGATCCGCCCCCGCACGCCGACCCGGGAATGCCACTCCCCGGGGCGGACCTCAGACCAGCCGCCCGTTCGTGACCAGCAGGACGACGTCGATGAGGGCGATCAACATGACGGCCCGGAACGCGGCCACGGGCCGACCTCCGGCCCGGGCGGCGCCGCGCCCGCCGTACCAGCTCAGGGGCGGCACCACGACGGCGGCGGCGACCGCGGCCACGCCGACGCCCGACGGCCGCCCTGGTGGCCCGAGGACCAGGGTGGCGGTCGCCGCGAGCAGCAGGCCGGCGGCGGCGGCGCGGCTGCCGGTCGGGCCGAGCCGGTGCGGCAGCCCGCGGACCCCCGTCCGGGCGTCGTCGGCCAGGTCGGGCAGGACGTTGGCGAAGTGCGCCCCGGCGCCCAGGCAGGCTGCGGCGGCGACCAGCCAGACCGGCGGGGCCGGCGCCCCGGGCAGCGCCAGCACGACGAAGGCGGGCAGCGACCCGAACGACACCGCGTAGGGCAGCACCGACACCGGGGTCGACTTCAGCGGCCAGTCGTAGAGCAGCGCGGAGACCAGCGCGACGGTGACGCAGAGCGCGGCGGCCGGGCCCGTGGCCAGCGCCAGCGCCGGGGTGGCGAGCGCGGCCACCGCCGCGGCCACGGCCGTGGTGCGCCGGCCCACCGCGCCGGTGGCGACCGGTTTGTCGGTACGCCCCACCGTGGCGTCCCGGTCCGCGTCGAGCGCGTCGTTGGCCCAGCCGACGGCGAGCTGGCTGGCCGCCACGGTCAGCGCCACGGCCAGGACGCCGGCCGGCCGGTGCCCGGCGCCCCAGGCGAGCAGCCCGGCCACGGTGGTGACCGCGGCGGCCGGCTCCGGGTGGCTCGCCCTGACCAGCCCTAGCACCGTTGACGACATGAGGAAAGTCTGGTCGTTACCGGGCAGTCGTGCCACGCTCGGTCCATGCGAGACGCGGGCCGCACCTTGCCGCGCAACGATCCGCGCCAGTACGACGACCTGGCCGGCGAGTGGTGGCGTCCGGACGGCGCGTTCGCGATGCTGCACTGGTTGGCCGAGGCGCGTGCCGCACTCGTGCCGCCGGCGTCCCGTCCCGGCGCCCTCCTGGTCGACCTCGGCTGCGGCGCCGGGCTGCTCGCCCCGCACCTGGCCGGCAAGGGCTACCGGCACGTCGGCGTCGACCTCACCCGGTCGGCCCTGGCACAGGCAGCCGCGCACGGGGTGACCGCCGTCAACGGCGACGTCACCGCCGTCCCGCTGGCCGACGGCTGCGCCGACGTGGTCGCCGCGGGCGAGATCCTGGAGCACGTGCCGGACTGGCGGCGGGCGGTGGCCGAGGCGTGCCGGCTGCTCCGCCCTGGTGGCCTGCTCGTGCTGGACACGCTGAACGACACGGCGCTGAGCCGGCTGCTGGCCGTCCGGATCGCCGAGCGGATGCCGACCGTGCCGAGGGGCATCCACGACCCACGGTTGTTCGTGGACGCCCGGGCGCTCGTCGCCGAGTGCGCCCGGCACGGCGTCCGGCTACGACTGCGGGGGATCCGGCCGGGCGTGCCCGGGCTGCTCGGCTGGCTGGCCCGCCGGGTCCGGGCCGCCGGTCGTGCCCACCGTGCCGACGCCGACCGTCCGGGCGCGACCGCCGCCGACCGGCCCGCCGCGCCCGCCGCCGTCCACCCGGGCGGCACTGTGGTCGGTCGTCCGCGGCCGACGGTGGCCGGCGCGGCGCCCCGGATCGTGCCGACCTGGTCGACCGCCGTGCTCTACCAGGGGCGGGGCAGGCGGAGCGGATAGCGGAACGGGTCCCTGGGTAGGACAGGGCCGAGGAGGGGGCTGTATGACGCTGCACGCGCTGGAGGCGGCTCGCCGCCTGGCACCGAGGCTGGCCGCCCGGGCGGCCGAGCACGACCGCGACGGCTCGTTCCCGGTCGAGGACTTCCGGGATCTGCGCGAGGCCGGGCTGTTCGGCCTGATGGTCCCCACCGAGCTGGGCGGAGCGGGCGCCACCTTTGCGGAGTACGCGGCGGTCGCCACCGAGCTGGCCCGGGGCAACGGGGCGACGGCCCTGGTGTTCAACATGCACGCCTCGGTCACCGGTGCCCTCGGCGCGGTGACCGAGGAACTGGCCGAGGCGCTCGGCGTGCCGGACGGGGCGCTGGCCGCCCGGGACCGGCTCCTCACCGCCGCCGCCCAGGGCTCCTGGTACGCGGTGGCGATGAGCGAGCGCGGCGCCGGCGCGCGGCTGTCCCAGCTCAGCACCGTCTACGAGCCAGTCGACGGCGGATACCACCTCAAGGGCAGCAAGACGTTCTGCTCCGGGGCGGGGCACGCCGACGGCTACCTGGTGGCCGCCCGCAGCGCCGTCGACCAGTCGGTGGTCTCCCAGTTCCTGGTGCCGGCCGGGGACGGGCTGACCGTCGAGCCCACGTGGGACTCGCTCGGCATGCGGGCGACCTCCTCGCACGACCTGCACCTGGACGTGACCGTGCCGGCCGACCGGCTGCTCGGCGGCGTGGAGGGCCTGGCCCTGGTGGTCGCCCAGCTCATGCCGCACTGGCTGGTGGCCAGCTACGCCGCCGTCTACGTCGGGGTGGCCCGGGCGGCGGTCGACGCGGCGGCCGAGCACCTGAACGCCCGCAACCTCGCCGGCCTGCCGGCCGTCCGGTCCCGCCTCGGCCGGGCCGACGCCGCCGTGGCGGCCGCCCACCTGGTGGTCGCCGAGGCCGCCCGGCGGGTGGACGAGGCGCCGGGGGACGCGGAGACCAACCGCTGGGTGTGGCGGGCCAAGCTGCTCGCCGGCACGACCGCCGCCGACGTGGCGGCGTCCGTGCTGGAGGCGGCCGGCACCTCCGCCACCCGGCGGGGGCATCCGCTGGAGCGGCTCTACCGGGATGCCCGCTGCGGCTCGCTGCACCCGGCCACCTCGGACGTCTGCGCCGACTGGCTGGGCATCGCCGCGTTGGGCGGCGACCCGGACCGCGACGGATCGGTCCCTCGTTGGTGAGCGTGGGAGGTCCGTCGGGGCGGCGGACGGAGCGGCCCCCGGCACGGGGGACGGCGGCGGGGCGGGCCGCCCGCTGCGCAGGGCCGGACGAGAGGTGGGCATCGTGGCCGTACCGGTGATCGCGGGGCTGGGGACGGCACACCCTCCGTCGGCGGCGCAGGACGAGTTGTGGGACGGCTTCTTCTCGAAGCACTTCGCCGGCAGCACGCGGGCGCTGGCGCAGCGGATCTTCGCCCACTCGGGGGTCACCCGCCGCCAGGCTGCGGTCAACCCGCTGCTGGAGGACGTCTCCGACTGGCCGACGGAGCGGCGGATGCGCCGCTACCAGGTCGAGGCGCTGCCGTTGGGCAAGGAGGCGGTGGGCCGGGCGCTGACGGCCGCCGGCCTGGCCGCGGGGGACGTCGGGCTCTTCGTGGTCTGTTCGTGCACCGGGTACGCCACCCCGGGGCTCGACATCCTGCTCGCCCGTGACCTGGGCATGGCCCCGGACACGCAGCGCATGTTCGTCGGCCACATGGGCTGCTACGCGGCCCTGCCCGGGCTGGGCGCGGCGAGCGACTTCGTGACCGCCCGCGGCCGGCCGGCGTTGCTGCTCTGCGCGGAGCTGACCAGCCTGCACATCCAGCCGTCCAGCGCCCGGGTGGACACCCAGCAGATCGTCTCCCACGCGCTCTTCTCGGACGCCGCGGTCGCCACCGTGGTCGTCCCCGGGGGCCGGGGGTACGCCCTGCGCGAGGTCACCTCGGTCACGGACACCTCCACCGCCGACCACATGACCTGGGACGTCACCGACACCGGCTTCCGGATGGGGCTGTCGCCGAAGGTGCCGCAGGTGCTCTCCCGGCACGTCCGGGGCCTGGTCGACGACCTGCTGGCCCGGCACGGCGCGACGCTGTCCGGGGTGGACGGCTGGGCGGTGCACCCGGGCGGCCCGCGCATCCTCAACGTCGTCGAGCGGGAGCTGGCCCTGCCGCCGGAGGGGCTGGCGGCGTCCCGGGCGACGCTGGCCGAGCACGGCAACTGCTCGTCGCCGACGGTGCTGCTGATCCTCGACCGGCTGCGCCGGGCCGCGTCGCCGCCGCGGCGGGTGGTGATGCTGGCGTTCGGGCCGGGCCTGACCCTCTACGCCGCGCTTCTCGAACGGCAGGACTGACAGCGACGCCGCGGGCGCGCCGAGGTTACCCTCTGGTAATGGACGCGGAGGCGGCAGACCGGCCGTGGACAGAGGCGGATGGCCCGCGCGCCGGGGCGGTCCGGGAACCCGCGGCGGCCGGCGACCGGCTGCGCGCGGCGGTGCTGGCCGGGTCGGCCCTGACGGCTCTGGTCGCCGGGGGCTGGTGGTGGCAGACCAGCGCGCCGGTCACCGGCCCGGCGGCCGGCGCGCCGGCCCCGTCCGCGCAGAGCCGGTACGTGCCCGGCAACGGTGACGCCATCGTCTCCTCGATGGTGACCGTCGACGGTGAGGGGGGCGTCTCCGTCTGGGCCCTGCCCGGCGACCGCGACGGCGGAGCCACCGTCCAGGTCGATCCGCGCACCGGTGCCGCGTTCCGGGTCGAGCCGCGTACTGGTGCCGCGTTCCGGGTCGACCCGCTCACCGGCGCCGCGTTCCGGGTCGACTCCGGCGGGCGGGCCGGCGTCCGGGTCGATCCCGAGGCGCCTCGGCTCGGCCGCCTTCCGAACACGATCTGGCGGGAGCGGGCGACGCTCGGCCGGGAGAACGGTCGGGTGGTCAAGCAGGCCGCCGGTGAGGCCGCCACCCGCTTCCTGCTCGAGTACCGCTGCACGGGGCCGGGTGAGCTGCTGGTCGTGCTCGAGCGGGTCAGGGCCGCCGTCCCCGTCCCGATGGTCGGGTGCGACGGGTCGGTGGTGTCGATCGAGCTGACCGCCGCGGGCGGGCCGTTCCGGGTCTCGCTGTCGACCGCCGACGCCGAACCGCTCCGCGTGGACGCGCAGCTGGTCGGCCTGCCCTGACCGCCGGTGCCCCGGTGCCCCGGGGCCGCCGGGCCGCCGGGGAGACGTCGGGCGCCGGGTCAGGCGGCGAGGCCGGCCAGGTCGGCGCGGTAGTCCTCGGCGGAGCGCACCTCGGGCACCACCGTGACCAGCATCCCGGCCCGGTCGACCAGCAGCGCGGTGGCGACGCCGGGGCGGGGCGGCAGGTGCAGGAACGCGCGCAGCCCGCCCGCCGGGTCGGCCAGCGGTCGTACGGTCGCCCCGGCGGGCGGCGGCGAGACGCGTACGGGCCGGTCCCCGGCGACGGTGACGACCGTGACCCCGGCGGGCGCCAGGGCGGCGGCGGTGGCCACGTCGTCCGGGCAGGTGCACCCGTCGACCAGGATGATCATCGCGGGCAGCAGCCCGCGCAGCGGCACCGGCGACTGCCCCGCGTCGACCAGGTCCAGCGCCGGCAGCGGCCGTCCGGTCATCCCGGCCGGCGGGGCGTACGGCGCGGGGGTGGGCCCCGGGGCGGTCCGGCCGGAGCGGGGCCAGGTGACCGTCATCAGGCCGGCGACCGTGGCCAGCACCGCCACCAGCAGGACCAGCAGGGGCCGGGTGAGCGGGGACCGGGCGACCCGGCGGGGGCCGCCGTGACCGGCCCGCGCGCGCAGCTCGCGGCGGACCTGTTCGGCCTCGGCCGCCAGGGCGGAGGCGTCGTCCGGCACGACCACCCGGCCCCACTCCGGCGGCAGGTCGGGTAGTTCGGGGCCGTCTGCGTCGGGCTTGCCCATCGGACCCCCAGGACGTCTCGGTGAGCGGACAGCGGCTCGACCTCCAGCGTCCCGCACGGGCTCTCGTACCGCTACACCTGGGCGCGTACGCGGGCGGCGGGATACCATGGGAGGAGCGCATAGCCCTTGATCTCGACGTTCGCGTCACTCGTACCGGCCCGTCATCCACAGGTTACGGAGCGTGTTTGAATCATCGGTTTGATGGTCTGTCAAGCCGAAGAAATACCTCTCACAGGGCCCCTGAGCTGCGCCAACGGTCAGGACAGCGGTGAGACATCGGTGCCTGAGCGTGTTACCCTAGACACAGCGAAAGGGGTTTCGAACCTATGGTTTTCAGTGTCGGCGAGACCGTTGTTTACCCCCACCACGGGGCCGCACTCATCGAGGCAATCGAGACTCGGGTCATCAAGGGCGAGCCTAAGCAATACCTCGTCCTGAGGGTCGCGCAGGGTGACCTGACGGTCCGGGTGCCCGCCGAGAACGCCGAGATCGTGGGTGTGCGCGAGGTGGTCGGCGAAGAGGGCCTCGGCAAGGTCTTCGACGTGCTCCGTGCACCGCACACCGAGGAGCCGACCAACTGGTCGCGGCGTTACAAGGCGAATCTGGAGAAGCTGGCCTCGGGCAACCCGTTGAAGGTCGCCGAGGTCGTCCGCGACCTGTGGCGCCGGGAGCGGGAGCGGGGCCTTTCCGCGGGCGAGAAGCGCATGCTCGCCAAGGCCCGCGACATTCTCGTCGGCGAGGTCGCGCTGGCCGAGAAGAGCACCAAGGACGAGGCGGAGACGCTGCTCGACAAGGTGCTCACCGAGGCCTAGTCCCCGCAGCATCGTCGTACCCGATTCGTAGCGAAGAAACCACCGAGGACCGCGACGTGACCGCGCAGCTCAATCCGTGCGGTGACGTCGCGGTCCTCGTGCCTGCGGCCGGTGCCGGCGTACGCCTGGGGCCGGGCCGGCCCAAAGCCCTGCGTTTGCTGGCGGGGGAACCGCTGCTGGTGCACGCCGTCCGCCGGCTCGCCGCCGCGCCCTCGGTGCACTCCATCGTCGTGGCCGCTCCGGCCGCCGAGGTGACGGCCGTCCGCGACCTGCTCGGCCCGGTCGCCCCGGTGACCGTGGTGCCCGGCGGCGCCGAGCGGCAGGCCTCCGTGGCCGCCGCCCTCGCCGCCGTGCCGGCCGGCCCGGAGATCGTCCTCGTGCACGACGCCGCCCGGGCGCTGACCCCGCCCGACCTGGTGGAGTCCGTCGCGGCGGCCGTCCGCGCCGGGCACGACGCGGTGATCCCGGTGCTCCCCGTGGTCGACACGATCAAGGAGGTCGGCGCCGGCGAGGTCGTCCTCGGCACCGTCGACCGTTCCGCCCTGCGGGCGGTGCAGACCCCGCAGGGCTTCCGCCGGGCGGTGCTGGCCGCCGCGCACGCCGCCGCCGGCGACCCGCTCACCGACGACGCCGGCCTGGTCGAGAAGCAGGGCGTCCCGGTGCTCTGCGTCCCCGGCTCGGAGTACGCGCTGAAGGTCACCCGCCCGTTCGACCTGGCGCTGGCCGAGCACCTGCTGGCCGCCGGCGGCTGACGCGTACCCTCGTCGCATGATCGTTCCCCGGGTGGCCATCGGCACCGACGTGCACGCCTTCGAGGCGGGCCGGCCGTGCTGGGTGGCCGGTCTGCTCTGGCCCGACGAGGACGGCCTGGCCGGGCACTCGGACGCGGACGTGGCCGCGCACGCCGCCTGCAACGCGCTGCTCTCCGCGGCCGGCCTCGGAGACCTGGGCGCCAACTTCGGGGTGGGACAGCCCGAGTGGGCCGGCGCGTCGGGCGTCGCGCTGCTGGCCGAGAGCGCCCGCCGGGTACGGGCCGCCGGCTTCGCGATCGGCAACGTGTCGGTGCAGGTGATCGGCAACCGGCCCAAGATCGGTCCGCGCCGCGAGGAGGCCCAGCGGGTGCTCTCCGAGGCGGTCGGCGCGCCGGTCACCGTCTCCGCGGCCACCACCGACGGCCTCGGCTTCCCCGGGCGCGGCGAGGGCCTCACCGGCATCGCGGTGGCCCTGGTGTACGACGCTCCGGCCGCCTAGGCTCGCCGCGATGTCCAGCGACGCCACCTCCGACCGGTCCGCCGCCGACGGCTACCTCCAGCGCGCCCATCTCCTCGCCGAACTGGGCCGCTACGACGAGGCCGCCGCCGAGGTCTCCTACGCGGTCGCCCTGGACCCGGCGAACGCCGAGGCCCTGACCATGCTGTCCCGGGTCCACCTCGCGGCCGACCGGCCCAAGGAGGCGCTGACCGCCGCCGACGCCGCGGTCGCCGCCGCCCCGGACAGCGTCCCGGCGCTGGTCGCCCGGGGACTGGCCCTCGGCGACCTGGAGGAGTACGCGGAGTCGGCCCGTACCGCCGACCGGATCCTGGCGCTGGGTCCCGACGACGCGTACGCCCAGCGCAGCGCCGCGGCGATCCTGGCCGGCTCGCGCAACGGGCAGCCGGCGCTGAACGCGGCCTGGCGCGGGGTGGAGCTGGCCCCCGAGAACCCGCAGGCACATCTGGTGCTCGGGCTGGTGGCGGCCAACATGCAGCTGTTCGACCTGGCCGAGCGGGCCTACCGCGAGGCGCTGCGGCTGGACCCGCAGCTCGCGGAGGCCCGGCACGACATCGGGGTGCTCCGGCTGGAGCAGCGGCGCTGGAGCGAGGCGCTGGAACACCTCGCCGAGGCCGCCGCGATGAGCCCCGGCCGGGTCGACTCCGGCCGCACCATCTCGACCGGCCTGCGTCAGCTCGTGGTCTACGGCGCGGGCTGGACCATGGTCACCGCCGTGCTGATCGCGTGCATGGCGCCGGGCAGCGCCGGGCTGTCCCGGTTCGCGGCGGCGTTCGCGGCGCTCGGCGGGGCCCTCGTGGTCTGGCGCTTCGCCGCCAGGCTGCCCGGCCTGACCCGGACCATCCTGCCCGGCCTGCTGCGCTCCGACCGCACGCTGGCCCTGGCCGTCTACGCGGCGGCCGCCGCGCCCGCGCTGATCCTGCTCTACGCCCTGGTCGGCACCCCGTGGCCGCTGGTCCTCGCCATCGCCACGGCCACCGCCGCCGAGCTCGCCGTCCTGTCGCGTACGACCGTCTAGGGGCGACGCGCCCAGGTCCAGGCGTAGCCGTCGTCCTCGCAGGACCGGGCGGCGTCGCAGAGGTCGAGCGGGCGGAAGGTGTCGACCATGACGGCCAGCTCGTCGAAGAAGTCGGCGCCGATCGAGCGCTCGGCGGCGCCCGGCTGGGGGCCGTGGGTGAAGCCGGAGGGGTGCAGCGAGATCGAGCCCTGCTCGATGCCGGAGCCGCGCCGGGCCTCGTAGTTGCCGCCGGTGTAGAAGAGCATCTCGTCGGAGTCGACGTTGTGGTGGTTGTACGGCACCGGGATGGCGTCCGGGTGGTAGTCCACCTTGCGCGGCACGAACGAGCAGATCACGAAGTTCGGGCCCTGGAACGTCTGGTGCACGGGCGGCGGCTGGTGGATCCGGCCGGTGATCGGCTCGAAGTCGTGGATGGAGAAGGCCCACGGGTACATGTGGCCGTCCCAGCCGACCACGTCGAACGGGTGGTGGGCGTAGACGTGGCGGGTCCAGCCGCGGCGGTGCCGGACCAGCACCTCCACGTCGGTCTCGTCCACCAGCAGCGGCGCGTCCGGCCCGCGCACGTCCCGCTCGCAGTACGGCGAGTGCTCCAGGAACTGGCCCCGGACGGAGAGGTAGCGCTTGGGCGGGCCGATGTGGCCGGCCGCCTCGACGGCGAGCAGCCGGACCGGCTCGTCGCCGGTGGGCACCAGCCGGTGGATGGTCGAGGTGGGGATGATCACGTAGTCGCCGGCCACCGCGTCGAGCACGCCGAACGTCGACTCGACCCGTAGGGTGCCCGACTCGACGTACAGGCAGTGGTCGCCGGTCGCGTCCCGGAACAGTGGCGACGGGCGGTCCGCCAGCACGTACGCGATCCGCACGTCGTCGTTGGCGAGCAGGTACTGCCGGCCGAGCACCGGGTCTGCGCCGGCCCCGTCGAGCTTGTGGGTGCGCAGGTGGCGGGGCTTGAGCGGCAGGTTGGGCGCCCGGGTGAACGCCGGCGGGGCGAACTCCTCGGCCGCCACGATCGCGGTCGGCGCGTGCCGGTGGTAGAGCAGGGACGAGTCGGAGGAGAAGCCCTCCTGGCCCATCAGTTCCTCGGCGTAGAGGCTGCCGTCGGGCTGACGGAACTGGGTGTGGCGCTTGCGTGGCACCTCGCCGACGCTGCGGTAGTACGGCATCTCGCCTCCCGGTTCGTCCCGTTCACCGATCCAACGGCGTCCGATAATCGGACGCTGTTGTCCGTTCCTCGTAGCGTCCCGTACATTCTTGTCTCGTGTCAACGCAGGTGCCCGCGCTTCTCGACGGCCTCGTCGACGACGCCGCCGTCTTCCCGCCCGGCAGCGCGCCGCTGCCCGACGCCGTCGCCGCGCACCGGCGGCACCGCGCCTCCTGGTACGCCGACCTGGTCGGCCCGCTCCTGGTCCCCGCCTCGCGGCTGCCCGAGCTGGCCGGGCTGCTCGACCCGGGGAAGGAGATCGAGGTCGGCGTCATCGGCGACGTGCCGGTCGCCCGGCTCGACGAGGCGCGGGCCGGGGTCGACCCGCGCATCCGCGTCCGGCAGGTCGAGGCGGCGGTCGCGAAGCGCGGCGAGGACCCGCTGCCGGGCCTGACCGAGCTGGTCGGGCTGGCCCGGCGGGCGAGGCGGGCCGACGGTCCCGCCGTCTACGCCGAGGTGCCGTTGACGTTCGGGCTGATGGGGGCGCTGGACGCGCTCGCCGCGGCCCGCGCCGAGGGGCTGCCGGTCGCGGCGAAGTTCCGCACCGGTGGGCTGGCCGCCGAGCTCTTCCCGACCCCGGCCGAGCTGGCCGCGGTGATCTGCGCCTGCCGGGACCGGGGCCTGCCGTTCAAGCTGACCGCCGGGCTGCACGAGGCGGTCCGGCACCTCGACCCGGAGACCGGCTTCACCCACCACGGCTTCGCCAACGTGCTGGCCGCGACGCTGGCCGCCGCCGAGGGCGCCGGGGTGGAGCGGGTCGCCGAGCTGCTCACCGCGACCGACCCGCGCCCGCTGGTGCAGCGCGTCGAGGACGCGCTGGCCGTCGCGCGCCCGCTGTGGGTCGGCTTCGGCTCGTGCAGCATCCTGGAACCACTGACCGATCTGATCCGGCTGGGGCTGGTGAACGGGGGCTTCGACGCATGAGCGAGCGTCAGCGAGCGAATCATCTTTGCAGGCCGGTGACGCCTCAGGGCGGCACTGCTCACGGTCCGACCCCCGGCCGAGGCCGTGTCGATGCTGCGGCATCCACCGACGCGGCCGGGGCTCGGACCGTTCGGCGCAGCGGAGGGCCGGCATGAGCTGGGTGACGGGTGCCGACGGATCGCCGTACGGGGTGGCCAACCTGCCGTACGGGGTGTTCCGCCAGGGGGAGCGCGAGCCACGCGTCGGCGTACGGATCGCCGACTTCGTGCTCGACCTGGCCGGCGCCGAGGCGGCCGGCCTGGTGCTGGCGGCCGGCACGCTGGGCCGGCCCGCCCTCAACGACTTCATGGCCCTCGGTCGCCCACAGTGGACGGCCGTCCGGCAGCGGGTGACCGAGCTGCTCACCGACGCCGCCCACCGGCCGGCGGTGGAGCCGCTGCTGGTGCCGCTGGACGAGGTGCGGATGGTGCTGCCGTTCGAGGTGGCCGACTACGTCGACTTCTACTCCTCCGAGCACCACGCGGGCAACGTGGGGCAGATCTTCCGCCCCGGTCAGCCGCCCCTGCTGCCGAACTGGAAGCACCTGCCGATCGGCTACCACGGCCGGGCCGGCACGGTGGTCGTCTCCGGCACCCCGGTCGTGCGGCCCAGCGGGCAGCGGGCCACCGCGCAGGGCCCGGTCACCGGCCCGTCCGTACGCCTCGACATCGAGGCCGAGGTCGGCTTCGTGGTCGGCGTGCCCAGCCGGCTGGGCACGCGGGTCCCCGCCGACGGCTTCGCCGACCACGTCTTCGGCGTGGTGCTGGTCAACGACTGGTCGGCCCGGGACATCCAGGCCTGGGAGTACCAGCCGCTCGGCCCGTTCCTGGGCAAGTCCTTCGCCACCTCGGTGTCCGCCTGGGTGACCCCGCTGGACGCGCTCGGCGACGCCTTCGTCCCCGCGCCCGACCAGGACCCGCCGGTCGCCGACTACCTGCGCGACGTGCCGCACCTCGGGCTGGACCTGCGCCTTGCGGTGGAGTGGAACGGTGAGCGCGTCAGCGAGCCGCCGTTCGCCACCATGTACTGGACGCCGGCGCAACAGTTGGCCCACCTGACCGTCAACGGCGCCTCGCTGCGCACCGGCGACCTCTACGCCTCGGGCACCGTCTCCGGGCCGGAGCGGGGGCAGGTCGGCTCGTTCCTGGAGCTGACGTGGGGTGGGGCCGAGCCGGTGAAGTTCGCCGGGGGCGAGACCCGCACGTTCCTGGAGGACGGCGACACGGTGAGCATCACGGCCACCGCGCCCGGCCCGGACGGCACCACCATCGCCCTGGGCGAGGTGACCGGGACGGTCACCGCCGCGCGCTGACCTGCCCGCCGACGGGCGCGCGAACGGCCGGCGGCCACCTGCGCCAGCCCGTCCCCGCCCACCTCCGCGCACGACGGACCCCGGTCGCACAGATGGTGCGACCGGGGTCCGTCGTTTCCCCGTTGATCGTCGCGGATTCCGTCGCCATGCCGGGCCGGGCCGAGCCGGGCGCCCCCTCTCCGGTCCCGGTCCCGGCCGCCGGCGGGCGTCCCGACGACAGGAAAGGTGACGACGATGAACGATCTCCCGGGCGCGGTCTGGCGTACCAGCAGCCGCTCGAACGACCAGGGCCTCTGCGTGGAGGTGGCGGACAACCTGGTCGACGTCCTCGGTGTGGTGGGCGTACGCGACTCCAAGGACCAGTCCGGCCCCACGCTGGCGGTCAGCCCGCCGGGGTGGGCGGCCTTCGTGGGCGCGATCCGGGCCGGCCAGTTCGGCCGCTGACCGGGCCCCGGCCCGGTTTCGGGGCCTCCGACGGTGGAATTCCGCTCCCGGGGGCCCCGTTCCGCGCTCACCCGGCGTACCGTCGACGCCACGGGAGGTGGCATGTCGACGGTGGCGGTCACGGAGTTCGTGGAGGCGCACGACGCCGACCTCTGGCGGCTGCTGACCGACCTGACCACCCGCACCCGGCGCTTCACCGGCCCGGTGGAGGTGCTCACCCCCGGCGCGTTCGGCCCGGGCACCGCCTGGCGGGAGACCCGTTCCCAGCCCGACGGCACGGCGCTGGTCGAGGAGTTCGTCGTCATCGAGGCCGAGCCGCCCCGGCGGTTGGTGCTCGGCTCGCGGGGCGCCGGGGTGGACTACCGGATCACCTGGACGCTGCGCCCGGTCGAGCGGCGTCGCCGCGGCTGCACCGCCGTCACCGTCGAGCAGGAGGCGGTGCCGACCGCCCCGTACGGCCGGGTGGTCGCGCTGCTGCTCGGCGGGCTGGCCGCCCGGGCGGTCGAGCGCGCCCTGCGGCAGGACCTCGCCGACCTGGCCGCGGCGGCGGCCACCGGCACCGCCGAGGCGGCCTGAGGGCGCGCGGCGACCTGACAGGGCCCTGACCGGCCCCGCTGGGTAGGGTGCCGGGCGGAGGTGCGCATGGGGTTCCCGAAGGGCCGGCGACGGATCGTGGTGGCGGTCGCGGCGCTGCTCGCCACCGCCGCCGTCGCGGCGACGGTCCACCGGGTGCTCGCCCCCGCCGAGGTCAGCACGCCCGCCCGGGGCGCGTACCCGCCGGCCGCCGCCGCGGCCGTCGGCGTGGTCGGCCGGCTCCCGGTCGCCCCGCTGATCGTGGACGGCCGGCTGCGGGTCTACGCCGCCCACCGCCAGATCTACGCCGACCGGCCGGTCGGCGGCCGGCACCGGACCAGCCCGTACTGGTCGTACCGGCGTTGGCCGGCGGAACTGGACGGGGTGGTCGCGAGCGGGACGACGGTGGTCAGCCGTTGGTCGGACGGGCGGCTCGTGGCGTTGGACGCGCGTACCGGCCGGGTGGCCTGGGAGGCGGCGGGGCCGGCGCCGGTCGGGGAGCGGACGGTGCGGCGCACCGGCGCGGCCACGGTCTGGGATCCCCGAGGTGTCTTCGTCGCCCGGGCCGCCGACGGCCGGCAGGTGGTGGTGGCGACGGGCGTGGGTGCCCGCGGCATCGACCTGGCCGACGGCCGTGAGCTCTGGCGGGCCGACGCGGACCCCGGCTGCCGGGAGGCGGTCGGCACGACGGCGTCGGGGCAGCTGATCACCGTGGACGCGTGCGCGGGTCCGGCCGTGGTGGAGTTCCGCGACGTCGCGACCGGCGTGGTCGGCGTCCGTTGGCGGCCGCCCGGGGCCGGCGACGAGCTGGTGGCGACGCCGATGGGCTGCGGGACCGGCCGGGTCGGGTGCACCGCCCTGCGGACCGCCGCGCCGGGGGAGGACGCGGGCCGGGGGTGGCTGGTCGGCGACGGGGAGCCGGTCCCCGTCCCCGCCCTGGACCGGCCGGACGCCGAACTCGTCGACGGGACGGCGGTGGCGGTGGTCGACGGGGTGCCGGTCGCCCGTTCGGCCCGTACCGGCGCGGAGCTGTGGCGCCGTCCCGACCTGCCGGCGGCGCGGCTGATCGCCGTCCAGCCCGGCCGGGTGCACCTGCTGACCGAGACGAACGACCTGGTGACGCTGGACCCGGTGACGGGGGCGCAGCGGTCCTGGTTCGCGTTGAACGCGGGCTCGGACGGGACCGGCTGGGTGCCCGGCGCGGCGTACGCGGCGGACGGCTTCGTGGCCGTGGAGCGGCTCCGCGAGCCGGTCGACCCGACGGGGGACGATCAGCGCTACTACCTCACCTCGGAACCGGTGATCCTCGCCGCGACGTGAAGACGCCACCCGCTCCGCTACTCGACAAAACGGACATAAGTTACCTATAGTCCCACTTGTGCGTCTCCTGGCTGCCCTGTTGGGCGCGATCCTGATCCTGGTCACCGCCTCGCCCGCCGACGCCGCGCCGTCCGGCCGGACGGCCATCGTCCGGGTCGTCCTGGACCGCCGCCTGCCCGACGGTCCCTGGTCTCCGGCCGCCAGTGCCCGGCCGCCTGAGACGTCCGGGCCGGTCCGCGGGGGGATGGCGGACCGGCCCGGTCACCGCCGGGCGCCCGACCCGGCCGGCCGACGGGCGTCCCGCAGCCGGCCGGATCGGGGCGACCCGGCTCAGGACAGCGCCGCCTCGGCGGCGGCGAGGAAGGCGTCGTTCTCGGCCGGGGTGCCGATGGTGACCCGGACCCCGTCGCCGGGGAACGGCCGGACGATCACGCCCCGGGCCTCGCACGCCTTGCCGAAGTCCACCGCCCGGTCGCCCAGCGGCAGCCAGACGAAGTTCGCCTGGCTGTCCGGCACGTCCGAGACGAGCTTGCGCAGCGCCTCGGTCACCCGGTCGCGCTCCGCCACGACGAGGCCGCACCGCCGCTGAACCTCGTCGGCCTGGCCGAGCGCGGCGAGCGCGCCCGCCTGCGCGGCCATGCTGGTGGAGAACGGCGTGACGACCTTGCGCACGGCCGCCGCCACCGCCGGCTGGGCGACCAGGAAGCCGATCCGCAGGCCGGCCAGGCCCCAGGCCTTGGAGAGCGTCCGCAGCACGACCACGTTCGGCCGGTCGAGGTAGGTGAGCCCGTCCGGCACATCGGGGTCGGTGACGAACTCCCGGTACGCCTCGTCGATGACCACGAGCACGTCCTCGCCGACCGCGTCGAGGAACCGGTCCAGCTCGGCCCGGCGTACCGAGGTGCCGGTGGGGTTGTTCGGGTTGCAGACCAGGATCATCCGGGTGCGGTCGGTTACCGCCGCCGCCATCGCGGCCAGGTCGTGCCCGTGCCCGGCGTCGTTGGGCACCCGCACGCTGGTCGCGCCGCTGGTCGCCGCGATGATCGGGTACGCCTCGAAGGAGCGCCACGAGTAGAGCAACTCGTCCCCGGGCAGGCAGGTGGCCCGGACGAGGTGCTCGGCCAGCGCCACCGAGCCGCAGCCGGTGGCGATCCGGTCGGCGTCCACGCCGTACCGCTCGGCCAGCGCCTCGCGCAGCGCGACCACGCCCATGTCCGGGTAGCGGTGCACCCCGGCGACGGCTTCGGCGACGGCCTCCACCACGCCGGGCAGCGGCCCGTACGGGACCTCGTTGCTGGCCAGCTTGATCGCCTCGGGGAGCCCGAGCTCGCGGGCCAGGTCGGCCGGGCTGCGGCCGGGCACGTAGTTGGGCAGCGCGTCCAGGTCGGCGCGGGTCAGCCGCAGCGCCGGCTGGTGGCGTCCGGTGTCGGTCATGGGGTGTCTCCCGAGGGGTCGGTGCGGTCCGGGGTGGTCCGGCGGGTGCGGGGGAGTTGGACCACCACGGTCTGCGCCCGCTTGTCGTGCAGGGCCTGGCGCAGTGGGTGGTCGAAGAGCGGGGAGAGCGCGTCGACGACCTGGAGCAGCAGGCCGAGGCCGCAGCAGTACCACAGCAGGGTGGGCAGGCCGAGGGTGTTCCACCGGCGCAGCGCCCGGCCGAAGCCGAGCGGCTCGTCGGCGGCCACCGGGAGCACCTTGATGCCCACCACCCGCTTGCCGAAGGTCTGCCCGCCGGCGGCCGTCGTCGGCACCTCGTACGCGAGCCAGAGCGCGGTGGCGATCAGCAGGATGACGACCTGGAGGCCGCCGGCCTGTTCGCTGGGCTGCGGCAGCCCCTCGGTGGAGGTGTCGCCGGCCAGCGCCCGTCGGAACACCTCCCGCCAGTACGGGGTGACCTCCTCGACCAGCCGCCACACGAACCAGCCGTTCACCACGGCGTTCAGGGCGAACACGATGGCGAAGTCGATCAGCCGGGCGACCAGCCGGGCGCCGAAGCCGGCCAGCGGGAGCCCGTGCGGGCGGGGCTCCGGCGGCCGTCCCGGCCAGTTCCCCGGCGCCCAGCCGGGCGGCGGCCCCTGCGGATGACCGTGGCCCCCCGGCGGCTGCCACGGGTACGGCTGCCCGGGGTGGGGTTGCCGGCCCGCGGGCGCGCCCGGCGCGGAGACCGGTGCCGCGGGCGGCGTCGGGGCGGGCGCGGGCGCGGGCGGCGGCTCGGGCGGCGGTGGTCCCTCGGGCGGGGTGGCGTCGACGGGGATCGGCGCGCCGATCCAGCCCTCGCCGTCCCACCAGCGTCGGGTGTCCGGATCGGCCGGGTCGACGTACCAGCCCGGTTCGACGCTCACGGCCTGGCCTCGCTGCGCTCGCTCACGCAGACACCTTAACGACGACGGTGCCGGCGAACTTGTCGTGGAGGCACTGCTGCCAGGGCTTGTCCCACAGTTGCCAGAGCCCGTCGAGGTAGCTGAGGCCGGGGAGGAACATCGCGGCGACGTGCTGCACGGCGTACCGCTTGCCGGCCATCCGCCGGTCCAGCGTGGCGGCCGGGTCGAGCGGCACGACCCGCAGCTTCATCACCCGCTTGCCGAAGGTCTGCCCCGTGCGCTTCATGTACTCCACGTGGTAGAGCCAGTAGAGCCCGAGCATCAGCACGAACAGGCCCAGTTCGAGCAGGAGTATCGGCAGCATGAAGTCGGTCATGAAGGACCCGGGGTCCGGCTCGACGAGGGTGCCGTCCGGGTTGGTCCGGGTCAGCTCGGTCATCATGTTCCACCAGAGCAGCAGGAACGCCGGCAGGAAGAGGACCATCGCCACCAGCGTGCTCAGCCCGACGTCGATCAGCGCGGCGAGCAGCCGGTCGGCGAAGCTGGCGAGCGGCTGACCGCCGGGCGCGAGCGTCGGGGTCGGGCGGGGCGGCCCGCCCCAGCCCGGGGGCGGCGGAACCCAGCCCGGCGGCGGGACGTGTCCGGGTGGGGCGTACTGCGGCGGCACCGCGTACCCCTGGCTGGTCGGGCCGGAGGGCGGCGCGAAGCCGCCGGCGGCGGGCGTGGGCCCACCGGCCGGCGGCGTCGGGTACGACGGAGGCTGCGTCACGCTCGACAGTGTTACAGGTTGCCGCGCTTCTCCTGCTCGCGCTCGATGGCCTCGAAGAGCGCCTTGAAGTTGCCCTTGCCGAAGCCGAGCGAGCCGTGCCGCTCGATCAGCTCGAAGAAGACGGTCGGGCGGTCCTGCACCGGCTTGGTGAAGATCTGCAACAGGTAGCCGTCCTCGTCCCGGTCCACCAGGATCTTGCGGGCCTTCAGCTCCTCGATCGGCACCCGCACCTGGCCGATCCGGGCGCGCAGCTCCGGGTCGTCGTAGTACGAGTCCGGGGTGTCCAGGAACTCGACGCCGGCGGCGCGCATCGCGTCGACGCTGGCCAGGATGTCGTTGGTGGCCACGGCGATGTGCTGGGCGCCCGGGCCCTGGTAGAACTCCAGGTACTCGTCGATCTGCGACTTCTTGCGGGCGATCGCCGGCTCGTTGAGCGGGAACTTCACCTTGCGGGTGCCGCTGGCGACGACCTTGCTCATCAGCGCCGAGTAGTCGGTGGCGATGTCGTCGCCGACGAACTCGGCCATGTTCGAGAAGCCCATGACGCGCTTGTAGAACTCGACCCACTCGTCCATCCGGCCGAGCTCGACGTTGCCGACCACGTGGTCGACGGCCTGGAAGAAGCGCTTCGGCTGGACGCCGGCGTCGATCATCGGCTGCCGGTCCACGATCGGCTTGCGGGCCACGAAGCCGGGCAGGAACGGGCCGGTGTAGCGGGACCGGTCGACCAGCGTGTGCCGGGTGTCGCCGTACGCGGCGATGGCGGCCAGCCGGACGGTGCCGTGCTCGTCGCTGACGTCGTGCGGCTCGACGAGGCCGGTCGCGCCCTGCGCGGTGGCGTGCGCGTACGCGGCGTCGACGTCCGGGACCTCCAGCGCGATGTCGGAGACGCCGTCGCTGTGCTTGGTCACGTGCTCGGCGCCGGGCGCGTCCGGGCGGACCGCGCCGGTCAGCACGAACCGGGCCGAGCCGCTGGTCAACACGTACTGGGCGTGGTCGCGGTAGCCCTGCTCCGGCCCCCGGTACGCCACGCACGTCATTCCGAACGCGGTGGAGTAGTAGTGCGCCGCCTGCTTGGCGTTGCCCACCAGGAAGTGCACGTGGTCGAGGCCCTTGACGGGGAACGGGTCGCGGCTGATGTCGTGGTCGACGGCGCCGACGAGCACGTCGATGTCGACGTCGTCGGTCCCGTGGGGTCGGTCGATCGCCTGGGTCATCGCGGTCTCCCTCAAGTACCGGTCGGCCTCGTGGCCGCCGCCGTGGTCGGTGCGGGTGGTTCTGCTGCTTCTGTGGCGAGGATCGCGGTGACCCGGCGCACTGGGCAACTGTCGGCCAGGAAGCTGGTCAGCTTGCGCATTAAGTAGGGTGTTCAGTCATGAACGCTGGTCAGTCTGTACAGCTCGACGCCCTCGACGCGCGGCTGATCGAACTGCTCGCCGAGGAGCCGCGGATCGGGGTCCTGGAGTGCTCCCGGCGCCTCGGGGTCGCCCGGGGCACCGTGCAGGCCCGGCTCGACAAGCTGGTCGAGCGGGGGGTCGTCGGCGGGTTCGGTCCGGAGATCTCCCCGGCGGCGATCGGGTTCGGGGTGACCAGCTTCGTCACGCTGGAGATCAGCCAGCGGCATGGGCACGACCTGGTGGCCGCGCACCTGGCCGCGATCCCGGAGGTGCTGGAGGCGCACACCATCACCGGCTCCAGCGACCTGCTCTGCCGGATCGTGGCCCGCTCGAACACCGACCTCCAGCGGGTGATCGACCAGATCGTCTCGTACGAGGGCATCCGCCGCGCCTCGACGATCATCGCGCTGGCCGAGCAGATCCCTTACCGCACCCTCCCCCTGGTCCGCTCCGCCGCCGAGAGGTAAGGAAGGGGCCCTTCCTATACAGAAAGCGATAACAGGGGGCCCTTCCTTACCGCACCCGCGCGGAGAAAGGGCGGCGACACGGCGGCGCGGGACGGCGGGAGCGCGGCGGTCGTCGCTACGGTGTGCGTGTGGCGAAGGCGGGCGGCCTCGGATGGCGTGGCGGGCTGCTGCTCGCGCTGATCGTGGTCGTCGTGCTCGCCGCGACCGGGGTGTGGAACCCGTTCCCCGGCGTGTGGGACTGGGTCGACCGCAGCGAGCCGATCTCCGAGCCGGACGTGGTCTGGCAGCAGCGGGTCGGCGGCACCCCGCGCAGCGTGACCATCGCGGGAAACACCGTGGTGGTCGAGCAGCGCACCCGGGTGGAGGCGCGCAGCCTCGCCACCGGCGACCAGCTGTGGGAGCGCAAGGCCGACTGGTCCGCGGTCGCCGGCGGCGACCGGGACGCGGTCGTCGTCGTGGGCAAGCTCCTGGTCAAGGGGTACGAGGTGCTCGACCCGACCACCGGCGCCACGCGGCGGCGCGACGGCGACGCGGTGGCCGTTTGGACGTACCGCAACCTGCTGCTCGACGCCCGCTGCGTCGACGCCACCGACTGCACGATCAGCGCCTGGGAGCCGCGCGGCACCGCCCCGGTGTGGACGGCCTTCGTGCCCGGGGTGCGCAGCGGGCTGCTCGGCGACAACCCGGGGCTGCTCGGCACCCGCCGGCTCGACGCCGTCCGGATCGACGAGGAGGTGGCGGGGCCGGAGGCGGTGCCGCCGCTGCTCGGTTTCCCCATCGACGGCCGGGTGCACGTGCTCGACACCGCCACCGGGCGGGTGCTCCAGAACGTCGAGCCCGGCCGGGACGAGCGGCTGTCGGTGGTCGGCGGTCGGCTCCTGCGGATCACCGCCCGATCCCAGGACGGCACCTGCTACTTCGCCATCTCCGGCCGCGACCCGGCGACGGGCCGGGAGACCTGGCAGCGGGCCGGGCTCAACCTGCGCACCGCCGACAACGCCGGCTGCGTGCAGCGGGAGGACCCGCAGGGGGCGCGGAACGTGCTGATCGGCGTCGCCCCGGACGCCCGCGAGGCGGTCCTCGACGGGTACGACGGGCGGCTGCTGCTGGTGGCCGCCGCCGGGGAGCGGCTGCTCGCCGTCGACGACCGCCACGCCCTGGTCCGCCCGGCCGACAAGCGGGCGGTGGTCAGCCACGAGTTGGGCACCGGGCGGGTCCGGTGGACCCGTCCGGCCGGTGCGAAGGCGGGCGCTGCGCTCACTCCGTACGCGGCGGTGCTCGCCGACGAGAAGCCGTCCCGGCTGGTGGCGCTCGACCCGCGTACCGGGAGGGAGCTGGCGAGCCTGCGGACCGCGGCGAACGCGCTCGCGGTCGGTCCGAACGGCATGGTCATCGGCGAGGGACGGGAGATCGGGTACGTCCGCTTCGGCGGCGCGGCCGGCGCCCCGGCGGGCCCGGGCGACGGCGGCGTACCCGGTCCCGGCGGTGTCCCGGGCGGCACGGCGGGGGTTCCCGGGCCGGCGGACAGCTGCGGCCCGAAGCGGGAACTCTGCCCCGGGTGAGAGCGGCATCCCAGGACCGACCCGGCGGGTGCAACTGATCGACCCTTCTGCCCTAGGCTTTCCGCTCATGAGCAGTGCCGCCGCGTTCTCGTACGCTCCCTTGCTGCCGACCGGTCCGGACCAGACGGAATACCGCCTGGTCACCGACGAGGGCGTCGACGTCGTCAACGGCCCGGGAGGCCGCCGGTTCCTCACCGTGGAGCCGACGGCGCTCACCGCCCTCACCGCGGAGGCGATGCACGACATCGCGCACTTCCTGCGCCCCGCCCACCTGGCCCAGCTTCGGTCGATCATCGACGACCCGGCGGCCTCGCCGAACGACCGGTTCGTCGCGCTCGACCTGCTGCGCAACGCCAACATCGCGGCCGGCGGCGTCCTGCCCATGTGCCAGGACACCGGCACCGCGATCGTGATGGGCAAGCGCGGCCGGCACGTGCTTACCGACGGCAGCGACGCCGAGGCCGTCTCGCGCGGCGTCTACCAGGCGTACACCCGGCTCAACCTGCGCTACTCGCAGCTCGCCCCGCTCACCATGTGGGAGGAGCGCAACACCGGCAGCAACCTGCCGGCGCAGGTGGAGATCTACGCCGAGGACCCGGACGGCCACCCCGACGCGTACAAGTTCCTCTTCATGGCCAAGGGCGGCGGCTCGGCCAACAAGTCGTACCTCTACCAGGAGACCAAGGCGCTGCTGAACCCGACGCGGATGATGCAGTTCCTGGAGGAGAAGCTGCGGCTGATCGGCACCTCGGCCTGCCCGCCCTACCACCTGGCCATCGTCATCGGCGGCACCTCCGCCGAGTACGCGCTGAAGACCGCCAAGTACGCCAGCGCCAAGTACCTCGACGCGCTGCCCACCTCCGGCTCGATGACCGCGCACGGCTTCCGCGACCTGGAGCTGGAGGCCGAGGTGCTGGAGCTGACCCGCAACTTCGGCATCGGGGCGCAGTTCGGCGGGCGCTACTTCTGCCACGACGTGCGGGTGGTCCGGCTGCCCCGGCACGGCGCCTCCTGCCCGGTGGCGATCGCCGTCTCCTGCTCCGCGGACCGGCAGGCGGTCGCCAAGATCACCCCGTCGGGCGTGTGGCTGGAGCGCCTCGAAACCGACCCGGCGCGGTACCTGCCCGACGTCACCGACGCGCAGCTCGACGCCGCCGAGGTGGTCCGGGTCGACCTGAACCGGCCGATGGACGAGATCCGCGCCGAGCTGTCGAAGTACCCGGTGAAGACCCGGCTGTCGTTGACCGGCCCGCTCGTGGTGGCCCGCGACATCGCGCACGCCAAGATCGCCGAGCGGCTGGACGCCGGCGAGCCCATGCCGCAGTACCTGCGCGACCACGCGGTCTACTACGCCGGCCCGGCCAAGACCCCGGAGGGCTACGCGTCCGGCTCGTTCGGCCCGACCACGGCCGGCCGGATGGACGCGTACGTGGAGAAGTTCCAGGCCGCCGGCGGTTCGCAGGTGATGCTCGCCAAGGGCAACCGGTCCGCCCAGGTCACCCGCTCCTGCCAGCAGCACGGCGGCTTCTACCTCGGCTCGATCGGCGGCCCCGCCGCCCGGCTCGCCCAGGACTGCATCAAGCACGTCGAGGTCCTGGAATACCCGGAGCTGGGCATGGAGGCGGTCTGGAAGATCGAGGTGGAGGACTTCCCGGCCTTCATCGTGGTCGACGACAAGGGCAACGACTTCTTCGCCGAGGTCACCAAGCCGGTGCTCACCGTCGGCCGCCGCTGACCCCGACGTACGCGGCCGAGGGGCGCCGGGCAACGGCCCGGCGCCCCTCGGCGTCATGCCGCTTCCGGCACCCAGAAGGCCGTCCAGGCCTCGCCCGAGGGAAGCCCGTCCGCGGTCCTGCTGCGGACGTACAGGAAGTACACGTCGGAGACCCCCGGCGTGATGGTGACCTGCGCGGTGCCGTCGGCATCGGCACGGACCGTGGTCTCCTCGCCCTCGTTGAGCCGGTACGTGTACTCGACCACGTTTTCCATGTTCGGAGCGAAGGTGAACCGACGCGGCGTACCAGCCGGCGCCTCCGGGTCCTCGTCGGTGATCGTCGGCGCGGTGGTACGGACCACGAACTCGTAGATGGTGCTCTCGGAGAAGTTGCCGGCCCGGTCGACGCTCTGCACGACGAGTCTGGTCGGTCCGTCCCTTTCAGGCGCGTAGCTCGCCGTCGCCGACTGGCCCGATGCGTCCACCGGGACGAAGTGCGCGGCCGCGAATTCGCCGTAAACGAAGCCCTTCAGGTCGTCTGCGTCGGCGGTGAAGGTGAAGCTGCCAGGGATGCCGGGGCCACCGGTGCCTGGCCCGCCGCTGTGCTCCGGGTAGTCGGTGGAGGAGACGGTCGGGGCGGCCGGCGCCACCGTGTCGACGGTGAACCGGCACTCCGGCGACCAGTCCGAGCTGTCGTGCCGGTCGGACGCCCGCACCGAGAAGGCGTAGGTGTTCCCGTGGGTGAGCTGGCCCCGCGGGAGTTGGTACACGTACTGGTGCGGGGCGACCACACCGTCGAGGGTCGCCTCCGTCCGCTCCGCCGGCCGGTCGACCGGCCACCAGGCGAAGGTCGCGGCCACCTGGTCGTGGCCCCCGGTCTCGTTGACGTCGGGGTCGGAGACGCGCGCCCGGAGCGCCGGCCCGGTGTTGCGGATCGTCAGCGGGTTGTCGCACGCCGTGCCGTCGACGGTGAGCTGGTCGGGAACGTTCGGCGGTGTGTTGTGGTCCAGGGAGATGCCGACACTCCTGATCCGGCGGCCGTAGTGCTTGTTCCCCTCGTGGTCGCCGGCGATCCGGGCCATCAGCGTGAGCTGGTCCTGCCCGTCCGCCACCGCCTTGCGCACCGCCTCCGTGATCATCACCCCGATGAAGCTGCTCCCGCAGGGCAGGTTGGGATAGGTGATGTCCGCCACCTTCTCCCGTACCGCTGGGGCGGTGTTCCAGGTCGGGGCGCTGGCGGGCGGGTCGGTCCGCCACAGCTCGATCTCGCGCGGCTTGTCGCAGTCGTTGACGCTCGTCTCACCGGTGATCGCGCGGGCCGAGATGACCCGCTGCCCCTGGTAGGGCGTCAGGTCGAAGGTGAAGTACGCCCGGGCGGTGTGCATCTCCCCGTCGGCCACCCAACTGCCCACGGGCACCGTGTCGTCCGAAGGGGAGAAGGACCCGGCCGGCTGCTGGGCGTCGGTCCACGTGACGCTGGTTGGGGTGACGTAGTCGATCACGGCCGCCGCTGGCTGCCCGGTTACGGCCACCAGTCCGCCCGTGGCCAGTAGGAGAGCAGCCGCCGTCGTTGCCGCCCGGCGCGCCGAGCCCCCGTGTCGAATCGACATGAAACCTCCGAGTGAGGTGCGGAAAGTTGTTATGACCTTAGATTCGTCGGGCAAGGACGGCATCGAGATTTCGGGTCGTACGAGGAGGATCGAGTTGCGTCGCCGCGGCGTCGGGCTGCCGGCCCGCACAGCGCCGGGCAGCTTTCCCTGCGGCCCGACGACCAGCGCGGCAGGATGGTACGCGTGACGACTCCAGAGGCGACGGGCTACCGGATCGAACGCGACTCGATGGGCGAGGTGGAGGTGCCCGCCGAGGCGCTGTGGCGGGCGCAGACGCAGCGCGCGGTGCAGAACTTCCCGATCTCGGGCCGGGGCATCGAGCCGGCCCAGATCCGGGCGCTGGCCCAGATCAAGGGGGCGGCGGCCCAGGTCAACGGCGAGCTGGGCGTGATCGACGCGGACGTGGCCGCGGCGATCGCCGCCGCGGCGGCCCACGTGGCCGACGGCGGCTACGACGACCAGTTCCCGATCGACGTGTTCCAGACCGGCTCCGGCACGTCGTCGAACATGAACACCAACGAGGTCATCGCCACCCTGGCCAGCCGGGAACTGGGCCGGGACGTGCACCCGAACGACGACGTGAACGCCTCGCAGTCCAGCAACGACGTCTTCCCGTCGTCGATCCACCTGGCCGCCACCGAGGCCGTCGCGCGGGACCTGCTGCCCGCGCTGGCCCACCTCGCGGAGGCGCTGGAGGGCAAGGCGGCGGAGTTCGAGACCGTCGTCAAGGCCGGGCGTACCCACCTGATGGACGCCACCCCGGTGACCCTGGGGCAGGAGTTCGGCGGGTACGCCGCCCAGGTGCGCTACGGCATCGAGCGGCTGGAGGGGGCGCTGCCCCGGCTGGCCGAGCTGCCGCTCGGCGGGACGGCGGTGGGCACCGGCATCAACACTCCGCTCGGCTTCGCCGCGAAGGTCATCGAGCGGCTGCGCGGCGCGACCGGGCTGCCGCTGACCGAGGCGCGTAACCACTTCGAGGCGCAGGGCGCCCGGGACGCCCTGGTGGAGACCTCGGGGCAGTTGCGCACGCTTGCCGTCGGCCTCTACAAGATCGCCAACGACATCCGCTGGATGGGCTCGGGTCCTCGAGCCGGCCTCCGCGAGCTGCGCATCCCCGACCTCCAACCCGGCTCGTCGATCATGCCGGGCAAGGTCAACCCGGTGGTCGCCGAGGCGATGCGGCAGGTCTGCGCCCAGGTGATCGGCAACGACGCCGCCGTCGGCTTCGCCGGTTCGCAGGGCGACTTCGAGCTGAACGTCATGCTCCCGGTGATGGGTCGCAACCTGCTGGAGTCGGTCCGGCTGCTCGCCGCGTCGAGCCGCCTCTTCGCCGACCGCCTGGTGGTCGGCCTGGTCGCGGACGCCGAGGTCTGTCTGGCGTACGCGGCGGGCTCGCCCTCGATCGTCACCCCGCTCAACCGCCACCTCGGGTACGACGAGGCCGCCTCGATCGCCAAGGAGGCGCTGGCCAAGCAGGTCTCGATCCGGGAGGTGGTCATCTCCCGGGGGCACGTCGACTCGGGCAAGCTGAGCGAGACCCAGCTCGACGAGGCGCTCGACCTGCTCCGGATGACCCACCCCTGAGCCCCGCCGTCGCCGGTCGGTTCAGCCCCGGTCGGTCGCGGGGGCCGCGTCGGTAGGCCGGGCGCTGTCGAGCTGCCCCGTCCACAGGACCGGGGTTCCGTCCCGCCCGCGGTCGCCCAGACGGGGCAGCTCGACAGCGTGCGCCGAGGCGCGCCGGGTGTCGCGTCGCCGGCGAACCCCCGACCCTCGACCCTCGACCGCTGCACGGGCCGGCTCAGGGCCGCTTCAGGGCCGCTCGGGGCCGCTCGGGGCCGCTCGGGGCCGCGTCAGGGCCGCTCGGGGCCGCGTCAGGGCGGGGGCGGCCCTTGCGGGCCCGGTAGGCCGCGACGGCGGCGCGGTTGCCGCAGCCCGCGTCGCAGAACCGGCGGGAACGGTTCTTCGACAGGTCGACCAGCACGTTCGCGCAGTCGGGGTGGTCGCAGATCCGCAGCCGGCCCAGCTCGCCGTAGCGCACCAGGTCGGCCATCGCCATCGCCGCCTCCACGGCGATCCGGGTCGCCAGCGGCGCGTCGCGCGGCACGGCGTGGAAGTGGTACGGCTCGTCGTCGTGCGTGATGAGCTGCGGCAACGCGCGGTTCTCGCGGAGCAGCCCGTTGAGGATGGCGACCACCTCGTCGGTGTCGGCGTACCAGAGGCGGCGCAGCCGGGGGCGCAGGTCGCGTACCGACCGCAGTTCGGCCCCGGTGTGCTCGTGCCGCCCGGTGTAGCCGTGCGCGACGTAGAAGGCGTCCAGGGCGGCGATGTCGGGCAGCCCCTCGCCGTCCGGGCGGTCGGTGTTGACGAGTGCGGCGGCCGCGGTCAGGGAGCAGTCCGTGTCATGGGCGAAAGGCAACTTGACTCCTGTCGGGGTGCCGGCCTAGCGTCATGAGCATAGCGGCAGTTGACTCATGACAGCTAGGAGCGGACCGATGCGCCAACCACCCGCCGCCGGGCTCGGTCTCGGCCTCGCCCTGCTCTCCGCCGTCACGTTCGCCACGTCGGGCACGTTCGCCCGCTCCCTGATCGACGCGGGGTGGTCCGCCGAGGCCGCCGTGGCGGCCCGGGTCGGCATCGCCGCGTTGGTGGTGGCGATCCCCGCGGCGCTGTCCCTGCGCGGGAGGTGGGACGTGCTGCGGCGCAACCTCGCCGCGATCGGCGTGTTCGGGCTGCTCGGGGTCGCCACCGCGCAGGTCTGCTTCTTCAACGCGGTCCGCTACCTGCCGGTCGGCGTCGCGCTGCTGCTGGAGTACCTCGGCATCATCCTGGTCGTGGGCTGGATGTGGCTGGTCCACGGGCACCGCCCCCGCCGGTTGACCGTGGCCGGCTCGGTGGCGGCGATCGCCGGCCTGTTCTTCGTCCTCGACCTGACCGGCGCCACCGGGCTCGACCCGGTGGGTGTGCTGTGGGGGCTGGCGGCGGCCGTCGGCCTCGCCGGCTACTTCGTGCTCGCGGGCCGGGTCGACGCGGGCCTGCCCTCGGTGGCCATGGCCAGCGGCGGCATGGCCGTCGGCGCGGCCGTCCTGTTGCTGCTCGGGGCGGTCGGGGCGCTGCCGTTGCGGGCCACCTTCGGCGAGGTCACCTTCGCGGGGCAGCGCACCAGCTGGCTGCTCCCGATCGTCGGCCTGTCGCTGGTCGCCGCCGTGGTCGCGTATCTCGCCGGGATCGCCGGGACCCGCATCCTCGGGGCCCGCCTGTCGTCGTTCGTCGGGCTGACCGAGGTGATGTTCGCCGTCCTCATCGCCTGGCTGGTGCTGGGCGAGCTGCCGACCGTCGTCCAGCTCTTCGGCGGCGCCCTGATCGTCGCCGGCGTCGCGCTGGTGCGTGTCGACGAGCTGCGCGCGCCCCGGCCCGAGGAACGCCCGGAGCCGCGCCCCGCCGAGCCCGCCCTTCCGTGAGACCGTCGGGTCGAGCGACTCTGGTCGGCGCCCAGTGGAGCCGTAGCGCCTGCGTAGTCGCCGGATAGCAGGCCGGCCCAGGCTTCGAGCGGATCACGGAGTGCCCGTGACCGTTCGAGGCTTCGACAGGGAGTCCCATGGGCTGGTTCAGGCAGGCCCGACGCTGGGGGGCGGTGGCCGTCGCCACCGCCAGCGTCGGCACCGCCGCCGTCATCGTCCCCGCCAGTCCGGCGCAGGCCGCCGGGCCGGCCGACCACGTCCTCTACTGGAACCAGGTGCTCGTCGACACGTTCCGGCTGGCGAGCGGCATGACCCCCGGTCCGGCCACCGCCGCGCCGGGCCCGCTCTCCCGCAGCGGCGCGATGGTGCACGGAGCGATCTACGACGCGGCGAACTCGGTGCTCTGCGTGTCGGGGACCCTCCAGTGCCTGGGCACGCCCTACCGGATCCAGGTGCCGCGGACGATCGGCGTCAAGCCCGACCTGGCCACCGCGATCGACTACGCCGCCTACGACGTGCTGCGCACCCTCTACCCGACCCTGAACTTCGACGACGAGCTGGCGACCGCCCAGGAGGGCATCGCGGCGTCGCCGTCCCGTACGGACGGCCAGCGGATGGGTTCCGCCGCCGCCCAGGCGATGATCGACTTCCGGGCTGACGACGGCTCCACGGACACGACCGCCTACACGTACAGCGAGACCGCGGGCGCGTGGCGGCCGACGCAGGGCAAGCCCGCGGTCACCCCGAACTGGGGCCGCGTCAAGCCGTTCGCGCTCACCTCCGGCTCGCAGTTCCGGCCCGGTCCGCCGCTCGGCATCCCGGACATCGGCGCCCTGCTCGCCAGCGAGGGCTACGCCGCCCAGGTCGACGAGGTCCGCCGCCTCGGCCGCCACGACAGCACCGTGGTGCGGCCCGGCCACCCTGCCGGCGCCGGGCACGTGGGTCAGTGCCGCCAGCCGCGGGCCGCCAGGGCGGCGCGGACCTCGACCAGCAACGCCGGGAACTCCTGGTGCAGGCGTCGGCCCGTCGCGTGCAGCACGAGCCAGCCCGCTCCGACGAGCTGGTCGAACCGGTGGCGGTCGAGCTGCGGGTGGTCGGTGCCGGCGTGCCGGCGTCCGGCGTACTCGAGGGCGACCCGGTGCCGAGGCCAGGCCAGCTGGGGGTGCAGGACGACTCCTGAGGCCAGGCGGACGGGGTGCCGGGTGACCGGGCGCGGCAGCCCGGCCAGCACCAGCCGGACCCGCAGCTGCGACTCGGCCGGCGACCCAGCTTCCGGGTCAGCCAGGCCGAACACCCAGCGCGCCCGCCTGCCGCCGGGGCGGTCGGCGTTTCGGTCGGCGGTCTCGGCGAGCGCGTCGCGGCTGGTGAGGCCCTGTCTGAGCAGGGCGTCGACGATGCCGACCGCACGCAGCGGCTCCAACCAGACCGCCGACTCCCATGCCGCCGCGGCCGGTGCCGTCCTCGGCGGTGGCCCGGCGGTCATGGGCAGCGCCGGCGTCGTGCCGTCGGCCGGACCGGCGGACGGCTGGACCTGGTCCGGTGGCCGGCCGGCCGCCGCCGGTGCGGTCGGTGGCGTCGTGGCCGGTCCCACGGAGTGTGCGCGCAGACCACGCTGGGGGCCGACCCGGATCGTCCTCGGCAGAAGGACGTGCACGTCGTCGGTGAAGGTGGCGGCGTGCGCGACGCCGTGCAGGTACGCCGCCGAGGGGCCGGCCACCACCGCCTCGGGCGGCAGCCGCAGGGCGGCCGCCCGACACGCCAGGGCGTGGTCACGGTCGAGCCGGGCGTCGGCGTACACGTCGTGGCGGAGGCGGATCCAGGCGGAACTGCGCAGCTGGTGCTCGGTGACGAGACCTCGCCGGACCGCGTCGGAGCCACGGAAGACCTGCCAGGCCAGGGCGCTGGGCCGGTGCGGTGAGGGTGGCATGTGGACCAGGGTGCCGACTATGCCGCCCGCCCCGGCGTCCCTGTGGACGAGCCGGCCCGCCCGCCCGGGAGCCTCCTGTGGACAACCGACACGACGGCCGACGGATGTGGTAGTGGCGTTCGGTCGGCGGGTGGTCAGGAGAGGGCGGTGGCGATGGCGGTGGCGGCGGCGAGGACCTGGGCGCCGACCGCCTCGGTGTCCAGCGGCGCCAGCGCCACCACCCCGACGCTCGCCTCCAGCCCCGGCACCCCGAGCACCGGGGCGGCCACCCCGTACGCCCCTGACTGGAGCTCCCCGGCGGTGCTCACCGGGCCGGCGGCGCCCGCCCGGCCGGCGAGGATGGCCCGCCCGGCCGCCCCACGCTCCAGCGGGTGCCGTGCCCCCGTCCGGTACGCGACGTGGAACGCCGTCCAGGTCGGCTCCACCACGGCGAGCGCGACCCCCTCCCCGCCCTCGACCACGGTCAGGTGGGCGGTCGCGCCGGCCTGCTCCGCGAGGCGGCGCAGCGCGGGCAGCGCCCCCTCGGCCAGCAGCGGCTGGGCCCGCCGGGCCAGGTGCAGCACCCCGGCGCCGAGACGCAGCCGGCCCTCGCCGTCGCGGCGCAGCATCCCGTGCGCGGTCAGCGCGCCCACCAGCCGGTAGACCGCCGCCCGGCCGATGCCCAGCCGGTTCGCCGCCTCGGTGACGGTCAGCCCGCCCGGCGCGTCGGCGACCAGGTGCAGCAGCCGCAGCCCCCGGTCCAGCGTCTGCGCCGTCTCCCCGCCCCGCGCCGTCGTGTCCACGCCCAGCAGCGTACGACCCGGCTCCGGACGACCCGGGAAGCGTGGACGGCTACCCTTGTACGGTGACGCTACGCCTGTATGACACCGCCACCCGATCGGTGCGGGACTTCGTCCCGCGGGAAGCCGGCAAGGTGGGGGTCTACCTGTGTGGTCTCACCCTCCAGGCCCCGCCGCACATCGGCCACCTTCGCTCCGGTGTCAACTACGACGTGCTGCGCCGCTGGCTGCTCGCCGCCGGCTACGAGGTCACCTTCATCCGCAACCTGACCGACATCGACGACAAGATCCTGGTCAAGGCGGTGGAGCGGGGGCGGCCGTTCTGGTCGATCGCGTACGCCAACGAGCTGATCCTCACCGAGTCCTACCGGGCGCTCAACGTGCTGCCCCCGACCTACGAGCCGCGGGCCACCGGGCACATCCCGGAGATGCACGAGCTGATCGCCAAGCTGATCGCCGACGGGCACGCCTACCCGGCCACCGACGGCTCCGGCGACGTCTACTTCGACGTCTGCTCCTGGCCGGCGTACGGGTCGCTGTCCAACCAGTCACCCGCCGACATGCAGTCGGCAGGGGACGCTCCCGAGCGGGGCAAGCGGGACCCGCGCGACTTCGCGCTCTGGAAGGGCGCCAAGCCCGACGAGCCGGCGGACGCCTACTGGCCGTCGCCGTGGGGGCGCGGCCGGCCGGGCTGGCACATCGAGTGCTCGGCGATGTGCTGGCGCTACCTCGGCGCCGAGTTCGACATCCACGGCGGCGGGCTGGACCTCACCTTCCCGCACCACGAGAACGAGATCGCCCAGTCGCAGGCGGCCGGGCTGCCGTTCGCCCGCTACTGGGTGCACCACGGGCTGCTCAGCATCGCCGGCGCCAAGATGGGCAAGTCGCTCGGCAACGCCCTCGACCTGGCGTACGTCGACTCGCTCGGGGTGCGCCCGGTGGAGCTGCGCTACTACTACGCCGCCGCGCACTACCGCTCCCGCATCGACTACTCGGAGGACGCGCTGCGCGAGGCGGCCGTCGCGTACCGCCGGATCGAGGGCTTCGTGCAGCGGGCCGCCGAGCGCGTCGGCGCCGGCCAGCTCGGCGAGCTGCCGGGTGCCTTCGCGGCGGCGATGGACGACGACCTGAACACCTCCGCCGCGCTCGCCGTCCTGCACGAGGTGGTCCGCGACGGCAACACCGCGCTGACCGGCGGCGACGATGTGACCGTCCGCACGGCGCTGGCCGCCGCCCGCGCCATGCTGGATATCCTCGGGGTCGACCCCCTCGACCCGGCGTGGACCGGTGGCGGCCGCGCGGCCGACCTGCGCGGCGTGGTGGACTCCCTGATCGCGCTGGCCCTGGAGCAGCGCGCGCAGGCCCGTGGCCGCAAGGACTGGGCCGCCGCCGACGCGGTACGCGACCAGCTCAAGCAGGCCGGCGTGGTGGTCGAGGACACCCCCCAGGGCCCCCGTTGGACTATTGGAGAGCAGGACTGATGGCCGGCAACTCGCAGCGCCGTGGCCGGCGACTGACGCCGAAGGCGGGAGCCCCGAAGGGCTCCGGCGGCAAGAACAAGGACGCCCTCGCCGGGCGGGGCAGGACCCTGCCCGCCGACGAGCGGCCCTGGCACAAGGCCTACTCGGGCACCGAGAAGCTGCCCCAGCGCACCGCCTGGAAGCAGGACAAGGAGCGCCGGGCGGCGGCCGAGGAGGGGCGCGCCCCCAAGATCGGCCAGCCCGGCACCAAGGACACCACCTGGGGCAAGGGTGGCGGTCGTGGCACGCCGGCCGGCGGCGGGCGCGGCACCGCCGGCCGGGGCGCTCGCCCCGCCGGCCGTGGCGGTCCCCGGGTGGCCCCGGGCCGCAAGTCCAACCCGGCCAAGGACGCCCCGGAGCTGCTGGTCGGGCGGAACCCGGTGCTGGAGTCGCTGCGCGCCCAGGTGCCGGCGACCGCGCTCTACACCGCGCAGGGCATCGACATGGACGACCGGGTCAACGAGATCGTCCGGACGGCCGCCGACCGGGGCATCGCCATCCTGGAGATCAGCCGCGCCGAGCTGGACCGGATGACCGGCGGGGTGCTGCACCAGGGCATCGGGCTCCAGGTGCCGCCGTTCGCGTACGAGCCCTTCGAGGACCTCGTCGCGGCGGCGCTGGAGCAGACCGCCCCGCTGCTGGTGGCGCTGGACGGCGTGACCGACCCGCGCAACCTCGGCGCGGTGATCCGGTCCGCAGCCGCCTTCGGCGCGCAGGGTGTCTTCGTACCGGAGCGGCGGGCGGCCGGGATCACCGCGACCGCCTGGCGGACCAGCGCCGGCGCGGCCGCGCGGGTGCCCGTCGCCCAGGTCACCAACCTGACCCGGTCACTGAAGGCCTGCCAGGACGCCGGCTTCGTGGTGGTCGGCCTGGACGCCGACGGCGAGACCGACCTCTACGACCTGGAGGCCGCGGTCGGCCCACTGGTGGTCGTGGTCGGCTCCGAGGGTCGGGGGCTGTCCCGGCTGGTCGGCGAGACCTGCGACCTCACGGTGAGCATCCCGATGGTGTCCGACGTCGAGTCGCTCAACGCCAGCGTCGCCGCCGCGGTCACCCTCGCCGAGGTGGCCCGCCGCCGGGCCGCCGAGGGCTGAGCCCGCAGACACGGAACGGGCGGCCCGCCGGTGGCGGGCCGCCCGTTCTCGCTTACGTCAGCTCAGCGCCGTACGTCAGATGCGGTTGCCGGTGGCCGCGTTGAACACGTGGCTGCGGCCCTCGCGCGGCTTGACGAACACGGTGTCGCCCATCTTCGGCATGGTGCGCCGGTCGCTACGCACCACGAAGCGCTCGTTGTTGCCCTCCAGCGCGGCGTGGCCGTAGACGTTGGCGTCCGAGCCGAGATCCTCGACCAGCTCGACGACGACCGGCATGCCGCCCTCGGTCGGGCTGACCAGGTCGCAGTCCTCCGGCCGGAAGCCGACGGTCACCTTGCCCTCGCCGCCGTCGACGCGGGCCGCCTCGACCTGCTCACGGGTGAGCGGGATGGTCAGGTCGGCGAACGAGGCACCCCGCTCGCTCAGCGGCACGGTCTTGATGTTCATGGCGGGGGAGCCCATGAAGCCAGCGACGAAGACGTTGGCCGGGGTGTCGTAGAGCGCCCGCGGGGTGTCCACCTGCTGGAGGACGCCGTCGAGCATGACCGCCACCCGGTGGCCCATGGTCATGGCCTCGACCTGGTCGTGGGTGACGTAGACGGTGGTGACACCCAGCTTCGCCACCAGCGACGCGATCTGCGTACGGGTCTGCACACGCAGCTTCGCGTCGAGGTTCGACAGCGGCTCGTCCATGAGGAAGACCTGCGGTTCGCGGACGATCGCCCGGCCCATGGCCACCCGCTGGCGCTGACCGCCGGAGAGGGCCTTCGGCTTGCGGCCCAGGAAATCCTCGAGCTGGAGCAGCCCCGCCGCCTCCTTGACCCGCCGGTCGATCTCGGCCTTGGAGGTCTTGCGCAGCTTCAGCGCGAACGCCATGTTCTCGTACACCGTCATGTGCGGGTAGAGGGCGTAGTTCTGGAAGACCATCGCGATGTCGCGGGCCTTCGGCGGCAGGTGGGTGACGTCCCGGTCGTCGATGTAGATCGAGCCCTGGTCGACGTCCTCCAGGCCGGCGAGCATGCGCAGGCTGGTGGACTTGCCGCAACCGGAGGGGCCGACCAGGACGAGGAACTCGCCGTCGCCGATCTCCAGGTCGAGCTGGTTGACGGCGGGACGCTCGGTGCCCGCGTAGATCCGGGACGCCTTGGCGTAGGTGACCGTAGCCATGGTCAGGTGCTTCCTTTCACCGGCAGGAACGTGCCGGACGATCCGAGTGGAAGGAGCGGCCGGCACGTGTGTGCACCGGCCCACGGGCGACGCGCCGATGATCGAGGTGTCATCCGTGTCACTGCACGGTAAACGGCTTTCCCCGGCATGCCAAGGCGCGGAGCATCGGATGGGACGGATGGCATACACATTCCGGGCACTCGGGCACGGGCGGACATCAATCGCCCCCGCTCTTTCGAGTGTCGGGCCGACGCGTGGACGTTTCCGGTGCTCGCAGGGCCTGCCGAGCGGGAAATCCGGACGTCAGTCGCTATGCTGACGTCGACACCACGCGCCCCTGTAGCTCAGCTGGCCAGAGCACTCGCCTTGTAAGCGAGATGTCGCCGGTTCGATCCCGGCCGGGGGCTCCAATTTCATCAGGCATACCTCGCCGGGCACTGTCGTGAGCCGGCCGGTTGACAGCAACGCTGACAGCAGCCGGGGTCACGACAGCCGCCCGTCGAGCTTCCCGAGCGCCTGACGCATCGCGTCGAGGTTGGCATGGCGTAGACCTTGAGGGTGATCTTCACGTCGGCGTGCCGGGCGATCGCTTGGACGACGTGCGGCGGGACGCCCAGCTCCTCACGTTCTCGCGCCGCAGTCAGTTCACGGTCGGTAGGAGAACATGTGGCCGGGTGCTGCTGGCTTGGGTACCCGCGGGAACAGCCGCCATGAGATCACGTTGGAGATGGCGACTCCGGTGAGTACGGCGGTGGCCGCGACGGCGACCAGGACCGGGGGGAGCAGGAGCGTCACGGGTGCCAGTACGGCAAGCGTTAGCAGTCCGATCGGTCGGGACCAGGAGACGTGGCTGAAGGTCACGTAGTCGAGCAGGGCCCGCCCGAACAGGAACACCGCAGGACCGCCGAGGATAACCAGGACCCAGGGCGGCTCGGTGTGACCGAGCGGGTGCGAGATGATCAGTTCGTCGCCGACGGCGGTGAGGCCGACGCCGGTGATCATGATGAGGTGCGCGTATGACGCGAGTCTGCCGACGTATGCCGGAGACGGTGCCGATGCGATCGCGACGGCCAGCAACTCGCCGGCCCGGTAGAAGTAGATCTGCCACAGCAGAACCGTGGTGGCGAACGACACCAGCAGCGCTACGGCTCGGTCCCGCTCGAGGCCGTACGGGCTTATCTGGATGCCGGAGATCAGAATCGCCTCGCCCAACGCGATGATGAGGAGCTGCCGGTAGCGCTCTGTGAGATGGTCTTCTTGGATCGGATGGGCTCGGAACCCGGCCCGGCCGAGTCGCGGCGTGGGGTAGTCGAGGACGCCCGCGATGTAGTCCAGGGCGACGGCCACGCTCCACCAGGCCAGTCGCGCTCCGCTCTGTGTGAAAACGCCGGCGATCCACGGCACCGCTGAGATGAGGGCCCAGAAGAGGTTCCGGACGCTGACCAGGCGTATCTCTTTGTTCGTGCCGATCAGAATGATCCAGAGCGGACGGATGATCTGGATCGTGACGTAGACCCCCGCGAAGAGGAAACCACTGTCGCCGTAGGCCCCGGGCACTGCGATGGCCATCAGCAGGCTGCCGAGCGTGGTGCCGATGACCAGTATCTGGATTGCTGGCCGGGTCGAGTCGTACCTGTTGGTCGCCCATACCAGCCGGTACCACACCCACCACAGCGCCAGCGTCAGTACGAATGTGGCGTAGCCACTTCGCAAGCTGAGGTCAGAGACCAGTCGGTCGGAGAGTCGGGTGAACGCGAACACGAAAACCACGTCGAACAGCAGCTCCACGAAGCCGGCCCGCTGGGACTGCTTGTACGTCCCCGGCTGCTCACCCGCCCTGCTCTCCATGGCCATGTGGTGACGCTACTTTTGATCGCTTCAGGCAGGTCGCCGAATGCGTTCGCGGCGGCTCGACAGCAACGCCGACAGCAACCGGCCAGGACGGCGACGCGCAGGCAAGCCCAGCGAGAGACGTCAGTTCGAGCATGCGAACGTTCCCGAACGAACGCGGACGTGGTGCACAGAGCTCGTAAGCGAGATGTCGCCGGTTCGATCCCGGCCGGGGGCTCCAATTCCGTCGGCCGTCCCGCGCCCGGCGCGGGCGTGAGCTGTGCCCGCCGGGGAGGGTGCGACTCCGACCGGTCGCCCACCCCGCGTCGCCGGGCGCCCTGCGGCGAGGGTCGTCAGCTCCACCTCAGCCTGGCGAGTTCCCGCTCGAACTGGGCGAGGGTGAAGGAGGCACCCTCGGCGGGGGCCAGCCGCAGGCTGTAGGTCGCGTCCCCGGCCTCCCACCACACCGTCCACGAGCGTTCCGGGGCGCCGGTGACGACACCCCGGTGCGGGCCGACGCGGACGGTCGCCACAGGCGCAGGGCGTGCCACGTCGGCGGTGCGGCGCGCGGTCACGAGCAGCGTCGCACCGCCCGGGCCGTTGTAGCCCTGGCACCAGCCCTCGTCGCATCCGGTCGAGAAGGGGCTCCACCGCTTGTCGGCGGGCAGGTCCGGCACATGGCGCTCGAAGTAGGTCGGCGGCGGCAGCGTGCCGGCCGCGTCGCGGAGCACCCGGTCGCCGAGCGGCTCCGCCAGGGACACGACGAGGGGGACCCGGGCGCCGCTGGTGGTGCAGTCGGCGGCGGGCACGATTCGGGCCTCGACCGCGACGACCACCTGGGCGTCGTCCCGCGCGGTGATCGTCGCCCGCGGCTGCACGAGGTCCCTGCACCGTGCGTCGCCGGGGCCGACGTGGACGGTGACCGTGGTGTCGTCGCGGCCGACCACCGCCGCCGACCACGGCACCCGGGACGACCCGTCGGGCGACGCTGCCGCCTCGGCCGTGGGCCCGGGTGCTGCCTCGTCGGTGGCCCGGTGCCGGAGAAGGAGACCGCCGACGAGCGCCAGTGCGATGACGGCCGTCGCCGCCGCGAGGGTGGTCCGTCGGGTGCGCTCGTCGCGCCCGTCCCTGGTCGTCATGGCCACCCTCGTCGTCCGGTATGGGAGAGCGGATCGTACGCCGACACCGTCGCTCCCGCCGTCCCGTCGTACGGGCGCTCAGGCGGCGGGCTGTCCCCGTACCGTGGTTCCGCCGCGCCGGCGCCCCCCGAATCTGCTCCACGTCCGTCGATGCCGTGCCCGCCGCGGGCGCCGTCCGCCGGGCCGGCAGGGTCGGGTCACCCGGTGACCAGCGCCTATGCTGGGCCGGTGAGCAGGGCGGCGGAGGAGTCGAACCGGGCCATGCTGCGCGCCCGGGACGCCATGGACCGGGCGTACGACCAGCCGCTGGACATTCCGGCGCTGGCCCGCATCGCGTACGTCTCCGAGGCGCACTTCATCCGCACCTTCCGGGCCACCTTCGGCGAGACCCCGCACCGCTACCTCCAGCGGCGGCGGGTGGAGCGGGCGATGTACCTGCTCCTGCACTCCGACCGGGACGTCACCGACATCTGCTACGCGGTCGGCTTCTCCAGCCTGGGCACGTTCAGCCGCACGTTCCGCCAGATCGTCGGGGAACCGCCGTCGGAGTACCGCAGGCGCAGGGCCCCGGTCGCCGCGGTCGTGCCGAGCTGCTTCACCAAGGCCTGGACCCGGCCCAGCAGTTTTGGATAAGCAGCAGGTCAGGGTCGCCCCGTAGCGTCTTCGGCATGACGATGAACGCGATTTCCCGCTCCCAGATCTACGTCCTCGACCAGGACGAGGCCCTCGACTTCTACGTCGGCAAGCTCGGCATGGAGGTCAACACCGACCAGGACCTCGGCTTCATGCGCTGGCTGACGGTGAACCTGCCCGGCGACCCGGAGCGCGAGATCCTGCTGGAGAAGCCCGGCCCGCCGGCCCTCGACCCGGCCACCGCCGAGCAGGTCCGCGAGCTGCTCACCAAGGGGGCGCTGGGCGGGTTCCTCTTCATGACCACCGACGACGCCCACAAGACGTACGAGGATCTGGTCGCCAAGGGAGTCGACATCACCGACGAGCCGATGGAACGCCCGTACGGGATCGACTTCGGCATCCGCGACCCGTTCGGCAACAAGATCCGCATCGGCCAGATGTTCCCCCGGGGCTGACTGGCGACGGCCCGGCACGATCGGTGGGCGCGCTGCGGCAGCACGCCTACCGATCGCACGTGCGGAGACGACGTGGGGACCCGCCTGCTCTACTGACCTGCCACCCCGCGCGGATGGTCGCCGGGCTCCCGCCGTTATGGTCGCCGCACCGGGGCCGCCGACCAGGGCGGCCGGCGTCGCGGCGAGCCGGCGGCACAGGCGAAGGGGTGGTGACGGTGGCGGACGCGGAACTCCTCGTCGAGGTGACCGGGGCGGTGGCGACGGTGGTGATCCACAACCCGGCGCGGCGCAACGCGATGACGGCCGGGATGTGGCGGCGGCTGCCGGGGCTGCTCGACGAGCTGGAGGCCGACCCGGCCGTCCGGGTCCTGGTGCTCACCGGCGCCGAGGGCACCTTCTGCGCGGGCGCGGACCTGGCCGAACTGGACGACCTGCTCGACGACGGCGACCTCGACACGGTGGTGGCCGCCGAGCAACGGCTGGCCGCCTTCGCCAAGCCGACCGTCGCCGCCGTCCAGGGCGCCTGCGTGGGCGGCGGCTGCCAGCTCGCGGTCGCCTGCGACCTGCGGATCGCCGCCACCGACGCGCGGTTCGGCGTGCCGCCGGCGCGGCTGGGCCTGGTGTATCCGGCGCCAACCACCCGCCGGCTGGCCCGGCTGGTCGGGCCGGCCGCGGCCAAGCACCTGCTCTTCACCGCCGAGCTGATCGACGCCGACCGCGCGCTGCGGATCGGGCTGGTCGACGAGGTGCTGCCGGTCGACCGGCTCGCCGCCCGGGTGGACGAGGTCACCGCCGCCGTGGTCGCCCGGTCGCAGCTCACCGTGGCGGCCGCCAAGGAGATCATCGACGGTCGGGCGGACGAGGACCGGGTCGCCTGGTGGCACGGGCAGGTGCGGGCCAGCGGCGAGGCCCGCGAGGGCGTCGCGGCCGTCCACGAGCGTCGCCCGCCCCGCTTCGGCTGGACACCGCCGGCCCGGCACTGACCGCCGCCGACCGGCCCGACCGGGCCGCGTGCCGGACACGGTCCGCGCATGGGTGGTGCCGGGCGGTGCGGTGGGGCAGGCTGTCCGCTGTGCAGCGTGATCAGTTGCTCGCAGGCCGCTACCGGCTGGGCGGGCGTCTCGGCAGGGGCGGCATGTCCGAGGTCTACCGGGCGCACGACGAGGTGCTGGAGCGCGACGTCGCGGTGAAGGTGCTCGTGGCGGCGGACCCGTCGGCCCGACGGCGGATCCAGGCCGAGGCGAAGGCGGCGGCCAGGCTCTCGCACCCGAACGTCACCGCCGTCCACGACTACGGGGAGTCCCTCCTCTTCGACCGGTACGCGCCCTTCGTGGTCATGGAACTGCTCTCCGGCCGTACGCTCGCGCAGCGGCTCGCCACCGGGCCGCTGCCGCCCCGGGACGCCCTGCGGGTCTGCGCGGAGGTCGCCGCCGGTCTCGGCGCCGCCCACGCCGAGGGGCTGGTGCACCGCGACGTCAAGCCCGAGAACGTCGTGCTGACCCCGACGGGAGCGAAGGTGGTCGACTTCGGGATCGCCGCCGTCGCCGGCACGCCCGAGATCGACTTCGAGGGACGGCTGCTCGGCACCCCGGCCTACCTGGCCCCCGAGCGGCTCGCCGCCGGCGAGGTACTGCCCGCCTCCGACGTCTACGCGCTCGGCCTGCTCGTGCACCAGGCGCTCGCCGGCCGGCTGCCGTGGCACAGCGAGACGCAGACCGAGATGCTGCGCGCCCACGCGTACGCCGAGCCGGGCCCGCTGCCGGAGGTCGACGGCGTGCCCCCCGAGGTCGGCCGGCTGTACCGGCGGTGCCTGGCCAAGGACCCGGGCGACCGGCCGTCGGCCGCCGAGGCGGCGCGCGTCCTCGCCGGGGCGCTCGCCCGGATGCCGCATTCGGAGGCGGGGCACGCGGACGTGCCGGCGGGCCGCCGCGAGGTGCCGACGGGCCATGCGGACGTGCCGGCGGGCCGCCGCGACGTGCCGACGGGCCATGCGGACGTGCCGGCGGGCCGCGCGGACCTGCCGGCGGGTCGCCGCGAGGTGCCGGCGGGACACCGGGGCGTGCCGGCGGGGCCCGGCGGCGGGCGTGACCGTGCCGAGCCGGCGCCGGTCGGGACCGCGCCGGCCGTCGGGGGCGACGCCCGCCCGGGGCACCGGGGCTGGCGGTCGAGGCGGGGTTCGTGGGTGCTGGTGGCGGTGGGCGCGGCGGTGGTCGGCGTGGTGGCGGTGGCCGCGACGCTCGACGACCCCGCCGTCCGGCGGCCCGGCCTGCCCCACGAGCCCCGCACAGGCATCGGCACGGGGGGCTCCACCAGCGTCGCCCTGCCGGTCACCGCCGACGCGCCGAAGCGGCCGGCCGCCCCCGGCGCGGGCCCGCCGGCCGGGTCGGCCACCGCGGGCCGGTCCAGCCCCGGGCCGGTCGCCCCCACCGGAGCCAGCCCGACCGCCCCGGCGCCGACCGGTAGCGCCGAGCCGTCTCCCACGCCTGGCCGGCCGTCCGGGGTGGACGTGAACTCGCGCGGCGGGGTGGTGACGGTCCGCTGCGACGGGAAACTGGCCGAGGTGGTCGACGTGGCGCCCGCCGCCGGCCACCACGTCGAGGAGTACGCGCCGGGCCCGGCGCGGGAGGTGCGGGTCGAGTTGGTCGCCGCCGACCGCCGCAGTGTGATTACCGTGCGCTGCGCCGACGGCCGCCCGGTGCCCCGCGTCAAGGAGTCCCGGACCAAGAAGTCCCGGACCAGGGAGTCCCGGGCCAAGGAGCCCCGGACCAGGGAGTCCCGGTAGCCGGGGCGGCGGGGCCGCGCCCCGGGGAGGGGCCGGCGGGCGCCGCGCCGGGGGTCGTACCCCCGACGCGGCCCCCCGTTCCCGCCGGCCGGTCCGTCACCGCCCGGCCAGCGCCGCCCAGCTCGGGGTCGCCGGCTCGCGCCGCAGCGGCATGCCCGCCTCGGCCGGCGTCCGGTCGCCCTTGCGCTGGTTGCAGTCGTAGCAGGCGGCGGTCGTGTTCCGCCACGTGTTCCGGCCGCCGCGCGAGCGGGGCAGGATGTGGTCGATGGTGCCGGCCGGCCCGCCGCAGTACGCGCAGCACCGCCCGTCCCGGCGCAGCACCCCGGCCCGCGACCACGCCGGCCCGGCGCTGAACCGCCAGCGGGTCACCACGTAGCGGACGAGGCGGACCACCCGGGGGACCGGGAAGACCCCGATCACCCGGTCCGGTTCGGCCTCGTGGATCTCGGCGACCCGGCGGCAGAGCATCCGGATCGCGTGCTGGACGGTGACCCGGTGCAGCGGGCCGAGGTCGGCGTTGACGACGAGGACGGCGTCCACCGGTGTCTCCCTTCGTGGCGGTGACGATCTGGACGGGCCGGACAGCGAAAGAGCCGCCCGGTCCGGGTGCGGACGGGCGGCTCGACGGCGTGCGCGCACGCGTCAGCCGGGCCGGCCACCCTCGGGGCCTTCGGCTCGGCAACCGCCGCCACCCGCCGACGACGCCGGGCGCGCCGGGCCGGGCAGCCACGACGGCACACAGGTGACGTGCGACATCGACATGGACGGCTCCCGCGGCGGTGGTTGACCTTGCGGGATCACGGTAGGTCGGCGGGCGAGAGACGGGCAACGGATTTCGATCGAGCGACCGTCTCGTCGGGGCGCCGCTGCCGGCGGGCCCGGCCGGCGGCCCGCGCGGCGGCCAGCGGCCGGTCGATCCGCAGCGCCATCCGTACCGTCAGCTCGCTCTCCAGCAGCGGCCGGTTGACCTCCCCGGCGACCGCGAGCGCCGGCCCGGAGACCGTGCGCCAGATCGCGGCCATTCCCGCGCCCAGCCCGAGCAGGGCCACGGCGGCCCGGGTCGCCGGCGAGCCGGCCGCCGCGAGCGCGCTCACCCCCACCACGGCGAACAGCACCGCGAGCAGCGGTACGAGCACCGGCCAGAAGATCCCCCGGGCGGCCTGCACCACCAGCCGGCGGTCCCGGATGATCAGGTTCCGGGCGACGACCGCGTAGTCCTCCTCGTCCAGCAGGTCCCTCGGGTGCAGGCCGCCGGTGAGCACGCCCCGCCACAGGTCGCCCTGGTTGCGCAGCTCGCGGGCCAGGTCCGGCAGCCCCGCCTCGGTCGGGTCGCCGACGCCGGCCCGGGTGACCGCCGACGCCCACGCCGACAGTGACCGGCGGACCACCGCGGCCGAGTACGGCGGCAGCACGGTGGCCAACTCGTCCAGCCAGCGGCTGAGCTGGATCTGCCGGCCGCCGAAGCGCCCCGCCACCTGGTCGGCGTCGCCGTGCCGCACCGTGTCGGCCAGCGAGCGTCCCAGCCGGTACGCCAGCCCGACCCGGTGGTTGGTGGCCATCGTCCAGCGCAGCACGTCCACGTTCAGGTCGTCGAGGGCGAGCAGCAGGTCCTCCCCGGCTCCGCCCGTCACCCGCTCCCTCGCCCCGGCCGTGGACGGCGCGGGGGCGTCGCGCCGGGTCAGCTCGGCGATCTGGCCGAGCGCCACCTCCACCCCGTCCAGGTACATCTGCATGCGCCGCCGCCCCGACATCTCGGTCAGGTTGGACAGCTTCGCCGGCGCGCCCGCCGGCCGGCCGTCTCCGGCGTCGAGCAGCTCGGCGGTCTGGGCGTGGTGGTACGCGTCCGCCATCCACCACCCGAGCCGCAGGGCGGTCACGATGCAGGCCCGCTCGTCCCGGATCAGCGGGTACGCGTCGTCCCGCGGTACGTCGGCGACGAGCGGGCCGTCGTCCCCGCGCGGCGACATCCCGCTGACCTCCCGCCTCACCCCAGGCGATCAGCCTAGGCGAGCCCAGCGACCTGTTTGCCCGTTTTCGTCACCTTCGCCGCCCGCCGCCCGCCGCCCGCCGCCCGCAACCCCCACCCGCAACCCGCAACCCCCACCGCAACCCGCAACCCCCACCCGCAACCCGCCACCCGGTGCCCGTCGCCGTGGTCGTCACCGTTGCCGGGCGAGCAGGCCCCGGGGCCGGATCGAGCGGACCGGCTCGGCCGCGCCGCCCTCGGCCCGCAGGACGTGGTTGGCCGCGACGATCCCCGTCGCCGCCGCGCGTTCCATCAGCGCGCTCGGGAAGTCGGTCCGGATGCCGTCGCCGGCCAGGTAGAGCCCGTCGGCGTCGGTGCGCACCCCCGGCCGCCGGGCGTGGCTGCCCGGGGTGAACGCCGGCGCCTGCGCCGCCACCCGGGCGCGTACCTCCCGGACCCGCAGCCCGGCCGCCTCCGGCCAGAGCGCGGTCAGCTCGGCCCGCATCCGCTCGGCCAGTTCCGTCGCGGGCACGCCCGGCTCGCAGGCGTACGCGTGCAGCTCCAGCACCGAGCCGCCGGTGCGGGCGGCCCAGCGGCGGGGCTCGTCCTCCAGCCGGTGGTAGAGGGTCACCGAGTCCAGGGTCGGCTGCCGGGACACCCCGCTGAACACCGCCCGCCCGGCGGCCACGTCCCCGTCGCACCAGTAGCGCGCCACCGCGTACGGCGGACCGGGCCGGCCGAACGCGGGCATCCGCTCCACCAGCGCGGGCGCGTGGTCGACCAGGCCGGGCGAGGCGGCGACCAGGGCGGCCAGGGCGGGCGGGTCGACGGCGAGCACCACGTGCTGGGCGGCGTACGACGTGCCGTCGGCGGTGGCCACCCGCCACCCGGCGCCGTCGCGGGTCAACGCGGTGGCGCAGGTCCCGGTGCGCACCCGGCCGCCGTGCCTCTCCACATGCCGGGCCAGCGGCCCCCAGATCGCCGTCGCGTAGTCCTCGTCGGGGCAGTCGAAGGCCAGCCCCTCGGGGTTGCCCAGCAGGTAGAAGTGGAACTGCGCGATCATCTCCGCCGCCGACATCTCCGCCTCGTGGTTGAAGAACGAGTGGGAGAAGACCTCGAAGAGCATCGCGCGGGCCCGGTCCGGCAGCCGCAGCGAGGTGAGCAGCTCGTCGGCGGTGGTGTCGTCGAACTCGGCGTAGGTGCGCACCGGGTCGTAGGTGAGCAGCGGCAGCGCCGCGTCCCGGTCCATGCCGCGCAGGTCGCCGAGGCGCAGGCTCGGGCTGCGCAGCAGCAGGGCCAGCAGGTTCGCCGGCGGAGCGGGCGGCAACCGGCCGAACTCCTCGGTCGGCCAGCGGGCGCTCAGGATCGGGTAGCCGGGGACCGGCCGGAGGAAGCCGAGCCCCGGGTCGGCGCGGCGCAGGATCGACCGCCAGTTGTAGTACTGCCGGAAGAACGCGTGGAAGCCGTGCTCGTTCGTCTGGCGCGTGCCGTCGACCAGCGTCTCCCGCCAGGCCCCGAGCCGGCCGCCGAGGGTCGTCGCGGCCTCCAGCACGGTCACCGCCACGCCCCGCTCGGCCAGCACCACCGCCGCCGACATGCCGGCGATCCCGCCACCGACCACCACCACCTCGACCGGGCGCGGCACGCGGGGGGCGCCACCGCCGCCCGGGTCCACCTCGTGCTGGCGTACGCCGAGGAGCCGACCGACCACCTGCGACAGCGCCATGTGCACCTTCCCGCCCCGGGGGACCCTCCAGTCTGCCCCGTTCGGGCGTTAGGAAGGGCCCCTTCCTCTACCGCAGGCGTTAACAAGGTGCCCTTCCTTTCATTGGCAGCGGCGTTCGCGGTCGGAGGCCGGCCAGACGTACTCCAGGTCGGGCGGGACGTCGTCGCCGAAGATCGGGCCGTAGTGCCCGGGGTCCTTGCGCAGCAGCGACGAGCGGTGGCTCAGGTGCAGGTCGTCGCGGCCCAGCCAGGGCGGCAGCTCGCCGGCCTCGGCCAGCTCCGCCTGGGTGCGGACGCGGGTCAGCCCGCAGGCGGCGGCGAGGTCGGTGGTCATCGTGGTCGCGCAGGTGTCAGCCCGGCCGGGCTCGCACCAGACCGCGCACACGTCCAGCCCGTACCGGGTGAGGGCCTCCTCGTACCCGGCCCACATCTTCACCGCCGGGTGGTTGCGCCAGCCGTACGTGGAGCGGGTCAGCCCGCGCAGCACCTGGATGGTCTCCACCCGCTGCTTGCCCAGCCGCCTCTGGTCCAGCGTCCGGGCGCTGGCCAGGAAGTCCGGGTACGGCAGGAACGTCTGCATGCCGCTGGTCTACCCGCCGAGGGGCCGCGGAATCGGCCCGACGCGGCGGGACCTGCCCGACGACCAGGATTCATGATCGCGGGGCTGCGCGGGGCGCGACCGGCTGACTACGATGCGGCGCATGGCGGAGCCCCTGCTGGATCGTGCGCGGCGGGCGGGGCGTCGGCTCCGGGTCAACGGGGACGCGCGGGCGCACTACGTGGTCTGCGGGCGGGACGCCCTCGCCTACTGGGTGGTGCGCGCGCTGCTCGCCACCGAGTTGCAGGCGACGGGCCGCGTCCGGATCACCCTGGTGGTGCCGGAACGACCGCGCTCCGACGAGCCGGACGGGCGGGACCTCCAGGGCGTCGAGGTGGTCCGGGCCGACCGGCTGGACGAGGTCACCTTCCAGCGGGCCGGGCTGGCCGGCGCCGACGGGCTGGCCCTGCTGCACCAGGACGACGTCGGCAACATGCACGCCGCGCTCTGTGCCCAGGAGGTCGAGCCCCGGCTGCGGCTGGTGGTGCGGATGTTCAACACCGGGCTCGCCAACGGGGTGCGGCAGATCTTCCCCGACTCCGCGGTGCTCTCCGACGCGTCGATGGCCGCCCCCGCCTTCGTGGCCGCCGCGCTCGGCGAGGTCGCCCCGACCCATTTCCGGCATGGCGGGCGCACCCTCTACGTGGCCCGCCGCGACGACGTACGCCCGGGCGACGTGGTCTGCGGGGTGGCCGACACCCACGACCCGCAGCAGGTCCGGGTGCTGCCCGCCGAGGAGTCCGCCGCGGACGTGGTGCTCGCCGAGGCGACCGGGGCACCGCCCGGCACCGAGCTGGCCGCGCGCCGGCTGGTGCGGGCCCGGCGGCGGCGCCGCCCGGTGGCGGTGCTGCTCCGCGCGGTACGCAGCTTCGCCACCCGCAAGATCGGCATCGCGGTGATCACGCTGCTGGCGGTGATCGGGGTGCTCGGCTGGCTCAACGGCAGCGCCACGAACGCCAACTGGGGCGACTCGCTCTACCTCACGCTCGTGACGGCGCTGAGCGGCCAGGACCCGGATCCGAACAAGCCGGTCGCCCAGCAGGTCATGCAGGTGGTGCTCAACCTCGCCGGGCTGGCGCTGATCCCGCTGATCACCGCCGTGGTGGTGGACGGGATCGTCAACGCCCGGCTGGCCTTGCACTCCGGCCGGATCCAGCCGGAGCGGTCCGGGCACGTGGTCGTGGTCGGGCTCGGCAACGTCGGCACCCGGGTGATGGCCCAGCTCTGCGACTTCGGCGTCGAGGTGGTGGCGATCGACAAGCTGCCCGTGCCGCGCGGTGCGGCGCTCGCCCGCCGGCTCGGCGTGCCGCTGATCGTTGGCGACGCCGCGCTGGAGGAGACCCTCCAGGCGGCGTCCGTGGGCACCTGCCAGGCGCTGGTGGTGGTCTCCACCGACGACGAGACGAACCTCCAGGCGGCGCTGAACGGCCGGGCGGTCAACCCCGAACTCCAGGTGGTGCTGCGCCTCTTCGACGGCCACTTCGCCGAGCGCGTCCAGCAGGCGTTCGGCATCGGCGTCTCGCGCAGCGTGTCGTACCTGGCCGCGCCGTCGTTCGCCGCCGCGCTGCTGGACCGCGCGGTGATCGCCACCATCCCCGTCGGCCGGCACGCGCTGCTGGTCACCGAGGTCTCCGTCGCCGCCGGATCGTCGCTGGACGGGCGGCCGCTCGCCGTGGTCGGGCGGGCCGAGAGCGTACGCCTGCTCGCGCACGCCCGGGCCGGTCAACGCCTCGACTGGGCGCCCGACCCGCGCCTGGTGATCGTCGCGGGGGACCGGCTGACGGTGGTGGCCCGCCGGGCCGGCCTGAACGCCCTGCTCCGCGAGGCGGCGCCGCCCCCGCCGGAGGATCCCGCCGCGCCGGCGCCCCGGCAGCCGGAGGAGTGACGGCCCGTCCCGTCGGTCCGGGTTCCGGTCCGTCCGACGGTTCGGCCTTCCGGGCCCGGCGGGTCAGGCCCGGCGGGGGCGCAGGGCGTACCAGGCGGCGCCGACGGCGAGCACGGCGAAGCCGGCGAGGACGCTGGACAGCGGCAGGTTGACGGCGAGCAGCAGGCAGCCGGCCAGCCCCAGCACGGCGAGCGCCCGCACCGGGAGCCGCCGCCCCGGGTCGCGGCCCAGGGTCAGCGCGGCCGCGTTGGTGATCGCGTAGTAGACCAGCACGGTGCAACTGGAGAAGCCGATGGCGTCCCGGACGTCGCCGAGCGCCACGACCAGCACCACCACGGCGGCGACGGCCAGTTCGGCGCGGTGCGGCACCCGGTGCACCGGGTGGACGGCGGCGAGGGCCCCGGGCAGGTCACGGCGGCGGGCCATCGCCAGCACGGTGCGCCCGACCCCGGCGAGCAGGGAGAGCAGCACGCCGGTCACCGCCACGGTCGCCCCGGCCCGGACCAGCCAGGCGAGGCCGGGCAGCCCGGCGGCCGTCACCACGTCGGCCAGGGGCGCGGCGGACGCGGCCAGCCGATCGGCCCCGAGCACGCCGACGGCGACCACCGCCAGCACCAGGTAGATCGCCAGCACCACGCCCAGCGCCAGCGGCACCGCCCGGGGGATGGTCCGCTCCGGGTCGCGTACCTCCTCGCCGAGGGTGGCGACCCGCGCGTACCCGGCGAAGGCGAAGAAGAGCAGCCCGGCGGCGGTGAGCACGCCCCGCCCGGAAGTGTCGAGGTCACCGAGCCGGGCCAGCGAGACGTCGCCGCCGACCGCCCCGGCCACCGCGACCAGGGCCAACACCGCCAGCACCACGCCGACCAGCACCTTCGTCGCGGTCGCGGTCTTGCCGATGCCGCGCAGGTTCACGACGGTCACCGCCAGCACCGCGCCGACGGCGACGAGCCGGGCCTGCCCCGGCCAGAGGTACGCCCCGATGGTCAGCGCCATCGCCGCGCAGCTTGCCGTCTTGCCGACCACGAAGCCCCAGCCGGCCAGGAAACCCGCGAACGGGCCGAGCCGTTCCCGGCCGTACACGTAGGTGCCGCCGGACTCGGGGTGGCGGGCCGCGAGCCGGGCCGAACTGGTCGCGTTGCAGAAGGCGACGAAGCCGGCCAGCACCAGCGCCGCCAGCAGGCCCGCCCCGCCGGCCGCCGCGGCGGCGGGCGCGAAGACCACGAAGACGCCCGCGCCGAGCATCGACCCCAGCCCGATGACCACCGCGTCGGGTACGCCCAGCCGGCGCGCCAGTTGATCCACAGCGGGCACCCTAGGGGGTCGAGATGAACGGCCGGTCCCAGTCGCGCGGCGCCCCGGGCAACGGCAGGTCGTCCCAGGGCACCCGGTGCAGCACCCGGTCGAGGACGAGCCCGAGCAGCAGCCCGGCCACCGAGTCGGTCAGCCAGTGCCAGCCCAGGTAGGTGGTGGTGCACAGCACCACGACCGGCGGCACCACCCGGACCACGGTGACCAGCCGGGGCGGCACCGTCCGGCCGTAGGTGCGCAGCAGCGGGGCGAGCAGCAGCGCGATGACGCCGTACCAGAGGATCGCGTTCGCGACGTGGCCGGAGGGGTAGGACTGGGCGAACCGCAGCGGCAGTTCGTCCTGGAACAGCGGGAGGGTCTGCTCGGGCGGAAGGAACGGCTCCTTGACGCTCGCGCTGGGGGCGGGCCGGGCGGTCCACACCTTGAGCGGCCCGATCGTGAGGTAGCTGAGGACGAAGGCGAGCACCGGCGGCAGCACCGGTCGCAACGATCTCAGCCGGACCGCGAGCAGCACCCCGAGACCGAGTGCGATCAACGTCAGCGGGGTGCCCTGACCGAGGTAGTTGAGGAACACCGCCGTCACGCGGGCGGCGGTGGGCCGGTGCGCCTCCGACCAGTCGGCGATGGCGCGGTCGATCCCGAAGAACCGTTCGGCGGTGAGCGCCACGGTCAGCCCGAACAGGGCGGCGAGCAGGAGCGCGTCGAACCACCAGCCGGCCGGCCGGACCGGCCTCAGCCGTGCTCTGGGCCGTACCGTCGTGGTCTCCCGCACCCGGACCACGCTACCGGCCCGGCGCGGCGGCCGGCCGGCGCGGCCCGGGGCGGCTGTGTGCCGAGCCACGAAGGGAGGCGCTCGGCCCGGACGACCGTCAGACTTGGGGCCGTGCGGATCACCTCGGCCCTCGTCGACCCGGCGCTGCTCGACCTTCCCTGGTCGACCCCGCTGGAGCAGTGGCCTGCGCAGCACCTGGTGGCGCTGCCCCAGGGCATCTCGCGGCACATCGTCCGGTTCGTCCGGCTCGGCGGCTACGTCTACGCCGTCAAGGAAACCGGCGAGCGGGTCGCGGAGCGCGAGTACGACCTGCTGCGCGCCCTGGAGCGGATCGACTTCCCCTCCGTGGAGGCGGTGGCGATCGTCGCCGACCGGCAGACCGACGACGGCGAGCCGCTCGACCCGGTGCTGATCACCCGGCACCTGCAGTTCTCGCTGCCCTACCGGGCGCTCTTCTCGCACACGCTGCGCCCGGAGACGATGGGTCGGCTGCTCGACGCGCTGGCGGCCCTGATCGTGCGGATGCACCTCACGGGCTTCTTCTGGGGCGACTGCTCGCTGTCGAACACGCTGTTCCGCCGGGACGCCGGCGCGTTCGCCGCCTACCTGGTGGACGCGGAGACCGGGGCGCTGCACCGCTCGCTCTCCAACGGTCAGCGCGGCGAGGACCTGGAGATCGCCCGGGTCAACATCTTCGGCGAGGCGCTCGACCTCCAGGCCGCCGGGCTGCTGCACGAGTCGATCGACCCCGAGGTGGTCTGCGAGGAGGTCGTGCAGCGCTACGAGCGGCTGTGGCACGAGATCACCTACGAGCAGCAGGTCGAGCGGGAGGCCCGGCACGACATCGAGGGGCGGATCCGCCGCCTCAACGAGCTGGGCTTCGACGTCGCCGAGGTGGCCATGTCGACCATCGACAACGGGCGCTACCTGGTCCGGCCGAAGGTGGTCGACGCCGGGTACCACACCCGGCGGCTGCTCCGCCTGACCGGGCTGGACGCCGAGGAGAACCAGGCCCGGCGGCTGCTCAACGACCTGGACGCCTACCGGGCCGAGAGCGACCTCACCGACGAGCAGCAGGCCGCGCACCGCTGGCTGACCGAGGTCTTCGAGCCGGTGGTCCGGGCGGTCCCGGCGCACCTGCGCCGCAAGCTGGAGCCGCAGGAACTCTTCGCCCAGATCATCGAGCACAAGTGGCTGCTCTCGGAGCAGGCCGGCCGGGACGTCGGCATGGCTCCGGCCGTGCACTCGTACCTCTCCGACGTGCTCGTGCACCGCCCCGACGAGCAGGCCGTGCTCGGCGTCGAGGTCCCCACCGCCGGCTGACCCGCCGGCGCGGCCGTCCGGGCACCGAGCCGTGCCGGCGCCGGGCGGTCACTCCACCCAGGAGCCGCCGCGCATCACCCGGACCACGTTCAGGTCGTCGTCGAGCACCACCAGGTCGGCCCGGAGCCCGACCTGGAGCGCGCCCAGCCGGTCGCCGAGTCCGATCGCGCGGGCCGGCGTGGTGGCCGCCATCCGCACGGCGTCCGCGATCGGGATGCCGGCCGCCACCGCGTGCCGCAGCGCCTCGTCCATGGTCAGGGTGCTGCCGGCGATCGCGCCGTCGCGGGCCAGCCGGGCCACCCCGCCCGCCACCGTGACGGCCTGGCCGCCCAGCTCGTAGTCGCCGTCGGGCATGCCGGCGGCGGCCATGGCGTCGGTGATCAGGGCGGCCCGCTCCGGGCCCGCCGTCGAGGTGGCGAAGGTCAGCATCCCGTCGTGCAGGTGGACGCCGTCGGCGACCAGCTCGCAGACCACGTTCGGGGCGTCGAGCAGGGCCACCACCGGGCCGGGCTCGCGGTGGTGCACCGGCCGCATCCCGTTGAACAGGTGGGTGCCGACGCTCGCGCCCGCCGCGACGGCGGCGCGGGTCTCGTCGTACGTGGCGTCGGTGTGGCCGACGGCGGCGACCACCCGGTGCGCGACGAGCAGCTTGACCGCCTCCAACGCGCCGTCCCGCTCGGGGGCGAGGGTGACCATCCGGACGGCGCCGTCGCCCAGCTCGATCAGCTCTGCCAGCTCGTCCGGGGACGGGTCGCGGAGGAACTCGGGGTTCTGCGCGCCGCAGCGGGCCGAGGAGAGGTACGGCCCCTCGAAGTGGATGCCGGCCAGCACCCCCTCGCCGACCAGCGGCGCGAAGGCCGCGGTGGCCGCGCGCATCAGCTCGAACGGCGAGCTGACCAGGCTGGCCAGCAGGGTCGTCGTGCCGTGCCGCAGGTGGAAGTCGGCGGCCTGCCGGGCCTGCTCGGCGTCGCCGGTCGTGAAGGTGTGCCCGCCGCCGCCGTGCGTGTGCATGTCGACGAAGCCGGGCACGATCCAGTGCCCGTCGCGCACGGACGGGTACTCGGCCACCGCCGTGATCCGGCCCCCGTCCAGCTCCACGCAGCCCTGCCGGATCACGCCGGTCGGGGTCACCACCTTGCCGTTCACCCGCGTGGCCATCACTTCTCCAGACTGTCGAGGGCGAGCAGGGCGGCGCCGAGGCAGCCGGCCTCGTCGCCGAGGGCCGCCGCGACCAGGCGCGGCTCCCGGTGGAACGTCATCCGCTCGTGCAGCGCGGCCCGCAGCGGTTCGAGCAGCAGCGCGCCGGCCTGCGCCAGGCCGCCGCCGAGCACGACGGTCTCCACGTCGAAGAGGGCCTGGCCGGTGGCGAGGCCGTCGGCGAGCGCCTCGACGGCCTCCCGCCAGACGTCCGCCGCCAGCGGCTCGCCGGCCGCGGCCCGGTCGGCCACGTCGGCGGCGGTCGCCGGGACACCGGCCAGGGCCGTGTAGCGCCGGCCGATCGCGGCCGCCGACGCCACCGCCTCCAGGCAGCCGGGACGGCCGCAGCCGCAGGCCGGCCCGCCGGCGCGTACCTGGATGTGGCCGATCTCCCCGGCGGCGCCGTGCGCGCCGGTGACGGCCGTGCCGTCGACCACGTGCGCCGCGGCGATCCCGGTGCCGATCGCGACGAAGAGGACGTGCGCGGAGTCGCGGCCGGCGCCGAGCCGCGCCTCGGCCAGGCCGCCGGCGCGCACGTCGTGGCCGAGCGCCGTCGGCAGCCCGAGCCGCGCCCGTGCCAGGTTCCGCAGCGGTACGTCCCGGAAGCCCACGTTCGCGGACCAGACCGCGACCCCGCGCGCCTCGTCGATCACGCCGGGCACGGCGACGCCGAGCGCGACCGGGGTGAGCCCGTCGGCGCGGGCCTTGCCGGCCAGCCCCTCGGCGACCGCCAGGACGGTGTCGACCACGGCGTCCGGGCCGCGCCCGGCGTCGGTGGGGTGCCGCTCGGCGTGCAGCACGGCGCCGTCCGGCCGGACCAGGGCGCACTTCATCCCGGTGCCGCCGACGTCCAGCGCGACGACGACGTCGCCTGCGCTCATGCGAGAACCACGGACCGGCTCAGGTGCCGGGGCGCGTCGGGGTCGAGGCCCCGGCTGGTGGCGAGCGCGACGGCGAAGCGTTGCGCCAGGATCAGGTCGGCCATCGGGTCGACCGGCGTACGACCGGCGGCCCAGCTACCGAGCACCGTGCGGCAGCCGTGGGTGCGGCTGTGCACGAACGCCGCGCCGGTCGCCGCCACGTCCTCGGGCAGCCCGTCGGGCAGCTCGCCGAACGCCCAGACCAACCGGCCGGGAGCGGCGATCGAGATCGGGCCGTGCCGGTAGTCCATGGCCGGGTACGCCTCGGCCCAGAAGGTGGCCGCCTCGCGGCACTTCAGCGCCGCCTCCTGGGCCAGCCCGACCGTCCAACCCCGACCGAGGAAGGTGGCCTGCTCGATCCGGGCCGGCTCGATCGGCAGCGGGGCGCGCACCGCCACCTCCGCGTCGGCGGAGAGCGCGGTGATGTTGTCGCCGAGGTGGGCGCGGAGCAGGGCCAGCGCGGTGGTCGCGAAGCGGGTCTGCACCACCGAGCGCTCGTCGGCGAACGGCATCGGCACCGCCGCGTCGGCCAGCGAGGCGGCGGGGGAGGCGGGGTCGCCGACCAGGACGGTCGTCGGCACCCGCCCGCGCAGCGCGGCGAGCAGCTCGGTGACCTCGGTGGTGGTGCCGGAACGGGTGATCGCGACGAGCCGGTCGTAGCGCCGCCCGGCGGGGAACTCGGAGGCCTGGAAGGCGTCGGTCTCGCCCTGGCCGGCCTGCTCGCGGCGGGCCGCGTACGCCATCGCCATGAACCACGACGTGCCGCAGCCCACGACGGCGACCCGCTCGCCCTGGCGGGGGAGGTGGTCGGCCGCGGTGGCGGCGACCCGCGCCGCCTCCCGCCAGCAGTCGGGCTGGCTCGCGATCTCCGCGTCGACGTACGACATGAGAACTCCTACGCAGGGGAGCGGTGCGCAATACGGCTCGTTAAAGCCGTCTTTCGCGCGTTATTCTGCGCGAACTCGGCTGGCCGTGGCAACCAGCCCCGTCATCGAGCAGGACGTGGTTTTGCGCCCTCGTAGTTTCGCGCACTACTGTGCACGCAATCAATCACCGACCGCGCAGTAAGTGGAGGCCCTGGGGTGGACCGGTACGCCAGATGGAACGCCCTGCTCGAAATGCTGACCGACAGCGGCCGGGTCAGCGTCGAGGAGGCCGCCGAGCGGCTGGACGTCTCCCAGGCCACCATCCGGCGTGACTTCGACCAGCTCGCCCAGCAGCAGATGATCACCCGGACCCGGGGTGGCGCGGTCGCCAACGGCGTCTCGTACGACCTGCCGCTGCGCTACAAGACCGCCAAGCACTCGGCCGAGAAGCAGCGGATCGGCGCGGCCGCGGCGGCGCTGGTCTCCCCGGGCACCGTGGTGGGCCTCAACGGCGGCACCACCAGCACGGAGGTCGCGCGGGCCCTCGCCGTGCGGCCCGACCTGAACACCAGCGCCGAGGGTGCCCAGCTCACCGTGGTCACCAACGCGCTGAACATCGCGAACGAGCTGCTCGTCCGCTCCCGGATGAAGGTCGTGGTGGCCGGCGGCGTGGTCCGCCCCAAGTCGTTCGAGTTGGTCGGCCCGCTGGGCGGGGCGCTGCTGCGCGAGGTCACCCTCGACGTCGCCCTGCTCGGCGTCGACGCGATCGACCCCCAGCTCGGCGCCGCCGCCCACCACGAGGGTGAGGCGGCGATGAACAACCTGATGGTGGCCCGGGCCAAGCGGGTGGTGATCATCGCGGACTCGTCCAAGCTGGGCGGTCACGCCTTCGCCCGGATCTGCCCGGTGGACCGGGTGGAGACGCTGGTCACCGACTCCGGCGCCAACCCGGACGTGGTCGCGGCGTTCCGCGCCGCTGGCGTCACCGTCATCTGCGCCTGACGTGAAAGGAAGGGCACCTTCCTAACGTCTGGTGCATAGGAAGGGGCCCTTCCTTTCATCCGATCGGCGTGGCGATGCATACCGGGTATTGCACTCCGCTGCATACCGCGTATGGTGTCGCGTGTCATACGCCCATCGGGGGAGGTGCAGCTTGCCAGCTGTCCTGGAGATCGAAGGTCTCCGCAAGACGTACAAGAGTCGTCGGCGCGGCACCCGCAACGCGCTCGACGGCTTCGACATGCGGGTCGAGGTGGGGCAGGTGCACGGCTTCCTCGGCCCCAACGGGTCGGGCAAGACCACCACGCTGCGTACGCTGCTCGGTCTGATCCGGCCCGACGGCGGCCGGATGGCCATCCTCGGCCACGAGGTGCCCGAGGCGCTGCCCGCCGTCGCGGGCCAGGTCGGCGCGATCGTGGAGAGCCCGCAGTTCTTCCCGCACTTCTCCGCGCGGGACACGCTGTCCCTGCTGGCCGGCGCGGGTGACGTGCCGCCGCGACGGATCGACGAGGTGCTGGAGCTGGTCGGGCTGCGCGACCGCGCCGGCGAGCGGGTCAAGACGTACTCGCTGGGCATGAAGCAGCGGCTCGCCGTCGCCTCGGCCCTGCTGAAGAACCCGAAGCTGCTGATCCTCGACGAGCCGGCCAACGGGCTGGACCCGGGCGGCATCCGGGAGATGCGCACGCTGATGCGCACCCTCGCCGAGTCGGGGATGACCGTGGTGCTGTCCAGCCACATCCTCGGCGAGATCCAGCTGATCTGCGACTCGGTCACCATCATCTCGCTGGGCCGACGGGTGGCCTTCGGCCCGGTCGAGGAGGTGCTCGCCCGGCACTCGTCCGGCGCCGTCCGGGTGCGGCTGGAGGCGGTCACCGACCTGCCGATCGCCGCCGAGGCGCTGACCCGCGCCGGGATCCGGGTGGACGGCCAGCCCGACCACCTGATGCTCGCCGGCGTCGACAAGCCGGCCACCGTGACCCGGCTCCTCGCCGAGCAGGGCCTCTACGTCAGCGAGCTCGCCCCGGTCGCCGTCGACCTGGAGAGCGTCTTCCTCGAACTGACCGCCACCGCGCCGGTACCCGGCCAGCACCGGCAGGTCGACCAGTCCACGAAGGTAGGCGGGGCGGGGCAACCCGGTGCCGCCGGAGGAGGGTGGGGCGCGTGAGCCTCTACCGTACGGAGCTGCGCCGGCTGGCCAAGCGGCGCTTCACCCGCTGGATGAGCCTGCTGGGCCTGCTGGTGCTCGCGGCCGTGGTGGTCGGGGTCTTCCTCACCAACGAGAAAATCGACGCCGCCGCGCTGGCGAAGGCCGAGCGCGCCGCCGAGCAGCAGTGGCAGCAGGACGTGGTCCGCAACGAGGAGTACCGCGCCGAGTGCGAGCGGGCGAAGGCCGCCGGAAACAGCCAGGCCAGCGGCTTCCCGGATGACTGCGCGCTGATCCAGCCGCCGCCCCGGGAGGCGGTCGAGTCGCGGTGGTTCCTGCCCTCCACCTTCGACTTCCGGGAGAACTTCGGCTTCACGCTGCTGCCGCTCGCGGCGATCCTGGCGCTGGTCGGGTTCGTGGTCGGCGCCTCCTTCGTCGGGGCGGAGTGGAACACCGGCGGCATGATGAACCTGCTGCTGTGGCGGCCGAAGCGGCTGACCGTACTGCTGACCAAGCTGGCGGCGCTGCTCACCGGGCTGCTCGCCCTGGCGGTGCCGACGACGGCGGTCTGGTTCGGCAGCTTCTGGCTGGTCGCCACCTTCCGCGGCAGCACGGAGAAGATGACCTCCGGTGTCTGGCAGTCCTTCGCCCTCACCGGGCTGCGCGGGGTGGTGCTCGCCCTGATCACCGCGACGATCGGCTTCGCGCTCGCTTCGCTGGGACGGCACACCGCGATGGCGCTGGGCGGGGCGATCGGCCTGATGGTCGTCGGGCAGTTCGGCCTCGGCATCCTGTTGCAGATGGCCGGGGTGCAGTTCGCCGAGGCGTGGCTGCTGCCCACCTACGCGGCGGCGTGGATGCAGAAGAAGGTGACGCTGGAGGACTGGAACGCCTGCCAGGCCACCTACTTCGGCGAGTGCAAGCCGGAGACCCTGGACATCACCTGGCAGCACTCCTCGGTGTTGCTGGCGGTCGGGTTGACGGTGATCCTCGGCGCGGCGCTCTGGGCGATGCGCCGGCGGGACATCTCCTGATCCCGGCGGTGCGACCGGCGGCTCTCCCCGGCCCCCGGTCGCACCGCCCCGGGCGGGACGTGACAGGCGGGCGCCCGACGACCCGCCGCGCCCTCCACCGGGCCACCGATCGTCCCGGTGACGATCGGCACACCGCCGCCGCCGACGGCGTGTGTGCCGTTGGCCGGCGGACACGGGGCGAACCGGCCCGGTCACGTTGCGGCACTGTCGTCCGATGCGAACCGGGTGGGCCCTGGTTAGGCTGAGGTCCCCCCGGTCGGCGTCGTGTTGTGCCGCCGGCCTGCCCATGAGGAGCGCCATGCAGCCCGCCGACGCCGCCCCGGCCGCCACCGAGCCGTCCACGGCGGACCGGGCGGACGCGACCGGCGAGGCGCACGACGCGGGCGCCCTCGTCCCCCAGCCCCGGTCGGGCTCCGACCCCGGGGTGCCGGCCGTGCCGCAGCCCCGCACGGCGGCCGAGCCGGGCGCGGGCGCGGCCGGGACGCCGCCCGGCGAGACCGACGCCCCGGCGGACGGCCGGCCGGCCGGCGGGCTCACGGAGCGGGAGCGGGGCATCCTCGCCTTCGAGCAGCAGTGGTGGCGGCACGCCGGCGCCAAGGAACAGGCCATCCGGGACACCTTCGGCCTCTCCGCCACCCGCTACTACCAGTTGCTGAACGCGCTGCTGGACAACCCGGCCGCGCTGGCCGCCGAGCCGGTGCTGGTCGGCCGGCTGCGCCGGCTGCGCTCCTCCCGGGCCCGTAACCGCCGCCGCTGACCGCCGTCCCGCCGCCCCGGAGCCGCGCCGCAGCGCCATGCCTGGCCTCCTGGGCGGTGTTCGGCACTGCCATCCGCGCCCTGTGGCCGGTTCCGTACGGGTCGGTCGTTCCGGTCCGGTTTCCCGTCCTGCCCGGACCGGCGGGACGGAATGTCGACGAGCCGCGCGGGTAGGCGGCAGACGAACCCGCCGCGTCCCGCGGCTGGTTCACGTTCCGGGTCGTGACCCTGCGGCCCGGGGCCGACGGAGGGAGCGGGCGATGACGGGAATCAACCCGAGCCGGCCACCGGACGGTGCGACCGGCACCGGGCAGCAGGCCCGGCAGCAGGCATCCCGGGTCGGGCACCACGCGGCCCAGGCCGGCGGGCAGGTCGCGCACGCCGCCGCGGAACAGGGCGGACAGGTCGTCTCCGAGGCCCGGCGGCAGGCGCGGAACCTGACCGGTGAGGCCGGTACGCAGTTGCGCGACCAGGCCCAGGCGCAGCAGCGGCGGGCCGCCGACGGGCTGCGCGGTATCGGGCGCGAACTCGGCTCGATGGCGGAGCGGAGCGAGGACTCCGGGACGGCCGCCCAAATGGTCCGCCGTGCGGCGGACGCCGCCCAGCAGGCGGCCGGCTGGCTCGACGAACGCGAGCCCGGGGCGGTGGTCGACGAGGTGCGGTCGTACGCGCGCCGGCACCCGGGGACGTTCCTGGCCGGCGCGGCCGTGGCCGGGGTGCTCGTCGGGCGGCTCACCCGGAACCTCACCGCCTCCGGTGACGGGGCGCGGGGCGCCGGCCAGCCGTCGACGCCGCAGCCGGGCGCCGAGCCCGGGACTGGCGGGCCGCAGCCGTACGAGCGGGCGGTCGAGGCGCCGTACACCGCCGAGGAGGCGTACCCGCGTAGCGAGGCCTACCCGCGCGAGGAGGCGTACACCGGGATGGCCCGGGTGCGCAACGCCTCGCCGCCCGGCCGGCCGGGGCCGGACATCCCGGGCGGGGTGGCGCCGTGAGCGCCCCGGAGAAGGAGCGGACCCAGGCGTCGGTCGGCGACCTGCTCGGCGACGTGACCCGGGACGTCTCCACGCTGGTCCGCAAGGAGATCGAACTGGCCAAGGCCGAGCTGCGCGAGGAGGCGACCCGGGCGGGCAAGGCCGCTGGGATGTTCGGCGGTGCCGCACTGGCCGGCTTCCTGACGGTGCTGTTCGTGTCGTACGCGCTGTGGTGGGGACTGTCGAACGTGATGGACCAGGGCTGGGCCGCGCTGATCGTGGCCGTCATCTGGGCCGCGGTCGCCGGTGGCCTGCTCGCCAACGCGCGAACGAAGATGGCGCAGCTCCGCTCGGTGCTGCCCAGGACGAGACAGACCGCACGGGAGATGCCGAACGCGGTGCGAGGCCGGTGAACCAGCCGGGAGGGAGCAGATCATGTCCAACGATCCGGACCGGATCCGGTGGGAGATCGAGAACACCCGGAACGAACTGAGCAGCGACGTCGACGCGCTGGCCGACAAGGTCAACCCGCGGCGGGTCGCCGGTGAGCGCGTCGGGCAGGCCCGTGGCGCGCTCACCCGGGCCAGGGAGAAGGTGATGGGCGTGCAGTCGGACGGGCACGGCGCCGGTCAGCGCATGTCGCACGCGACCGAGTCGGCGCGGGCGTTCGGGGAGCAGTCCCGCGAGCAGATGTCGCACGCGGCCATGTCGGTGCGGGACGACGCCCGTTCGCTGGGGCAGCAGTCCCGCCAGCAGGCGCAGGGCAATCCCCTCGCCGCCGGCCTGATCGCCTTCGGCGCCGGACTGCTGGTCTCGTCGCTGATCCCGCCCAGCCGGCCCGAACGGCAGTTGGCCGGGCAGGCCAGGGGCAAGGTGACCGAGCACTCCGGGCAGTTGCGCCAGCAGGCGAGCCAGGTCGGCCACCAGATGCGCGACAACCTGCGTGACAACATGCGCGGGCCGGCGCAGCGGGCGGCGCAGTCGGTGGGCTCCACGGCCCTCGGGGGCGCGTCGGCCGTACGGGAGCAGGGCCGGTCGGCCGCCCACCAGGTGCAGGGGCAGGCGCATGCGGCCGCCGACGACCTCCGTCGCCGCTGAGGCGACCCGGGTGGTCGGGGCGGCGCGGACGATGCGGGTGAGTTCCGCGTCCGCGCCGCCCCCCGGCCGGCCGGTCAACGAGGACCTGGTCTTCCGGTTCGGGCCGCTGGTCGGCGTGCTGGACGGCGCCACCGTGCCGGAGGGCTTCGACACCGGCTGCGTGCACGGGCCGTCCTGGTACGTCCGGCACCTCGCGGCCCGGCTCGGGCTGGCCGAGGCGATCCGGCCGACGGCGACGTTGACGAGCAACCTGGCGGCGGCGATCCTGGCCGTCCGGTCCGACCACGGCGACGAGTGCGACCTGGGCCATCCGGGCACCCCGTCGAGCACGGTCTGCCTGCTGCGCGACGGCGGCGACCACCTCGACTACCTGGTGCTCTGCGACAGCCCGCTGGTGCTGGAGGCCGGCGGCCGGGTGAGCGTGGTCACCGACGACCGGCTGGACGCCGCGATGGCGGAGTTGCGGGACACGGCGGCGGCGGTGCCGGCCGGCCCGGCCGACCGGGCCACCCGGCTCCGGCAGGCGGTCGCCGTGCAGCGGGAGCGGATGAACCGGACCCACGGCTACTGGGTGGCAGCCGCCGACCCGGACGCGGCGTTCCACGCGGTGACCGGGACGCTGCCGCTGCGCGGGCCGGGCGCCGTACGTCGGGCGGCGCTGCTCAGCGACGGCGCGTCGGCCGTGGTGGAGCAGTTCGGTCTCCTCGACTGGGCGGGGCTGCTGGACGTGGTGAGCGCCGACGGCCCGGGCGCGCTGGTGGACCGGGTACGCGCGGCGGAGCGCGACCACCCGGACCGGTTGCGCCGGCACAAGCCGGCCGACGACGCCTCGGTGGTGCTCTGCGAGTTCGACGCCGACGCTCCGTGACCGCGCGGGACGGGCGGCCGGGGCGCCGGTGGGCGCCCGCCGACAGCGGAGCGTGAGGTGGAACACGATGCGGTCCGACCGGCCGATACCTTCCGCCGGACCGCCAGTCGGAGTTCGATGGGGTGGACTTGGGCCGGTGGGGCCGGCAGACTGCGGCACGTGGCGGGAACGGTCCGGTTGGAGCCGGTGGACGAGCGGAACCTGGAGCCGTTGCTCTCCGTAGCGGCTGCCGAGGCGGAGCCCGGCGATGTGATGCCGCCGGTGGAGGCTCCGGCGGGCTGGTCGCACGCCCGCCGGGAGGCGTTCCGCGAGTTCCACCGGGCGAGCTTCGCCGGCCTGAGCGGTCCCACCGGGACCCAGATGTACGCGATCCTCGCCGGCGGCGAGGTGGTCGGCATGATCCGGATGAGCCGCCGCGACGAGCCGGGCGCCGTCGAGACCGGGATGTGGCTCGGCCGGTCCGCCCGGGGCCAGGGCATCGGCCCGGCCGCTTTGCGTGAGCTGCTGAACGAGGCGGCGGCGGCCGGAATGCGGCTCGTGGTCGCGGAGACCACCGTCGACAATCACGGGGCGTTGTCGGTGCTCTCCAAGTGCGGGGCAAAATTGCGCGAGGGTGACGGCAAGGTGCATGCCGAGATATGCCTCGATTCGACGCCGCCCGCTTTGTGACGACCATTCGTCAGATCTTTCCTTTCTGAGGTTCTCGCTGCTCGTAGCGGTTCGACTGCCCGATTTGCGCGGTTGACGAGGGCCGTGCCGTGGGCTCCGGAAATGGTTCCGAGAAAAGGCGGAAATGTTTCGCCGATAGGCCATCGGGTACTGCCCGCCGGGTCCGATTGAACGGGACACCTGATTGCGGTCCGGCACGTGCTGATCCCCGGCGGCCATTTTCGACCGCTGCCGTCAGGTGTCTGCCGCTCCGGGGAGCGAAGGAGAACTGATGAACAGCGGAGCACGAATCGGGCTCGCGGTGGGCTTCGGCTATCTGCTCGGCCGCCGGCGCAGGTTGCGTACCGCCCTCACCCTGGCCGCCGCGGTCGCGGCCGGCCGCGCCAGCCGGGAGCCGGGCGGGCTGCTGAAGGCGGGCGGCAACCTGCTGCAGTCGTCCCCCCAGCTGGCCAACCTCGGTCGCCTCGGCGGGCCGCTCGCCGCCGCCTCCAAGGCGGCTGCGACCGCCGCGGCCGGCAGCGGCATCGACGCGATCAGCGGCAAGCTGCGCGGCTCGGCCGACGCGCTGCGCCGCAGGGGCGGCGCCGGCGCGCCCGACGACGGGTCGGACGACGACCGGCCGGACCGGGACACCGACGCCGACCAGCGGGGGCGGTGACCATGGTGGGCACGACGAATCCCGGCGCCCTCGGCGACAAGGTCCGGGGCCAGCTCGCCGGCGAGGCGCGGAACCTGGCGAGCGCCATCGGCGAACGCGCCGTGCAGGTGGTGACGGAGCGGATCACCGGCGCGACCGGACGCCTCAGCGACTACGCGAAGCAGGGCGGTGGCCCCGGCCTGATCGCCGCCGCGACGGGCGCGCAGAAGCTCGCCGAGGGCGGGTCGCCGGTGAAGGCGTTGGTCCATGCCGGACTGGCCGGCGGTAAGGAGAAGGTGATGTCGGCGCTCGGCAAGGGCGGCAAGGGCGGCAAGGGCGGCGGGAAGAAGCTCAAGGTCACCAACATCGTGGAGGCGATCGAGGTCGGTGTGCCCGTCCGGGTCGCGTACAACCAGTGGACCCAGTTCGGCGACTTCCCGAGCTTCATGAAGAAGGTCGAGAACGTCGACACCGAGGCGGACGAGAAGCTGACCTGGAAGGCGCAGGTCTTCTGGTCGCACCGCACCTGGGAGTCGACCATCGTCCGGCAGATCCCCGACAAGCTGATCCACTGGCGTTCGAAGGGCGAGAAGGGCTCGGTCGACGGCACGGTCAGCTTCCACGAGCTGTCGTCCGACCTGACCCGCATCCTGGTCGTGCTGGAGTACCACCCGCAGGGGCTCTTCGAGCACACCGGCAACCTGTGGCGCGCGCAGGGCCGCCGCGTCCGGCTGGAGCTGAAGCACTTCGTCCGGCACGTGATGACGCAGACCGTCCTCGACCCGGACTCCGTGCAGGGCTGGCGGGGCGAGATCGAGGACGGGCAGGTGGTCACGGACCACGAGACCGCCCTGCGCGAGGAGCGCGACCGGCAGGAGCAGGCCGAGCGGGAACAGGCCGAGCGGGAGGAGCGCGGGCGGCGGCGACCGGAGCGCGAGCGCGGCCGGGGCGAGCCCGAACCGGAGCCGGAGGAGGAGGTCGAGGAGGAGCCGCGCGCGGAGCGCCGGCCCGTCGAGCGTGGCCGCCGTCGGCCGCCGCTGCGGCGCCGTCCCGCCGAGGAGGAGTACGAGGACGAGTACGACGAGGGCGACTACGGCGAGTACGAGGAGGAGCCGGAGGAGGAACAGGCGCCGCCGCGTCGCCGCGCCCCGGAGCGGGCCCGGCGCCCGCAGCCGCGCGAGGAGCCGCTGCCCCGCGAGGAGGCCCGGCCGCGACGCGCCCCGGAGGCGCCCCGCCGGCCCGTGGTCCGCCGTCGACGGGAGGAGCGGGAGTGACGATCGCAACGAGTGACGATCAGGTCGGCGGCGCGCTGGAGCGCGGCGGAGCGGGTTCCAGCCTGGCCGACGTCGTCGAGACGGTCCTGGACAAGGGCGTGGTGATCGACGCGCAGGTGTCGGTCGCCGTGGTCGGCATCCAGTTGCTGGAGATCAACGCCCGGATCGTCATCGCCAGCGTGGAGACGTACCTGCGCTTCGCCGAGGCGGTCGACCGGTTCGACATCACGCCGAAGGGTCAGAAGGGGCTGCCCGACCTGGTCGAGGGTGCTTCCGGGGCGGTCGGCGCCCGCAAGGCGGCGTCCGGGATCGGCAAGACCGTCGGCGCGATCGGCGGTGCGGTCCGGGACGCCGTCGGCGAACTCGGCTCCGACGACCGCGACCGCGACCGTGACCGCGACCGGGATCGCGACCTCGACCGACCCCGGCGGCGCCGGGACGAGGAGCGTTGAGATGGCCGAGGAGACCGGACTGTTCATCTACGGCATCGTGCCCTCCGACGTGGAGCCGACCCCGGACGCCCCCGGGATCGGCGACCCGCCCGGGGAAGTGGCCGCGATCCGGCACGGTGAGCTGGCCGCGCTGGTCAGCGAGGTGAGCCTGACCGAGCCGATCGGCCGGCCGGCGGACCTGACCGCGTACCAGGAACTCGTGGACGGCACGGCGGCCGTGGCCCCGGTGCTGCCGGTGCGTTTCGGCACGGTCGTCACCGGCCCCGACGCGGTGGCCGACCTGCTGGAGGCGCACCACGAACGGTTCGCCGCGGCCCTCGACGAGTTCGAGGGGCGGATCCAGTACGTCGTGCACGGCCGCTACCACGAGCCGGAGCTGATCGCGGAGATCCTGGCGGAGAACCCGGCCGCGGCCGAGCTGGCCGACCAGGTGCGCGGGCAGCCGGAGGCGGCCACCCGGCCGCAGCGGATCCGGCTCGGCGAGATCATCAGCCAGGCGGTGGAGCTGCGCCGCGAGGCGGAGAACCGGCAGCTCGTCGACGCTCTCGGCCCGCTCGTCGTGGCGAGCGCGCCGCGACCGCCGAGCAACGAGTTGGACGCGGCGAACGCCGCCTTCCTGGTCGAACGGGACCGGGAGGACGAGTTCGTCGCGGCCGTCGAGGAGTACGCCGAGCAGCGCCGGGAGTTGCTCCACACGCGCCTGCTCGGCCCGCTCGCCCCGTACGACTTCGTCAGCGCCCACCAGTTGGTGGAGTGACCGGTGGACATTCTCTGGACGCTGCTGACCCTGCCGTACGCGCCGGTGCGGGGGGTGACCGCCGTGGTCAAGGTGATCGCCCGGGAGGCGGAGTCGCGGCAGCGCAACCCGGTCGACGTCCGGCGCGAGCTGGAGGCGCTGGACGCGGCGGAGGCCGCCGGGGAGATCACCGCCGCGGAGCGGGACCGGGGGCAGCAGCAGGTGCTGGAGCGGCTGACCGGCGGCACCCGCCCCCGCCGGGGGGCCGGCGCGGAACGGGCGCGGCGGGTGCCGCGCGACGGCGGCGAGGGAGGTGAGCGGCATGGCGGACCGGATCCGCGGCGACGGCGGCCGGGCGCGTAGGAACGAGCCGGACGACCGGTACGACGACCGGTACGACGACGAGGAGGAGTACCTCGAACCGATCTCGGCCGCCGAGGCCGCCCGCGAGGGGATGCGGCAGATCGTCGAGCTGACCGGCCGGGACCCGGTGGGGACCACCTCGCTGAAGTCGGTGCGGGACGGCTGGCTGGTCGGGGTGGAGGTGATCGAGGACCGCCGGATCCCCGCCTCCACCGACCTGCTCGGCCTCTACGAGGTGGAGCTGGACCTGGAGGGCGGCCTGCTCGGCTACCGGCGGGTGCGGCGCTACCAGCGCGGGAAGGGCGAGGTGGGCTGATGACCGTGCAACCGCCACCGGTGGTGCAGAACTCCGGCCAGGTCCTGCCGGCCGGGCACGAGCCGGCCAACCTCGGCGACATCCTGGAACGGGTGCTCGACCGGGGCATCGTGATCGCCGGCGACATCCGGGTCAGCCTGCTCGACATCGAGCTGCTGACGCTCAAGCTCCGGCTGGTCATCGCCTCCGTCGACACGGCACGGCAGATCGGCATCGACTGGTGGGAACACGACCCGTGGCTCAGCTCGCGGGCGAGGCCGCCGGTCGAGCCCGGCCCGCGGGACCCGGAGCAGGTGGAGGCGGAGCGCCGCCCCCGGGTCGCCCGGCGGGCCGCCCGGAGGGAGGAGTGGGATGAGATCGACGGCTGACCTCGCGTCCGCCGGCCCGGCGGCGCACCTGGACGCCGGGGTGTGGCTGCACGGCGTGACGCGGGAGGCGGACCGGGCCCTGCTCGCCGCGACCGCCGGGATGGACGGCGCGCCGGTACGCGCGGTGCCGGCCGCCGGGCTGGTCGCCGTGGTCAGCACCGCGCCGCTGACCGAGTACGGCGAGGAGGCGCTGCGCCGCAACCTGGAGGACCTGGCCTGGCTGGAGCGCGCCGCCCGGGCGCACCACGCGGTGGTGGCCGCGCTGTCCCGGGCGGGCGCGGTGGTGCCCGCCCGGCTGGCCACCGTGCACCACGACGACGCCCGGGTGGCGGGCCAGCTCGCCGCCCGGCGGACCGAGCTGACCGCCCTGCTCGACCGGCTCGCCGGCCGGGACGAGTGGGGCGTCAAGGGCTACGTCGTGCCCGGCGCGACGCCCCGGGCGGCGGAGCCCGGGGGGTCGGGCGGGGCCGGGGCGGCGTACCTGCGGCGGCGCCGGGCCCAGCTCACCGCCCGGGAGGAGGGGCAGCGGATCGCCGCCGACGCCGCCGCCGCCGTGCACGCGGCCCTCGCCGGGCACGCGGTGGCCGCCCGGCGGCACCCACCGCAGGACCGCCGGCTCTCCGGCGCGCCCACCGCCATGGTGCTCAACGGGGCGTACCTGGTCGGGCAGGAGGCGCTCGCCGCCTTCAGCCGGCTGGTCGACACGCTCGCCGGGCGGCACCCGGAGATCCGGTTGGAGCTGACCGGGCCGTGGCCGCCGTACTCCTTCGCCGAGGAGCGACCGCCCGAGCCCCCGCTGACCGTGCGGGAGCCGGCGTGCTGACCGCCCGCCGCGCCGACGCGCCGACCGCCCGGGGGCCGGCGTGGTGACCACCTCGCTCGCGCCGAGCAGCGCCGACGACCCGCTGGCCTACCGGCCGGTGGCGCTGGTGGACCTGCTGGACCGGGTCCTCGCCACCGGCGTGGTGATCAGCGGCGACATCACCATCGCCATCGCCGACGTCGACCTGGTCCGGATCTCCCTGCGCGCCCTGGTCGCCTCCGTCGGCGCGCTCGCCCCGCCGGAGCTGCGGGACGCTGCCGTGCCCGGGGCCGCCTCGTCACCAGGGGCACCGGCATGACCGCCCCGGACGGCGGCCCGAACGCCCCGGGCGGCATCACCGCCTCAGGTGCCGGGACCCGCCGGGACGAGGCCGCCGAACTGGCCGCCGCGCTCGGGGACACCCGGTGGCAGCCGCCCCGGGTGACCCCGCTGGACCGCCGGCTCGCGGTCGACCGGGACTCCGTCGAGCGGGGGCTGGCCAGCCTCGTGCTCACCGTGATCGAGCTGCTGCGGCAGCTCATGGAGCGGCAGGCGCTGCGCCGCGTCGACCTCGGCGACCTCACCGAGGAGCAGGTCGAGCGGATCGGCACGACGCTGATGGCGCTGGAGGAGCAGATGACGGGGCTGCGCGAGTACTTCGGCCTGGCCCCCGAGGACCTCAACCTCGACCTGGGCCCGCTCGGCCCCCTGCTGCCCACCGACTGACCGGCGGCCGGCCCGGGAAGACCGCGCCCGTGGTCAGCTGGCGCGCTTCTCGGCGTACGCCGCGAGCCACGCGACCTGGGCCGGGTCCAGGGATGGGCGGACCCGGGAGCGGGCCGCCGCCACGTGCGCGGCGGTGACCGTGGAGGCGGTCAGCGACTCCCGCATGGCGGCCAACGCCGCCTCCCGTACCAGTGCGGCGCAGTCCGCCGCCGAGAAGCCGTCCAGCTCCGCGCCCAGCGCCGCCAGGTCCACCTCCGGCGCCAGCGGCACGTTCCGCGACGCGGCGCGCAGGATCTCCGCCCGCGCCGGCCCGTCCGGCGGCGGCACGTAGACCAGCCGTTCCAGCCGCCCGGGGCGCAGCAGTGCCGGGTCCACCAGGTCGGGCCGGTTCGTCGCGCCGACCACCACCACGTTGCGCAGCGCCTCCACCCCGTCCAGCTCGGTGAGCAGCGCGGCGACCACGCGGTCGGTCGTACCGCCGTCGCTGGCCTGGCCGCGCACCGGCGCGAGCGCGTCCACCTCGTCGAGGAAGACCAGCGTGGGCGCGGCCTCGCGGGCCCGGCGGAACAGCTCGCGGACGGCGCGCTCGCTCTCGCCCACCCACTTCGACAGCAGCTCCGCGCCCTTGACCGAGAGCACGTTCGCCCGGCCCGACCCGGCCAGCGCGGTGACCAGGTAGGTCTTGCCGCAGCCCGGGGGGCCGTAGAGGAGCACCCCGCGTGGTGGCTGCACGCCGAGCCGGGCGAAGGTGTCCGGGTAGGTCAGCGGCCAGAGCACCGACTCGGTCAGCGTCTCCTTGACCTCCGTCAGGTCGCCCACGTCGTCGAGGGTCACCGAGGCCAGCTCCAGGGTGGACGCCGCCATGGAGGTCGGCCGGACCACCTCCAGGGCGGCGGTGAAGTCGGTCATCGCGACCGTCGGCGTCTCGGCCGACTTCTGCCGCAGCGCGGCGCGCACCCCGGCCTCGCGCACCAGCGCGGCCAGGTCGGCGGCGACGAAGCCGGGGGTACGCCCGGCGACCTCGTCGAGCCGCACGTCCTCGGCGAGCGGGACCTGCCGGGTCAGCACGGTCAACTGTTCCCGGCGCAGCGCCGGGTCCGGCAGCGGGACGCCGATCCGCAGCGAGAGCAGGTCCGGGGCGCGCAGCGCCGGGTCGACGGCCTCGGGCCGGCCGGTGGTGCAGACCACCGCCGCGCCGGACCGGACGGTCTCGGCGACCACCTGGCGGAACACGGTGGCCAGCGGTCCCGGCCCGTCGGCCGGGGCGAGCGCCTCCACGTCGGTGACCAGCAGCACCGCGGGGCCGCCCGTCTGCGTCTCGGCCGCGGCCGCGCGCAGCCGGTCGGCGGCGGCCTGGTTGGTCAGCGCGGCCAACTCGGGTGCCCAGAGCGGGCAGACCCGGGCCCCGACCCGGGCGGCCACCGCGCGCACCAGCGCCGCCTTGCCGGAGCCGGCCGGCCCGGCGACTAGTACGCCCAGCGAGACGGTGGTGCCCAGCCGGCCGAGCACCTCGCGGTGGTGGAAGCCGAGGTCGAGCAGCTCGGTCAACTCCTCGGCCTGGGACCGCAGCCCGGGCAGCTCGTCCACCGACGGCACGGCCTCCTCGTCCGTCTTCGTGGCGCCGTCGCCCGCGCCGGCCCGGCTCGTGACGTCCGCGGTCGCCGGTTCACGCCGGGCCCGGTGCGTGCCGGCGGCCGGGCCGCCGGTGTCCAGGTCGGCCGCGCCGACGTGCGCCGGGCGGGGCCCGCCCCCCGGCGCGCTGCCGGCGCCGGCGGCCCGGCCGGAGCCCGCCAGGCCGGCGGCCTGACCGGACCCGCCCGCCGTGCCGGCGGCCCGGGCGACCGGCGAGCCCGCCGTGCCGGCGGAGCCGTGGGTCGCCGGGCCGTGTTCCCAGCCGACGACGGTGTCCATGGTGACCAGGGAGCCGGTGCCGGGCTCGGCGGCGACCACCGTGAGCAGGGTGCTGGTCCAGGCGTAGCCGACGCTGTTGGAGAGGCTGCGTCGGGCGGCCTCCATCAGGCTGCGTACCGAGGCGTCGGGCAGGACGTCCTGCGGCAGCAGCGACACGTCGTCCCCGGTCGTCACCACCTTGCCGAGCAGGGCCAGCCGGAGCATCTCGGGGGAGACCACGGCGGCGACCGGCGCCGGCCCGGCGATGACCACGCGGCGGGCCGCGGTGACCGGGAGGGGGCTCACGGTCACCTGGCCGCCGTCGCGGACGCCGAGGTTGCCCAGCATCAGGTCGTCGGCGTGGAGCAGGGCGGTGCTCGCGGTCGGATCGGCCGCGACGATCCCGGCGGTCACCCGCCGGCCGGCCAGGCGCACCGGGTCGCCCGGGCGCAGCGCCAGCGCGGTGAGCACCTCCGGATGTAGCCGGACGATGCCCCGTCGGGCGTCCAGCGCGGCCGGCCGCAGGCTCGCGGTCAGGGTCAGGTCGGGTTCCGCCACCGCCCGACCCTAGCTCCCGATGTCATCCGGCACCCGTCGTGCTTCGAGCCAGGCAGCCCTGCACCGCGCTCCCCACACGACGCGCTGCCTACCCGCCGGAACCGTCGTCGAGCAGGGACGGGTCGCCGCGGAGCAGTTCGGTCAGCCGCGCCGCCGGGTCGGCGCTCGGCCCCTCCCGGCCGGGCGTCCAGGCCGGCGGCGTCCTGCCCGACGTCGGCCCCGCTGGCGGCGGCGGTACGGCGGGCGTCTCAGCGCCGACCGTCACGCCCGTGCCGGTCCAGGCGATCCGCAGCGGGTACGCCTTCCGGTCGTGCTCGACCCGAATGGTGACGGCCATGCCGGGGTGGCCCACCACCACCCGGCGGACCGCGTCGGCGACCTCCGCCACCGGGTCGCGGGGCTCGCCGGCCCGCCGGGCGTCGCCCCAGCCGGGCCCGGCGTTGCGGGTCTCGCCCCGGCCGTCGGCGAGCTGCTCCGAGTGCGACGTGCGGACCCGGGCGCGGGCCCGGGCCACCCCGTCCGGCACTGCCGGCGGTGCGGCGGCCTCCCCGTCCGCCGCCCCGCCCTGGTCGGCGGCCCGCCGGCGCAGCGCCTCCTCGCGCCGGGCCAACCGGGCCAGTGTCTCGTCCAGTCCACCTCTCATCACGACCGCCCCCTTCACGTGAACGGGTCGAACCCCCCCGGCCGACCCCGGTCTTCCTCCCCGGGTGGCCCGATCGGGCATCGACCGTGGAGTCCCGTGCATCGGACCGGAAACTAACCGAACAGCGAGGGGTGGTCCGGCCGTCGAACGGTCAGCTTTCCGTCATGAGGTGCCAGGTGACCGTTCGTCCCGACACCGGCCACGCTGGGTGCCGTTCGGGAGAGTGGCATGGATGGATCGGAGGGGATTTCTCACCGAAAATCGGAATTCACGTGATCCGAATCCGTCTCTCCGGGAGGGTCGGGGACCTGCGGCGGTCGCACCGGTCCGGCCGCCGATCGGACCAACCGGACGGCCGTACGGAGGATCTCAGCCAACGCTCAGGGTTCGGGCCGTACCGTGTGCCGCATGAGATCGCCGTCGTCGGCCGCGTGGATCCGGCGTGCCCTGCCCACCCGCCGGCGCGCGGTCGCCGCGGCGGCGGCCGTGGTGCTGCTCGCCGCCGCCGTGACCTGGGCGGTGGTCCCGCAGGGGCCGGACGTCCGCGCCGAGTCGGCGATGCTGACCGTCCGCTCCGGACCGGCCGGCGACCAGCCCGTCGACCTGGACACCACGTTCTACCTGCCGGAGGGCGCCTCGGCGGCGAGGCGGGTGCCGGCGGTGCTGCTGGCGCACGGCTTCGGCGGCACCAAGGAGTCCGTCCGCGCCGACGCCGAGGAGTTCGCCGGGCGCGGCTACGCCGTGCTCACCTGGACGGCGCGCGGCTTCGGCCGCAGCGGCGGGCAGATCCACCTGGACCACCCGGACTACGAGGTCCGGGACGCCCAGCGCCTGCTGGACTGGCTCGCCGCCCGCCCCGAGATCCGCACCGACGCCACGGGCGACCCGAAGGTCGGCGTGGTCGGCGGCTCGTACGGCGGCGGCCTGGCGCTCCTCCTCGCGGCACAGGACCAGCGCGTCGACGCGATCGTCCCGATGATCACCTGGCACGACCTGTCCCGCTCCTTCCTGCCCGAGAGCACCGGCAAGCAGCCCACCGAGGGCGTCTTCAAGTCCGGCTGGGCCGGCCTCTTCTTTGGCGGCGGCGGCAACGTCGGCTCCGGGCCGGCGGGGCTCTCCGGGGCCGGCGCCACCGAGCCCGAGGGGGCGCCCGCCTCCGCCGGCCCGCCCAGCCCGGGGCCGGGCGCCGGCCCGGGAACCGGTCCGGGGCGGGCGCCGGCCCGGGCCGCCGACCCGTCGTGCGGCCGGTTCGCCGCCGACATCTGCGCCGCGTACCTGCGGATCGCCACCACCGGCCGGGCCGACCAGGCCGCCGTGGACCTGCTGCGCCGGTCCAGCCCGGCCGGCGTGCTGGACCGCATCAAGGCGCCGACCCTGCTGGTGCAGGGCGCGGCGGACACCCTCTTCCCGCTCGGCGAGGCGGACGCCAATGCGCGCGGCATCGCCGCCGCCGGCACGCCCGTGCGGGTGGCCTGGTTCACCGGCGGGCACGACGGCGGCGAGGGCCCGCGGACCGACTCGGACCGGGTGAAGTTCCTGACCGTGCAGTGGCTCGACCACTACGTCAAGGGTGAGGGCGAGGCCCCGGGGGCCGACTTCACCTGGTCCCGCATCGCCGGCTTCGACGCCCTCGACCGGGGCCTGGTGGCCACCGGCTACCGCACCGCCGACTACCCGGGCGTCGCCGGCACGGCCCGCCGCGACGTTCCGGTGGCCGGCCCGGCCCAGCCGGTCGCCAACCCGCCGGCCGGTAACCCCGCCGCCATCTCCTCGGTGCCCTTCGCCGGCGAGTTGTCGTCCCTGCTCGGCGGCGTCGCCGGGGACATCCCCGGCCAGCACGCCCGGTTCGAGTCGGAGCCGCTGACCGAGGCGGTGGACGTGGTGGGCGCGCCGACCGTGGACATCCGGGCGGCGTCGCCGACCGGCGAGGCGGTGCTCTTCGTCAAGCTCTACGACGTCGAACCCAACGGCGCGGCCACCCTGCCCAACGGCCTGGTCGCCCCGGTCCGGCTCACCGGCCTGCCGCGCGAGATCGAGGCGGCGCAGCCGGTCACCGTCACGCTGCCGGCGATCGTCCGTCGCGTCGAGGCGGGACACCGGCTGCGCGTCGTGGTGGCGACCTCCGACCAGGCGTACGCCACCCCGGTCGAGCCCACCGTCCACACCGTCGCGGCCGGCGGCGCGGTCGGCCTGCCGACCGTCGCCGGCGAGCCGATCCCCACCGCCGCCACGGTGTGGCGGTGGGTGCTGGTCGGGCTGGTCGCCGCGATCGCGGTCGGGCTCGTCGCGGTCGTGACCGTGGCGCGGCGCCGACACCGCCGCCAGGACAGCTCCGTCCACCCGGCGTACGCGGGCGTCCCGCTCGCCGTGCGGCAGCTCCGCAAGGAGTACGCGGACGGCTTCGTCGCCGTCTCCAACGTGGACTTCGAGGTGCACCCCGGCCAGGTCGTCGGCCTGCTCGGCCCCAACGGCGCCGGCAAGACCACCACGCTGCGGGTGCTGATGGGGCTGACCCAGCCCACGGCCGGCGAGATCTACGTCTTCGGGCACCGGCTGGTACCCGGCTCGCCGGTGCTGTCCAGGATCGGCGCGCTGGTCGAGGGGCCGGGATTCCTGCCGCACCTGTCCGGCCTGGAGAACCTGAGGGCGTACTGGCGGGCCACCGGGCGGCCGGCCGAGGACGCGCACTTCGACGAGGCCCTGGAGATCGCCGGCCTGGGCGACTCCGTGCACCGCAGGATCAAGAACTACAGCCACGGCATGAAGCAGCGCCTCGCCATCGCGCAGGCCATGCTGGGCCTGCCCGAGCTGCTGGTGCTCGACGAGCCGACCGACGGGCTCGACCCGCCGCAGATCGCGGAGATGCGCCGGGTGCTCCAGCGCTACGCCACCGACGGCCGCGCGGTGCTGGTCTCCAGCCACCTGCTCGCCGAGGTGGAGCAGACCTGCACGCACGCGGTGGTGGTGAACAAGGGCCGCATCGTCGCCTCGGGCCCGGTCGAGGAGATCGTGGGCGAGTCGCCCAGCGTGCTCTTCGACGTGACCGACCCAGCGGCCGCCCGCGCGGTGCTGGACGGCCTGCACGGGGTGCGGGTGCTTCCCGACGGCGAGGGCCAGCTCGTGGTGGACACCAACGGGACCGCCCGCAGCGAGGTGGTCGCCGAGCTGGTCCGGGCCGGCATCGGGGTGGACCGGGTGGTGCCGCGGCGCCGCCTGGAGGACGCGTTCCTCGCCCTGGTCGGTGAGAACTCTCGGGGAAGCGGGGACCGATGATGGCGGGGACGTCACCCACGGTGGGCGCGGCGGCGGGTTACCGGCCGTCGGCCACCCTGCCGTTCGGCGCCGAATTCCGGCGGCAGGCATCCCGGCGGCGTACGCAGCTCGCGCTCGGGTTCATGGTGCTGCTGCCGCTGATCATCCTGATCGCCTTCCAGTTCGACACGGGCGACGACGACGACAACGGGCGCGGGGAGTTCGGCAGCCTGGTCGAGTTCGCCACCTCGGGCGGGCTGAATTTCACCCTGTTCACCATCTTCGTCTCGGCGTCGTTCCTGCTGGTCGTGGTGGTGGCGCTGTTCTGCGGCGACACGGTGGCCAGCGAGGCGAGCTGGGGCAGCCTGCGCTACCTGCTAGCGGTGCCGGTGCCCCGGGCCCGGCTGCTGACGGTGAAGCTGCTGGTCGCGCTCGTCTACTCGGCGCTGGCGCTGGCGCTGCTCGCCGGCACGGCCCTGCTGATCGGCACGCTGCGCTACGGGTGGGAGCCGCTGCGCAGCACCGTCGCCGCCCAGCTCGAACCGGGGGAGGGACTGCTGCGGCTGCTGGGCGTGCTCGGCTACCTGGCCGTCGTACTCCTGGTGGTGGCCGGCCTGGCGTTCCTGCTGTCGGTGGTCACGGACGCCGCGCTCGGCGCGGTCGGCGGCGCGGTGCTGCTCTGGATCCTCTCCAGCATCCTCGACCAGATCACCGCGCTCGGCGCGCTGCGCGCGTTCCTGCCGACCCACTACGCCAACGCCTGGCTGGGGCTGCTGTCGACGCCGGTGCAGACCGACGACGTGGTACGCGGCGCGATCTCCGCGATCAGCTACGCGACGCTGTTCTGGGGCCTCGCCTTCTGGCGCTTCACCCGCAAGGACGTCACCAGCTGAGGCACCGGACACTCACGGCAGCGGCATGGAGCTGCTCGGCGCCGAGGTGCCCGACACCGGCCGGGTCGGCGTCGGGTCGGTCGCCATCTTCTTCCAGGCGCTGACCCCGATCCGGCCCGTGTTGCCGAGATCGATCGGTCCGTCCAGGTCGACGACCTGCGCGGGCCGGCCGGCGGCGGGCGCGACCTCCAGGCGCTCGCCGTTGGTGGCGACGACCGTCGGGTCGGTGACCAGGTTGCGCCAGAGCACGGCGGCCCCGGCCCGTTCGCCGGGCCGCAGGGTCAGCGGTCGGGACGGGGCGTCGAAGCCCGGCGTGATCTCCTTGGCCCCGTTGACCACCCGGACCGGTATCGGGTTGCCGTCGCCGTCGTGCAGACGCAGCGCCGGGTAGCCGTTCAACGGGTAGGGCTCCGTGCCGCAGTTGACCAGCTCCAGCCCGAGGCCCGCAGACCCATCGCGGCGTTGGAGCCCGGCGAACTGATCCGAACGCCGGATTCCGGGCACTCGGCGGCGGGGGCGCCCCCGGAATTCGGCGTTGGCGCGCCCGCTCTCGGCATCCTGCTCGGTGCCGGATCGGCCGACGGCGGTTCGGTCGCCGGGGAGCAGGCGCCGAGCAGGACGAGGCCGGCCATCGCGACCCCGAGCGCCCGTGCCGGTCCTGGAACTCCACCGCGCGAGCACGGTACGGGTCGGTGCGCGGGGGTCGCCATCGCCTGATCATCGCACCGGTGCGTCGCCGAGCCTCGGACACCCGGCCGGCGGAGGGTCCGGCGGTGCTGTCGAGCTGCCCCACCTGAGGGACCGGCCGGACCGGGCCACCCGCGCGGTGCCTGTCGAGCTGAATCGTCTACGACATCACCCGTCCCAACTTGGGCGAGGTGATCGGTGTGCGGACCCAGGCGGCGCCGAGCGGTCCGTAAGGGCATGGCGCCGGTGAGTGAGAATCGGGTATGCCCACCTCGCCCGCCGTGCCGCAGCCTGAGCCGCCCGCCGAGCCGTCGCCCGTGCCACCGGCTGAGCCGTCCACGTCCCGCTCCGTGTCGCCACCTGCGCCGCCGTCCGTGTCGCCACCTGCGCCGCCGTCCGTGCCGGCGGCTGCGCCGTCGCCCGCGCCGCCGTCCGTGCCGGCGGCTGCGCCGTCGCCCGCGCCGCCGTCCGCACCGCCACCGGAGCAGCCGTCCGGGCGGGCGCCCGGGCCGAAAGCCTGGGCCGTGCTGGCGGATGAGCGACTGCCTGGGTTTCGCGGGCTTTCGCCGAAGCAGCGCGCGGTGTACGCGACCGCCGCCGCCGTCATCGTCGTGGTCGGCGTGCTGTTCGCCTACCAGGCGAACTTCCTCCTGGACCGGTCGACGGCCACCGAGCGGGCCCGCTCGGACAGGCAGGCTGAGAAGGCGGTGGACCGTGAGCAGGCCGCGTTCGTGTCCACCGTCACTCCCCTCGACTACGACCGGGACCTGCCCGAGGCCTTCAGTGTGCTGCTCGACCGGCCGCTGACCGAAGGCGAGCAGGCCATCCTCACCGCCCTGAACGGCGACGCGTCAGAGGTGTGGGAGTTCCTGAAGCCGCTCGGCGGCCGGGTGGTCGAGCACGCGTCCTATGTGGCGCCGCTCGAGGACGGCAACGAGAACCGCGGTCACGCCCAGACGTTCGACCTGAACCTGAACAGCGATCGCGCCGCCGGACTCACGATCAACAACATGACCGCCGTCAAGGACTCGTGCCGCGTACCCACGGCGCAGACCGTCGTCACCCTTCCGCCGGCGGGCGCGGAGTCCCGGCAGGGGCTGCTGTGGGACCTGACCGGTGGGCCGACGGACAAGCCGCACGGCCCGTACGTCCTGGACGAGGGCGAGCCGCAGGAGGGTCAGCTGTACTTCCGCCGCAACGTCGTCGAGCTGGGCAACGGTCAGTCGAACATGGCGTTCCGCATCCAGCCGGAGGTGTCCACCCACACCTGCGAGTGGCACATCGTCGCCTCCTACACCGACACGACCGGTGCCCACGAGCAACGCATCCCGAGCGGCGCCGCCACGTTCACCACCGAGGCCATCCCGTCGCAGCCCGTCCAGTACTTCGAGCGTCCCCCGGCCTCGGGGTGGGGCTGCCTCGGCGCGGTGAGTCAGCAGGGTTGCCCGTCCACCGGGTCCATACGGCTACCGAGGCCACCAGCCCACCGGCCGGTTCCAGGCTGAGCTGGCCCCCGCCCGGCACGACCGGAGCCCGCGCCGGCGGATCGGCCGGCGCGGTCCTGGGCCCGGTACGACCCCCCGGCGGGACGTCAGCGGGAACGGGGCCTGCGCTTGCGGTCGGGGGAGTCGGGGGAGTCTGGCGCGGTGCCGGAGCCGACGGTTTCCCCGTCGTCGGACGCGTCGGCAACCCGGGCGTCGGTGTGGCTCAGCTCGGCCAGCGTCGTTCCCCTGAGCTGGTAGACGGCGGTACGCCGGATGCTCAGCTCGGCCGTCGGGCCGTCCGCGGGCCGGGTCAGGTAGACCACCGTCGCCCTGCCGTCGCGCACGCTGATGCTCTCCACCGGCGTACGGTCGCCGAGGTCGACCTGGGCCTGGTAGTCCGGCTCGCCCTTGACGTTGCGCCAGGCGGCGAGAGTGAAGAAGCGGCCGGTGCCGCCGCCGTCGAGCATGATCACGCCGATCGCGTCGCCCGCGCCGTCGCCGTCGAGGTCGCCGATGGCGCACGGCCGCTGCAACTCCACGGTCGTGCCGTCCCGGTCGGACCAGCGACCGGCGGCGAGGCGGATCGGGGCGGCGTACCCGCGGTAGCGGACCCGGCTGCTGCCGATCCGGGTGTTGCGCAGTTCGAGGCAGGTGAGCTGGTCGCCGGTGCGGCGGGGGGTCGGGGTCGCCCAGGCGGCGTCGACGTCGTCCCGCTTCGCGCTGGCGGGCCGGTCGGCGGACCGGTCCCGCTTCTTCCGGTTGCCCGCGGAGCAGGCGGTGGTCACCGCCAGCAGGCAGGCCATGGAGAGCGCCACCACCGGGACGAGCTTGCGACGCATTCGCGCGTTCCTTTCCGTCAATGTGCCTGCAAGGTAACGGGAGCGCGCCAGGGGCACACGACCGCTGCTGGTCGCCGTGTTCGGTCCGGGCAGGTGGGCGCGACACCCTGCTGCGCGCCCGGCGCCCCGCCGCCGGTTCCCGCTCCGCGGCAGCCTGAATCCGTACCGTCGAGGAGAGGCCGCCCCTGCGGCTCGGCGGCGACTGCAGGATCGCTCACATCCTGGGATCTGCCATCGATCCGGGCGGCGTCGGTGCTTAAACTCGCAGGTACAACTGCATACCTCATCCAGAGGGGCTGAGGGATACGGCCCGACGACGCCCCGGCAACCACCCCGCGCGCTCACCGCTGAGCGACCGACGGGGCAGGTGCCAATTCCGTCCCCGCCGCAGGGTGCGATGCGGGGAAAGATGAGAGGACCCCTCGACATGACGTCGACGTTCGCCGTCTCCGGCATCGACACCACCGCCAGCCCCGCCCGCGCCCTGGTCTGCCGAGCCTGTTCGGCCCGCTACCCGCTCGCCGCCCAGCACGCCTGCTACGAGTGTTTCGGCCCGCTGGAGGTCGACTACGACGCCGCCGCGCTGGCGACGGTCACCCGGGAGCAGATCGAGGCCGGTCCGCAGAACATCTGGCGGTACGCCGCGCTGCTGCCCGCCGGCCAGGACCCGGCGACCAGGGTCACCCTCGACCCGGGCTTCACCCCGCTGGTCGCCGCCCCGCACCTCGCGGCCGAGCTGGGCATCACCGCCCCGCTCTGGGTCAAGGACGACAGCGGCAACCCGACCCACTCGTTCAAGGACCGGGTGGTCTCGGTCGCGCTGACCGCCGCCCGGGCGCTCGGCTTCAGCCGCTACGCCTGCGCCTCCACCGGCAACCTGGCCAACTCGGTCGCCGCGCACGCCGCCCGCGCCGGGGCGCCGTCGGTGGTCTTCATCCCCGGCGACCTGGAGCAGGGCAAGGTCGTCACGACCGCCGTCTACGGCGGCGAGCTGGTCGCCGTCGACGGCTCGTACGACGACGTGAACCGGCTCTGCGGCGAGCTGGTGGAGACGGACGAGTTCGAGGACACCGCGTTCGTCAACGTCAACGTCCGCCCCTACTACGCCGAGGGGTCGAAGACGCTCGGCTACGAGGTGGCCGAGCAGCTCGGCTGGCGGATCCCGGCCCAGGTGGTCATCCCGATGGCCTCCGGGGAGCTGCTCACCAAGATCGACAAGGCGTTCGCCGAGCTGGTCGAGATCGGCCTGGTCGAGGCGCCGGCCGGCGGCTGGAAGGTCTTCGGCGCACAGTCGGCCGGCTGCAACCCGATCGCCGCCGCCCTGCACGCCGACACCGACACGATCACCCCGGTCAAGCCGACGGGCATCGCCAAGTCGCTGAACATCGGCGATCCGGCCGCCGGCCTCTACGCGTTGGAGGCGGTGCGCCGCACCGGGGGCTGGATGGAGTACGTCGACGACGACGAGATCCGCGCCGGCATCCGGCTGCTGGCCCGCACCACCGGCGTGTTCGCCGAGACCGCCGGCGGGGTGACGGTGGCGGTGCTGCGCAAGCTGGTCGAGTCCGGCCGGCTCGACCCGACCGCGGAGACCGTCGTCTTCAACACCGGCGAGGGGCTCAAGACCCTCGACGCGATCGCCGCCCAGGCCGGCCCCACCCACCGCATCAGGCCCTCGCTGCGCGCCGCCCGCGACGCCGGCCTCCTCGGCTGAGGTCCGAGGCCGGTGACCGCTCGCGGCTCAGCCGCCGGCCCGGCCCGCCCCGGCACCGGTCGCGCGACTCGCCCCGACGCCGGCCACCCGGTCCGGTCTGCCACCGGCCGGCGTCGTCGCGCCGTGCAGGTGGCGCGCGACCGTCGCGGCGACCTGACGGAAGGCGAGCACGGCGGCACGGCGGTCGTGCCGCCGGGCGGCCGCGACGAAGGGCACCGGGGCGACCTCGGACAGCTCCACGAAGCGCAGCTCCGCGAGGGGCGAGAGCCCGCGTGCCGTGCGGGGGCCCACGGCCACCACCGCCGGGTCCTGGAGGATCAGGTACGCCATCTCCGCCGGCGAGGTGACCGTCACCCCGCGCTGCTGCGGCGGGCAGCCGTCGCGGTAGTCGTTGAGCAGCCAGTAGTCGCGGATCGTCGGCACGTCCTCGATCCGGGGCATGGCCAGCGTGAGCACGTCCGCCAGCGACACCGCCGCGCCGGCGTCGGCCAGGGGATGCCGGGCGCTGAGCGCGAGGACGCGGGGCTCGGCGAACAGCACCGTCCAGTCGTGCCGTTCGGGGTCCAGCGGCAGCCGGGTGAGCGCCACGTCGATCTGGTCCTCCAGCAGGGCGGTGTACAGCCCGCCCACGGTCAGTTCGCGCAGGACCAGCCGTACCTCGGGAGCGGCCCGCTGCCAGGCGGGCAGGATCGACGCGATGAGGTCGCCCGCCCCGCCGGTGCTGAAGCCGACGCGTAGCGTGCCGTCGCCGGTGCCGACGGTGTCCCGGGCCGCCCGTACGCCGTCGGCGACCCCGACCACGGCCCGCTGGGCCGGTTCGAGCAGCGCGGATCCGGCCTCGGTGAGTCGGACGCCCGCCGGCTCCCGGTGGAACAGCGGCGCGCGCACCGACCGCTCCAGGGCGCGGATCTGCTGGCTCAGCGTCGGCTGACTGACGTGCAGCAGCGCGGCGGCGCGGGTGAAGGACCGCTCCTCGGCGACGGCGAGGAAGTACCGGAGTTGACGTAGTTCCACCATGACGATCCCCCTCGCCCGACCCCCGCGGGCATCGACGATCAGAAGATCTACCAGTACTCATAGGTCCGTCCTATGGCCCATCGGTGTCGCGTCTTGGACAGCCCTCCCGACCCGGCCGAAGAATCTGCAGGTGGCGGCACCCGGAATCTCCCGGGGTCCACCGCCGCCTGTCACATTGGCGACGAATTGCGGTCGGCCGCGACCACCCGGCCGGCACGAGAGGGGTTCCCATGAACGCAGCACCGGCCCGCGTCACCCGGGCGGCCGTGACCGCCTTCACCATGCTGGCCGCCTCCCTCGGTGTGGTGGCCCTCGGCGCCACGCCGGCGGCGGCCGGGACGCTGGACAAGTACACCGTCAGCAAGTCGTCGAGCAGCTTCGACGGCGGCTGTGTGGCGGAGTCGACCGTGAGCTACTGGCCCGGCACCGACACCGCGACGTTCACCACCACGGTCCGCAACCCGTACCTGTTCGCGGCGTGCCGGGTGAACACCCGGCTGTTCGTGCAGGGCGCCTCGACCCAGTGGACCAGCGCCACGCACTACACGATGGCGTGTGGGATCACCGACACGACGTGCGCGTCCACCCAGACCACGACCGGCACCTACTACGCCGCCACGCCGAGCCTGACGGCGTACGTGGACAGCGTCAACGACGCGCTGGAGGCGATGGGCCTGGAGCGGTCGATGACTCGCAAGAAGGCGGTCGAGTCGATCTCGATCGAGTTCAGCAAGGCGGGCTGACGCGGCGAACGGGCGGCCGGCACCCACGGGGCGCCGGCCGCCCGTTGTCGTCCCGGGACGGGGGGCCGGGAGGAACGGGGGAGGGGCGACCCACCCGGACGGGGGATCGGGTCGATCCGCCGGGTAACTGGCTTTTCGCTGTGAGTGCGGAAAACGCGCCGACAAGGACTTGACGGCAGGAACCGGGCGGCGCAAGATGCTTCGTGCGGGAGGGCGTCTCGCCGGAGACTTTTAGTTCTTGCGACCCAACGCCGGAGGCGTTGTGCGAGTGTCCCTCCCGACCAACGTCCGATCGGGCCAGCGGTTAAATCGCTGGCCCGATCGTCGTTCCCGGGCCACCCTCGGGGCATGAGCATCACGATCGCGCCGATCGACGCCGCCGACCAGACCGCGATCGACGCGGCCTACCGGATCGGGGCGGCGGCCAACGACGCCGACCTGCCGGACTTCCCACCCTTCTGCCGGCGGCGCTTCGAGGCCGCGATCCGGCACCCGATGCCCGGCAGCGCTGCGATCTGGGCGCTGGCCCGGCTCGACGGCGTACCGGCCGGCTACCTCGCGCTGGACCTGCCGCAGCTCGACAACACCGAGAACGCCAGCGCCGACCTGATCGTGCACCCGGCCCACCGGCGCCGCGGGGTGGGCCGGGCGCTGCACGAGCACGCCGTGCGGCTGCTGCGCGAGCGGGGCCGCAAGCGGGTGCTGGGGATGGCGGTCGCCGCGCTGCCCGGCGGCCCGCCCCGGTCCGGGGCCGGCGCCGCCTTCGCCGCGTCGACCGGCGCCCGGCCGGCGCTGGCCGAGATCCGCAGCCGGCTCGACACCACCCGGCTCGACCACGACGGGCTGGACGCCGCGCTGGCCGACGCCCGCACCCGGGCCGACGGCTACCGCGTCCTCCGCTGGCAGGGGCGCACCCCCGACGAGTACGTCGCCGACATCGCCTACCTCGACGGCCGGCTGATGGCCGACGCGCCCCTCGGCGACGTGGAGTGGGAGCCCGAGCGGATCGACGTCGAACGGGTCCGTGGCATCGAGCGGGCGCTGGAGGCGCGGGGGCGGCGGCGCTACCACACGGCGGTGCGCCACGAGGCGTCCGGCCGGGTGGCCGCCTGGACGCTGCTCGACGTGGGCGCCTCCGCCGACTGGCACGCGTTCCAGCAGATCACCATCGTCGACCCCGCTCACCGGGGGCACCGGCTCGGTCTGCTCGTCAAGATCGAGAACCTGCGGCACCTGCTCGCCCACGAGCCGGCCGTGCGCGCGATCGACACCTTCAACGCGGCCGAGAACAGCTACATGATCGCGATCAACGAGCAGCTCGGCTTCCGCCGGGTCGACGGCTGGACCGACTGGCAGCTCACGATCTGAGTTGTGACACGGCCCTACTGATCCTGGGGCTTCCTGTTGCATGATGGCGGGCATGACGGAGACCCCGCACCCCCTGTACGACAGGCACGCCGACACCCTGACCCGTGCGCTGACCGCGATCACGGAGCGCGGGTACTGGTCCGCCTACCCCGAGTCGCCCAGCCCACGGGTCTACGGCGAGACCGCCGCCGCCGACGGCAAGGCCGCCTTCGAGGCGTACCTCGGCGGCGACTTCCCCCTCGACCAGCCGGGCGCCGGCGACCGGGTCGCCACCGAGACCAGCCCGTTCGGCGTCGAGCTGGGCGTCCGCTACCCGCACGCCGGGGCCGACGAGCTGGTCGCCGCCGCCTCCGCCGCCCTGCCGAGCTGGCGCGACGCCGGCCCGCAGACCCGGGTGGGCGTCTGCCTGGAGATCCTCGACCGGCTGCACAAGCACATCTTCGAGCTGGCCAACGCGGTGCAGTTCACCAGCGGCCAGGCGTTCGTGATGGCCTTCCAGGCCGGCGGCGCGCACGCGCTGGACCGCGCGCTGGAGGCGGTCGCCTACGCGTACGCGGAGATGACCCGGCACCCGGGGACGGCGGGCTGGGAGAAGGCCGCCGGCAAGGGCGACCCGCTGCGGATGACCAAGACCTTCCACGTGGTGCCCCGCGGCGTGGCGCTGGTGATCGGCTGCAACACCTTCCCGACCTGGAACTCGTACCCGGGGCTGTTCGCCTCGCTGGTCACCGGCAACCCGGTGGTGGTCAAGCCGCACCCGCGCGCGGTGCTGCCGCTGGCCATCACCGTCAGGTACGCCCGGGAGGTGCTCGCCGAGGCCGGCTTCGACCCGAACCTGGTGCTGCTCGCCCCTGAGGCCCCCGGCGAGAAGCTCGCCTCCACGCTGGCCCTGCACCCGGCCGTGAAGATCGTCGACTTCACGGGTTCCACCGAGTACGGCGACTGGCTGGAGGCCAACGCCCGGCAGGCGGCGGTCTACACCGAGAAGGCCGGCCTGAACACGGTGGTGGTCGACTCCACCGACGACTTCGCCGGGATGTGCCGCAACCTCGGCTTCACGCTGACCCTCTACAGCGGCCAGATGTGCACCACCTCGCAGAACATCCTCATCCCCGCCGAGGGAATCGCCACCGACCAGGGACACAAGAGCTTCGACGAGGTGGCCGGCGGGATCGCCGCCGCGATCGGCAAGCTCACCGCCGACCCGGCGCGCGGGGTGGAGTTCACCGGCGCGATCGTCAACGACGGGGTGCTGGAGCGCCTCGACGAGGTCACCAAGGTCGGCGAGACGGTGCTGGAGTCGCGTACGGTCGAGCACCCGGCCTTCCCCGGCGCGGTGGTCCGCACCCCGACGCTGGTCAAGCTGGCGGCCGGCGACACGGCGACCTACTCGAAGGAGTGGTTCGGGCCGATCTCGTTCGCCATCGCGACCGACTCGACGGCGCACAGTCTGGAGATCCTGCGGTCGACGGTCGGCGAGAAGGGCGCGCTCACCGCGGCGGTCTACTCCACCGACGAGGCGGTCCTCGACGCGGCCGAGGCGGCGGCGATCGAGGTCGGGGTGCACCTGTCCTGCAACCTGACCGGCGGGGTCTTCGTGAACCAGTCGGCGGCCTTCTCCGACTTCCACGGCAGCGGCGCGAACGCGGCGGCCAACTCCGCGCTCACCGACGGCGCCTACGTGGCCAACCGGTTCCGCATCGTGCAGTCCCGTCGGCACGCCTGAGTCGCGGTCGGGTTTCCGGGGTGGGCTGCCCCGGAAACCCTCCCGTGTCAGGCGGAGCGGCGCATCTGGAGTTCGGTGAGCGCCGGCACGGTGGGGTGCGGCACGCGTACGCCGGTGTCGACGAAGCCCAGCCGCCGGTAGGCGCGGTAGGCCCGGTCGTTGCCGACCACCACCTCCAGCATCAGCTCGGGCCGGCCGCACTTCCGGGACCAGGCGGCCACCGCCTCGACCAGCTCGCCGAGCAGGCCGGTGCCGCGCCAGGACGGGGTGACGTAGACGGCGTAGACGACGGTCAGCCCGGGCTCCTCCGGGGTCACCGTGCCCCCGGCGTGCCCGACCAGCCGGCCGCCCGGGTCCGCGACGAACTGCGCGGTGTCCGTGCCGGCCGACACGTGCGCGATCCGGGCCGCGTAGTCGGCGTGCGGCCGGGCCGCCGCGGTGGCGAGGGTCTCCAGGAAGGCCAGCGGCGCGTCGGCGAGCATCTCCAGCCGCAGCGCCCGCATCCGGGCGGCGTCCCGGGGCCGGACCCGCCGGATCTCCGCGTGCCGGGTGACCGCCGACCCCCGCTCCGGCCCGTCCGGCGTCCTCGTCATGCCGAATGCCTACCACAGCGACGGATGACGATGCCCCTCGATCGGAATATGCCCGATTTGGGGTCGTGCGCCGCCGTCACGCCTCGTGTAGCGTGCGATTTCGGTCACCGAATGCAGCGGCCTCCCCGACCGCCGGTTCGGTGGTCCTCCGGTGCCGGTCCGCCGGCCTCCGGGGTTGTGAGACGCCGTGCAGAGTGAGGAAGTGGACCGTGGCACAGGGCACCGTTAAGTGGTTCAACGCCGAAAAGGGCTACGGCTTCATCGCCGTCGACGGCGGGCAGGACGTCTTCGTCCACTTCTCCGCGATCGAGATGGACGGCTACAAGGCGCTGGACGACGGCCAGCGGGTGGAGTTCGAGATCGCCCAGGGCCAGAAGGGGCCCCAGGCCGAGCGCGTACGCGTCATCGCCTGACCCCCGTCCGCCACGGGCCGGGCCCTTCCGCCGCCGACCGCCCCGCGCGGCGGCGCCAACGACATTCGTCGATCAGCTCCGACGGGTGAGCCGGTCGGGTGACCGCTTTCGGCACATGGGTTCGGCGGGCGGATGGTGGCGCTGTCGAGCTGCCCCGTCTGTAGGACCACCCGTCTCTGTAGCACCACGCCTCGCATCCGGCTCGGCCGCCTGCGAGGCGTGGTGTGCCCCATCTGTGAGGGCAGCTCGACAGGGGCCGGGCGGTGGCACCGGTGGGGTCCGGGTTCGGGGTGTGACCTGCGGCATCGTTGGGCGGCACCGCGGCCGGGACGGGCCATGGTCCCTGGTCGTGGTTCGTGGCCCCGGTTCGTGGCGTGGCACCCCGGGCTGCGGTACGGACGCCAGGCAGGGAAGATCGTGAGCCGGTTCAGCCGTCGCTGAGGAGGGTTCATGTCCGACCAGCCACCCCAGGGCACGCCGCCGTCGGGGGATCCCGACCCCGCCACGGCCGGCGATGCGAGCGCGCCGCAGCCGCAGGGGTGGGTCTTCCCGCCCACCGGCGGGTTCCCGGCCGGCTCCGGCCCGTACGGCGGGCAGCCGTGGTATCCGGGCGCGCCGGTCGTGTATCCGGGCGCGCCGGTCGCGTACCCGGGGCAGCCGGTCCACGGGTGGTACCCGCCCGGCCACGGCCTCGACCCGGCCGACCCGCTGGTCACGCCGCCCGGCGGCGGCGTGAGTGGCTGGTTCGACCGGTGCGTCGGCGCGGTGCGCCGGGGCTGGCGGACGCTGCTGCCGATCCTGCTGCTCACCCAGGTGCTGCCGGCCGTGGTGCTGTCGGTGCTCGCGCTGGTGGTCGACCCGTCGGCCCGGTGGGACGAGTCGATGGCCGACGACCCGGCCGCGCTGCCCGACACCTTCCTGGCCGACCTGGGCACCATGATGGCCGTGCTGATCGGCGGCGCACTGGTCTTCGGCCTGGTGCAGAGCCTCGGCTGGGCCGCCGGCACCTGGGTGGTCGCCCGGCAGGCGGCCGGCCAGCCGGTGACCGTCGGCGCCGCGCTGGGCTACGGCCTGCGCCGGGCGCCGGGCCTCTGGGGCTGGACCCTGCTGATGAGCGTGATCATCGGGCTCGGGGTGTGCTTCTGCGTCATCCCCGGCATCTACTTCGCCTTCGCGCTGAGCATGGCCGGCCCGGTCTACCTCTTCGAACGGCAGCACCCGATCGGCCGCTCGTACCGGATGTTCCACGACCGGCTGGGCCTGCTGCTCGGCCGGGTGGCGCTCGTTGCGGCGGCGGTGATCGTCGGGGGCGGGGCGGCCGGCCTGGTGGAGGGCATCGGCTCGCTGCCGTTCGGCGTCACCCCGCTGGAGTCGCCGGGCACTGCGGTGGGCGCGATCGCGGTGGCGGTGCTCGGCGGGGTGCTGGGCCTGCCCACCCACCTCGCCCAACTGGTCGGCCTGGTCGTCACGTACGCCGAGCAGCGCGCCCACGAGGGGCCGGTGGACAGCGCGCGGCTAGCCGGTGAACTCGGCTGAGCGGGGCGGTCGTGCTTGCACTCGGCAGGGGAGAGTGCTAAACAAGTCATTGGCACTCGCATACCGTGAGTGCCAATGGTCGGGGCGGTAGGGCCACGGCCGCACGGGCGTCCACACGTCGGTGCGGCACATGGCCGGTCGTCGCGGGCTATCCGGCCCGGCCGAGGAGACGTCGTCGTCGCCAGGTGGCGACGTCCCCAAGGTGCGTACACCAGGCGGCCCATCCGGGACACAACCTCCGGGTGGCCCGTGAGTGTCCAGGAGGACAACGCCGTATGGCCAAGATGATCGCGTTCGACGAAGAGGCGCGCCGGGGCCTCGAGCGGGGCATGAACCAGCTCGCCGACGCCGTGAAGGTGACCCTCGGCCCCAAGGGCCGCAACGTCGTGCTCGAGAAGAAGTGGGGTGCCCCCACCATCACCAACGATGGTGTGAGCATCGCCAAGGAGATCGAGCTCGAGGACCCCTACGAGAAGATCGGCGCCGAGCTGGTCAAGGAGGTCGCCAAGAAGACCGACGACGTTGCCGGTGACGGCACGACGACGGCGACCGTCCTGGCCCAGGCCCTCGTCCGCGAGGGTCTGCGCAACGTGGCAGCCGGTGCCAACCCGATGGCCCTGAAGCGGGGCATCGAGGCCGCCGTGGCCAGCGTCTCGGAGGAGCTGTCCAAGCTCGCCAAGGACGTCGAGACCAAGGAGCAGATCGCCTCCACCGCCTCCATCTCCGCCGGTGACAGCACCGTCGGCGAGATCATCGCCGAGGCGATGGACAAGGTCGGCAAGGAAGGCGTCATCACCGTCGAGGAGAGCAACACCTTCGGCCTGGAGCTGGAGCTCACCGAGGGTATGCGCTTCGACAAGGGCTACATCTCGGCCTACTTCATGACCGACCCGGAGCGCATGGAGGCCGTCTTCGACGACCCCTACCTCCTGATCGTCAACAGCAAGATCTCGTCGGTCAAGGACCTGCTCCCGATCCTCGAGAAGGTCATGCAGTCGGGCAAGCCGCTGCTGATCATCGCCGAGGACATCGAGGGCGAGGCCCTGGCCACCCTGGTCGTCAACAAGGTCCGGGGCACCTTCAAGTCGGTCGCCGTCAAGGCGCCGGGCTTCGGTGACCGCCGCAAGGCCATGCTGGCCGACATCGCCATCCTCACCGGTGGCCAGGTCATCAGCGAGGAGGTCGGCCTCAAGCTGGACGCCGTCGGCCTCGACATGCTGGGCCGCGCCCGCAAGGTCGTGGTGACCAAGGACGAGACCACCATCGTCGACGGTGCCGGCGACGCCGAGCAGATCCAGGGCCGGGTCAACCAGATCCGGGCCGAGATCGACAAGAGCGACTCCGACTACGACCGCGAGAAGCTGCAGGAGCGGCTGGCCAAGCTGGCCGGCGGCGTCGCGGTGATCAAGGTCGGCGCGGCCACCGAGGTCGAGCTGAAGGAGCGCAAGCACCGCATCGAGGACGCCGTCCGCAACGCGAAGGCCGCCGTCGAGGAGGGCATCGTCCCGGGTGGTGGCGTCGCGCTGGTGCAGGCCGGCAAGACCGCCTTCGACAAGCTGGACCTGACCGGCGACGAGGCGACCGGCGCGCAGATCGTCAAGATCGCGCTGGACGCCCCGCTGCGGCAGATCGCCGTCAACGCCGGCCTCGAGGGCGGCGTGGTCGTCGAGCACGTCCGCAACATCGAGCCGGGTCACGGCCTCAACGCCGCCAACGGCGAGTACGTCGACCTGCTGGCCGCGGGCATCATCGACCCGGCCAAGGTGACCCGTTCGGCGCTGCAGAACGCCTCGTCGATCGCGGCGCTCTTCCTCACCACCGAGGCCGTCGTGGCGGACAAGCCGGAGAAGGCCCCGGCCGCCCCGGCTGGTCCGGGCGGCGGGGACATGGACTTCTGAGTCCAGCTCCACGTACGCCGGAAGGGGCGGGCCGCGTCAGCGGTCCGCCCCTTCCGCCGTCAGGTCGGCAGTGGTCGTTGGTTGCGTCTCTTCTGCGCCCGGCCGTACGGCTGCGGGATCTGGACCGGCTCGTCGACCAGCGCCACCGGCTCGTCGGTCGGCTCGTCGGCGCCGCTCATCTCCGCCTGCTGCTCGGCGTCGCCGTAGTCGAGCCGGTCGAACGGCAACGGGCCGGGGCGTTCGTCGTCCGTGGTCATGGCTGCCTCCTCTACCGAAACGGTAGGGGGCGTCGATCAAAGATGGGGGCGAATGGGGTTATCGGCGTCTATATCCCCTTCGCCCTCCTCCGTCACTCTCCGAGCGTCCTGCGGTACAGGAAGAAGACCCGCTCGATCCGGGCGCCCGCGCTGCCCGAGTAGAACGGCACCGGCCCCACCCAGCCGATCTGCGCCGCCGTCACGCCCGCCGCCCGCTGGTCGCGCAGACAGCGGCGCAGCAGCACCCCGCCGATCCCCGAGCCCTCCGCCGCCGGGGCGGTGCCCATCGGCCCGAACCAGCTCGGCCGGGACGACCCGTACGCCGCGAAGCCGAGCACCTCGCCGTCGCGCTCGGCCAGGTGGCAGCCCGCCCCTTCCCGGCCCACCGAGCCGGCCAGCTCCGCGTCCCAGGCGCCGCCGAACGTGGCGCGGGCGAACTCCGCCAGCGCCGGCAGGTCGGCCGGCTCGGCGCGGCGGACCGAGACGCCCCGGCCGGCCAGCCGTGCCTCCGCCGCCTCCGTGGAGCGCAACGCGGGGGAGTCGTCGTACGACAGGTCGGCGGTCATGTTCCACGCCGTCCGGTCCTGCCGGTAGCCGAGCGCCAGCGCGGCGCAGACCGCCGGGGTGTAGCGCACGTCGATCCCGGGCCAGGCGTAGTACGGCGGGTTCCCCGCCAGCAGCACCTCGGCCGCGCCGAGACCGGCCAGGGTCCGCTCGGCGGACGACAGTAGCGCCCGCCCCACGCCCCGGCGCCGGTGGTCGGGGTGCACCACCACGAGGTCCACGTGCCCGAGCCCGGCGTCCCGCCCCGACAGGGAGCAGACCAGCGCCCCGACCAGCTCCGCCCCCCGGTACGCGCCCAGCGCGACGACCGGCCGGTCGGCGGCCGCCCGGGCCCAGAGCGCGGCCACGAGGGCCGGCGCCTCGGCGGCGTCCTCGGGCAGGTCCAGCGCCCGGCGGCACAGCTCCACCACGGCGGGCGCCCGGTCGGCGGTCAGCTCGACGATCTCCGCATCCATGGTCGCCGACCCTAGAGCACGGGGTGCGGGGGAGGGCAGGGGCCGCTCACCCGCGGGCCGCCCGCACCGCCGCGTACGCGTCGACCAGGCCGGCGCCGGTGATGTTCGCGTCGCCGCCGCAGGTCTCCGTCCGGGAGGCGTACGTCGCGTCGGCCGGGGTCGCCGTGTCCCGCAGGATCTGCCGGGTGCGCGGCAGGTCGCCCACCAGCGCCGGGTTGGCCGACCACATCAGCGCCACGACGCCGGCCACCTGCGGGGTCGCCATCGAGGTGCCGCTCAGGGCGGCGTACCCGCCGCCGGGCATCGCCGACAGCACCTCGTCGCCGGGGGCGACCAGGTCCGGCTTCGCCGCCCCCGCCACCGGTCCACGGGACGAGAAGTCGGTGACCCGGCGCCGCTGGTCCACCGCGCCGACGGTCAGCACGTCCGCGTACGGCGCGGGCGGGTCGTCGATCGAGCCGCAGTACGGGCCGGTGTTGCCGGCGGCGGCAACGACCAGGATGCCGGCGGCCTCCAGGGCGGCGGTGGCCGGCCGGAGCGCCCGCGGGTCGCAGCCCTCGATCGGCGGGCAGCCCCACGAGTTGGTGAGGATCTCCGGGGCGCGCGCCGGGCGCCCGTCCGTGAACGGGTTCCCGCCGGGCGGGAAGGGCGCCAGCATGAACTGGAGGCAGCCCAGGTAGTACCCCGGGTTGCCCAGGTTCCGGTCCAGGTTGACGCAGCCCACCCACTGCGCGCCCGGGGCCACCCCGATCCCCCCTCGGCCCACCGCGCTGCCCACGGTGTGCGTGCCGTGCCCGCCCTGGTCCGTCGGGGAGCGGGTGCCGTCCCACGGGTCGTACCAGGAGTCGTCGCCGCCCCGGAAGCCGGCGGCCAGCGCCGGGTGCCCGCCGTCCACCCCGGAGTCGGAGCTGCCCACCACGATCCCGGAGCCGTCCACCCCGAGCTGCGACCAGACGCGGTCCGCGCCGATCATCCGGACGTTCCACTCCGGGCCGGCCGGCGCGGGCGCGGTGCCCCGACTGCGGCCGGCCGGCGCGGGCAGCGGCCGCACCCGCTGGCTGACCAGCACCCGGGCCACCTCCGGCCGGCGGGACAGCCAGGCCCGCACCGCCGGCCCGCCGTCCACCTCGACCGCGTTGACGAGGTAGTAGGGGGTGTGGTCCAGCCGCAGCCGGCGCAGGTCCCGGCGCAGGTCGGCCTGGGTCCGCTCGGCGGTGTCGACCAGCCGCCGGTAGACCTCGCCGGCCCGCGCGTCCCGGCCGGCCCGCCCGGCCGTCGCCGGCACCCCGTCCAGGTCGGCCTGCTCGCGCAGCACCACGAACAGCCGCTCGCCGTGCAGGCCGGGCTGACCCGCGCCGACGGCCACCGCGCCGACAGCGACCAGCAGGGCCGCGGCGGTCACCCCGGCCACCCGCCGGCTCGGCCGCCGGCTGCGGGGCCGGGCCAGCAGCACGCCGTACGCCACGGCGAGCACGGCCGCGACGGCGAGCCCGGCGCCGGCGGCGGCCGCCACCCAGAACGGCACGTCGCGGGTGTTGGCCAGGACGAGGGTGATCTCCTCGGGATCGGTGCAGGCCAGCGGGCCGAACACGGCGAGCCCGACCAGCCAGCGGGTGGCGGCGCGGACCCCGGCCCGCCCGCCCGGCTCACTTCCGGCGGTGCCCGGCGGGTCGGCCGGGGCGGTGCCCGGCGGGGCGGCCGGGGCGGTGCCCGGCGGGGCGGCCGGGGCGGTGCCCGGCGGGTCGGCCGGGGCGGTGCCCGACGGGTCGGCCGGCGCCGTGTCCGGCGGCGCGGCCGGGGTGGCGGCGGCCGGGCGGCGGGCCGCCGCGTGCAGGGCGGCCAGCGCGAAGCCGGCCGGCGGCAGGGTCAGCAGCGGGGGCAGTTGCGCCCCGGACTGCCCGACCCCGGCGGCGAGGACGAGCAGCGCGACCCCGGCGACCAGCCCGCCGACCAGCACCAGCCGGGCCGGCCGGGGCGGCTCGCCGACGGCGAAGCGGGACCAGAAGGCGTCGTCCAGCAGCGCCCCGGCCAGCACGCCCAGGGCGGCGGCGGCGAGCCCGGCGAGCACCGTCTCCAGCAGCCCGCCGAGCGCCCCCAGCCAGACCCACGGCAGCAGCAACGCCAGCCCGCCGGCCACCCCGAGCAGGGTGGCGGTCGGGGCGGAGGGCCGGTGCGGCGCGGCGGCGCGGCGGGCGAGCGCCCGCAGGACGAGGGCGGCCAGGGCGGCTGTGGCGGCCAGCGCCGCGAGGTACGCCTCGTGGTGCACCGGCGGGAGCGCCCGGAGCAGCCCCAGCGCGCCGAGCACGAGCGCCGCGGCCAGCCAGGCCCGGCCGGTGGCGCGGACCGCCGGCGAGCGGGGCAGCAGGGCGAGCGAAAGCGCGGGCGCGCCGACCAGCAGCACGGTGAACAGCACGGTCGCCGGCCAGAGCCACACCACGCGGTGCAGCCCGGAGGCCAGCACGATCTGGTCGGCCAGCCACCCGCCGAGCTGGCTGACCACCACGAACCCGACCGTCCAGCAACCGGCGACCACCGCCGCCACCACGGGCCACGGGCTCGACCGGGCCGGCGCGGCCGTCGGGAGCGGGGCGGGCTGACCAGCGGGGAACGGGGGGCCGATCTCCATTCCTCAGACAGTACGGCGCGGACGGTGTGTGCCGCCGGTGTGGCCGTGACGGTTACCGTGGACGGGTGCGCGACCCCAACGTGTCCCGAACCGAGGCCAGCCAGCTCTCCCCGGAGCGCCGGGCCGCCGACCTGCGCCGCCTGCGGGCCGAACGCTTCGACGTGCTGGTCATCGGCGGTGGGGTGACCGGGGCGGGCGCCGCCCTGGACGCGGCCTCGCGGGGGCTGAAGGTGGCCCTGGTGGAGGCGCGCGACTACGCCGCCGGCACCTCCAGCCGCTCCAGCAAGCTGATCCACGGCGGCCTGCGCTACCTGGAGCAGCTGGAGTTCCACCTGGTGCACGAGGCGCTCACCGAGCGCGGCCTGCTCGCCACCCGGCTCGCCCCGCACCTGGTGCGGCCGGTGCCCATCCTGGTCCCGCTGCCCGGCGGGCGCGGCGCGCGCGACCTGCCCGGCCGGCTGTTCCGCCGCTCCTACTACGGCGCCGGAGTGGCGGCGTACGACGCCTTCGCCGGGATCTTCGGCGGCGGCCGGGGCATGCCGCTGCACCGCCACCTGACCCGCGAGGGCGCCCGCCGGGTCTTCCCCAGCCTGCGGGCCGACGCGCTGGCCGGCGCGATCCGCTACTACGACGGGCAGGTCGACGACGCCCGGCTGGTGGTGACCCTGGCCCGCACCGCGGCCAGCCTCGGCGCGACCGTGGTGCCCAGCGCCCGGGCGGTCGGGCTGATCCGGCAGGCCCGCGAGGTCACCGGCGTCCGGGTCCGCGACCTGGAGGCGCCGGCCGGCTCCCCGGACGCCGAGTTCGAGGTGCGCGCCCGCACCGTCATCGCCGCCACCGGCGTGTGGAGCGACGACATGTCCCGGATGCTGAACGACGTCGGGCTGCGCCCCGGCATCCGCGTCCGGGCCTCCAAGGGCGTGCACCTGGTGGTGCCCCGTTCGGCGATCACCGGCGAGGCAGGGCTGATCCTGCGTACGGCGACCAGCGTGCTCTTCGTCATCCCGTGGGGCGGGCACTGGATCATCGGCACCACCGACACCGACTGGCGGCTCGACCGGTCCCACCCGGCCGCCTCCGCCCGGGACATCGAATACCTGCTGGAGCAGGTCAACACCGTGCTGGACCGGCCGCTCACCACGGCCGACATCGAGGGCGTCTACGCCGGGCTGCGGCCGCTGCTGGCCGGCGAGGCCGACTCCACCTCGAAACTGTCCCGCGAGCACGCCGTCTTCGAGCCGATGCTCGGGCTGCTGCTGGTCGCCGGCGGCAAGTACACGACGTACCGGGTGATGGCCTCGGACGTGGTCGACCGGGCCGCCCACCGGCTCGGCGCCGTACGCCCCTCGCGTACCGCCGACCTGCCGCTGCTGGGTGCGGACGGCTACCCGGCGATGTGGCGGGGTCGGGCGGACCTGGCCCGCCGGCACGGGATGCCGGTCGGGGTGGTCGAGCACCTGCTGGAGCGCTACGGCACCCTCACCCTGGAGCTGCTCGCGCTGGTCGACGCCGACCCGCTGCTCGCCTCCCCGCTGGCCGGTGCCCCGGAATACCTCGCGGCCGAGGTGACGTACGCGGCCCGGGCGGAGGGGGCGCTGCACCTGGAGGACGTGCTCACCCGGCGGACCCGGATCTCCATCGAGACCGCGCACCGCGGCCTGGAGTCGGCCGGGCACGCCGCCGAGCTGATGGGCGCGGTGCTCGGTTGGGACGAGGCCACCCGGGCCCGTGAGGTGGAGCACTACCGGGCCAGGGTGGAGGCGGAACGCCAGTCCCAGCTGATGCCCGACGACGCCACGGCGGACGCCGCCCGGCTCGGCGCGCCCGACGTCCGGGGCTTCGCGGCCGACCGCGGCTCGGACGACGATCCCGTCGAACTACCGTCGTCGTCCCGCTGACCGTTCCCCCACCCCAACCTTCGACGGCCGACCGCGGTGTCCCGCCGCCCCGCGCGGCGCCCCGCCACGCCTGGCGGCTACCGCCGCGCGTCGGCCCCGGCAGGGGCCTGTCAGAGGGTGAGTCAGACCGGCGGGGTGACCCGCTCCCACATCTTCACCGTCAGAGGACCTTGCCGGGGTTGAGCAGGCCGGTCGGGTCGAGCGCGGCCTTGATCGCCTGGTGCACGGCGACGCCCACCGGGCCGATCTCGCGGGCCAGCCAGTCCCGCTTGAGCAGGCCCACGCCGTGCTCGCCGGTGCAGGTGCCGCCCAGCTCCAGGCCGAGTCGCATGATCTCGTCGAAGGCGCGCCGGCCGCGCTCCAGGCTCGCCGGGTCGGCCCGGTCCACCACGATGTTCGGGTGCATGTTGCCGTCGCCGGCGTGACCGACGACGCCGATCGGCACGTCGCACTCCGCCGCGATCCGGGCCACCCCGTCCAGCAGCGCCGCCAGCGCGCCCCGGGGCACCGCCACGTCGTCGATGACCAGGCCGCCGTTGCCACCCGGGTAGGCGTCCGCGGCGAACTTCTCCATGGCCGGGTGCGCGAGCCGGCGGGCCTGCAACAGGGCGGCCGCCTCCACGGCGTCGGTGGCCGCGTACACCTCGTCGGCGCCGGCTGCCTCGCAGACCGCGGCCAGCCCGGCCAGGTCGTCGGCCGCCCGGGCGCCGGTGTCGGCGGCGGCCAGCAGCAGCGCCTGCGCGTCCGTCCGCAGGCCCATCGGCCGGTACGCCTCGATCGCCCGCAGGTGGGTCTGGTCCAGCAATTCCAGCAGGCTGGGGGAGAGGCCCCGGGCGGCGATCTCGGCGACGGCCGCGCCGGCCGCGGCGGTGGACGGGAAGACCGCCACCATGGTCAGCGACTCCGCCGGGGCGGGACGCAGCGCGACGGTCACCTCGGTGATCACGCCCAGGGTGCCCTCGGAGCCGACGAAGAGCCGGGTGAGGTCGTACCCAGCGACGCCCTTGGCCGTGCGCCGGCCGGTGCGCAGCACTTCGCCGGAGGCGAGCACCACCTCCAGGCCGAGGACGTACTCGGTGGTGACGCCGTACTTGACGCAGCACATGCCGCCCGCGTTGGTGGCGACGTTGCCGCCGATGGTGGAGGACTCCCACGAGCCGGGGTCGGGCGGGTACCACAGCCCCTGCTTCGCCACCGCGGCGGCGAGCGTCGCGTTCACCACGCCGGGCTGCACCACGGCGATCCGGCTCACCGGGTCGATCTCCAGGATGGCGTCCATCGCGACCGTACTGAGCACCACCGCGCCGTCGACCGCGTTGGCCGCGCCGGCCAGCCCGGTCCGCGCCCCCTGCGGGACCACCGGCACGCCGTGCCGGGCGGCCGCCCGCAGCACGGCGGAGACCTGGGCGGTGTTGCGGGGACGGACGACCACCAGGGGCGTGCCGGCGGCGCAGAGATCCGCCTCGTCCCGTTCGTGCATCCGGAGCAGGTCCGGGTCGGTCAGCACGGCGTCGTCGCCGAGCGCCGCCCGGAGGTCGTCGAGGAGAGGGGGTCCGGCCATGCCGCCGAGGCTACGGTCGGCCGCACGCGACCGACAACCGGCCCTCGCACCGGGTAGTTTGGCCGGCATGCTCTACCTGGACCGGCCCGCCTGGCCGTGGCGGGGGCGGCTCTGGTCCCACCTGATCAGCGACGTCTCCCACGCGGAGGTGCACGCCTTCGCCGAGGCGCTGGGGGTGCCCCGCCGGGGTTTCGACCGGGACCACTACGACATTCCCGCCGAGCGGTTCGCCGCGGCGGTCTGGCTGGGTGCCCGGGTGGTGCCGAGCCGGGAGCTCGTGCGCCTGCTCCGGCAGGCCGGCCTGCGCCGACCGAAGCACCTGACCCGCCCCCGCACCCCCGCCGCCCACCCCTCCGCCGATCTTGCAGTTCCGGCCCTGTCTATGCGGTGATTCACGGCTTTCGCCCGGGCCGAAACTGCAAGATCGCGGAGGCCGAGGGTGGGGGCCGGGGGTGGGGGCCGGGAGTCAGTGGAGGGTGGCCAGTTCGCGGGCGAGGTTGGCGCGGGCCCGGGCTTCCCAGCGGGTGGCCAGCGGCGGCAGCCGGAACAGGGCCGGCAGGGCGAGCAGCCCGGCGAGCACCCGGGCGCGGCCGGCCCGGAAGGCCGGGTCGGGCACGTGCGCGTACTCCCGGCGGATCGCGGCGGCGTAGTGGTCGTACGCCCCGGGTGGTGCGGCCAGGACGGCGAGGTCGGCGTCGCAGAGCAGCGCGCCGTCGGCGTCGCCCGGGTCGACGGCGTGCCCGGCGGTGAGCAGGACCAGCCGGCGGACCTCGGCCACGGCGTCGGCCGGCAGCCCCGACCGGGTGAGCAGGGCGTCGGCGAGCGCCGCGCTGTCCCGCTCGTTGGCGTCGCCCTCGGCGCGCGGGTTGTAGACCGCGTCGTGGCACCAGGCCGCGAGGCGCACCAGGTCCGGCCGCGCGGCGGACGACGCGTGCGCGTCGACCACGTCGAGGACGACGGTCAGGTGGGCGACCGTGTGGTGGTGCCGGTGCGGTTCCCGCCAGCGCCCCAGCAGCTCCGCCCCGGCGCGGTCCCGCTGCGCCGGGTCGGTCGCCCCGGCGCCCCGGGCCGCCGCCCGCCACCGGTCGAGAAGGTCGGCCATGCGGCCGAGTCTGCCGCACCGCCGCCGACACGGAGGATTCACCCGCCCCGGTACGGGTAGTCCCCGCCATGGCCGTGGCCCGGGACCGTCGACTCTCGCTGGTGCGGCGCGCCATCCGACGCGACGGCGGAACGGACATCGACGCGGCCCGCATCGCCGACGCGATGGAGAAGCTGCGGCACCGCGGCAGGGCGACCCTGCACGACCGGCTGCACCGGGTGCGGATGGCGTGGGGCCTGGCCGTGCAGGCCGGCCTCGCCGCCGGCCTGTCCTGGTGGGCGGCGCACAATCTGCTGGGCAACCCGGAGCCGGTGTTCGCGCCGATCTCCGCGGTCGGCACCCTCGCCGCCTCGGTCGGTCAGCGGCTCCGCCGCACGGTCGAGCTGATCGTGGGGGTCGCGGTCGGCGTTGCCGTCGGCGACTTCCTCATCTACCTGGTCGGCGCCGGGGCGTGGCAGCTCGGCCTCGTGGTGACCGGGTCGATCGTGCTGACCATCTTCGCCGGCGCCAGCGTCTCCATCGTCATCCAGGCGGCGGCCACGGCCGTGCTGATCGTCACGCTGAGCCCGAAGACCGCGAACCTGGAGATCCCCCGGTTCGTCGACGCGTTCGTCGGCGGCGGGATCGCGTTGCTGGTCACCTCGGTCCTGCTGCCGCTCAATCCGCTCCGGGTGATCAACCGGGCCGCCCGGCCGGCGCTCGACCTGCTCGCCGCCCAGCTCGACGGCGCCGCCGACGCCCTCCGCCAACGGGACCGGGACAAGGCCCAACAAGCCCTGGACCGGCTGCGCAACAACCAGGAGGAGCTGTCCACCTTCACCGAGGCGATCGAGGGGGCGAAGGAGACCGCCGTCCTCTCGCCGGCCCGGTGGCACCGGCGGGACGAACTCACCCACTACGCCGAGGCCGCCGACCCGATCGACCGGGCGATGCGCAACGCCGGCACGCTGATCCGGCGCGCGGTCACCCTGATCGAGGACGAGGAGCCCGTGCCGGAGCCGATGCCGGATGCGGCGGCCCACCTCGCCGAGTCGGTACGCCTGCTCAAGCACGAGTTCGCCGTCGGCGAGGAGCCGGAGAAGGCACGGGAGCGGGCGCTGCGCGCGGTGAGCGAGGCCGGCCGGGCGTACGCCGAGGGGGTGGGCTTCTCCGGCAGCGTGGTGATCGCGCAGGTGCGCACCACGGCCAGCGACCTGCTGGTGGCCTCCGGGATCAGCCAGGAGGAGGCGAACCGCCTGGTCCGGAAGTCCTTCGGCGACCAGGACACCCCGAGCGGCCAGGCCGAGCCGGCCGCCGCCCCGAAGCCGCCCACCGCCCCGCCGGTCGGCTGACCCGCCGCCCCGCGGGTCAGCCGTGCGGCGGCGGTCGTTCAGGCCGCCGCGGCGAGCGCGGCGAGCAGCCGGTCCACGTGTTCCGCCGTGCTGCCCAGGCCGACGCTCGCGCGCAGGGCGGTCGGCGGCAGGTCCCGCCGGCCGCTGCGCGCCGCCGCCTCGGCGAGCAGTCGCCGGGCCAGCGGGTGGGCGCAGAAGAGGCCGTCGCGCACCCCGATGTCGTGGTTGCCGGCCAGCTCCGCCGCCACGTCCGCCGAGTCCCGGCCGGCCACCACGAACGACACGATGCCCACCCGCGGCGCGTCCGGCCCGAAGGTGCGCAGCTCCACCACGTGCGGCAGGGCCGCCAGGCCGCGGCGCAGCCGGGCCAGCAGGGCCTGCTCGGCGTCGTGCAGCGCCGCCCGGTCGGCCCCGGCCAGGGCGCCGCAGACCGCCGCGAGGGCGACCGCGCCGAGCAGGTTCGGCGTGCCCGCCTCGTGCCGGGCCGGTCCGGTCGCCCAGCGTACGTCGTGGGTGGCCGCGCCGACGTGACCGGTGGCGCCCCCGCCGGCCAGGTACGGCGGCGCGGCGTCCAGCCAGTCCGCCCGCCCGACGAGCACGCCCGCGCCGAACGGCGCGTACAGCTTGTGGCCGGAGACCGCGAGGTAGTCGACGTCGAGGGCGGCGATGTCCACCGGCGCGTGCGGGGCGAGCTGCGCGGCGTCCACGGCGATCCGGGCCCCGTGCCGCCGGGCCACCCGGGCCAGCTCCGCCACCGGCCAGCGCTCGCCGGTCACGTTGCTCGCCCCGGTCACCGCGACGAGCACGGGCGGGTGGCGGTCGGCGCCGGGGCCGCCCCCCGCGCCCGGCCTGCGCAGCTCGGTGAGGGCGGCGTCCAGCGCCCGGACCGCCTCGGCCGGCTCCCGCGGCACCGGCAGCCGGACCGATCCGCGCGGCCAGGGCAGCAGGTTCGCGTGGTGCTCCCCGCCGAAGGTCACCACCGTGGTGCCGGCGGGCAGCACCCGGGCCAGTAGGTTCAGCGCGTCCGTGGTGTTGCGGGTGAAGAGCACGTGGTCGCCGGCGCGGGCGCCGAAGAAGTCGCCGACGGTCTGCCGGGCGCGCTCGTAGGCGAGGGTGCAGCGCCGGGACAGCGCCCCCGCGCCGCGATGCACGCTGGCGTACCAGGGGAGCAGCTCGGCCACCGCGTCGGCGGCGGCCCGCGCGCACGGCGCGGTGGCCGCGTAGTCCAGGTTGACCTGGCCCGGCACGCCGAGCACGTCGAGCGGCCCGGCGGTCGCAGCCGGCGGCGCGGTCCGCGTCGGGTGCGGCGCGGGCGGGGGTACGAGGGTGACGGTCATCGGCCGACCTCCGGGTCCGGGGACCCCGGGTGGGCACACCGGGCGGGGTCCGCGCTTGCCCGGCACGCGAATCGGGCCGGGCCCGGTCATCACCCGGGGCACCCCACCGCGAACCTCGACGAGGGTTGCCGGCCAGCAAGCCGGGGCTTGACGCTGGCGCTCGTGACCTGCCAGCAGCATAGCGCGCGGATGCGCCCGGTCCAGCCGGCCGGGGGTGACTACGCTGACCGCATGGCCGACACCCCGCCCGGCGCACCCCTGCCGCCGTCGCCGACCGTGCCCGCCGTCCCGCCGTCGGGCGCGGCCGCTCCCCGGATGCCGCTGCGCCGGCTGGGCTGGCGGCGGGCCCTGGTGCTGGCCGGGGTCGTCCTGCTGATCGCCGCCTGCGCGGTGTTCATGGTCTTCACGCTCGGCGAGAGCCTCGGCGTGCAGGCGCTGCTGATCGGCCTGGTCGCGGCGATCCTCCCGGTTCCGGTGCTGGTGGGCTGTTTCCTCTGGCTCGACCGGTACGAACCGGAACCGCTGAAATACCTGATCTTCTGCTTCGCCTGGGGCGCGTTCGTCTCGACCGCCGCCTCGCTGACCGTCAACGAGTTCTCGTCCGGGCTCTTCGACGACTGGGGGCTGCCGACCGCGCTGACGGCGGTGCTGGTCGCGCCGTTCATCGAGGAGCTCACCAAGGCGCTCGGGCCGATCCTGCTGCTGATCTTCCGCCGCCGGGAGATCTCCGGGATCACCGACGCCCTGGTCTACTGCGGGCTCTCCGCGATCGGGTTCGCCATGGTGGAGAACATCCTCTACCTGGGCGGCTACGGCTACGCCACCGGCGTCGAGCGGTACGGCCCGGCGACCGGCACGCAGCAGGTCATCGCGATCTTCATCGTCCGGATCCTGCTCTTCGGCTTCGCCCACCCGCTGTTCACCTCGATGACCGGGGTCGGGCTGGGCATCGCCGCCCGCACCGCCGACCGGCGCGTCCGGGTGCTCGCCCCGATCGCCGGCCTGCTGCTGGCGATGATGCTGCACGGCCTGTGGAACCTGCTGCCCACGCTCACCCAGGCCACCGGCGAGGCGCTGATCATGCTGTACGGCTTCATCGGCGTGATGGTGCCGATCTTCTTCGGCATGGTCGGGCTGGCCGTGTGGCTGCGGGCCTGGGAGGGGCGGCTCACCGAACGCACCCTGCCGGACTACGTCCGGGCCGGCTGGCTGACCCCGCCGGAGGTGGCGGCGCTGAGCAGCCTGGGGCGACGGCACGCGGCCCGGGTGTGGGCCAAGCGGGTGGCCGGGGACGCCGGCGTGCGGGCCATGCGCGGCTACCAGTTCGCGGCGACCCGGCTGGCGCTGCTGCGCGACGGCGCGCTGCGCGGCCTGGACCGCAGGCCGGCGGACCGGGAACGGACGGCGCGGGAGGAACGGGAGCTGCTGGAGGCGATCGCCGCGTACCGGTCGTTCTTCGTGGGGAGGGATCCGCAGGCGCCGGCCGGGATCTGGGACGGGCACCGCTACCACCTGCGGTTCCCGGACGGCTCGCAGCGGCCGGTCGAGGCGCCGGACGAGCCGGTGGTGCCGATCCCGGTGGTGCTCGCCCCGCCGCCCCCGGCCTTCCCCGCCGGCTACGGGGCCCCCGGCTACGGCCCGCCCGGCTGGCCCGGCGCGCGACCCGCGGGTCCCTGGCCGCCCGGCCACCACTGACTCCGGTCCCTGGCCGCCCGGCCACCACTGCCCCGGTCCCCGGCCGGCGGTCACCGCTGAGGCGGCGCCCCGGGTCGCCCCGTGGTGGTCCGGGTCGTCAGGTCATCAGGCTGGTGAGGAAGTCGCCGAGGCCCTGCGCCATCGCCATCAGCCCCGCCCCGATCGCCTTGAACATCTCCGCCGCGCCCTCCGGCCGGAACGCCATGAAGTAGATCAGGAACGCGACGCTTCCCCAGAGCAGCAGCTTCTTCACGAATACCGGCATCGTCCCTCCCCAGGGCCGGTGGTGCGGCTGGCTTCCCGGCCGGGAGCGCCGCAAACGACACCGGCACCCGCAGCCACGCGCGGCGGGGCGGGCGGGGAGGGCTCAGAGGTAGAGGCCGGTGGAGTCGTTCTCCACGCGCTCGGCGGCCACGGCATGCACGTCGCGCTCGCGCAGCAGCACGTACCCGCGACCGTGCAGCTCGACCTCGGAGCGGTCGTCCGGGTCGAACAGGACCCGGTCGCCCGAGACGATGGCGCGGACGTTCGGCCCCACCCCGACAGCGGTGGCCCAGGCGAGCCGCTTGCCCACGGCGGCGGTCGCCGGGATCACGATGCCGGCGGTGGAGCGGCGCTCACCCTCGCTCCCCTCCATCCGCACCAGCACGCGGTCGTGCAGCAGGCGGATCGGCAGGCCGGAGTCGAGATTCTTGTCGGCGGTCACGCCGGAAACGCTACCGTGTCCCGGTCGGGCGGCCGTGAGCGGTTACGCGCCGGGGGCGGGGGGCACCGGGTGGCGGAACTGCCCTACGGTGGCGTGGTCGGACGTATCCTGTCCGCCCACCGGGGCGGGCACGGCCAGGTTCTGAAGCCAGGAGGTGCGCTTGAGCCGCTTCGAGCGGGTACGCGGACGGCTCCGTCGCGCGTACGAGTCGGGCCGGAAATCGGTGCGCCCCCGTCGTACGGACCCGGTCGAGGCTCCCGAGCCGGCCGGGGTGGCCTCGCCGGCGTCCCCCGGGCCGGTGGCGGCGCCGTCGGCGACCGTGGTCGGGGCGGAGCCGCCCGCGGCGATGCACACCTCCACCTCCAGCCGGGACGACGCCGACGTGCCGCGCGGGCTGCGGATCGCCGCCGCCTGGTCGTGGCGGTTGATCGTGATCGGCATCGTCGCCTGGGCGCTGCTGAAGATCGTCGGCACCATCAAGATCGTGGTGATCCCGCTGGCGGTCGCGCTGCTGCTCTCGGCGCTGCTCGCGCCGGCCGTCGGCTGGTTGCTGCGGGCGCGCTTCCCCCGCTCGCTGGCGACCGCGGTGGTGCTGGTCGGCGGCCTGGCCACGGTGATCGGCACGCTGACCCTGGTGGTGAACGAGTTCATCCAGGGCGTGCCGGAGCTGAGCAAGAAGTCGTCGGAGGGCGTCCGGCAGATCCAGGACTGGCTCAAGACGGGCCCGCTGCACCTCTCCGACGGTCAGCTCGACCGCTACATCGAAGAGGGCCAGAAGTGGGTCAACGACAACACCGAGAAGCTCACCAGCGGCGCCCTCTCCACGGCCACGACGCTGGCCGAGGTGCTGACCGGCACGCTGTTGGTGCTCTTCGCCACCTTCTTCTTCCTGCGTGACGGCAGCCGGATCTGGCGCTTCCTGGTCCGGCTGCTGCCGGTGGCCGCCCGCTGGAAGGTCGACGACGCCGGCCGGGCCTCCTGGTCGACCCTGGTCGCCTACGTACGCGCGACCGTGCTGGTCGCCTTCATCGACGCGGTCGGCATCGGCATCTTCCTGGTCGTCTTCGACATCCCGTTCGCCTTCCCGCTCGCCGCGCTGGTCTTCCTCGGGGCGTTCATCCCGATCGTCGGGGCGACCCTGTCGGGCGTCGTCGCGGTCCTGGTCGCGCTGGTCGACAGCGGCCTGGTGACCGCGTTGATCATTCTCGGCGTGGTGATCGGGGTGCAGCAGGTGGAGGGGCACGTGCTCCAGCCGTTGATCATGGGGCGCGCGGTGGCCATCCACCCGCTCGCGGTGATCATCGGGATCGCGGCCGGCGTGGTGCTCGCCGGGATCACCGGCGCGCTCGTCTCGGTGCCGCTGATCGCCGTGCTGAACACGGCCGTCCGCCGGCTCGCCGCCCGCACCGTCCCGGACACCCCGCCCGACGCCGTCGTCGTCGCCTCCAAGGCCCCCTGACCCGCCTGGGCGGGTCAGACCTTGGCGAGGCGTTCGAGGGCGCCGCGGGCGACCTCCGGCCGGGTGGTGTACCAGAACGGCGGCAGCGAGCGGCGCAGGAAGGCTCCGTAGCCCCGCGCGGTCTCCAGCCGCGAGTCGAGCACCGCGACCACGCCCTTGTCGCCGGTCGACCGGATCAGCCGCCCCACCCCCTGCGCCAGCCGGACCGCGGCGATCGGCACGCTCACCGCGGCGAAACCGGATCCGCCGTTGGCGTCGACCGCGGCGGCCCGGGCCGCCGCGAGCGGCTCGTCCGGCCGGGGGAAGGGCAGCCGGTCGATGACCACCAGTTGGCAGGAGTCGCCGGGCACGTCGACGCCCTGCCACAGCGACATCACCCCGAACAGGCAGCTCGCCTTCTCCTCCCGGAACCGGCGTACCAGCAGCGGCAGCGCCTCCTCGCCCTGGAGCAGGACGGGCAGGTCGGTCCGCGCGCGCAGCAGCTCCGCCGCCTGCTGCGCGGCCCGTCGCGAGGAGAAGAGGCCGAGCGTACGCCCGCCGAGCGCGGTGACCAGCGCGAGCAGTTCCTCGCCGGCCGCGTCGGGCAGCCCGGAGACGCTGGGCCGGGGCAGGTGCGCGGCGACGTAGAGGATGCCCTGCCGCGCGTAGTCGAACGGCGAGCCGACGTCGAGCGAGCGCCACCCGGGCCCCGACGTCGCCGGCAGCCCGGGCGTGCCGGTCGCAGGACCAGGCGGCTCGCTCCCCGCCGACCCGGCGCGTCCGGTCGCCTCGCCGCCACCCGTGGCCCCGACCGGGCCGGCCCCGGCGGCCGATGTGACCCCGGCGCGCCCCGCCGGGTCGGTGCGGCCGGCGGAGCGGGCGGCGAGGGCCGCGGCGGCCGGTGACGGCGGGTCGGCCGGGGGCGCCTCCAGCCCGAGCGCCCGGGCCACCGTGTCGAACCGGCCGCCGAGCGTCAGGGTCGCCGAGGTGGCGACCACCGTGCGCTCGTCGTACAGGTGGGTGGCGAGGGTGCCGGCGACCGACAGCGGCGCGACCACCAGCGCCCGGCGGCCGGTGTTGTCGTTCTTCTCCACCCAGGCCACGTCGTGGTCGGCCTCCTCCAACAGTCGCTGGGCGGTGGCGGAGAGCTCGTCGAGCACCGCCTTGGCCTGTTGCTTGCGCACCGGATCGGGGTCGTCGGCCTTGATCTCGCCGATGCCGTCGAGCGCCGCCCGGGTGGCCGCGTCGAGCAGGGTGCACGCCTCGCGCAGCGCGGCCGGCAAGCCGGAGGTGATCCGCCCGGCCGGCGCCTCCGCCAGCCCGACCGCCAGGGCGTCGCCGGCCGCGGTGAGCGACTCGGCGGTCTCCGGGCGCAGCAGTGGGCGGGCCCGCTTCGCGGAGCGGTCGATCAGCTCCGGCACCAGCTCGGCCTGGGCGGCCGAGGAGACGCGGTCGGCCAGCTCGTGCGCCTCGTCCACGATGAGCAGCTTGTGCGGCGGCACGATGTGCCGGCCGGCGAGCATGTCCACGGCCAGCAGGCTGTGGTTGGTGACGACGATGTCGGCCTCGCGGGCCCGGGCGCGGGAGGCCTCGGCGAAGCACTCCGCGCCGAACGGGCAGCGGGCCGCGCCGACGCACTCCCGGGCCGGCATGGAGACCAACCGCCACGCCTGGTCGTCGACGCCCGGGTCCAGCTCGTCCCGGTCGCCGGTGTCGGTCTTCTCCGCCCAGTCGCGCAGCCGCTGGATCTGCTTGCCGAGCCGCCCCGCCTCGCCGAGCCACTTCGTGCCGCCGGTGGGGCGCGCCGCCGGGGCGTCGAAGAGCGTGTCCTCCGGCTCGTCCTCGGTGGAGTTGTCCAGCCGGGCCAGGCAGAGGTAGTGGTGCCGCCCCTTGAGCACGGCGAAGGTGGGCCGGCGGCCGAGCACCGGCTCCACGGCGTCGGCGAGCCGGGGCAGGTCGTGGTCGACCAGTTGGGACTGCAACGCCAGGGTGGCCGTGGAGACCACCACCGGGCCGTCCACGGTCAGCGCCGGGGTGAGGTAGGCCAGCGACTTGCCGGTGCCCGTGCCAGCCTGCACGAGCAGGTGCTCGCGCGCCCGCACGCACTCCTCGATGGCGGTGGCCATCTGCTGCTGACCTGGGCGCGCGGCGCCGCCGGGCACCGCGCCGACCGCGGCGGCGAGCAGCTCGGCCCCGCTCGGCCGGGAGCCCCGCCGGCGGCCTCCGGTGCGGGGCGAGGGGGCGGTGGAACCGGTGGCGAGGCGCGGAGTCACCGTGCGACGGTACCCGCCGCCGCCGACACCGGCCGTGCCGATCCGGGCGTGGCGTCGTCACGGTACGGAATCCCACGGGCCGAGTCCGGTAACTTCCGTGCGGCGACCGATGGGCGGTATCGGCTAGGGTGCGACTCATGCCGAGCGACGTGGTCCGCGTGATCTACCGCAAGTACGACGGCAGCGCCCACCGCGACTACCCGGCCCGCCGGCTGGCCGAGGACGACCTCGGCGTCTGGCTCGGCGTTACCGAGGGCACGAAGTCGGTCTACCACGGCCGGCCGTCGGTCGAGCAGATCCCGTTCGTGCTCCTGGTGCCCCACCAGGGCTGGTGGACCGGCATGTTCAACCCGCCGCCGCGCACCAGCGAGGTCTACTGCGACATCGCCAGCCCGGCCCGCTGGGAGGACGACCACACCGTCCACCTGATCGACCTGGACCTGGACGTGGTGCGCCGCCGGGCCACCGGCGCGGTCGAGCTGCGCGACGAGGACGAGTTCGCCGAGCACCGGGCCCGCTTCGGCTATCCGGACGACGTGGTGGCGGAGGCCGAGGCGGCGGCCCGGTGGCTCCTCGGCGCGCTCGGCGACGGCACCGAGCCGTTCGCCACGTCGTACCGGAAGTGGCTCGCCCTGGTGGTCTGAGCCGGCGCGGTCGCCGTGGCCGGGCGCGCCCGAGCGCCGCCACCGACACGGCGGCCCACGGGGCACCCACGCGGCGTCCGGGTGCCCGTGACGCGGTGCCGGGATGTCGCCGACCCGGCGCCGGGGTCACCAGCGTGGCGGCCAGCCGTCTTCGGCCCCCAGCGGCGGCACGTCGCGCAGCTTCTCCGGGTTGAGCTGGTGGAAGATCCCGGTCACCCGGCCGCCGTCCACCGCCAGGGCGGCGACCAGCCGCAGTGGCCGGCCGTCGGAGTGCACCGTCTCCATCTGCATCCCCAGCACGCCGTCGACGAGCACCGGGCGGGCGCGCACCGTGGCGCTGTAGCGGCCGGCCCGGCCGAAGAGGCCCAGGACGAACCGGGCCACCGCGTCGACGCCGACCACCGGGCGGCGGGCCGCCGGGAAGTGGCCGCCGCTGTCGCCGATGAGGACCACGCCCGGGGCGAGCACCCGCACCAGCGCGTCCAGGTCGCCCGACTCGACGGCGGCGACGAACGCGGCGACGACCCGGCGCTGCTCGGCCGGGTCGGCGGTGTCTCGGGGCGCGTCGGGCGCCTGCACCGCCCGGCGGGCCCGGGAGGCGAGCTGGCGGGCGGCGGCGTCGGTCGTGCCGAGCGCCTCGGCGATCCGGGGGAAGGGCACGGCGAAGACGTCGTGCAGCACGAAGGCGACCCGCTGCTCCGGCGTGAGCCGTTCCAGCACCACCATGAGCGCCGTGCCGACCTGGTCGGTGCGGACCGCGCGCTCCGCCGGGTCGGGCGCGAAGCCGTCGGTGCGCGGGCCCTGGTCGAGCGGGGTCACCACGGGCTCCGGCAGCCACTGGCCGGGGTACGTCTCCCGCCGCACCCGCGCCGAGCGCAGCACGTCCAGGCAGATCCGGGCGCAGGCGGTGGTCAGCCAGGCGCCGAGGTGCCGGATCTCGGCGCGGGCCGCCGGGTCGGCGAGCGCGGCGGCGTACCGCAGCCAGGTCTCCTGCACGGCGTCCTCGGCCTCGCTGCGGCTGCCGAGCATCCGGTACGCGACCGCCAGCAGCCGCCCCCGCTCGGCCTCGAACTCCGTCGCCAGATCCCGCACCCGAACCTCCCAGCACCGATCCGTCGCCCCATTCTCCCGCCACCCCGGCCCACCCACCGTCCCGCCTCGACGGGGCGGGGCTGGTACGCGGTGCCGGCGGACCGCGAGTGGTACCGCGACCGGGCGGTCGCGCACCTGCTCAGGGAGACGTTCGGCACCCCTCGATCTGGGGTATCCGCCTGCCGGTTTCGACGTCCGGCGGGAACGGGAGCGGCTACTGGGATCTGAGGGAAACGTCTCAGGTGAACGGCAGGTGAACGACCGATGAATGTGGCCCGACCAGGGGGAGGCCGCGGAATTCCCGCTTCCGTCGTTTCCTAGCATTCCCAGTCGGGCATCCCTCCGGGCGGCCGTACCCTTCCACCGACACGACGAGGTCCGTGCTGTGAAGTTTTCCTTCCGCCCGAACGAGGGCGCCTTCTACGAGCTCTTCACCAGGGCCGCGCAGAACCTGGTGAAGGGCACCGAACTGCTCAACGAGCTGGCCCTGCCCGGTGTGGAGGTGCAGTCGGTCAGCGAGCGGCTCACCGAGGTGGAGCACGACAGCGACCAGATCACCCACGAGCTCTACAAGAAGATCAACTCCACCTTCATCACGCCGTTCGACCGGGAGGACATCTACCGGCTCGGCTCGCTGCTGGACGACGTGATGGACCACCTCGAGGCGGTCGGCAACCTGCTCTACCTCTACGGGCTCACCAAGATCCCGTCGCTGCCCCGGGAGATGCACGAGCTGATCAACGTCCTCGACGCGCAGGCGAAGCTGACCGCAGAGGCCATGCCGCGGCTGAAGTCGATGAAGGACCTCGAGGACTACTGGATCGAGTGCAACCGGCTCGAGAACGACGGCGACCAGGCGTACCGGATGCTGCTGGTCCGCCTCTTCTCCGGCGAGTACGACGCACTGACCGTGCTGAAGATGAAGGAGGTCGCCGACGAGCTGGAGGCCGCCTGCGACTCCTTCGAGCACGTGGCGAACACCGTCGAGACCATCGCGGTCAAGGAGTCCTGATCCTGTGAGCCCCGAACTCATCGCCGTGCTGGCGGTGATCGCGGTGGCGTTGGCGTTCGACTACACCAACGGCTTCCACGACGCCGCCAACGCGATCGCGACCAGCATCTCCACCCGGGCGCTCACACCCCGGGTGGCCCTGGCCATGGCGGCGGTCGGCAACTTCATCGGCGCCCACTTCGGCGCCGAGGTGGCCAAGACCGTCGGCAGCGGCCTGGTGAAACTACCCACCGGGCAGGCCAGCCTCGGCATCGTCTTCGCCGGCGTGATCGGCGCGATCGTGTGGAACCTGATCACCTGGTACTTCGGCCTGCCGTCGTCCTCGTCGCACGCGCTGATCGGCGGACTGGTCGGCTCGACCGTCGCCGCGTCCGGCACCGTGCTCTGGAGCGGCATCGGGGAGAGCGTGATCATCCCGATGGTCCTCTCGCCGATGGTCGGCTTCCTGCTCGGTTACATCGTCATGATCGCCGTGCAGTGGATCTTCCGGAAGGGTCACCCCGGCAAGCTCAACCGAGGCTTCCGCTGGGCGCAGACCGCGTCGGCCGCCGCGATGTCGGTCGGCCACGGCATGCAGGACGCCGCCAAGACCATCGGCATCGTGGTGCTCGCCCTCTACGTGGGCGGCTACCAGAAGGACCCGAGCTTCATCCCGGAGTGGGCGTTCTGGACCTCGGCGGCCGTGCTGGCCGCCGGCACGTACGCCGGTGGGTGGCGGATCATCCGGACGCTCGGCCGGAAGATCATCGACCTGAAGCCGCCGGAGGGTTTCGCGGCCGAGACCGTGGCCAGCTCGGTGCTCTACTTCAACGCGCTGGTCCTCGGTGCCCCGATCTCGACCACCCACACGATCACCTCGGCGATCATGGGTGTCGGCGCCACCAAGCGGCTCTCCGCCGTGCGGTGGGGCGTGGCCGGCAACATCGTCGGCGCGTGGATCCTCACCTTCCCGGCCGCCGGCTCGATCGGCGCCCTGATGTACTTCCTGGCCCGCCCGCTCTTCAGCTGACGTGTAAGGAAGGGCCCCTTGTTAACGCTATAGCGTTAACAAGGGGCCCTTCCTTACACGGCTCCCGGCAGCACCGCCCGGCCGGCCGTGAGACAGGAACTAGGCTCGGCGCATGACGATCCACGCCGACGGCTTCCCCGCACCCCCGGCGCTGGTGGAGCACGCCCGCCGGTTCCGCGCCGAGGGCGCCACCCCGGCGGCGCCCCGGGTCGCGGCCACCGTGCTGCTGCTCCGCCCGGCCGGCGACGACTTCGAGGTGTACCTGATCCGACGGGTCGCCGCGATGGCCTTCGGCGGGATGTACGCCTTCCCCGGCGGCGGAGTCGACCCCTCGGACTCGCAGGCACACCTGGACTGGGCCGGCCCGACGCCGGCCGGCTGGGCCGAGCGGCTGGGGCTGACCCCGGCGGCCGCCCAGGCGGTGGTCTGCGCCGCCGCCCGCGAGGTGTTCGAGGAGGCCGGAGTCCTGCTCGCCGGCCCCGACGCCGGGGCCGTGGTGGGCGACGTGAGCGGCGACGACTGGGAGGCCGACCGGGTGGCGCTGGAGCAGCGCCGGGGCGGCTTCGCGGGCCTGCTCGCCCGGCGCGGGCTCACCCTCCGATCGGACCTGCTGCTGCCGTGGAGCCGGTGGATCACGCCGGAGTTCGAGCCGCGCCGCTTCGACACGTACTTCTTCGTGGCCCTCCTGCCCGAGGGGCAGCGGACCCGGGACGTCTCCGGCGAGGCCGACCACACCCTGTGGATCCGCCCGGCGGACGCCCTGGCCCGGGCGGAGGCGGGCGAGCTGACCATGCTGCCGCCGACCCTGGTGACCCTGGCCCAGGTGGCGGCCGGCGGCGACCTGGCCGGCGTCGCCGCGGCGGCGGCGACCCGGGACGCCGCCACCCCGGTCACCCCGCGCCTCGACGTGCCCGACGACGGCGAACCCCGCTTCGTGCTGGCCTGACCGCCGCACCCGCGCCGCCGTGTGCCGGCACTGCCGTGCGCCCGGGTCCCGGACCGACGGGACGGGGGGTCGGCCGACGGCCGACGGGGTCGGGAGCCGGGGGCGCAGGCGCCGACGGCGCCCCGCCCGGGACGGGGACGGGACGCCGGTGGGCGGGGACGGGGCCGGCTCAGCCGAAGCGGCCGGTGATGTAGTCCTCGGTCTTCTTCACCCCGGGGTTGCTGAAGATCTTCTGCGTGTTGTCGTACTCGATCAGGCGGCCCGGGTCGCCGGTCTTCTCGATGGAGAAGAAGGCGGTCCGGTCCGAGACGCGGGCGGCCTGCTGCATGTTGTGCGTGACGATGATGATGGTGAACTTGTCCTTGAGCTGGAACATCAGGTCCTCGATGGCCAGCGTGGAGATCGGGTCGAGCGCCGAGCAGGGCTCGTCCATCAGCACCACCTGCGGCTCGACCGCGATGGTCCGGGCGATGCAGAGCCGCTGCTGCTGACCGCCGGAGAGGCCGGCGCCGGGCTTGCCGAGCCGGTCCTTCACCTCGTCCCAGAGGTTGGCCGAGCGGAGCGCCTTCTCGGCCGCCTCGTCCAGGATCGACTTCTTGCGGACCCCGTTGAGCCGCAGGCCGGCCACCACGTTCTCGAAGATGCTCATGGTGGGGAACGGGTTCGGCCGCTGGAAGACCATGCCGATCATGCGGCGGACGGCGGTGACGTCGACGTCCCGGTCGTAGATGTCCTGGTCGTCGATGGTGAGGCTGCCCTCGACCCGGGCGCCGGGAAGCACCTCGTGCATCCGGTTGATCGATCGGAGGAAGGTGGACTTGCCGCAGCCGGACGGGCCGATCAGGGCGGTCACCGTCTTCGGCTCGACCGTCAGGTTGATGTTCTCGATCGCCTTGAAGGCGCCGTAGTAGGCGGTCACGTTCGAGGCTTCGATGCGCTTGGCCATGGTGGTGGTACCTCCGGGGTTCATCGGCCGAGCCGGTTGCGGCGGGCCAGCAGCTTCGCCGCGACGGTCAGGATCAGCACGAGGGCGACCAGGGTGAGTGCCGCCGTCCACGCCCGCGCCGGCGCGTACCGGGACGCGTCGCCCGCCTGCTGGTAGACGAAGAGGGCCAGCGACGACTGGTTGTTCTCGAACGGGTTGAAGTTGATCGCCGCGCCGCCGCCGGCGACGAGCAGCACCGGAGCGGTCTCGCCGGCCGCGCGGGCGATGGCGAGCATGACGCCGGTGACGATGCCCGGCAGCGCGGTGGGCAGCACGACCCGCAGGATGGTCTTCCACTTCGGCACGCCGAGGGCGTACGCCCCCTCGCGCAGCGGCGCCGGGACGAGACGCAGCATCTCCTCGGTGGAGCGGACCACGGTGGGCAGCATCAGCACGCTCAGCGCGAGCGCGGCGGCGAAGCCGGAGAAGCTCGGCCGGCCGTCGTTGAACCACGGCGAGACGATCAGCACCCAGAACGCCAGCACGAACAGGCCGGCGACGATCGACGGGATGCCCGTCATGACGTCCACGAAGAACCGGATCGCGAAGGCGAACCGGCCCCGGCCGTACTCGACGACGTAGATCGCGCAGAGGATGCCGAGCGGGACGGTGATCAGGGCGGCGATGCCGACCTGCTGCAACGTGCCGACGATCGCGTGGTACGCCCCGCCGTTCGGGTCGCGGGCGCCGATGTTGTTCATCGAGGTGAGGAAGAAGTCGCCGTCCAGCCGCTCGGCGCCCTTGCTGACCAGCGTCCAGACCACCGAGGCCAGCGGCAGGACGGCCAGCACGAACGCGGAGTGGATCAGAGCGCTCCAGGTGCGGTTGCGGGCCGAGCGCCGCCCCTCGACGCGGTTCGCCGCGACGAAGAGGCCGGCCAGGTAGAGCAGCGCGCCGAGCACCACGACCAGCACGGGGCCGCCGGTGTCGGTGCCGTACACGAAGGCGGCGGCGACCAGCAGGGCGGCCGCCGCGACGGCCGGCGCGGCGTACCTCGGCAGCCGCCGGGCCTTGAGGGTGGGCGGCTGCGCGGGCGGACGGTTCCGGTGCGAAGCGACGGTGGTCATGCGGCCGACTCCGTGAACTCCCGGCGGCGGTGGATGATCGCCCGCGCCGTGATGTTGACGATCAGCGTGATGGCGAAGAGCACCAGACCGGAGGCGATCAGCGCGCCCCGACCCGTGTCGTTCGCCTCGCCGAACGTGTTGGCGATGTTGGCGGCGATGGTGTTGCCGCCGCTCTCGATGAGGTTGAACGAGATGTTGAAGGTGATGCCGAGGGTCATCGCCAGGGCGATGGTCTCACCGAGCGCCCGGCCCAGGCCGAGCATCACCGCGGCGACGATGCCGGGGCGGCCGTAGGGCAGCACCGCGGTGCGGATCATCTCCCAGCGGGTGGCGCCGAGGGCGAGGGCGGCCTCCTCGTTGGCGGTCGGGGTCTGCAGGAACACCTCGCGGGAGAGCGACGTGATGATCGGCAGCACCATGATCGCCAGGACCAGCGCGCCCAGCATGATGGACTTCCCGAACGGGCCGTCGCCGCCGAAGATCGGGATCCACCCGAAGTACGTGTTCAGCCAGGCGGAGAAGTCCCGGACCGGGCTGATGAAGACGTCCCGGCCCCAGAGGCCGAAGACCACGCTCGGCACCGCGGCCAGCAGGTCGATCAGGAAGCCCAGCGTGGTGCCGAGCCGGCGCGGCGCGTAGTGGGACAGGTAGAGCGCGATCCCCAGGGCCACCGGCACCGCCATCAGCAGGGCCAGGGCGGAGCTGAGCACGGTGCCGAAGGCGAGCGCCCCGATGCCGAACTTCGGCTCCGCGTCGTTCGGGAACCAGCCCTCGAAGGTCCAGAAGCCCTCGGTGTTGGCCCGCAGCGCCGGCACGGCCTTGGCGATCAGGAAGACCGCGATCGCGGCGATGATGACCAGGACGGCGACGCCGGCGGCCAGGGTGAGGCCCCGGAAGGCCCGCTCTGCGCCGAACGCCCGGGCCCGGGGCAGCGCGCCACCGCCGCCCAGCCCGGCTCCGTCCGGGGTACGGGTGCTGACTGGTGGCTCGGCCAGACGCGCCGAGGCACCGGCGGGCCGCTCGTGACCTTCGGTCACGCGGGTCCCGCCGGTGCCGGCGTCGGCCGAGCGCTGAGGGGTTTCACCCATCTGCTCGCTCGCTTCGAGTTGAGGTGGTGGTGATGGTGTCGGTGAGGCGGGTCAGGCGAGGTTCTTGACCGCGGCCTCGACCTTGGTGCGGACCGACTCGGGCAGCGGGGCGTAGCCCAGCTCGGTGAGGTCGGCCTGGCCGGCGGTGCTGGCGGCGTGGCCGAGGAAGCCCTTGACCAGCGGCAGCTTGTCGGCGGCGAGGCCCTTGGTGCAGACGATCTCGTAGGTCACCAGGACGATCGGGTAGGCCCCGGCCTCCTTGGTGTTGTAGTCGATCTTCATCTTGAGGTCGTCGCCCTGGCCGACCACCTCGGCGCCGGCGATGGTCTTACCGGCCGACTCGGCGGTCAGCTCGGCGAACTCACCCGCACCGTTGCCGACCTTGGCGGTCTTGAGGCCGCCGTTCTCGGCGTACGACCACTCGACGTAGCCGATGGTGCCGTCCTGGCCCTTGATGGCGCTGGCCACGCCGTCCGACTTGGCCGCACCGGTGCCGCCCGGGGCCTTCCACTCCTTGGCCTTGCCGAAGGTCCAGTCGGACGCGGCGGTCTTGGCGAGGAAGTCGGTGAAGTTGTCGGTGGTGCCGGAGGAGTCCGAGCGGTGCACCGCGTTGATGGCGGTCGACGGCAGGGTGGCGCCCGGGTTGTCGGCCTTGATGGCCGGGTCGTCCCACTTGGTCACCTTGCCGGCGAAGATCTTCGCCAGGGTGGCCGGCTTGAGCTGGAGGTTGTCCACGCCGTTGACGTTGTAGGCGATGGCGACCGGGCCGATGACCATCGGCAGGTTGATCGCGGCGCCGCCGACGCACTTGGCGTTGGCCTGCGGCTGCTCCTCCTCCTTGAGGGCGGAGTCCGAGCCGGCGAAGTCGGCGGTGCCGGCGATGAAGGCCTGGATGCCGGCGCCCGAGCCGGACGGCTCGTAGTTGATCTTCGCACCGGAGCACTTCTGCTGGTACGCCTTGATCCACTCGTCCATGGCGTTCTTCTGCGCCGACGAGCCCTGGGCGTTCAGCGTGCCGGTGGCGCAGTCGGCGGCGGCGGCCGACCCGGAGGCGGAGGCGCTGCTCGCGGGCTCGTTGTTGTCCGAGCCGCATGCGCTGAGAGCGAGCGTCGCGGTAAGAGCGAGGCAGGCGAGAGTGCCGTGCCGCTGGAGCTTCACCTGAGGGGTTTCCCTTCACGTCTGACTTCGCACCCGGATTGGGGGCCCGGGGTGCCGGCGCTGACCGGCTGGTCCAAAAGTTAGGAGCGCCAGGTAGCCGGTTCGCCGGTCGCACGTGAACGCGAGGTGAACAGGTGCGGCAGTGCAGGTGACCGCTCGCTGAGGGTGAGTTGTCCGTTAAGTGAACCCGGAAGCCCCTGTCGGAAGTATGGGCATTTTTCCGGTAGGCCGTTATCTCGCCGACGCGCCGCCGTTATCCGCCGGTGACCGCTGGCCCGGGCGTGTCGGACACAACCGGACCTCACGGGTGCCGCCGCCCGGCCGCTGTCGAGCTGCCCTCACAGATGGGGCAGACGTGCCGCCGCAGACGGCCGAGCTTGGCGTGACGGATGGTCCCACAGATGGGGCAGCTCGACAGTGCCCACGCCACCCGACCCACCTGGATCTGCCGACAGCGGGTCGACGGGTCGCCACCCCGCAGCCGACACCACACCAAAGCCACGCCGACGCCTCACAACGCCGCTTTGCGGACGCCTCGCCACAGCCGTACCCCACAACCGACATCCAGGCACGGACGTCACGCGACCACCGACGGGGTGTGGCCCGGCCGGTGTCCGTCAGGCCGACTGGTAGTTCACGTGCGCGGACCAGCGGGCGAAGCCGAGCCGCTCGTAGAGGGCCACCGCGGCGGTGTTCGACTCGTCGACGTAGAGCATGACCCGGTCCAGGCCCCGTCGGTCCCGCAGGTACGCCAGGCCGGCCGCCGTCAGCGCCCGGCCCAGCCCGCCCCGGTGCGTCGCCGGGTCCACCCCGAGGACGTAGACCTCGCCGATCCGGGCCGAGCCGGGGCGCTCGTGGACCTTCGTCCAGTGGAAGCCGACCAGCCGGCCGGTGGCCGCCTCGACGGCAAGCAGGAAGCCGTCCGGGTCGAACCACGGCTCGGCGAGGCGTACCCGCAGGTCGGCGGGGGACCAACGGCCCTGCTCGGGGTGCTCGGCGAAGGCCCGCGCGTTGAGGGCGAGCCAGGCGGCGTCGTCGTCACCCGGCCGGAACGCGCGCAGCGTCACCCCGTCCGGCAGCCGGGGCTCGGGGATCGGCGCGGTCAGCGGCCGGCGCAGTTGCCAGAGCACCCGTGCCCGGCGCAGGCCCAGGTCGACGGCGAGGGCGGCGGCGGATGGGTGGTCGCCGTGCGCCCAGACCCGCAGCGGGCCGCCGGCCGCCGCCAGCACGCCCCGGGCCAGCGCCCGTCCCGCCCCGCGCCGCCGGTGCGCCGGGTGCACCGCCAACTCCACGCCCGTCCCGGCCTCGCCGTCGGTGGTGTCCAGGTGGGCGTACCCGGTCAGCGTCCCGTCGGCGGCCCGGGCGGTCAGGTGCACCGCGGCCGCGTCCGGGTCCCGCAGCCGGAGCAGGACGTGCTCGTCGAACGGGTCCGCCCCGTCGGTGTCGCCGGCGGCCCCCGCGAGCGCCAGTACGTCGGCGATCTGCGCGGGGCTGAGGCGGTCGGTCCGGGTCACCTGCTGGCTGGTCGGTGCGGCGCTGCTCATGTCGTCACCGTAGTCCGGTCGGCCGCCGGTCCCGCCGACCTTCAACCGGCCCGCCGGCTGGTGTAGCGGGGGTCACGTCGGCGGGCCGGGCGGGCGACCACGCCGGGCGGTCCGCCGAGCCTCACGTCGCGCCGTTGGGCAGCGCCGCCACCTTGAACCGGCTGGTCAGGGCCGGCAGGATCTCGTGCAGCGCGTCCACTGTGCCCTGTCGGTCGCCGCCGGCGTCGTGCAGCAGCACGACCGAGCCGGGTTCGACGCTGGTGAGAACCATCCCGGCGATCCGGTCGGCCCCCGGCGTCTCCCAGTCCGCCGGGTCGACCGTCCAGTGCAGCGGGGTCATCCCGAGTTCCCGGGCCACGGACACCACCGAGCGGGTCCAGGCTCCGCCGGGTTGGCGGTAGTACGCGATCGGGGCGTTCGGCACGGCCGCCCGGATCGCCTCGCTGGTACGCAGCAGGTCCGCCCGGATGGCGTTCGGCGACTGCTGGCCGAGGGTGACGTCGTGGTTCCAGGTGTGGTTGCACAGGGTGTGCCCGTCGGCCACTATCGCCCGGATCAGGTCGGGGTGGCTCTGTGCGTTCTCGCCCACCACGCAGAAGGTGGCCCGGACGTGGTGCTCGCGGAGCAGGGCGAGCACCTGCGGGGTGTACTGCGGGTCCGGTCCGTCGTCGAAGGTCAGCGCGACCTGCGACGTGCCGCTGGTGGTCTGCGTGCCGTACGGCCCGTCGGCCCCGGTCGGGGTGCCGCTCGGGGTGCCGCTCGGGCTGGCGCCGTCCTGCCCGGCCACCGCGGGCCCGGTGCTCCGGTCGTCGCCGGGCGTGGGCCGGTCGGGGTCGTCCGTCGGCGGCTGGTCAGCGTAGTGCTGGCCGGTGCTGGTCGTCACGTCGGAGGCGGGCCGGTCGGGGACCAGGCTGCGGCCGAGCGCGTACGCGGTGCCCAGCAGGGCGGTCACGACCAGCACGACGATGCCGACGGCGCGCACGGCGGAGGGGTCCCGGATAGTCGTGCCTGTCCGTGCCGAACCGTTGCCCCCGTGGTCGATGCGCACGCCGCCGCCCCCCTTTGCTAGCAAACCCGGCAGTCAGACTAAAACCGACGAGCTATGCCAAAGGGGGCGTACGCGAAATAGTTCCCCGGAAGGGGAGGAGGGTTCAGACGGGCAGCGGGGCGTGCTCCGACTCCGGCAGCGACCGGGGCGGCGGCACGACGAACTTGTAGCCCACCTGCCGCACCGTGCCGATCATCGACTCGTACTCGGAGCCGAGCTTCGCCCGCAGCCGCCGGACGTGCACGTCGACCGTGCGGGTGCCGCCGAAGTAGTCGTAGCCCCAGACCTCCCGCAGGAGCTGGTCCCGGGTGAACACCCGGCCGGGGTGCTGCGCCAGGAACTTCAGCAGCTCGAACTCCTTGTAGGTCAGGTCGAGCGGCCGGCCCTTCAGCTTCGCGGCGTACGTGTCCGGGTCGATGGTGAGCTCGCCGGCGCGGATCGAGCCGCCGGCGCCGGACGTCGCGTTGCTCAGCCGGCCGACCGCCAGCCGCAGCCGGGCCTCCACCTCGGCCGGGCCCGCCGAGGCGAGGATGACGTCGTCGACGCCCCAGTCCGCGTTGAGCGCGATCAGCCCGGCCTCGGTGACCACCGCGACCAGCGGCACGCCGAGCCCGGTGGCGTGCAGCATCCGGCAGGTGGCCCGGGCCTCGCTCAGCTCGGAACGGGCGTCGACCAGCACCGCGTCCGGGCTGGGGCCGGCCACCAGGGTGCGGACGTCGCGCGGCGCGGTGCGGACCGAGTGCGGCAGCAGGTCGAGTGCCGGCAGCACAGCGGATGCTTCGCCGGCGCGTGCGGTCACCAGCAGCAGGATCTCCACGATCACCTCCGTCCCGGCGGCCGTCGGCCGCGCGCGACCAGCGCTTTCCGCAGGGGGGTGTGGCGCTGATGAACTTGCGTGGGTCCCGGCGTCGCTGACGGGCGGGTAGCGGCTTGAGCGTAACCGATGGTCCCAGCGTCACCTCCGCGTCCTTTCCCGTTTGCCCGGCTTGCCCATGATCGCGCCTCAGGTTTTAACGTTGCCGAAACCGTGACCTCCGCGCCGGCCGGCCGGTCTGGCACGATCGGGGCGTGTTTCCCTCCAGTTCGCCCGAGACCGGCCGCGACCCGTGGTCCGACGGGCCCCGCCCGGGGCCGTCGGGCCCGTCCCGTGGCCAGCCGCCGGCGCCGCGCACCGGGCCGGCCCCAGACGACGACGGCGCCCGCCGCGAGCGCGGCGGGCCGCGTCGCGCCCGCCGCGGTGGCGAGCCGCCGCGCCGGCCCGACGACGAGGCGGACGCCGAGCCGGACGAGGAGGTGGTCGAGCCGGTCGAGGTGCGCCGCCCGCTCGCGCTGGCCGTCGCCGGGTTCGCGGTCCTGCTCGGCATCGGCCTGGTGCTCGGGGCGCAGACCTCCGGCCCGGGCCACCGGCTGCCGTTCGCGGGCATCGTCCTCGGCGTGCAACTGCTCTTCGTGCTGGCCTGGACGATGGCCATGCGGCCGCCGGCGCTGCTGCTGGTCGCCCTGGTCAGCGTGGCCGCCGCGGTCGCGGCCGACGCCGCCGCCGTGCAGACGGACGTCGCCGGACTGGCGCCGCTGGGCTACGTCGCGGCGGGCGCCTTCCTCCTCGGGGTGCTCGGCCAACTCGTCCGGCGGGTCGACCGCGTGCGGGTGACCGACTCCCTGGGCGGCACCCTGCTGATCGTGGTGGGCGTCGTCGCCTTCGCCACCCTGATCACGCTCAGCCGGATCCCGGCCGGCACCCAGGCCATCACCGTCTGCCTCACCGCCAGCGGGGTCGCGCTCACCGTCGCCCGGCTCACCGACGCGGTGGCGCCCTGGCCGCGGCTGGCGCCGCAGGTGCCCCGGGGCGCGGCCGGCGTGGTCGGCGGCGCCATGGTCGGCACGCTGGTCAGCGCCGTCCTCGGCAGCTACCTGGTGACGCCCTTCACCCCCACCAGGGCCGCGATCATCGGCCTGGTCGCGGCGGTCGCCGCCGTGCTGGCCGACCTCGCCGTGGGGTACGCGGAGGCGGGCCGGCTGATGGCGGGGGAGCCGCCGACCATGTGGGTGGCCCGGCACATGCAGGGGCCACTCGGCGGCTTCGCCCTCGCCGCGCCGGCCGCGTACGCCATGTGCAAGCTGGTCCTCTGACGCGCGGTTGAGGATTTCCCCGTCCGGGTACCACCGATAGGCCGCTACGCGGCACCCCGGGCACTCACGACAGGAGGCGGCGTGGCGCAGGATCACACGTACGAGGAGCGGCCCCGTCGACGCGGGCGCAAGGTGCTCGTCACCCTCGTCGTCCTGCTGCTGGTCGTCGGCGGCCTGCTCGTCGTGGCCGACCGGGTCGCGGCCGGGGTGGCCGAGCGCGCCATCGCCGACCAGATCCGGCAGGAGGTCGCCAAGCAGGGGGCGCAGTCCTCGGCGCCGGAGGTCGAGGTCGGCGGCTTCCCGTTCCTCACCCAGGTGCTCGACGGCCGGTACGAGCGCATCTCCATCGGGCTGCGGGACGTGCAGGGCCCGGTGCAGGGCGACGTGGTCGCGCTGCCGAAGCTCGACGTGGACGCCCGCAACGTCCGCGCGTCGCTGGACACGATCCGCTCGGGGCAGGGTGACGTGGTCGCCGAGACGGTCGACGGCACCGGCACCATCAGCTACGACAGCCTCGCCAAGCTGCTCGACCGGCCCGGGTTGACCCTCGGCGAGCAGGGCGGCCGGCTCGCCGTCACCGCCCCGGTCGACATCCTCGGCCAGCGGCTCACCGTGACCGGCACCGCCGACATCATCGTCGGCAAGGAGGGGCAGGTGGCGCTGCGCTTCAACGACCTGAACGCCGAGGGGCTGCCGAACGTGCCGCTGGCCCGGGCGATGCTCAACAACTACGCCAAGAGCATCTCGGTCGACGTACCCCTGCCCGACCTGCCGTTCCAGCTCGCCATCCGGGAGGTCCGGCCGCTGCCCGAGGGGCTGGCGGTGACTGCGGACGCGAAGAACGTTCCGATCAACTCGGCCGCCGGCTGAGCCGCCGGCGGTCCGCCCGCCGGCGCGAGCGCGGGGGCGACGCGACCGGGAGTGACGGGCCGGTGGCGCGGCGGCGTCCCGGATGCTGGTCGGTCCGGTGGCGTCATCGGGCGTGGCTGATAGGCTCCCTGCCCATGGGGACGCTCCTCACCAAACGGCGCGCGGTCGACCTGTGCCGCGTGGCCACCTGCCTGTGTCGCCCCGTCATCTGACGGCGGGGCTGTCCTCGGCTGCCTGGCGCAGCCAGCGGCACTCAGGGTCCGCGTACCCCCGGTGCTCTCCCACCGAACGCCCGGCAGCGGCGCCGTCGCACGAACCCGTGATCCGTTTCTCGCTATGGGTCCCGCGCGTGGTGCGACAGTCATGTTCATCGCTCTCCGCGCGTTGGCTCACCATCCATCCTCACCAGGGAGTGATCTGATGAGTCGCGACACCGCACTCGTCTCGGCCGAGTGGGCCGAGAAGAACATCGACGCCCCGGGCGTCGTCTTCGTCGAGGTCGACGAGGACACCTCGGCCTACGACACCGGCCACATCGCCGGCGCGATCAAGCTGGACTGGAAGACCGACCTGCAGGACCAGGTGCGCCGGGACTTCGTCAACAAGAGCCAGTTCGAGGCCCTGCTCTCCGAGCGCGGCATCGGCAACGACGACACCGTCATCCTCTACGGCGGCAACAACAACTGGTTCGCCGCGTACGCGTACTGGTACTTCAAGCTCTACGGCCACCGCGACGTGAAGCTGCTCGACGGCGGCCGCAAGAAGTGGGAGCTGGACGCCCGCCCGCTGGTGACCGACGCGGTGACCCGCCCGGCGACGCAGTACGTGGCGCAGGAGCCGGACACCTCCATCCGGGCCTTCCGCGACGAGGTCGTGGCCGCGATCGGCACCAAGAACCTGGTCGACGTGCGCAGCCCCGACGAGTTCGCGGGCCGGCTGCTCGCCCCCGCCCACCTGCCGCAGGAGCAGGCGCAGCGGGCCGGGCACATCCCCACCGCGATCAGCGTGCCGTGGTCGAAGGCGGCCAACGAGGACGGCACCTTCAAGTCCGACGACGAGCTGCGCAAGATCTACGCCGACGCCGGGCTGGACGACAGCCGGGAGACCATCGCGTACTGCCGGATCGGCGAGCGCTCCTCGCACAGCTGGTTCGTGCTCCAGGAGCTGCTCGGGCACCGCAACGTGAAGAACTATGACGGATCCTGGACCGAGTACGGCTCACTGGTCGGCGTGCCGGTCGCGCTCGGCGACGAGCCCGGGGAGGCCTGAGCCATGACCGCACCCACCGCTGCCGGCTGCGCCGCTCCCGACCAGGCCGCCCCGCTGCCCGCGAGCCTCGACCTGGAGAAGGAGACCGTGATCACCGGCGTCGTCCGGTCCGACGCGGGCGAGGCCGTGCCGGGCGCGTACGTCCGGCTGCTCGACTCGACCGGTGAGTTCACCGCCGAGGTGGTGACCTCGCCGGCCGGCCAGTTCCGGTTCTTCGCCGCGCCGGGCACCTGGACCCTGCGGGCGCTCTCCCGGCACGGCAACGGCGACACCGCCGTGACCGCCAGCCGGGGCATCAACGAGGTCGCCGTCACCGTCGCCTCCTGACCCACGCTCCGATCGGCCCGTGGCCCGTCCCCTCGCCGAGGGTGGCGGGCCACGACCGTCTCCGGGCGCGTTCCACCGGCGTGACACGATGGCGTCGTGAACGGTGTCGTAGCGGCGGGGCAGGCCCCGCCCACCGGTCCCGCCCGGCCGGCGTCCCGGCGGTGGCTGCCCTGGCTGCTCGCCGCCACCGTGGCCTGGGCGGTGCTGCTGACGGTGCTCACCTGGGCGTCGGTGCGGGACGACCCGCCGACCGTCCGGGAGCAGCGCAGCCTGGCCGAGGCCGGCCCGGTCGTCGACCGCGCGGCCGGCGAGTTGGTCGCGGCGGCCGGCGACACCGCCGTGCTGACCCCGCCCGAGATCGAGCGGGGCTGCCGGGTCACGCCGTTCGCCGACGGCGCCATCCTGACCCGCGGGGTGGACGTGTTCGTCCCCGTCGGCCTGGAGCGGGCCCTGCTGGAGCGGGTCGCGGACCGGCTCCCCGGGCACTGGCGGGCCGGGGTCCGGGTGACCTCGGATGACGGCCCCCGGCTGCGCGCCGACGCGGGCGAGTTCGTCACCGTCGAGGGCACGGTCGTCGGGGACGGCCGGGTCCGGCTGACCGCCGACACGGGCTGCCGGCCGATCGGCGACGGCTACGCCGCGCCGGCGACCGGCGCCACGGGCGCGGAGACCGATGCCCTGGCGGTGGCGCTGCGGGCCCTCGGCGGCCCGGCCGGGGCGGCCCCCGAGGTGGTCGTCGCGCCCTGCCCCGCCGGCGGCGCCGCCCGCACCGCCCGCGCCGCCGCCGTCCCGGCCCCGCCGTCCCTGGCCGCCGCGCTGGCCCCCGTCGCCCGCGTCCCGATGCTGCAAACCCCCGAGGCGTACGCCTACCGGCGCGGCGGCGTCATGGTCATCGCCGGTCTCTCGGGTGACCGGGTCGCCCTCTCCGCCACCACCGGCTGTCCGGCCTGAGACCGGCGGTCAGTGGCCGGGAGCGTGGTCGTGCGGGCTGCGGCTGCGCCCGAGCGCGTCGACGTGACCCCAGCGGCCGGGGATGTCGAGCAGCTCGACCCGCCCCATCCCCTCGGGCACGGCGGGATCGATGATCAGGTGCTCGCCCTGCGGCTCCAGCCCCAGCATCACCCGTAGCAGCAGCAGCGGGGTGCCCGCCGACCAGGCCTGCGGGCTGCACGCGGTCGGGTACTCCACCGGGTACTCGGTGAGGCTCCGCTCGTAGCCGGCGAAGGCCTCCGGCAGCCGCCCCCCGAAGAACCGGGACGCGGCAAGCATCGCCTCGCAGATCTCGCTGGCCTCCCGGCGGAACCCGTACCGCCACAGGCCCCAGGCGATGATCGAGTTGTCGAACGGCCACACCGTCCCCACGTGGTAGCCGACGGGGTTGTACCGCCCCTGGTCGTCGGCGAGGGTCCGTACGCCCCAGCCGGAGAAGAGCCGCGGGCCCAGCAGGTGCTCGGCGACCCGGCGGGCCCGCGACTCGTCCACGATGCCGCTCCACAGCAGGTGCCCCATGTTGGAGCTGAGCGCGTCCACGTGCCGGCCGTCGGCGTCGAGGGCGAGCGCGTAGAACTCCCGTTCCGGGATCCAGAAGTCCCGGTTGAACCGCATCTTCAGCTCGGCCGCCTCCCGCTCCAGCCGGTCGGCGTACGCGGGGTCGCCCCAGAACGTCCGGGCCAGCCGTGCGCCGCGGATCTTCGCGTCGTACGCGTACCCCTGGAGTTCGCAGGTGGCGCGGGGGAAGCCGGGCAGCCGGCCGTCGTGGTAGGAGATCGAGTCCCAGGAGTCCTTCCAGCACTGGTTCTGCAGCCCCGTCTGCGGGTTGCGCGTCTGGTACCACAGGTATCCGGTCCCGAGCAGGTCGCCGTACGTGTCGATCCAGGTGAGCGCGGCACGGGTCTGGGCCTCCAACTGCCGCACCAGCCCGGCGTCGCCGGTCCACCGCTCGTACTCGTCGAGCAGGATGACGAACAGCGGCGTGGAGTCCGCCGACCCGTAGTACGGCGAGTGGGGCTGCTCCTCGAAGCCCGCCGTCTCGCCGTAGCGCAGCTCGTGCAGGACCTTGCCCGGCTCCTCGTCCCGGAAGTCGTCGATCCGGCAACCCTGAAGGCCGGCCAGCATCAGGATGGTCGCCGGGATCAGCTCCGGCAGGAAGGGCACCACCTGGAGCGAGGTGATGATGCTGTCCCGACCGAACAGGGTCATGAACCACGGGAGCCCGGCCGCCATCAGCCGCACGCCGAGGGTGATCGACTCGTAGCGCAGCGCCGCCAGGTCGGCCAGGCTCTGCCGGTACGCCCCGGCCAGCGGCTGGCAGTCGCAGCCGAGCTTCGGCGCCCGGGCGATCAGCTCGTCGTGCTCGGCCCGGATCGCGGGCGCGGTGCGGCTGCCGCCGTAGAGCGGCAGGCTGGCCCGGATGTCCTCGCCGCGCGCCCCGTAGACGACGGTGGCCACCCGCAGCCGGGTGCGCCACTCGCCGTGCGGGGCGAGGCGGATCCGGAAGGTCATGCCGGACACCTCGACGTGCGCGGGCGCGCTGGAGCTGATCACCGTCTCGCGGTGGAAGTTCTCCCGGCGGTAGGTGAGGCGCAGCTCGTCGTCGCCGACGGTGGCGGTGCTGTGGCCGTGCTTCTGCCGGACGTGCTTGATCTCGAACAGGTCCGCGAAGTCGGCGCCCATGTCCAACCGGACGGTGAACTCCGTCTCCCTCCCGGCGTGGTTGAGCAGCGTCAGTTCCTCCTCGAAGCTGTCGCCGATGGAGCGGCGCCGGATCACCGACACCTTCGCGTCCAGGTAGTGCGTCGGCTCGCCGGGGACGAGGAAGAAGCGGGTGCGGAAGGACTCCGCGTCGTCGACGCTGAGCGCGTGCAGCCGTTCGCCGTCGAGGGTCAGCACCCAGGTGGAGAGGAACCGGGTGTCGAAGGAGAAGAGCCCCGTCGGGAAGTCGAGGGACGGCTCGATGTCGCCGTGCCGGTCGCTGACCAGGAAGGTGTTGCCGTCCAGGATGCTGACCGACTCCCTCACCGCAGCCGTCCGGCCTGCTCGCGGACGACCTCGCGGGGATCCCGGGTGCCGGGTGGGTCGGGGAAGAACCGGCGGAACGCCAGGAAGAGCACGACCTCGCCGCTGAAGCTGCTCTCGTTGCGCAGCACGCTCGAGATCGCCTGGGTCCGGCCGGTGACGAGCCGGTCGAACAATTCCTCGCTCGTGTACCAGATCGCGTCGGCCGGCCCCCGGTTGCGGCTGACGTCGATCGCGCCCGGCTGAAGCCGGACCAGCCAGTGCACCGTCTGGTTGCCCCGGGCGAGGTCGATCTGCATCGTCCCGCTGACCGGACTGCGCAGCACCTGCGGGGCGCGCGCCGGCAGTGATTCGAAGAACCGCTCCGTCGCCTCGGTCACATCCGAATCGTAGGCATTCGCCCGAAGTGCCGGGACGGTATCGAGGGGCGAGGGTCAGTAGACCAGCGCCTGCGCCCCCTCGGCCATCGCCTCCTCGACGAAGACCGCCGCGCCGGCGATGCGGACGCCCGGCAGCACGTCGTCCGGGCCGATGTCCCGACGGGCGGCGCACTGGGTGCAGGCGGTCACCGTGCCGGTCGTGAGGATCACGTGCAGCAGCTCGGCCAGCGGGGCCGAGTGCGGCAGCTCGAACTCCTGCGCCCGGCCCGGCAGCGCGAACCACGTCGACTCCCCGGTCAGCCAGAGCGACACGTGCACCCCGGCGGCGGCCGCGGTGGCGGCGACGGTGAATGCCTGGGCGCACCGCTCGGGGGCGTCCCCGCCGGCGGTGGCCTTGACGACGAGAGTGCGGGCCATGGGGCCCAGCATAGGATGGTCGCGATGGTTACCGAGATCGGGTTCGTCAGCCTGCTGGTCGCCGGCCTGGGCGCGCTCGCCGGTGGCCTGGTCTACCTTGCCGTACGCATATCGAGAGGACGTTGGTGAGCGCGAGGAGTGAGCCGGTCTTGCGAGCCCCGCAGTCGCGAACGAGGAGAGGCGGAGTGAACCGGTGAGCGACGAGAACCCCCTGCAGCCACCGCCGTGGCTGAACGCGCCGCCGGTCGACCCGTACCCCTACGAGGAGAGCCACGACCTGCGGGTCGGCCCGAAGCTGCACCCGTCGCTGGACGGCCTGCTGCCGTACGTCGGGGTGTGGCGCGGCCGTGGCCGGGGCGGCTTCCCCACGATCGAGGACTTCGACTACGCCCAGGAGATCCGGATCAGCCACGACGGCCGGCCGTTCCTGTTCTACGAGTCGCGCGCCTGGATCCTGGACGAGCAGAGCCGGCCGGTCCGTCCGGCGGGCCGTGAGGTCGGCTGGTGGCGGCCGGTGATGGACGGCGAGCGGGTCACCGACGAGCTGGAAGCGCTGATGACCACGCCGACCGGGGTCATGGAGCTGCACATCGGCAAGCGCAAGGGCACCCAGCTCGAGTTCGTGACCGACGCGGTGGTCCGGACGGCGACCGCCAAGGAGGTCACCGCCGGTCACCGCCTCTTCGGCATCGTCGAGGGCGCGCTGCTCTACGCCCAGGAGATGGCCGCCGTCGGCCACGGCCTCTCGCCGCACCTCTCCGCCCGCCTCACCCGCGTGGCCGGCTGACCCGCCCGACCCGTCGCCCCTCCCCGGTCAGGGGAGGGGGAAGCCCAGCAGGGCTTGGAGGGCGGGCGTGTGCGGGGAGCGGCGCAGCGGGACGGCGTCCAGGGTGCGGACCTCCGCCAGGCCACGGACGGACGAGGTGAGCCAGACGCCGTCGGCGGAGTGCAGCTCGGCCGGGGTGACGAGGCGCTCGTCGGGGCGCAGGCCCAGTTCGTGGGCGTGGGCGAGGAGCCAGGCGGCGGTCACGCCCGGCAGGACGCCCGTCTCGGCGGCGGGCACGGTGCGGAGGGTGTCGCCGGCCAGCCAGACCAGGTTGGCGGTCGGGCCCTCCAGGGCGTACCCGTCGGAGGAGACCCAGAGCGCGTCGTCCACCCCGCTGCGGGCCGCCCAGCGGCGGGCGGCGGTGCTCACCGCGTACGACGTGGACTTGACCCCGGCGGGCAGCCAGTCGAGTGCGGCGCGGGCCCGCGCCGCGACGCCGAGCGGCAGGGTGGCGACGGTGATCCCGTCCCGGCGGGCCGCCCGGGTCGCCGCCGGCACCTCGCCCAGCGTGGCGTGGACGCTCGGCGGGCCACCGCCCTCCGGGCCTCGGGTGCAGACCAGCCGCAGCGCGCCCTCGACCTCGGCCGGCCAGCCGGCGCTCACGGTCTCCAGCAGGCCGACCAGCACGTCGGTGGGGGGCAGGGGGAGCTCGACGGCCGTCGCCGCTTGAACCAGCCGGGCCAGGTGGGCGTCGCGCAGCCACGGCCGCCCGCCCCGCAGGTGCATGGTCTCGAAGAGCCCGTCGCCGTGCAGCACACCCCGGTCGTCGCCGCGCAGCACCGGCTCCCCGGGCGGCACCAGCCCGCGCCCCGGCACGGCGATCCTCGACGCCACCATGACCGCCGAGCGTAGCGGCGGGCCTGCGTACCGCCGCCGCCCGGGCGGGAGGCCACCGCCCGCCCGACGCCGTCACCGGTGGCGCGGGAACTCGACGGGCCGTTCGACCCGGCGGCCGGGGCGGTCGGGCGAACTATGATCGGACGGTGTCCGAATCCTCCCTCGCGGAAATGCTCCGCGCCCGTGGGCTGCGGCTGACGGCGCAGCGGCAACTGGTCCTCCAGGCCGTGCTCGACCTGGGGCACGCCACCCCGGAGCAGGTGCACACGGCCGTCCGGGAGGTGGCCGCGGGGGTCAACATCACCACCATCTACCGCACGCTGGAGCTGCTGGAACGGCTCGGCCTGGTCACCCACACCCACCTCTCGCACGGCTCGCCGACCTACCACGCGGCCGGCGAGGACCAGCACGTCCACCTTGTCTGCCGGGAGTGCGGCGCGATCGACGAGATCGATCCGGAGCTGCTGCGCCCGCTGGCCGACCGGTTGGCGCAGCAGCGCGGGTTCCGGGTGGACATCGGCCACGTCTCCCTCTTCGGTGTCTGCGACCGCTGCGAGAACGGGGACCGGAAATGATCGATATCGCGGGCGCGGTGAGCGTCGAGAGCATCGACGAGGCCAGCCGGGACCAGCCCGAACCGGCGCACGTGGCGGCCGGCGTCCGGGGGGTGGCCGCGCACTACGGCGACCCGATGCGCGAGCAGCGCACCCTCGAGACCGCAGTCGGCCTGGTCGACCGCTCGCACCGGGGCGTCGTCGCGGTGCCGGGCGAGGAGCGGATCGGCTGGCTGCACACCCTCACCACCCAGCACCTGGCGCAGCTCGCCGCGGGCCAGGGCACCGAGCTGCTGGTGCTCTCGCCGCACGGGCACGTCGAGCAGCACGCCATGGTGGCCGAGGACGGCATCACCACCTGGCTCGACACCGAGCCGGGCGCCACCACCGGCCTGCTGTCCTACCTCGAGAAGATGCGGTTCTTCAGCCGGGTCGAGCCGCGCGATGCGACCGGCGAGCACGCGCTGCTCTCGCTGGTCGGGCCGGAGGCCCCCGCCGCGGCGGAGACGCTCGGCGCGACCGGGCTGGCCGCCCCCGACGTGGTCGCGGTGCCCGGCCCGAAGTTCCGCTCCGGCGAGGTGCCGCCCCGGCCGACCGCGCTGTACGACGTCAAGCCGCTCCCGGTCGGCGGGTGGGCGCGACGCGGCCCGCTGGGCGTGGACCTGCTCGTGCCCCGGGCCGCGATGGAACAGGTGGTCACCCAGCTGCGCGGCAACGGGGTGCCGGTGGCCGGGCTGTGGGCGTACGAGGCGGTGCGGGTGGCCGCCCGGCGGGCCCGGGTCGGGGTGGACACCGACCACCGGACGATCCCGGCCGAGGTGGACCTGGTCGCCCCCGCCGTGCACCTCGACAAGGGCTGCTACCGGGGCCAGGAGACCGTGGCCCGGGTGCACAACATGGGCCGGCCGCCGCGTCGGCTCGTCCTGCTGCACCTGGACGGGGTCACCACCGACCAGCCGCCGGTCGCCGGGACGCCGGTGACCCTCGACGGCCGGGCGGTCGGCTTCGTCGGCACCGCCGTGCACCACCACGAGCTGGGCCAGGTCGCCCTGGCCGTGGTCAAGCGCAACGTCGCCGACGACGCCCGCCTGCTCGTCGGCGAGACCGCCGCCGCGATCGATCCGGCCTAACACTCCGGCGGCGAAAGAATCTCTCCTTCGCGGCGCCGAGGCCGGAAAAGTTCCGGTCGACTGGCTCCCTGACCTCGGTCTAGGATCCGGGCATGACGACAGGGACGTTGATCACGGTTGCCCCCACCGGCGCGGAGTCGGCCAAGGCGGAGGTGCCGGCGCTGCCGGTGACGCTCGACGAGCTGCTGCTCACCGCCAAGGAGTGCGAGGCGCTCGGCGCCGCCGTGATCCACGTCCACATCCGCGACGACGAGGCGAAGCCGACCCTGGACCAGGGGCGGCTGCGGGAGACCGTGGCGGCGCTGCGGGAGAGCACCGACCTGATCGTGCAACTCTCCTCCGGCGGCGCGGTGACCGACCCGGAGGCCGACCGGCTCGCCGTGCTCGACGCGGGGCCCGACATGGCCTCCTGCACGATGGGCACGCTCAACTTCGGCGACGACGTCTTCCTCAACCGGTGGGAGTTCATCGTCGACCTGCACACCCGGATGCAGGAGCGCGGCATCGTGCCGGAGTACGAGATCTTCGACCTCGGCCACCTGACCGCGTTGCAGCGCCTGCTCGGCAAGTACGGCCTGCCGGCCGGCGGGCACGTGCACGTCGACTTCGTGATGGGCGTGCCGGGCGGCATGCCGGGCACCACCTCGGCGCTGGTCGCCGCCCACCAGGCGCTGCGCGACCTGCCCGAGGGCACGACCTTCTCGGCCACCGGCATCGGCCGCAGCACCATCCCGGTCATGCTGGCGTCGCTCTCGGCCGGCGGGCATCTGCGCGTCGGCATGGAGGACACGGTGACCTACGCCAAGGGCCGCCCGGTGGAGTCCAACATGCAGCTCGTCGCCCGGGCTGTCGGCTTCGCCCAGCTCGCCCAGCGGCCGCCGCTGACCACCGCCGAGGCGCGTGGGCTGCTCGGCGTGCCGGCCGCCGGTCGGTAAGCGGCGGCCCCGCCGACGCTCCTGTACGCCCGGGTGTCGACTGCCTGGTCACCCGCCCGCCGGGGGCGGCCGGGCGGTCGGTACCGTCCACACCGTGGGAAAGACGTACGAGGGCGGCGTGCCGCTCGCCGAGGTGGTCCGGTCCGGGTTCGTCGAGGGCGTGCACCGGGGCTCGGTGGTGGTGCTCGACGCCGACGGCGCGTCGGTGGCCGGTGCCGGGGACGTGACCTCCCCGGTCTTCCCGCGCTCGTCCAACAAGCCGATGCAGGCGGTCGGGATGCTCCGCGCCGGGCTGGCGCTGACCGACCCGGCGGACGTGGCGCTGGTCGCGGCCAGCCACGCCGGGGAGGACTTCCACCTGGCCCGGGTCGGCGCGCTGCTGGCCGGCGCGGGGCTGGACGAGTCGGCCCTGCACTGCCCGCCGGACCTGCCGGTGGGCGAGGACGCGCGGGCCGCCGTGCTGCGCGCCGGCGGGGGTCCCACCCGTACGCAGATGAACTGCTCCGGCAAGCACAGCGGGATGCTGCTGACCTGCCTGGCGGCCGGCTGGCCGCTCGACGGGTACTGGCGCCCGGAGCACCCGTTGCAGCAGCGGCTCCGCGACGCGGTCGAGGAGTTCACCGGTGAGCGGGCGGCGGCGGTCGGGGTGGACGGCTGCGGCGCTCCGGTGCTGGCGGTGTCCCTGACCGGCCTGGCCGGGGCGTACCTCCGACTGGTCTCCGCGGAGCCCGGCGCCCTGCCCCGGACGGTGGCCGACGCGATGCGCGCCCATCCGGAGATCGTCGGCGGCACCCAGGCCGACGACACCCGGCTGATGCGCGGCGTCCCCGGGCTGCTCGCCAAGGTGGGCGCCGAGGGCGTCATCGCCGTCGCGGTGCCCGGGACCGGCGCTGTCGCCCTCAAGATCGACGACGGTGCGGGCCGGGCGCGGATGCCGGTGCTGGTCTCTGCCCTGCGCCGCCTCGGCCTGGACGCCCCGGTGCTGGCGGAGTACGCCGAGGTGCCGCTCTTCGGCGGCGGCCTCCCGGTCGGCGCCGTACGCCCCGTCTGGTAGCCGCCGCCGCGCGCCCTGCCCGGCGACGCCGCGACCGACGGTCACCCGCCGACGCCGGACGCCAGCCCGGCGATGCCGCGACGGTCAACCGGCGACGCTGCGACGGTCAGCCCGGCGATGCCGCGACGCCCAGCCCGCCGACGCCGGACGCCCGGCCGGCGCCGCGACGGTCAGCGCACCGACCGCCGAGCACCGGGCCGGGTCGGGCGTCAGGGCAGGAAATCGAGCAGGGCGGCGTTGACCGGGGCGGGACGCTCCAGCGGCAGCAGGTGGGCCGCGTCCGGCACGTCGGGCAGGCGGGTCGCGCCCGGTGCCTCGGCTGCGATCCGGTCCGCGAGCCGGTTGATGTCGGGCACGTCCGCGGCGCCGGCGGTGACCAGGACCGGCACCCGTAGCTCACCGAGGCGCCCGATCGCGGGCGGGTCGAGTTCGGCGACGTCCACCGCGCTGAGGGCCTGCTCGGCGGCGAGCGCCCGCCGGTCCATCTCGACGGCGAACGCGACCAGCTCCGGGTCGACGTCCTCCGGGCGGCGTCCGGGGCCGACCACCCAGAACCGCACCTCACCGGCGGCGCTGGCGGCGAAGTCCTCCGGGTCGACCTCGCCCACCAGGGTGTCCCAGAGGCCGTTCGCCTCCTCGGACCACTCGTGCCCGGAGACGGCGGTGCCGAGCAGGGCGAGCGCGGTCACCCGGTCGGGGTGGGCCAGTGCGGTGTCGATGGCGACCGCGCCGCCGAACGAGCAGCCGACCAGGGCGGCCCGGGGGAGGTCGAGCGCGTCGAGCAGCCCCGCCACGTCGTCGTGGTGGGCGAACGGGGCGGGTGGCAGCTCCGAGTCGCCGTAGCCGCGCAGGTCCAGGGCGATCACCCGGTGCCGCTCGGCCAGCGGGCCGATCTGTCCCCGCCACATCCGGCGGTCCGCGATCCCGGCGTGCAGCAGGACGACGGGGGTGCCGCTGCCGGTGTCGTCGTACGCGAGCAGCGCGCCGTTCACTTCGATCTTGGTCATCGCAGGAAGGTACGCAGGTGGCGATCGGGCACGCAACTTGCACACGTGAGACCTCGCTAACTCTGGTTAGCACTTTGCTTGCAAGAGCTAGCGGGGCGGGCTACCGTCGGGGTATGGCCACTGGTAAAGACCTTCCCGACGTCGGCGGGTTCATTCGCGATCTGCGCCGCAACGCGAAGATCTCGCTCCGACAGCTCGCCGAGCAGGCGGGGGTCAGCAACCCGTACCTCAGCCAGATCGAGCGCGGCCTGCGCAAGCCGAGCGCGGAGGTGCTCCAGCAGCTCGCCAGCGCGCTGCGGGTCTCCACCCCGGCGATGTACCTGCGCGCCGGGCTGCTCGACGACAAGGAGGGCCAGGGCGTGCTCGCGGCCATCGCGGTCGACCCCGACCTGACGATGGCGCAGAAGCAGTCCCTCACCCAGATCTACGAGACGTTCCGGCGGGAGAACGCGCGGCTCGCCGAGGCGACCGCGGCGGCCGCCGGCGCCACGCCGGAGGGCGCCACCCCGGGCGCGCCCGAGGCCGCCGAGGCGCCGGACCTGGCCAACCTCGCCGCCACCGGGCCCACCACGCCGGAGGGCACCCCGACCGAGGCCGTCCTCGAGTCGGTCGCCGTCACCGAGGCCGGCCCCGCCCCCGCTCCGACCGACACGCCCGAGAAGAAGGCCGCCCGCAGGGCGGTCCGGAAGGCCGCCGACGCGGCCGAAGAGGAGAAGTGATGACCCAGCCGAAGACCCACCGCATCCCGGCCCCGATCTACGCCGCCGCCGGCGCGGGCGAACTGGCCCTCCAGCAGCTCCGCAAGCTTCCCGCCGTGGTGACCGACCTCGGCACCAGGGTCGTCGCCGACCTGGGCGGCAAGGCCGTCGTCACCGGCTTCGAGCTGCGGCAGAAGGCCAACGACACGCTCCGCACGGCGAACCTGACCGCCAGCGGCCTGCGGGAGAAGGCCGCCTCGTCCGACCTCGACCTGAAGCGCCTCCGCGAGGCGGCCGACCTCGACAAGCTCCGCGAGGTCGCGGACCTGAACAAGCTCCGCGAGGTCGCCGACCTGAACAAGCTCCGCGAGGTCGCGGACCTGGACAAGCTGCGCGAGGTGGCGACCCGCAACGCCGCCGTGGTGGTCGCCGGCGCCCAGGCCGCGCAGGAGCGGGCGCAGGCCGCGTACGTCGCGCTGGTCGCCCGGGGTGAGCGGGTCGTCGGCGCCGGCGTGCTGGAGGCCGCCGAGACCGTGAACGCCGACATCGAGGCCACCGAGGCCGAGGTCGAGCCGGCCGGGACCGCCGCGAAGCCGGCCGCGACGACGCCGACCACCCCGACCACCGCCGAGGTGCCGACGCCGGCCGACGTGGCCGAGGTTGTGGAGGCCAAGCCGGCCGCCGCCAAGAAGGCGACCCGGGCGCCCCGGGCCACCAAGGCCGCCGCCAAGCCGGCCGCCACGCCGTCGGCGAAGCTGCCCCGGGCCACCAAGCGGACCCGCCCGGCCGCCGAGTAGTCCCGCTGCGCCGGCGACCCCGGAGGCGTCCTGTCGGACGTTTCCGGGGTCGCCGGCATAAGCTTGCCGTCATGGCCCACGCCGCGCCGCTCTTCGCCTTCGAAGTCCGCTACGTGATCGAGCTGATCCTGCTCGTGTTCGCGTTGATCGTGCAGGGCGTCGCCCTGGTGCACGCCATCACCCAGCGCTCCGACGCCTTCGCCGCCATCGGCACCCTGCCCAAGGGTGGCTGGGTCGCCATCCTCGCCGTCTGCCTGGTGCTGACCCTGCTCGGCTTCGGCCCGATCAGCCTCTTCGGCCTGATCGGCATCGCGGCGGGTCTCATCTACCTGCTCGACGTCCGGGTCGGCCTGCGCGACCTGAGCGACGGCAGAGGGTTCTGGTGAGAGGTTTCCGCTGGCCGCCCCCGCCGGACGGCGGGCCCCGCACCTGGGGGCCCGGCCCCGGTGCCCCACGCACCGGCAGGCCGGCCCTGCCCGAGCCGGAGACCGAGCTGGTCGCCACACCGCACGGCGTACGGCTGGAGCAGCTCGTCACCGGCGCGGGTGACCCGACCACCGTGTTCGCCCACGGCCTGGGCAACGGCATCGCCACCACCCGGCCGTTCGGCAGCGGGGTGACCGGCCGCAAGCTCTTCTTCCAGTTCCGCGGGCACGGCCGCTCCGACGCGCCACCCGGCCCGTGGAGCTACCTGGACCTCGCCCGCGACCTGCGCGCGGTCGCCGACCTGGGCGGCGCCACCCGGGCCTTCGGCGCCAGCCTCGGCGCGGGTGCGCTCTGCCGGCTGCTCGCCGAGAGCCCCGAACGCTTCGAGCGGCTGGTCTTCTTCCTGCCGGCGGTGCTGGACCGGCCGCGCGGCGAGGTCGCCCGGGCCCGGCTGACCGCGTTGTTCGACGCCGTCGATAGCGGGGACGCCTCCGCCGTCGCCGACGTGGTCCAGGCGGAGCTGCCGCCGGCGGTACGCAACACCCCGGCCGGCTGGGCCTACCTGCGCCAGCGGCTCGACCAGCTCCTCCGCGACGGGCTCGCCCCCGGGCTCGCCAGCCTGCCCGAGCAGGCGCCGCTGCGCGACGCCGGGTCGCTGGCCGCGGTCACCGCGCCCGCCCTGGTGATCGGCTGCGCCGGCGACGACCTGCACCCGGTCGAGGTCGCCGAGCAGCTCGCGGCCGCGCTGCCCCGGGCCACCCTGCACGTGTACGACCGGCCCGGCGTCCTCTGGACGGAACGCGCCGACCTGCGCAGCCGGATATCCGCCTTCCTCAACGAGTAACGTGCCCTGACATGGGCGTCACACACCACGGTCGTACGCACCGGCTGGACCTCGCCGACCCGACGCTGCGGGAGTGGGAGTGCACCGTGCTGCACGCCGACCCGGAGCAGGGGATCGTGCTGGACCGGTCGGCGTTCTACCCGGGCGGTGGCGGGCAGCCGCCGGACCACGGCGTACTGCTCTGGCAGGGGGTGCAGACCCGGATCGTCGGCACCCGCAAGGGCGACGACCTCTGGCTGATCCCGGCCGAGGGCGACCCGCTGCCGCCGGCCGGCACCCCGGTGACCGGTGCCGTCGAGGACGAGCGGCGCACCCGGCTGATGCGGACCCACTCCGGGCTGCACGTGCTCTGCGGAGTGGTGTTCCGCGACTTCGGCGCGCTCGTCACCGGCGGCAACATGGAGCCGGGCGAGGCCCGGATGGACTTCAACCTGCCCGAGGTGCCGCCCGACTTCAAGAGCCGCATCGAGGAGCTGGTCAACGCCGAGGTGGCCGCCGACCGGGCGGTCGCCGTGCGGGTGCTGCCCCGGGCCGAGGCGCTCGCCCTGCCGGACATCATCCGGACCCAGTCCAACCTGATCCCGCCGAGCGAGCAGGAGGTCCGGATCGTCGACATCGTCGGGCTGGACGTCCAGGCCGACGGCGGCACGCATGTCGCGTCCACCGCGCAGATCGGCAAGGTGCAGGTGGTCAAGGTGGAGAGCAAGGGCCGCGCCAACCGTCGCGTCCGCGTACGGCTGACCGACTGATCCGGTGGCTCCCGGCGTCGGACACCGACGCCGGGAGCCGAGCCGTCACACCAGGTCGATCCGCTCCCGCTCGATCGGGTAGCCCGCCCTGGCGAAGGTGGCGGCCATCGGGTGGTTCGTCTGGTCGGTGGCCGCCACGATCTCCTTCATCCCCGCCTCGACCAGCAGGTTGGTGGCCTCGACCAGCAGGTCGTACGCGTACCCGTGCCCGCGCTGCTCGGGCACCACGCCGACGAAGCCGACGATCGGGTCGCTGTGGTTGCGGGCCGGCACGGTGACGCCGACCAGCTCGCCGTCGGGCGTCCAGGCCAGCCGCCACCAGTCGCGCGGGCTCGGCAGCCAGCGCAACAGGTCGAGTTCCTCCTGCGCCGCCGCGTCCGGCCCGTGCTCGGCGGCGGTGTGCCGGGTGTGCGCGTCGAGGCTCTCCTCGCCGACCCGGCGCAGCACGTCGAGGATCACGGCGTCGTCCGGCTCCGGTCGGAACTCCAGCCGGCCGGGACGGGCGGGCAGCCCGCACTCCGGCTTCCAGCGGTAGCGGTACCGCTCGACGAGCACCGACATGCCGGCTGCCGTCGCGGCGTCGATCCGGGCCTCGGCCTGGGCACGGACCGCCGGGTCGTCCCGCCAGCCGGGCGGCACCGAGAGCGAGTACTCGGCCCGCAGCGGCGCGGTCCGGAGCAGCCGGACCGCCGCCTCCCGGTCGGTGAAGTCGAACCAGTCGAGGGCCAGCGGCGCGGCGTCGTCCGGCCCGCCCCACCAGGCGGCGCGGGCCACCACCAGGTCGCCGCGCAGGGCCACCCAACTCCACTCGGGACGGTACTGGCTGTCAGCGGCCATGTCGGAGTAGTTCTGGCCGAACGCGGCGCGGCCCACCAGCCCGGGGTCGGGCAGCGAGTCGAACAGTTTTTCCTCGCCCACGGTGAGTGGGCGGATGACCAGGTCGGTCATGGGGATCCTTCCGGGTGTGACGTGCTCCCGGGTCAGGACCGTGGCGTCCTCGCGGCCGGGTGGGAGCACAGCGATGTCGTGATGGACACGGTGCCCACCTCCCTTCCAAGATCGAGGACGCCTGAGCAGACTAGCAGGCGCTCCGGCCGGCCCAACCGCATCGCGGCCCCGGTCCCGGCGGACGGCCAGAGCCTCGGCGCGGCGGACTCAGTCCCCGGCGCGGCGGGACTGCCGACGGGCTTCGGTGCGGCGGCGTTCGCCGGCGGGCTCAGCGCGGGACGACGGTGGTCGGCCAGCTGCGCAGACCCGTCCTGCCGCGCCTGTCGAGCTGCCCCACGGACAGGGGCAGGCCCGGTGGCCCGTCCGGCCCGTCGGTCCGCCGCGTCGAAACGGTCTCATGGACGGGGCAGCTCGACAGCGCGGCGTGGACAATGCCTCGCCGCTCGCCGCTCGCCGCTCGCCGCTCGCCGCTCGCCGCTCGCCGCCCGGCTCCTGCCGGATCCCCCGGAACCGGGGGGAGTGCGGGCGCGGGTCAGGGCGCGGTCAGCTCGGGCGGCAGGTGGGCGGCGCGGACGTCGAGCAGCCAGCGCTCCACGGTGGCCTCGTCGGGGCGGTCCGGCAGCGGGGAGCGGGCGCGGTCGAAGTCGCGTTCCGCCTCGGCGAGCAGCGTGCGCGCCTCCTCCAGTTCGCCGTCGGCCACCCGATCGCCGAATGCCCGGAACCACCCGGGGTCGGCGAGCCGGATCTCCAGCACGCCGGTCCTGTAGAGCAGCCGGCCCTGGTGCACCAGCCGGGCCAGGTGCCGGGCGTGCTTGGCGGTCCGCCGCCGCGTGTCGGCCGAGAACGTGCCGTCGCCCCGGGACTCCAGCTTGCGGAACTGCTGGCCGGCGTAGCCGAGGTAGGCGTCGCGGACGCGGGGCGCGCTGAGGAACGCCGACCGGATGGCGATCAGCCGATCGCCGAACTCCGTCCGGGTCTCGTAGCAGTCGTCCGGCAGCCAGGCCAGCTCGGTGGCGGTCGGGTTGCCGCTCAACGCGAGCCGGCACCACTTCGCGGCCTCGTGCAGGGTCGTGTCGGGGGCGGTGGTCACCACCGACTCGCGGGGCGGGCGCAGGCCGTGGAACGCGACGGTGGGCGCGGCGAAGACGCCGATCCGGTCGACGTCGGAGCCCGGCCCGGCCAGCCCGTACGCGACCGAGCCGACGATGCCGGAGAGCAGCAGGTGCATGCCGCCGAGCATGACGCACGGCCCCGGGTGCGGAAAACCGGACTTCCGCTGTCAGGTATCGCTGACAGGCTGGCGGGCATGACGACACCGCTGACAGGGAAGATCGCGCTCGTCGCCGGGGCGACACGGGGCGCCGGCCGGCAGATCGCCGTCCAGTTGGGCGCGGCCGGCGCCACCGTCTACGCCACCGGCCGCAGCACCCGGGCCGGCCGCTCCGAGATGGACCGGCCGGAGACCATCGAGGAGACCGCCGAGCTGGTCACGGCGGCCGGCGGCACCGGCATCGCCGTCCGGGTCGACCACCTCGTGCCCGAGCAGGTCCGCGACCTGGTCGCGCGGATCGACGCCGAGCAGGGCCGGCTCGACGTGCTGGTGAACGACATCTGGGGCGGCGACCCGCTGATCACCTGGGAGAAACCGGTGTGGGAGCAGCCGCTGGACGCCGGCTTCCGCACCCTGCGGCTGGCGATCGACACGCACATCATCACCAGCCACTTCGCCTTGCCGCTGCTGATCCGCCGCCCCGGCGGCCTGGTGGTGGAGGTCGGCGACGGCACCAGGGAGTACAACGACGCCAACTACCGGCTCTCGGTCTTCTACGACCTCGCGAAGGTCTCGGTGAACCGGCTCGCGGCGAGTTGGGCGCACGAGGTGGCGCCGCACGGGTGCACCGCCGTCGCGCTGACCCCGGGCTGGCTCCGGTCGGAGTCGATGCTGGAGCTCTTCGGCGTCACCGAGGAGAACTGGCGGGACGCCCTGGACAAGCAGCCGCACTTCGCCATCTCGGAGTCGCCGGCGTTCGTCGGGCGCGCGGTGGCCGCCCTGGCGGCCGACGAGGACCGGGGCCGCTGGAACGGACGGTCCGTGTCCAGCGGCGAGCTGGCCAAGGTGTACGGCTTCACCGACCTCGACGGCAGCCGGCCGGACGCCTGGCGGTACCTGGTCGAGGTGCAGGACCCGGGCAAGCCGGCCGACGTCACCGGCTACCGCTGACCGTCGGCGTCCGTCCGCGCGGTCCCGGGCCGAGGCCGCGTCGCGTAGAGCGCGGCGGCGCGGGACGTGGCCTCGGCCAGTCGCGCCCGCAGCTCCGGCGGGTCGAGCACCTCGACCTCCGGCCCCAACGCCAGCAACTGGCTGTACGCCACGTCGACGGACTCGACGGGCAGCCGGGTCACCACCCGGCCCTGCCCGTCGGGCCCGTCGGCGGCGGCGACCGCCTCGTCGTACGCGAAGGGAGCGTCGGCCAGGTGCCGGAGCTGGCGCAGGCCGGCGGGGCTCAGCCGGACGGTGACCCGGTCCCGCAGCATGCCCCGGAGGAACGCCTCGGCATGCTCCCGCCAGTACCGGGCCAGGTCGAAGCCCTCGTCCCGGTCGAACGTCTCCCCGCGCACCGCGACCTCGGTCACCCGGTCCACCCGGTACGTGCGCACGTCGTCGCCGACCCGGCCGACCAGGTACCAGACGCCGCTCTTGAGCACCAGGCCGTACGGGGACAGCTCCCGGGTGACCTCGCGGTCCCCGCGCCGGTAGCGCAGCTCGACCACCCGGTCCCGCCAGACCGCCCCGGCCAGCTCGGTCAGCCACGGCGGCGGCCCCACCTCCCGGAACCAGCCCGGCACGTCCAGGTGGAACCGCTGCCCGGTGCGGGCCGGCGCGTCGCGCAGCGCGGGCGGCAGCGCGGCCAGCACCTTCAACTCGGCCGAGGCCACCGCGTCGGCGAGCCCCATGTCGCCGGCCGGCCCGCGCAGCCCGGCCAGGAAGAGCGCCTCCGCCTCGTCCCGGGTCAGCCCGGTCAACCGGGTCCGGTAGCCGCCGAGCAGCCGGTAGCCGCCGGTCCGCCCCCGGTCGGAGTAGACCGGCACCCCGGCGGCGGAGAGCGCCAGCACGTCCCGGTAGACGGTCCGCTCGGACACCTCCAACTCCCGCGCCAGCTCGGCCGCGGTCATCGTCTCCCGCGCCTGGAGCAGCAACACCAACGAGATCAACCGGGCCGCCCGCACCCGTCCATCCTGCCCCGATGCCGTACGGCCGCTGTCGGGGCGTCGCCCGGCGGCGGCCACTAGGCTCTGCGGTCGTGAACGCACCCCGTATCGCCGCGCCCGTGACCGGCGCCGTCGGCCGGTTCTTCACCGGCGTGGGCCTGCTCCTGCGCGGCCTCGGCCTCTACGTCCGCAGCCCCGGGCTGATGCTGCTCGGTATCGTGCCGGCGCTGATCTCCGGTGTGCTCTTCGTGGCCGCGTTCGCCACCCTGGCGTACTTCGTCGACGACCTGGCCGCGCTGGTCACGCCGTTCGCCGACGACTGGTCGGCCACCTGGCGCAACCTGGTCCGGGTGGTCGCCGGGCTGGCCTTCCTCGGCATCGGCGGCCTGCTCGCGGTGGTCAGCTTCACCGCGGTCACCCTGGTCATCGGCGACCCGTTCTACGAGAAGATCTCCGAACGGGTCGAGGAGCGCCTCGGCGGCACGCCCGGTGCGGTCGACGTGGCGTTCTGGCCGTCGCTGCGGCGCAGCCTCGCCGACTCGGTACGGCTGGTGGGCCTGTCGGTGCTGTTCGGCATCCCGCTCTTCGCCGCCGGGTTCGTCCCGGTGGTCGGCCAGACCGTGGTGCCGGTGATCGGCGCGGCGGTCGGCGGCTGGCTGCTCGCCGTGGAACTGGTCGGCGCCCCCTTCTACCGGCGCGGGATGCGGCTGCCGGAGCGCCGGTCGATCCTCAAGGCGGACCGGCCGACCACGCTCGGCTTCGGGGTGGCGGTCTTCGTCTGCTTCCTGATCCCGCTCGGCGCGGTGCTGGTCATGCCGGCCGCCGTCGCCGGGGCGACCCTGTTGGCCCGCCGCTCGCTAGGCCAGCCCATCACGGCGGGCTGACGCGTGCGGGGCCGTCAGGACAGCTCGCGCAGGCAGGACCAGCTCGATCCGACCGGGCGGTAGCCGAGCCGGACGTTGACCGCCAGCATCGGCGCGTTCGCCTCGTCGTTCGAGGTGTAGGCGACGCGTACCCCGGTGGCGGCGGCGCGGTGCAGCGCCGCCGTCTTGGCCAGGCGGGCGAGCCCGCGCCCCCGGTGCTCCGGCACCGTGGCGGTGTAGTCCGACCACATCCGGTCGCCGTCCCGCTTGACGAGGCTGAACGCCACCACCTCGCCGCCGACCTCGGCCGCCGTGCTGGCCGCGCGGTCCAGGCCCAGGTTGTCCCAGACCTCGGAGCGCCAGCTCTCGTAGCTGATCGAGTCGGCCGGCACGTCCCCCGGCTCGTCGGCCGCCGCCGCCGTCTCGGCCAGGTAGACCCGACGCGGGTCCACGTCGGTCAGCGGGAGCAGCCGTACGCCCGGCGGCGGCTCCGGCATCGGCGGGGCCGGCCGCAGGTCCAGCGCGGAGTAACGCAGCTCCCGGCTCGGCGTGAACCCGTGCCGGCCGGCGAACGGCAGCGACTCCGGCAGCGCCCAGGTACGTACCCGGCGCGCCCCGATGTCCCGCAGGTGCCCCAGCGCGGCGGCCAGCAGCGCGGTGCCGGCGCCCCGGCCCCGGTGCTCCGGGTGGACGTGCAGCGTGGAGATCTCGCCGACGTCGGGCTCCGAGGTCCGGTCGTTGCGGTACGCCGACGCCCAGCCGACCACCGCGTCGTCCACCTCGACGACGTACGCGGTCCAGTCCTCGCCGGGCGGGGGCTGGGCGATCATCCGCCGGGTCGACTCGACGCCGCGCACCAGGTAGGGGTGCACGAGCGCGCGCATGGCCACCACGGCGGGCGCGTCGTCGGGGCGGGCGGTCCGGATGCGCACGTCAGTTCTCCTCGCGGACGGCGGCGACGGCCTCGACCTCGACGAGCTGGTCGGTGTAGCCGAGCACGGCCACCCCGAGCAGAGTGCTGGGCGGCTCGTGGTCGCCGAACACGTCCCGGACCACCTCCCACACGGCCACCAGGTCGGCCTGGCGGGACGACGCCACGTAGACGGTGGTCTTGACGACGTCGGTGAGCCGGGCGCCGGCCGCCGCGAGGGCGGTCTCCAGGTTGGCCATCACCTGCCGGGCCTGGCCGACGGGGTCGCCGGGCGCGACGGTCCGCCCCTCGGCGTCGAGCGGGCAGGCGCCGGCGGTGAAGACTAGCCGGGCCGGCGGCTCGACCGTGGCCGCGTACGCGTACTCGGCGACGTCGGAGAGGGCAGGTACGCGGATCAGGTTCGCGGTCACGCGCGCGACGCTACCGGCGCCCGTATTGCGGCTCTACGGATTAATCCGGCACCGGACGGGTGCGGCGTTAGGAAGGGGCCCTTCCTATACAGAAGGCGTTAACAAGGTGCCCTTCCTTACACATCAGGCCGACCGGCGGACCACCAGCTCGGTGGGGAGCACCACGGCCCGCTCGATCGCCTCCCCGGCGGCCAGCCGCAGCAGCAGCCGGGTCATCCGCCGGCCGAGCTCCACGATCGGCTGGCGGACGGTGGTCAGCGGGGGCTCGGTGTACGCGGCCGTCTCAATGTCGTCGAAGCCGATCACCGCCACGTCGTCCGGCACCCGCCGCCTCGCCTCGCGCAGCGCCCGCAGGGCAGCGTGCGCCATCAGGTCGGAGGCGGCGAAGACCGCGTCCAGGTCGGGGTGCTCGGCGAGGAGCTGCCGCATCGCCGTCGTCCCGGACTCGCGGGTGAAGTCGCCGGTCGCCACCAGCTCCGGCAGGCCGGCCTCGGCGACCGTGTTCCGGTAGCCGGTGAGCCGTTCGATACCGGCCACCATGTCCTGCGGGCCGGCGATGGTGGCGATGCGCCGGCGACCGCCCGAGATCAGGTGCCGGACCGCCGTGGTCACCCCGCCGACGTGGTCGACGTCGACGTACGGCACGTCGGCGCCGTCGAGCGGGCGACCGCTGCACACCACCGGGATGCCCAGCCGGGCGAGCCGGCCGGGCAGCGGGTCCTCGCCGTGCAGCGAGGCGAAGAGCACCCCGTCCACGTGCCGCCCGGTGGTGTAGCGCTCCACCCGGTCGTGCCCGGCCGGCGAGCCGGCGAGCATGAGCACGAGCTGCTTGTCGGCGGCCTCCAGCTCCTGGGCGGCACCCCGGATGATGCCCGGGAACACCTGGTCGTCGGAGAAGACCCGGGTGGCGGCCTCCGGCAGCACCAGGGCGACCGAGTCGGTCCGCTGGGTGACCAGGCTGCGGGCGGCCAGGTTCGGCACGTATCCCAGCTCGGCCACCGCCCGGCGGACCGCCTCCCGGATCGGCTCGGCGACGGTCGTGGAGCCGTTCACCACCCGGGAGACGGTCGCCCGCGAGACCCCCGCCCGCCGGGCCACCGCCTCCAGTGTCGGCCGCTGCGCCGTCGTCATCCCCGTTACCACCGCCTCGTCACAGCCCGTTCCGGGAGATCACCTCCTGGTACCACCGGGCGCTGGACTTCGGTGTGCGGCGCTGGGTCAGGTAGTCGACGTGGATGATCCCGAACCGTCGGCGGTACCCCTCGGCCCACTCGAAGTTGTCCAACAACGACCATACGAGATAGCCCCGCAGGTCCACCCCTCGGGAGATCGCCTCGTGCGCGGCGCGCAGGTGCCCGTCGAGGTAGGCGATCCGGTCGGCGTCGAGCACCTGCCCGGCGCCGTCGGGGGCGTCGGTGCCGGCCTTGTCGGGAAACGCGGCGCCGTTCTCGGTGATCAGCAGCGGCACGCCGGGGTAGTCGGTGGCGAGCCGCTCCAGCAGCCGGGTCAGCCCGGCCGGCTCGATCATCCAGCCCATGTCGGTCAGCGGCCCGACCGGCGGCAGGAACTCGACCGCGCCGTCGGTGCCCGGATACGCGCTGCCGCCCGCGCCGTCCGGCCGGCCGGCGACGTAGGTGGGCGCGTAGTAGTTGACCCCGAGCAGGTCGATCGGGGCGGCGATCAGCTTCTCGTCGCCGTCCCGGACGAACGTCGGCTCGACGATCCGGGCCACGTGCTCCAGCACGTCCTCCGGGTAGGCCGCCCGCAGCAGCGGGTCGAGGAAGATCCGGTTGTGCAGGCCGTCCACCAGGCGGACCGCCGCCGCGTCCGCGGCGCTGTCGGCGTCGGCGGGGCGCACGTCGGCCGGGTTGACGGTGATCCCGACGGTCTCCGCGCCGGCCGCGCGCAGCGCGCGGGCCGCCAGGCCGTGCCCGAGCAACAGGTGGTGTACGGCGGCGAAGGCCGCGCCCGGGTCCCGTTCCCCGGGGGCGTGCACCCCGTTGCCGTAGCCCAGGTACGCCGAGCACCACGGCTCGTTGAGCGTGGTCCAGGTGCGCACCCGGTCGCCGAGCCGGGCGTGCACCGCCGTGGCGTACGTGGCGAGGTGCTCGGCGGTCTCCCGGTTGGTCCAGCCGCCCCGGTCCTGGAGGTTCTGCGGCAGGTCCCAGTGGTAGAGCGTGATGATCGGGTCGATGCCCCGGTCTAGCAGCGCGTCGGTGAGCCGGTCGTAGAAGTCCAGGCCGCGCGGGTTGACCGGGCCGCTGCCGTCGGGCTGGATCCGTGGCCAGGCCACCGAGAAGCGGTACGCCTTCAGCCCCAGCTCCGCCATCAGCGCCACGTCGTCGGCGTACCGGTGATAGTGGTCGCAGGCGACGTCGCCGGTGTGCCCGTGGTGGACCTTGCCCGGCGTACGGCTGAAGGTGTCCCAGATCGACGGGCCGCGACCGTCGGCGGTGGCCGCGCCCTCGATCTGGTACGCGGCGGTCGCCGCGCCCCAGACGAAGTTCTCGGGGAATCGCAGAGTGCTCACGACTTGATCGCACCTTCCATGATGCCGCCGATGATCTGGCGGCCGAACAGGACGAAGACCAGGAGCAGCGGAAGGGTGGCGATGGCCGTCCCCGTGAACACCTGGGACATGTCGGTGTAGTACCCGTCGGAGAGGGTGCGCAACGCCAGCTGCACGGTCGGGTTCTCCGGATCGTTGAGGACGGCGTACGGCCAGAGGAAGTCGTTCCAGGTCGTCATGAAGGTGAGCAGCCCGAGCACGGCGGCGGCCGGGCGCAGCGCCGGCAGCACCACGTTCCAGTAGATCCGCGCGGTGCCGCAGCCGTCGATCCGGGCCGCCTCGATCAGCTCGTCGCTGACGGCCTGGCCGGCGTACTGCCGCATCATGAACACCCCGAAGCCGGTGACCAGGGCCGGCACGATCACCGCCGGCAGCCGGTCGTTCCAGTTCAGCCTGGTCATCAGCAGGTAGAGCGGGATGACGCCGAGCTGGGTGGGCACCATCATCGTCGCGATGATGACCATGAGCAGTGCGTTGCGTCCCCGGAACCGCAGCTTGGCGAAGGCGAACCCGGCCAGGGTGGAGAAGAAGACCACCGAGACGGTGACCGTGGACGCCACGATCGCCGAGTTGACCAAACCGGTGACGAAGTACGCGTCGGTGTTGCCGAGCAGGCGGGAGATGTTCGCGCCGAGGTTGCCGCCGGGGGTGACCGGGGGCGGGAGCTGGCCCATCGCGTCGTTGGAGCGGCTCGCCACCACGAACATCCAGTAGATCGGGAAGATCGACAGGACCCCGGCGGCGATCAGCGCGGCGTAGGTGAGCCGGCTGGCGGCCCAGAGGCGGGTCATCGGGGTCCTTCCTTCGGCCTCGCGTCCACCTTCGGGGGCCGCGAGGCGCCGAGCCGGCGCAGGAGCAGCACGTTGACCGCCGCGACGACCGCGATCAGCGCGAAGAGCAGCCACGCCACCGCCGAGCCGTACCCGAAGTTGTAGTGGGGCGCGAAGGCGTTCTCGAACATGTACATGGTCACGGTCTGCGACTCCCGCAGCGGTCCGCCGCGGATCGGGTTGGTCCCGGAGTGGAAGAGCCGGGGCTCGGTGAAGAGCTGGAGCCCGCCGATGGTGGAGATGATGACGGTGAAGATGATCGTCGGCTTGAGCAGCGGCACGGTGATCGACCAGAACTGCCGGGCCCGGCCGGCGCCGTCGATGGCGGCCGACTCGTACAGGTCGCGCGGGACGGCCTGCATCGCGGCCAGGAAGATCAGCGCGTTGTAGCCGGTCCACCGCCAGTCGACCATCGCCGAGATGGCCACCCAGGACGCGAAGCGGTTGGACTTCCACTCGACCGCGTCGATTCCGACCAGGTCGAGCAGCCAGTTGACCATGCCGAACTCGCGGCCGAAGAGCACCCCGAAGACGATCGCGACGGCGGCGGTCGAGGTGATGTTGGGGATCAGCACCGCCATCCGGAACGTCGTCCGGGCCCGCAGCCGCCGGTTGAGCAGGTTGGCCAGCCAGAGCGCGGCCAGTAGCTGCGGGATGGTGGAGATGACGAAGATGCCGAGGGTGTTGACGACCGCGTGCCAGAAGTCGGTGTCCGCCAGCAGGCGGCTGTAGTTGTCGAGGCCGACGAACGGGTGGTCGCTGCCGAGCAGGTCCCAGTCGTGCAGCGAGACCCAGAACGTGTAGGCCAGCGGGTAGACCCCGAACACCGCGAAGATCACGAAGAACGGGGCGACGAAGAGGTAGGGCGAGAACTTCGTGTCGAGGCGGCTGAGCCGCATCCCCGGCGTACGCCGGCCGGTGCGGGGCGCCGGTGCGACCGGTGGGCGCGCGTCGAGCTGGGCGGTCATGCCCGAACCACACTCCTTTTCCGGTGCGGGCGGGATCGGCGCCCCCGGCGCCCACCCGCCCGCACTTCCGGTTCGGGCTACTTGGCGGCGGCCTTCTTCGCGTTGTTCACCGCGTCCGTCCAGCCCTGTTCGGGGCTGCGCTGACCGAGTTCGACCGTGCGGACGGCGTTCTCGACCTCGGTGCGGACGGCCTGGTTCTTCGGCCCCATGTAGACCGGCTTGAGGGTCTTGGCGCCCTCACCGAAGATCTGCCCCACCGGGGCGTCCGAGAAGTACGCGTTCTTGGCGTCGACGATCGCCGGGTCGGCGAGTGCCTGCGGCGAGGAGGGCAGCGGGCCCTTGGCCTTGAACGCCCCGATCTGGCCCTTGGCGCTGGTCAGGAACTTCGCCAGCTCGATCGCCTCGGCGCGGTGCTTGCTCTGCGCGGGCACGGCGAGCCAGGACCCGCCCCAGTTGCCGCCGTTGCCGGGCACCCGGGCGATGTCCCACCTGCCCTTGGCCTCGGCGCCCGCGTTGCCCTCGATGACGCCGGTCATCCAGGCCGGGCAGGCGATGGTGGCGAACTTGGCCTGTTTGAAGGCCGAGACCCACTCCTCGGACCAGGAGCCGTACTTGCCGGACAGCCCGGAGTCGACGATGTCCATCGTGGTGTCCCAGGCCTGCCGGACGGCCGGGTTGCTGTCCACCACCAGGTTGTCGGCGGTGTCGTAGTAGTGGTAGCCCTGCGCGTTGCCCGCTGTCTGGAGCACGATGGTGTTGAAGATGTTGGTCGCGGCGTCCAGGAACGAGGCGCCGGTGTTCTTCGCCTTGAACTGCTCGCCGACCTTGATGTAGTCCTGCCAGGTCGGCCAGAGCTTCGACACCTCGTCGCGCTCGGTGGGCAGGCCGGCCTTGGCGAACAGGTCCTTGCGGTAGCACATCGCCATGCCGCCGACGTCGGTGCCCAGGCCGATCAGCTTGCCGTCCTGGGTCATCCCGCCCTTCCACTTCCACTCCAGGAAGTTGCCCTGGAGTTCGGCCCCGCCGTGGTCGAGCAGGTTGACGAAGTTGTCGGGGTTGGCCTTGTACTCGACCATCAACCCCTCTTCGATGGCGACGACGTCGCCCGCGCCCTTGCCGGCGGCGAGCCACTGGGTCAGCTTCGGCGAGTAGTCGTCGAGGTTGGTGCCGGTGCCCCGCTCGACGATCTTCACGCCGGGGTGGCTGGCCATGTACTCCTTGTAGAGCTCCTCGTAGCCGAACTGGCTGAACACGTCGACCGTCAGCGTGATCTGGCCGTTGTCGGCGGGTTCGTCGCCGCCGGCGCAGCCGGCGGTGGCGAACAGTGCGGTGGCGGCGACGAGAGCCACCGCCGCCAGGCGGCGGCGCGGAAAGACACCCATTTCTGTCGGACCCCTCTCAGGTCGTCTGAGGTGGCGAGGCAGGTGGTGGAACAGAGCTGAGAGAGCGCTCTCACGACAGGGTGGTGCCTGGTGGGGGCGGTGTCAAGAGAGCGCTCTCAATGCCGTACGGAGACCGCCGCAGCCGGGCCGGCCACGGACCGCACGGCCGAGGCGGAGCTGGCCGCCGACCGGAGCCGGCGAGGGCTGCGACGCCAGTGGCCGCCCCCGGGACGGGGGCGGCCACTGGCGGACGTGCGGCGTAACCGCGCGGAGCCCTCGGGTCCCGGCTCCGCGCGGAGGTCAGCCGACGCGCAGACCCTCGAGCAGGGTGGGATCGCCGGCCACGTCGAGCGTGTCGAAGCTGACCCGGCCCCAGAGCGCGAGCAGCAGGTCGCTCGCCGTGCCGCTGACCTGCGCCCGGGCGTGGCGGTCGTCGTGGTCGAAGATGGTGGCGGTGTCCAGCAGGGCCACCCCCTCGCCGCGCAGCCGGAGGAACCACTGCTGGGCGGCGTCGACCGCGGAGAGCTGCACCACCCCGTGCCACTGGCCGGCGGTGCGGCGCCGGCCGGCGGGCAGCCAGGTGTCCAGCACCTCGCTCACCCCGTCGGCGGCGAGCTTGGCCTCGACCGGCTCACCGGCGGCGATCGCCAGCTGGGCGTCCCAGCGGTGCACCGCGGTCTCGTGCGCCATCCGGCGCGGCCAGAAGCCCGCCTTCTTCGGCTGGGGGGCCCAGTTCCAGGCCGGGGCCTCGGGGTCGAGGGCGTCGAAGAGGGTCATCAGCTGGTCGTACTCCTGCTGCCAGAGCCGGAGCGGGGCGACGCCGGCCTCCGGCTCGATCCGCTCGGGCCGGCCCGGCGGCCGGCTGGCCGCGCCGGCGCCCGCGAACGAGCGCACCCAGCGGTAGATGGCGGCGAGGTGCAGGGTCAGGTCGGCGACGGTCCAGCCGGGACAGGACAGCACCGGGGTCTCCGGTGGCGCCTCCGCCACGGCCGCGGCGAACGCCGGGCCCTCCGCCCGGAGCGCACCGATCCAGAAGTCCTTCGTGCCGTGCAGTCTGCTCATCGCCATCCTCCCGGGGGTGACCGGGCCACCAGTGGGCGCCGCGGCTACCCCTCAGCCTAGGGTGAAAGGCGTGTCTGACGTCTACGCCCAGCCGACAACCGGCACCGAACCCGCCGCTACGTGCGAACTGGCGCGATACACCACATTGCGCCTGGGTGGACCGGCCGGACGCGTCGTGGCCGGCACCGACGCGGACGAGATCGTCCGGGCGGTGCGGGAGGCGGGCGAACGGGACGAGCCGGTCCTGGTCCTCGCCGGCGGCAGCAACGTGGTGATCGGTGACGCCGGCTTCCCCGGCACCGTGGTCCTGGTCCGCTCCCGGGGCCTCCGGGTGGTCGACGAGGACGCCGCGACCGTCACCGTACGCGTCGAGGCCGGCGAGCCCTGGGACGACCTGGTCGCCGCCACCGTGGCCAACGGCTGGTCCGGTCTGGAGTGCCTCTCCGGCATCCCCGGCTCGACCGGCGCCACCCCGATCCAGAACGTCGGCGCGTACGGGCAGGAGGTCGCCGAGACCATCACCGGCGTGCGGGTCCACGACCGGGTCGACGGGACGGTCGGGCGGATCGCCGCCGCCGACTGCGGCTTCGCCTACCGCTCCAGCGTCTTCAAGTACAGCGACCGCTGGGTGGTGCTGTCGGTCGACTTCCGGCTGGCCCGCTCGCCGCTGTCCGGCCCGGTGCGCTACGCCGAGCTGGCCCGGGCGCTCGGCGTGGAGGTGGGGGACCGGGTGCCGCTGGCCGACGCCCGGGCCACGGTGCTGCGGCTGCGCGCCGGCAAGGGCATGGTGCTCGACGCGACCGACCCGGACACCCGGTCGGTCGGCTCGTTCTTCACCAACCCGGTGCTGGACCGCGCGGCGTACGAGCTGCTGTGCGAGCGCGCCGCCGACCTGGGCGAGCCGCCGTCGTGGCCCTGCCCCGGGGACATGGTGAAGATCAGCGCCGCCTGGCTGATCGACAAGGCCGGCTTCGGCAAGGGCCACCCGGGCCCGGAGGGCACCGCCATCTCCGGCAAGCACACCCTCGCCCTGACCAACCGCGGCGGCACCGCCAGCACCGCCGCCCTGGTCGAGCTGGCCCGGGAGATCCGCGACGGCGTCCACCGCCGCTTCGGCGTCACCCTCCACCCCGAACCCGTCCTCGTCAACTGCGCCATCTGATGCCCTCGGCGGCTGGCGCGGTCAGGTGGGGGCGACGGCGGGCCAGGGGAGGGTGAGCTCACCGTGGCGCCAGCGGCGGGGGCCGTCGAGGATCGGCCAGCCCGACGCGCGTACGGCGGACACCGCGTGGAGCCAGCGCTGGCGGGGGCCGAACGGGGCGTAGCCGGCGGCGGCGTGCCAGGCGTCGTCGAGCGCCCCGATCAGGTCGTGGATCCGCTCGCCGGGGACGTTGCGGTGGATGAGCGCCTTGGGCAGCCGTTCGGCCAGTTCCGCCGGGGTGCCCAGGGTGGTGAGCTTCGCGGCCAGGGTGAGCGTCCGGGGGCCGTCGGAGTCGAGCAGCACCCAGCCGCCGAGCCGGCCCAGCTCGTCGCAGGTGCCCTCCACCAGCAGCCCGCCCGGGGCCAGCGCGGCGGTCATCGTCCGCCAGGCGTCGGCCACCTCGTGCTCGTCGTACTGGCGCAGGACGTTGAACGCGCGAACCAGGGCGGGACGCAGCCCGGCCAGCTCGAACCCGCCCCGGGCGAACGTCAGCCGGGGCGGGTCGGCGGCGGGCTGGGCGGCGGCCACGCGTACGGGATCGATCTCCAGCCCGACCACCCGCACGTCGGCGCGGACCCCGGCGGCGAGCCGGGCGCGCAGCTCGACGGCGGTGACCGGGGTGGCGCCGTAGCCGAGGTCCACCACCAGCGGGTCGGCGGCGTCGCGCAGCGCCTTCCCGCAGGTCTCGACGATCCAGTTGTCCACCCGGCGGAGCCGGTTGGGGTTGGTCGTCCCCCGGGTCACCACGCCGAGCGGCCGGTGCCACGCCGTGCCCGCCATCGTCGGCTGCCGGTCCGGCTCAGCCGACCCGGTGCACCTTGTGCTGGGCGGCCTGCGCCAGCGGGCGCACCACGAGGCGGTCGACGTTGACGTGCTGCGGGCGGGTCGCGCACCAGGCGACGCAGTCGGCGACGTCCTCGGCGACCAGCGGCTCGGCGACCCCGGCGTAGACCGCCGCCGCCTTCTCGGCGTCCCCGCCGAAGCGCACCAGCCCGAACTCGTCGGTCTTCACCATGCCGGGGTCGATCTCCACCACCCGGACCGGACGGCCGCACAACTCCAGGCGCAGGGTGCCGGCGACGGCCGTCTGCGCGTGCTTGGCGGCGGTGTAGCCGCCACCGCCCTCGTAGACGGTGAGGCCGGCGGTCGAGGAGACGATCACGATGGTGCCGGCCCCGGACGCCTCCAGCGCGGGCAGCAACGCCTGGGTGACGCGCAGCGTGCCGAGCACGTTGACGTCGTACATCCACTGCCAGTCGCCGACCGACCCGGACTCGACCGGGTCCAGGCCGCGCGCGCCGCCGGCGTTGTTGACCAGCAGGGTGACCGGCCCCGGCGCAGCGGCCGCGACCTCGGCGAGCCCGGCCACCGACTCGTCGGAGGTGACGTCGCAGGGCACGGCGGTGGCCGCGCCCCCCGCCGCCTCGATCTCCGCGATCAGGGTGGCCAACCGGTCGGTACGCCGCGCGGCGGCGAGCACGTGGAAGCCCTCGGCGGCGAGCCGGCGGGCGGTGGCCGCGCCGATCCCGCTGGACGCTCCGGTGACGACGGCGACAGAGGTCATCCGGCCATTCTCACCCGGCCGGCCGCGCCGGGCGCCCTCGGCGCGGTGATGAGGTCCGTCACGCCCGGGGGTCGCCCCCGCGCATCAGCGGGGCGGGATCGGGAAGATGACATCCGGCGAGGACGTTGTCCGAAAAGCGCCGGGCGTGCGGGACGGCATAAACCGTGACAGAGGGAGCGGACGTGGCGGAAGTGCACACCGGTGTGGGTCGTCAGCGCGGTGCGCGTCCGTGGCCCCGCCCCCGGCGGATCGCCACCGTCTCGGTGCACACCTCGCCCCTGCACCAGCCGGGCACCGGCGACGCGGGCGGCATGAACGTCTACATCCTGGAGGTCGCGCGGCGGCTCGCCGAGGCGGACGTCGAGGTGGAGATCTTCACCCGGGCGACCTCCGGCGACCTGCCCCCGGTCGTCGAGACGGCCCCCGGCGTGCACGTCCGGCACGTCACCGCCGGCCCGCTCGAAGGGCTCACGAAGGAGGAGCTGCCGGGTCAGCTCTGCGCCTTCACCGCCGGCGTGCTGCGCGCCGAGGCGTCCCGCCCACCGGGCCACTACGACCTGATCCACTCCCACTACTGGCTCTCGGGCCAGGTCGGCTGGCTGGCCAAGGAGCGCTGGGGCGTGCCGCTGGTGCACACCGCGCACACCCTGGCGAAGGTCAAGAACGCCCAGCTCGCCGCCGGGGACCGGCCGGAACCCAAGGCCCGCGTCATCGGCGAGGAGCAGGTGGTCGCCGAGGCCGACCGGCTCGTCGCGAACACCGCGGTCGAGGCCCGGGACCTGATCGACCGGTACGACGCGGACCCGACCCAGGTGGCGATCGTCGAGCCCGGCGTGGACCTGGACCGGTTCCGCCCCGCCCCCGAGGGGCGCCAGCGCGCCGCCCGCCGCCGACTCGGGCTGCCCGCCACCGGGTACGTGGTGGCCTTCGTCGGCCGCATCCAGCCGCTGAAGGCCCCGGACGTGCTCGTCCGCGCGGTGGCCGCGCTGCGCGAGCGCGACCCGGCGCTCGCCGACGAGGTGACCGTGGTGATCTGCGGCGGCCCCAGCGGCAGCGGCCTGGACCGCCCGACCGCCCTGATGGAGCTGGCCGCCTCGCTCGGCGTCGCCGACCGGGTGCGGTTCCTGCCGCCGCAGACGGGCGACGACCTGCCCGCCCTGTACCGGGCGGCCGACCTGGTGGCGGTGCCGTCGCACAACGAGTCCTTCGGGCTGGTGGCGCTGGAGGCCCAGGCCTGTGGCACGCCGGTGGTGGCCGCCGCCGTCGGCGGGCTGGTGACCGCGGTCCGGGACCAGGTCAGCGGCCTGCTCGTCGACGGCCACGACCCGGTCGACTGGGCCCGTACGCTCGGCCGCCTGCTGCCCGACCGGCGGCGCCGGGCCGAGCTGTCCCGGGGCGCGGCCCGGCACGCCCGCGCGTTCTCCTGGCAGCGGACGGCCTCGGGGCTGCTCGCCGTCTACGGCGAGGCGATCGCCGACCACCGGGCCCGGCTCGCCTCCGAACTGGCCGGTGACGCGGCGATGTCCTGCTCCTGGTGACGGGCCCGGTCGCCGGTGGCGGCGGGCCGTCCGCCGCCACCCCCGTGCCGGGGCGTGGGCGGCCGTAGAGTGGGCCGATGAGCGCGAAGGACGATCTGGCGGCCCTGATCGAGGCGGTCTGCGACGAGCGGGAGCTGGCCTGGGAGTCGACCGGCCCGGGCTCGTACGCGGTCACGCTGCCGGGCACCCACAAGCTGAAGACGGTCTGCAACCTGATCGTCGGTGAGCACGCGCTGCGGGTCGAGGCGTTCGTGATGCGCCAACCGGACGAGCGCCGCGAGGAGCTGTGGGCCTGGCTGTTGCAGCGCAACGCCCGGATGTACGCGGTGTCCTTCTCCGTCGACGCGGTCGGCGACGTCTACCTGACCGGCCGGGTCAACCCGGCGGGGATCGACGCCGACGAGCTGGACCGGCTGCTCGGCGCGGTGCTGACGTACGCCGACGAGTCCTTCGACACGATGCTGGAGATCGGCTTCGGCAGCTCGATCCGCCGGGAGTGGGAGTGGCGGGTCAAGCGGGGCGAATCCACCGCGAACCTCGCGGCGTTCGCGCACCTCTTCGAGCCGTCCCCGGCCGCCGCCGGCCCCGCTGGCGACGCGGGCTCCGCGGGGGCCGCCGGCACCGGGGGCGGCGCTCCCGGTGCGGGTGTCCCGGCGGGAGGTTCGGACCGGTCCTGACGGGTATGCCGCACCGCGCGGTGCGGCACTGGGACCCGCCGCGCGCCGAGGACCAACTGTCGAGGAGCGTGAGCATCCCATGGCTCAGCGGAACAGCTCAGGTCGCGGCGGGACTGCGACCAGGACGAAACGGCAGGCGGGCAACCAGACCCCGAACACGCCGGGGATCTCCGAGTCCGACATCTCGCGGATGAAGGTGGACGAGATCCGGGGGCAGTTGCGCCGGCGCGGGGTCTCCGGGATCTCCGCGCTGCGCAAGCCGGAACTGGTGAAGACGCTGGCGCGGACCCTGCGTGCGGAGCGCCCGGCGGGCGGCGCCGCCCGCCGCAGCACCGGCCCCGCCGGCCGCGCGACGGGGACGAAGGCATCGGCCGGCCGGGCCGCCGCCACGAAGAAGGCGGCTGCCGGACGTGCCGCGGGCAAGGCCGCCCCGAGCCGGGCGAAGGCCGCGAACAAGACCGCCCCGGCGAAGAAGGCCCCGGCCCGGAAGGCCGCCGCGAAGGCGGCCCCCGCCAAGAAGACGGCCCCCGCCAAGAAGGCGGCGGCGAAGAAGACCGCGCCCGCGAAGAAGATCGCGCCGGCCCGGAAGACCACCACGGCGGCGGCCCGGAAGACCACGGCAGCGAGGACGTCCGCGCCGGCGTCGTCGCGGGCCGGCGTGGCGCGCGGCGGTACGGCGACGAAGGCGACCCCGGTCCGGACCGGCCGAGCCTCCTCGCGGTCGGTGCGTTCCTCGCAGGTGATCACCTCGACCGCCGACCGGCCCGAGCGCCCCGGCCGCAGTCTGGTCACCGCGAACCACGACGTGATCCGGCGCTGGGCGCAGGAGCGCGGCGCGAAGCCGGCGACGATCGCGGGTACCGAGCGGGAGGGCCGGGCCGGCGTGCTCACGTTCAACATCCCCGGTTACCGGGAGAGCAGCCGGATACGCGAGATCACCTGGGACGAGTGGTTCCGCACCTTCGACGATCGCAAGCTGAACCTGATCTACCAGGAGCAGCTCCGCGACGGCCGGCCCAGCAACTTCTTCCGTACGGAATCCCCAGATCGTGAGGACGCCTGACGTGTTTGGGGGAATGGCCGACGGGTATCCGCTGTTTGCCACGACGGAGGACCGAGGCAGCGACATCCGGGTGGGACACCGGGTGCTGTGACCGGCGAGACAGCCGATCCAGCTTGAATCGGGAATCCGGGCGAACTAACTTTATTGCACCGCGCCACGCTCGGAAACGTTCGGGGGAGCGGCGGATCGATCAGATCCGTGCACCGAGCGAGGCGCAGGGGACGGGTGGAACAACACCGTTGGGGGACGGTGGCCACCTGTTTGGACCGGCGGCGCGAGCGGGCGACGCCTACGGGGGTGGGTATCGCCCGCCGCCGCCGGTCATACCGTGCGAGCGCCCATCACGACCACAGGCCGTGATGGGCGCTCTGCTTTCCTCGGGGGACGCGCCCGTCTCTCGCCGGGTGCGCGGCGATGCCGGCCCTTCCTGACCGCCCCCGGCCGTACGGGTCAGCGCGCCGGTGCGGGCGTCCGGGCCGGGGCCGCGGGCCGGGGGCGGGCCTGGGTGTGGGCGGCGCGGAGGGCGGCCACCCGGCGGTCGCGGGACGGGCCCGTCAGCAGGTGGCAGCCGGCCGCCAGCAGCCCCAACCCGCCGACGACGAGCCAGTGCCCGTCCCCGAGGTACTGCAGGCTCACCCCGCCGAGCGTGGGCGCCACGAACGACGCCGCCGGGAATGCCAGGTAGAACACCGACTGGTAGCGGGCGCGCAGCTCGGGCGGGGCGAGGTCGGCGTTGATCTGGGCGTTCGGCGGGGCGGCGAGCATCTGGCCGACCGTCCAGACCAGCGCCGCGGCCAGGTACACCGCCAGGTCGTCGGCGACGGCGAGGACGGCGAAGCCGGCCGCCAGCAGCACGGTCGACACGGCCAGGACGTGGTGCTTGCGGTGCCGCTCGATCAGCCTCGGCACGAAGAGCTGCCCCACCACGATCAGCACCCCGCCGAGCGCGACCACCGCGCCGTACGCCGACGGGCGCAGCCCGTCCGTCCGCATCGCCAGCGGCATGATCGTCGAGGTCTGCATGGTCAGCACGGCCAGCACGAAGGTCAGGCCCACGAAGGTGAGGAAGGTGCGGTCCATCAGGGCCGTGTGCAGCCCGGGCGGGCGCGGACGCCCCCGCCGCCGCGCCGCCCGCTCCCGGTGTCCCGCCGCCCGGCCGACCCGCACCCGCGCCAGCGTCTCCGGGACCTTCCAGGCGATCACCAGGGCCGCGACCAGGGTGGCGGCGGCGTCGACCAGGAAGAGCGCGAGGAAGCTGGCCTCGGCGAGCAGGCCGGCCAGCAGTGAGGCCACCGCCATGCCGAGGTTGAACGCCCAGAACTGGAGGTTGAACGCGCGGGCGCGGCGCCGCTCGGGCACCACGTCGACGATCGCCGCGACGAAGGCGGGGCTGGGCATCGAGTGCGCCAACCCGACCAGGGCGGCGAGCACGGCGATCACCACCAGGTGCCGGCTGAAGGCCAGGGCGACCATGAGCCCGGCGGTGACCAGGTGGGCGGCGAGCAGGGTGGCCCGGCGTCCCCACCGGTCGGCCAGCACCCCGCCGAGCAGCACGCCGCCCGCCCCGCCCAGCCCGTACGCCCCGACCACCGTGCCCGCCAGCGCCGCGCTCGCGCCGCGCGCATCGGTCAGGTAGAGCGACAGGAAGAGCATCGCGAAGGCGCCGGCCCGGTTGATCAGCAGGCCGGCCCAGAGGTACCAGAAGGTGGCGGGGAGGCCGCCCGCGGTGTCGTCCAGCCAACGACGCAGGGCCCGCACCCGTCCCTCCAGACAGTTGTGTTTGTTAACGGTTCAGGCTCGACCGTAGGAAGCCCGGGTCCGGCGCGCCAGCGTGTCGCTGATCACCGCACGCCGGTCGGGCCGGCCCGGAGTGCGCGCCCAACTCACCGCACGCCGCTCGACTCGGCCGTCCGTCGCGGGTCGGCAGGCGGGCCGGCGTCCGCGCCGGGCACCAGCGGCTCGGCGGGCGCGGTGGCCGCCGCCTCGGCCGCCTCCGGCGCGGGCGGTCGGACCGCCACCACCGGCACGACGGTCCCGGTGGCCCCGCGCAGGGCGACGGCCCGCCGTTCCCGGGCCGGGCCGGAGACCAGGTGGGCGATCGCCATCAGCCCGCCGATCAACGCGCAGCCGAGCCAGAGCTCGCCGTTGCCGGCCTGCTCGCGGACCAGGCCGCCGAGGACCGGCGCGACGGCGCCGGCGACCTGCCAGGAGAGCGAGAACACGCCCTGGTAGCGGCCGCGCAGCTCGGCGGGGGAGAGCTCGGCGATCAGGGTGGCGTTGGACGGCGAGTTGAGCATCTCGCCGACGGTCCAGATCAGCACGGTCAGGCCATAGAACCAGGCCGCGTCCGCGAACGCGGTGAGACCGAACCCGACGCCCATCACCACGGAGGCGAGGGCGAGCACGTGCGACCGGCTCCGGCCCTTGATCAGCCGGGGTACGAAGAGCTGGCCGACCACGATCAGCACCCCGTTGAGCGCGATCACCGAGCCGTACGTGGCGGGGCTCAGGCCGGAGTCGCCCATCGCGATCGGCAGCATCGAGATGTGCTGGAGGAAGACCAGCGCGCCGAACAGGTTGAGCGCCACGAAGCCCAGGTAGACGCGGTCGGCCAGGATGGTGCGCAGCGCCCCGGCCGGCGCCCCGGGGCCCTTGTGGCGGGCGCCGACGGCGGGGGCCCGCCGGGTCTCGCCGACCTTGGCGAAGATGATCAGCGCGGTGATCACGGTGGTGGTCGCGTCGACCACGAAGAGCAGCAGGTAGCCGGCCTCGGCGGCGAGGCCGGCGAGGACGGCGGCGCAGGCGAAGCCGAGGTTGATCGCCCAGTAGTTCAGCGAGAAGGCGCGCAGCCGGTCCTTCTCCGGCACCACGTCGATCATCATCGCCCCGAACGCCGGGCGGGCGGCCTCGGCGAACATGCCGAGCAGCAGCGCGCCGAGCGCCACCGCCCAGAGTTCCCGGGCGAAGCCGAGGGCGAGCATCATGGTGGCCGCGCCGAGGTGCGCGGTGAGCAGGGTCGGCCGGCGGCCCCAGCGGTCGGTCAGGGTGCCGCCGACGGTGGTGCCGACCGCGCCGCCGACACCCCACAGGCCGATCACGAGGCCCGCCTGCGACGCGGAGAAGTCGCGCTCCTGGGTCAGGTAGATGGCGAGGAAGACCAGGACGAACGAGCCGAGCCGGTTGATCAGCGTGCCGGCCCAGAGGTACCAGAAGGTGACCGGCAGGCCACCTGTCGTGTCCCGGAACCAACCCCGCATCGTCCGCACGTCGGCGCCCCCGCTCGCGTAATGACCGTCCTGATTGTTGCGCCTTACAACCTAGTGTGGGGCCAGTTTTCCGGTCACCGCCTTTTCCACGTGGTGGTCGTCACGACCACCGCCCGCGTGTCCCCGCGCCGGGTGCGGCAGGATGATCGGCATGACTGCGAGCGAGGGGCCCACCGTCGGGACGCTGGTCCTGCTGCGGCACGGCGAGAGCGACTGGAACGCCAAGAACCTCTTCACCGGCTGGGTCGACGTCGACCTGACCGAGAAGGGCGAGAACGAGGCGCGCCGCGGCGGCGAGCTGCTGCGCGAGCACAGCCTGCTGCCTGACGTGGTGCACACCAGCGTCATGCGCCGCGCGATCCGCACCGCCGAGCTGGCGCTCAACGCGGCCGACCGGCACTGGATCGCCGTGCGGCGGTCGTGGCGGCTCAACGAGCGGCACTACGGCGCGTTGCAGGGCAAGAACAAGAAGCAGACCCTGGAGGAGTACGGCGAGGAGCAGTTCATGCTCTGGCGCCGCTCGTACGACACGCCGCCGCCGCCGATCGCGGACGACGACGAGTTCTCGCAGGTGGGCGACCCGCGCTACGCGCTGCTGCCCAGCGAGCTGATGCCGCGCACCGAGTGCCTCAAGGACGTCGTCGAGCGGATGCTGCCCTACTGGTACGACTCGATCGTGCCGGACATCCTGGCCGGCCGGACGGTGCTGGTGGCCGCGCACGGCAACTCGCTGCGTGCCCTGGTCAAGCACCTGGACCAGATCTCCGACGAGGCGATCGCCAAGCTCAACATCCCGACCGGGATCCCGCTGCGCTACGACCTCGACCCGCACCTGCGCCCCCTGACGCTGGGCGGCACCTACCTCGACCCGACCGCCGCCAAGGCGGCCGCCGCCGCTGTAGCCAACCAGGGCCGCTGACCCACGTGCCGTGCAAGGAAGGGCCCCTTGTTAACGCATAGCGTTAACAAGGGGCCCTTCCTTACAACTCAGCTCGCGGTGGGCGGGGTCTGGCCGGTGATCAGGTAGACCACCTGCTCGCCGGCGTTGACGGCGTGGTCGGCGAAGCGCTCGTAGAAGCGGCCGAGCAGGGTGGCGTCGATGGCGGTTTCCACGCCGTACGGCCAGTCGTCGCCGAGCAGCACCCCGAACAGGCTCCGGTGCAGGTCGTCCATGGTGTCGTCGTCGCGGTCCAGTTCGGCGGCGAGGTCGGCGTCGGGCTTGGCGAGCACCGAGCCGATCTTGACGGCCATCCGGTCGGCGGTGGCGGCCATGTCGGTGAAGATCGGCCGCAGCTCGGCCGGCACGGCCGGCGACGGGTGCCGGCGCAGGGCCGTCTTGGCGACGTGGTCGGCCAGGTCGCCCATCCGCTCCAGGTCGGCCGCGACGTGCAGCGCGGTGATCATCGCGCGCAGGTCGGAGGCGACCGGCGCCTGCCGGGCGAGCAGGTCGCAGACCCGCTCCTCGACGTGCCGGTAGAGGTCGTCGATCTCGGCGTCCCGCTCGATCACCGTCTCGGCCGCCCGGCGGTCCGCGGTGAGCAGGGCGCGGGTGGCCTGCCGCATCGCGGCCCGGACCCCCTCCGCCATGTCCACCAGCAGTTGGCTGACGATCTGCAGGTCAGCCCGGAACTCGTCGCGCATTGTCACGTCCTGTGGTCGGTGGTCGCCGCCGGAGGGCGGCGAGGGAGCAGGTGCGCCGCCCACGGTAGGTCGGACGGACGGACCACAGATGAACCACGGTGAACGACGCCGGACGCGGGAGTGAACTTTCCCGGAAGCGAGCGTGATTTGCCCTATTTGTAGTGGTTGCCAGGTTAACAATCGCCCTACGATCGCCGGGTGGAGTGGGCGGTGACGGTCGCGTTGGCCGTGGGGCTGGTGGCCGGACTGGTCGCCGGGGTGCTGCTGCCCCGGTTCGTACCCGGGCTGGGCGGGCGCTCCACCTCGACGGGGAGCCGGCCGGGCTTCCCCCTCACGCGTGGGAGGCTCCCGATAGCCGAGGATCCGCAGTCCGGGCTCGGCCGCCGGACCATCGACTCGCTCCGCGCCGGCGTGGTGGTGCTCGACCCCGACGACCTGCCCGTCCTGGTCAACCCCGCCGCCCGCGCGATGGGGCTGCTCCGCACCGGCCCGACCCCCGGCTCGATCGCCGCCCACCCCCTGATCCGTACGCTCGCCGGGCAGGTCCGGCGCACCGGCGTGCGGCGCGAGATCGAGCTGGACCTGCCGCGGGGCCGCGACAACACCGGGGTGAACCCGCTCGGGGTGCACCTGCGGGCGATGGGACTCGGCGCGGGCTACATCGCGGTGGAGGCGGCGGACGTCACCGAGTCGCACCGGCTGGCCCGGGTGCGCCGGGACTTCGTGGCCAACGTCAGCCACGAGCTGAAGACCCCCATCGGCGCCCTGCAACTCCTCGCCGAGGCGCTGCTCGACGCCACCGAGCCGGCCGGCGCGGGCGCGCCCGACCTCTCCGAGGACCTGGTCGCCGCCCGACGCTTCGCCGAGCGGATCCAGCACGAGTCGACCCGGCTGGGGCGCCTGGTGCAGGAGTTGCTGGAGCTGACCCGGCTCCAGGGCGCCGAGGCGCAGCCGCCCCCGGAGCCGGTCGCCGTCGACTGGGTGGTCGCCGAGGTGATCGACCGGACCCGCACCTCCGCCGCCGCCCGCCGCATCGACGTGGTCGTCGAGGGGGAACGGGGGCTCACGGTCCACGGCAGCGACACCCAGCTCGCCACGGCGGTGTCGAACCTGGTCGAGAACGCCATCAACTACTCGGGCGAGGACACGACCGTCCGGATCACCGCCCGCGCCGACGACGAACACGTGGAGATCGCCGTCGCCGACCAGGGCATCGGTATCGGCCCGACCGACGTCGACCGCATCTTCGAGCGCTTCTACCGGGCCGACCAGGCGCGGTCCCGGTCGACCGGCGGCACCGGGCTGGGGCTCGCCATCGTCAAACACATCGCCGGCAACCATGGCGGGCGGGTCGAGGTGTCGAGCACTCTTGGTGGTGGGTCGACGTTCACCCTGCGGCTGCCCGCCCGTCCCCCCGACGAGATCCTGGCGACACTGCCGTCTGCTGGGATCGAGGCCGGCCCGGCCGAGCTCCGGCAGGTCTGACAGCAATGGAAAGGAAATCCCCGTTGAGCCGCGTTCTGGTGGTCGAGGACGAGGAGTCGTTCTCCGACGCCCTGTCGTACATGCTCCGCAAGGAGGGCTTCGAGGTGTCCGTCGCCGCGACGGGCCCCTCCGCCCTCACCGAGTTCGACCGGACCGGCGCCGACATCGTGCTGCTCGACCTGATGCTGCCCGAGATGTCCGGCACCGAGGTGTGCCGGCAGCTCCGACAGCGCTCGCACGTGCCGATCATCATGGTCACCGCGCGGGACAGCGAGATCGACAAGGTGGTCGGCCTGGAGATCGGCGCCGACGACTACGTGACGAAGCCGTACTCGCCGCGGGAGCTGGTCGCCCGGATCCGGGCGGTGCTGCGCCGGCAGAGCTCCGAGGTCGCCGAGTCGGGCGCGCCGACGCTGGCCGCCGGCCCCGTCCGGATGGACATCGAGCGGCACGTGGTGACCGTCGACGGCGCCCCGGTGCAGCTTCCGCTCAAGGAGTTCGAGCTGCTGGAGCTGCTGCTGCGCAACGCCGGCCGGGTGCTGACCCGGGGGCAGCTCATCGACCGGGTCTGGGGTGCCGACTACGTCGGTGACACCAAGACCCTCGACGTGCACGTCAAGCGGCTGCGCTCCAAGATCGAGCCGGAGCCGTCCGCGCCGCGCTTCATCGTCACCGTGCGGGGCCTGGGCTACAAGTTCGAGCCCTGATCGGCGTACGCGCGAAAGGGGCCCGCGCCGGCGCGGGCCCCTTTCGTACGTGGTGCGGCGTCGGTCAGGCGCCGTCGGCCGGGTGCGGGGCGACCATGCCCTGCCGGCTGCGCGCGCCGCACAGCTCGGCCAGCTTCGCGTACGCGGGCGCGCCGATGAGCGCGGTCAGCTCCGGGCCGTAGGAGACGTACATCGGCTCGGCGCCGACGTGCGCGTCGGTGGAGGAGGTGCACCACCAGTCCAGGTCGTGCCCGCCGGCGCCCCACCCCCGCCGGTCGAACTCGGCCAGCGTGGAGACCAGCACCTTGGTGTTGTCCGGCCGCTTGACCCACTCCTGGTCGCGGCGGATCGGCAACTGCCAGCAGACGTCCGGCTTGTATTCCAGCGGGTGCACCCCGTCGCGCAGCGCCTGGGCGTGCAGCGCGCAGCCGGCGCCGCCCGGGAAACCGGCGTCGTTGAGGAAGACGCACGGGCCGTCCTCCGCCTGGGTGGCGGTGCGGCGGGCCGGGTTCTTGCCGTCGATGGTGTCGTTCTCGGTCCAGTTCTTGAACCCGCGACGGTGGTGCTGCCACGTCGCCGGGCTCAGCCGCTTCACCGCGGCCCGGACCCGCTGCTCGTCGTCCGAGTCGGTGAAGAACGCGCCGTGCGAGCAGCAGCCGTCGGCGGCCCGGCCGGCGACGATGCCGTGGCAGCCCCGGCCGAAGACGCACGTCCAGCGGGAGAGCAGCCAGGTCAGGTCGGCCCGGACCAGATGGTTCTCGTCCGCCGGGTCGGCGAACTCGATCCACTCCCGCGGGAAGTCCAGCGGGACCTCGCGGCTGCGCGGGTCGTCCGGGTCGTCCACCAGCACTCGGAGTTCGATCTGCCCTGTCACCCGGCCCAGCGTACGCCCGGAGCCCGGCCCGGTCCGCCGAGCCGCGCGATCGCGTTGCCCCTAGTGTCTTGGACATGCGACTGGGTGTCCTCGACGTCGGTTCCAACACGGTGCACCTGCTGGTGGTCGACGCCCACCACGGCGCGCACCCGTGGCCGGCGCACTCGGAGAAGGTGGTGCTGCGGCTCGCCGAGCAGATCGGCCCGGACGGCGCGCTCACCGAGGCGGGCGCGGACGGCCTGGTCAAGGCGGTCAGCATGGCCAGGGCGGCCGCCGACGGGCTGGACGCCGACGACCTGATCGCGTTCGCCACCTCCGCCGTGCGGGACGCCACCAACGCCCCCGAGGTGCTCGCCCGGGTCCGCGAGGAGGCCGGCGTACGCCTGGAGGTGCTCCCGGGCGCGGACGAGGCGCGGCTGACCTTCCTCGCGGTGCGGCGCTGGTTCGGCTGGTCGGCGGGGCGGCTGCTGGTGCTGGACATCGGCGGCGGCTCACTGGAGATCGCGGCCGGCATCGACGAGGACCCGGACGAGGCGGTGTCGCTGCCGCTCGGCGCCGGCCGGCTGACCCGGGACCGGCTCCGGGTGGAACCGGACAGCGCGGCGCCGCCGCCGGCCGAGGCGGTCGACGAGCTGCGGGCGTACGCCGACGGCCTGCTGGAGCCCGTCGTCGCGCGGATGACCGCGGTGGGCTGGGAGCGGCCGGTGGCCACCTCGAAGACGTTCCGGACCCTGGCCCGGCTGGCCGGTGCGGCCCCCTCCGGCGCGGGCCTGTGGGCCCCCCGCCGGCTCACCCGCCGCGGGCTGCGGCAGGTGCTCGGGTTCATCCGGCACATCCCGCCGGCCCAGCTCGTCGAGCTGGAGGGGGTCAGCGCGGGCCGGGCCCACCAGTTGCTCGCCGGGGCGGTGGTCGCCGAGGCGGCGATGCGCCGGCTGGACGTGGAGGCGCTGGACATCTGCCCGTGGGCGCTGCGCGAGGGGGTGATCCTGCGCCGGCTCGACCAGCTCGGTTCCGGGTGATACGGGCGCTTTGCGGGTTCTCGTCATGAGGTGTCAATCGACCCCCGCTACCCTCGATGGTGTGACTTCCCGCGTCCCCGTGCTCCTGTCCAGTTCCTCGGTCTTCCCTGAGCGGACCGCGGCGGCGTTCCAGCTGGCCGCGGCGCTCGGCTACGACGGCGTCGAGGTGATGGTCTGGACGGACGCCGTCAGTCAGGACGTCGGCGCGCTGCGCGGGCTCGCCGAGCACTACGGCGTCCCGGTGCTCTCCGTCCACGCGCCCTGCCTGCTGGTCACCCAGCGGGTGTGGAGCCCGGACCCGTGGGAGCGGCTGCGCCGGTCCGCGGAGATGGCGGCGACGCTCGGCGCGCCCACCGTGGTGGTCCACCCGCCGTTCACCTGGCAGCGCGACTACGCGCGCAACTTCGCCGACGGGCTGGCCAGGATCGCCGGCGAGTTCCCAGGCCTGCACTTCCCGGTGGAGAACATGTACCCGGTCCGGATGGCCGGCCGGCAGTTCGTCCCGTACGTCCCGGGCTGGGACCCGACCGAGACCGGCTACCCCTCCTACACGCTCGACCTGTCGCACTGCGCCGCCTCGCACACCGACTCGATGGCGATGGCCGACCGGATGGGCGCCGGCCTGGCGCACGTCCACCTCGGCGACGGCACCGGCGAGGGGCGCGACGAGCACCTCGTGCCCGGGCGCGGCACCCAGCCCTGCGCCGAGCTGCTCTCCTCGCTCGCCGGGCGAGGGTTCACCGGCTCGGTCGCCGTGGAGGTCACCACCCGGGGCGCGAAGAGCCGCGCGGTGCGGGAGGCCGACCTGCGCGAGGCGCTGGAGTTCGCCCGCCAGCACCTCGGCACCCCGTCCCCCGTCGACGCCTGACGCGCCTACCCTCGACGCGGCACCGCACCACGCGGGTCGGGCGGGGCCGCGGCGGGAGACCGGGCGCGGCGGGCCGCGCCGCGAGCCGGTCCAGGGTGCCGGTCGACAGCTCCGGCCCGGGCCGGTGGCCGACCCGGGCCGGGCGTCAGGCGACCGTGGTGAGGGATTCCTTGCTGGCGGCGCCGGCCTGCTCGCCCACCGCGGCGCGCTTGCGGGCCCGGTGCGCGGCCACGTGCGAGCGGGTGGCGCAGCGCTCCGAGCAGAACCGCCGGCAGCAGTTGGACGAGGTGTCCAGGTAGACGTTGCCGCAGCGTTCGTCGGCGCAGACCCCGAACCGGGCGCTGCCGTACTCGCAGAGCCAGACCGAGAGGCCCCAGACCGCGCCGGCCAGGTATTCGGCGCTCACCGAGGCGCCCCGGCTGGTCACGTGCATGTGCCAGTCGCTGGAGTCGTGCCCGGAGATGCGGGGCTGCACCGGGAACGCCTCCAGCAGGGCGTTGAGCTCGGCCACCGCGTGGGCGTCCCGCCCGGAGGTGCCGTACTCGAAGACGTCGCGCAGGCGCTTCTGCGCCCGACGGAAGGTCGCGAGGTCCCGCTCCGCCACCTCGTCACGCATCCACGCGTTGTCGTCGGGGAAGAGGGCCCGCAGGTCGTCGAGGTCGTCCAGGCGGGCGTTGACGAGGTCAACGCCGGTCCGGGCGTACGCGTCGAAGTTCACGCCCACAACGGTAGACGACTCAGGAGCCGCGTGGTGCGTCGATGTAGTGCGGCAGGAACCGCGCGTAGCCGTCGGTGATGAGGCTCGCGCTCTCCCGCACCCCCGCACCGGCCGACTCGCCGTCGACCACCCAGCTGCCCAGCACCATCCGGTTGCCCTCGAACTCCGGCAGCGCGCGGAACTCCTGGTAGCAGAAGCCCTCGTCGCCGTAGATCCCCGGATTGGTGATCTCCCCGGCGTCGGTGACGATCCGCACCGAGCCGCCCTCCCGGCCGAGCAGCGGCTTGGCGACGTACTCGGACATGCCGCGCGGCGAGTCGAGGTACGCCGGCAGCAGCAGCTCGTGGCCGGGGTACAGCTCCCAGAGCACGGCGAGCAGCGCCTTGTTCGACAGCAGCAGCTTCCACGCCGGCTCGATCCAGGTGGTCGGGGTGCCCGGCCGCAGCGCCAGCGACCCGTACGGCTCGGCGAGCATCCACTCCCAGGGATAGAGCTTGAAGCAGGTGGTGACCGGCTGGTCCGCCGCGTCGACGAAGCGCCGCCCGTCCCAGCCGATCTCCTGGACGGGCTGGAACACGACGTCCAGCCCGGCCTGCCGGGCGGTCTCGGCGAGGTAGCCGGCGGTCATCTGGTCCTCGCCGGACTCCTCCTCGTTCGACCAGACCACGTGCACCCGCCGGTCGTGCAGGCCGGCGCCGATCTTCGCCCAGGCGCCGACGAGGCGCTCGTGCAGGCTGTTCCACTGGTCCAGCTCCGGCCGGGTGTGTTCCAGCCAGTACCACTGGACGATGCTCGCCTCGACCAGGGCGGTGGGGGTGTCGGCGTTGTACTCCAGCAGCTTGGGGGGCCAGCTGCCGTCGTACCAGAGGTCGAAGCGCCCGTAGAGGGTCGGCGGCGACTCGCGCAGCGACCGGGCCACGGCCTCGGCCGCCCAGTCCGGGATGCCGAACTCGGCGTGGCGGCGGCGCGCGACGACGTGTTCGGCGGCGGCCACCGACATCCGGTGCAGCTCCTCCGTCGCCTCCTCCAGCCGCAGCACCTCGTCCAGCTCGAAGGCGTACGCGGCGGTCTCGTCCCAGTACGACATGATCCCGCCGTCGGGCAGCTCCGTGTCGACGTACACCAGGCCCTGTGCGCGGATGGTCGCGTCCCAGCCGGGGCGGGGGGTGGCGGACTCCCGGCGCACGTCAGCCGCCGCAGGCGGCGAGGTGGGTGCCGAAGCCGCCCCGGTCGGGGACGGCCGCGGTGACCGGTTCCGGCGCGGTGCCGCCGGCGGCGACCTCGGGCACCCGCAGCGCGACGGCCACGGTGCCGCCGCCGCCGACAGGCCCGAGGGCGCAGTCGTCGTCATCGTCGTCGTCGGAGGTCGTGTTGCAGGCGGAGAGGGCGAGCGCCAGGGCGGTGAGCGCGCCGAGCTGCACGGAGGCCGACCGGAGCCGGCGGCGGGGGCGATGTTCCACGTCATGGTTGTAACCGATGGACACCAGCGCCGTCCGCCCCGGGCGGCGCCTGTGATGCGGTTGGGACCTGGGCGGGGGCACTGTCGCCGCCGCCCGGCGCGCAGGCGTCGCCGGGCGTTACGCTCGGTCCATGCTCCGTTCCGTCATCCTCGCCGCCTCCCGGTCATCCCAGGTCGAGCGGCTCGTCGCGGCGGCCCCGGTCACCCGGGACCTCGTCCGCCGGTTCGTGGCCGGCGCCAAGACCGACGACGCGTTGCGCGCGACCCGCGAACTCGTCGACGACGGTCTCGCGGTCTCCCTCGACCACCTCGGCGAGGACACCGTCACCCCCGAGCAGGCCAACGCCACCCGGGACGAATACCTGCGGCTGTTGGCGCGGCTCTCGGGCGCGGGGCTGACCCCGGCCGCCGAGGTGAGCATCAAGCTCTCCGCGCTGGGGCAGGCGTTCGACGAGCAGCTGGCGTACGACAACGCGCGGGCGATCTGCCTGGCGGCCGACGAGGTGGGCGCCACGGTCACCGTGGACATGGAGGACCACACCACCACCGACTCGACCCTGGACATCCTGGCCAAGCTGCGCAAGGACTTCCCGGCCACCGGGGCGGTGCTCCAGGCGTACCTGCGGCGGACCGAGTCGGACTGCCGCGAGCTGGCCACGGCCGGGTCCCGGGTGCGGCTGTGCAAGGGCGCGTACAAGGAGCCGGAGTCGGTGGCCTACCAGTCCGCCCGCGAGGTGGACAAGTCGTACGTGCGCTGCATGAACATCCTGATGTCCGGCGACGGTTACCCGATGCTGGCCACCCACGACCCGCGCCTGATCGCCATCGGCGAGGACCGGGCCCGCTGGTTCGACCGTGGCCCCGAGCGGTTCGAGTTCCAGATGCTGTACGGCATCCGGCCGGAGGAACAGGCCCGGCTGGTCGGCGAGGGCTACACCGTGCGCACCTACGTGCCCTACGGCGACCAGTGGTACGGCTACCTGATGCGCCGCCTCGCCGAGCGCCCGTCCAACCTGGTCTTCTTCGGCCGGGCCGTGCTCAGCAGGAAGTGACTCAGCCGTTCGACCAGCCCCGGGTGCTGCGCACCAGGCGGTAGCCGTCCGGATCGACCACCGTCACCCCCCAACGGTCCCAGTACGGGCCGGCGGAGACCCTCGTCCCCCGATGTACGCCCTGCTCGGACGGCCGCTGGTCGGCGTCGCGCTGGTCGTCGTCTGGGCGCTCACCGTCGCCCTGCTCCGGCGGTCGGGCCGCCCTGCCTGAGCCGCCCCGGCGGGCCCGCCGCCACCGGTGCCGGCGCGACCCGCCCGGGTGCGGCGTCGGGCCGGGTCGGTGGTCGCCGGGGCGACCGGATGGTCGTACCCTTCGCCGGGTGACTGACGGGCAGCCCGAGGCCGACGGTCGGCCGGCGACGGACGACGCGCAGGCCACCGCGACGACACCGCCCGCGGCATCGTCCACGCCCACCGAGCCGCCCACGCCGGGCACCCCTGTCGCGCCCGCCGGGCCGGCCACGTCGCCCGTGCCCGCCGGGCCGGCCACGTCGCCCGCGCCCGCCGGGCCGGGCCTGCCGACCGTGCCCACGGCGTCGGCCGAGCCCGATCCCGTCGCGGTGCCGGCGGAGCGGGCGTCGCGGCGGCTGTGGCCGCTCTGGGCGGCGCTCGCGGCGGTCGTGGTGATGGTCACCTGCGGCCCGCCCACGGCGTTGCTGGCCGGCCTCGTGCGCGACGACGCCAGGCCGATGCCGGGGGCCTCCGGCACCCGGGCCGACGACCCCGCCGAGCGGGCCGCCCGCCAGCTCGGCGAGCGGATGACGGCGGAGCTGGCGCGGCAGTCGGCCGCGCTGCTCGCCGGGGACCGGGCCGCGTTCCTGGCCGTCGCGGAACCCGTCGCGCACCCGGACCTACGCCGCCGGTACGCCGCGCTGCGGGCGCTGCGGGTGACCGCCTGGCAGGCCGAGGCGACCGGCCTGCCCACCCCGGTCGAGGGCCGGCCCGGCGAGTGGCGGTTGCCGGTCGAGTTCCGGTACTGCTTCGTCGTGCCGGACTGCCGCACCAGCCGGGTGCTGACCGGCACCCGCTGGCGGGCGGGGGACCGGCCCCGGCTGCTCGCCGTGGAGCCGTCCCGATCGGCGGAGACCGGCACCCGGCCCTGGGAGGTCAGCGAGCTGGCCGTCGCCGTCGGCCCGCGCACCCTGGTGGCCACGACCCCCGCCCTGCGCCGGCAACTGCCCGGCCTGCTCGCCCAGGCCGAGGCGGCCGCCACGGTCGCCGACACGTACGTCGTCGCCGGCCGGCCACCCGACCGGTACCGGGTCTTCTACGCGGGCCGCGCGGAGTGGCAGCGCTGGTACGGCGGGGGCCGGCCGAAGTGGACCGGCGGGTACGCGGTCACCGTCGGCGGCGGCCACCACGAGGTGGTGCTCAACGCCGACGGGCTGGTGTCCAGCGGGGTGGACGACCTCCTCCGGCACGAGTTGACCCACGCCGCCTCGCTGCCCGAGCGGGGCTACCCGGGCAAGGGCATCTGGTGGCTGGTCGAGGGGCTGGCCGAGCACGCCGGCGCCGACGGCCAGCCGGTCGACCGGTACGAGGGACTGGCCGAGGTACGGCGGCTGACCGGTGGCTGGGACGGCCGGCTCGACGGCCTCAACCCGGCCGACGACGCGCCGGCCGAGCGGGTCAGCGGCAGCTACGGCATCTCCTACCTGGCCGTCCGGCACCTGGTCGACCGGTTCGGCCCGGAGCGGCTGCTGGCCTTCTTCGCGGCGGTGGTGCACGAGCGCCGCCCGGTGGCCGACGCGGCCGAGGCGACCTTCGGCGAGCCGTGGAGCGCCCTGCACGACGAGTGCGTCGCGTACGTCCGGGCCGTGGCCGCCTGAGCGACACGTCGTGTGGGCGTCGCCTGGGTGGCGCAGCCCAGGGGCGGTCGGGGGCGTTCATGATCGACCGCTGTCGGGCGGTGCCGGCCGACCTGACACACTGGTGCCGCTCCCAGCGCGGAGCCCCGGTCCGCGTCCGGAAGCGGCCCGGGGCACCCGCCCGGTGGTTCCGGTGGCGCCGCCGGAACCACCGGGCGCCTTCCGCGCGACGGGGGCGGCTCGTGAGCGCGGCGAGGCGTGGCGGGTGGCGCTCGGCTCCCGGTGGTCGCGCCGCGGGCGGAACGAGGGCCGACCGGACGCCGGGCGCAACAGGTTCGACAACGACGTAGCCGGTCGGGTGGACCGGCCCCCCGAACCATGATCAGTTGTACGAAGGGATCGCGCCGGTCACAGCCGCCCCGCTACCGTACTGGTAACACGCGCGTCGCCGGTCCGGGCGGGGAGGATCCCGTCCGGTGGCACGCGCCGGGCATGGGATGGGTCGGTGAGCCATGGCCGGGTCGCAGTCCGACGGTCGGCTGTCGGAGGTCAAGTTCCTGACCGTCGCCGAGGTGGCGACGGTCATGCGGGTGTCGAAGATGACGGTCTACCGCCTGGTGCACAGCGGTGAGCTCACCGCGGTCCGGGTCGGCCGGTCGTTCCGGGTTCCCGAACACGCGGTGCACGAATACCTGCGGGGTGCCTTTCAGGAGACCGCCTGAGCCGCCCGCGGGCCACCCGTCGAGTGCGACGTAACGGGCATCGACGGGGGCGCGTTGGTCCTGCTGACGCTCTCCCGCTACCCTGGACCCCGACCGTGACCGCAGATGCGCCCCGCCGCATGTCCCGCTGGCCCGGTCCGCTGTCCGCACGCGGTCGTCGACGGCACCCGATGGTGGTGTCATCCGGTCGCCCCGCATGTTGCATCGAAAGGCTGTCGTATGGGCTCGGTGGTCAAGAAGCGCCGCAAGCGCATGGCTAAGAAGAAGCACCGCAAGCTGCTGCGCAAGACCCGCGTCCAGCGTCGCCGTCTCGGCAAGTGACCGGGGCCGGGCCGCTGCCCGGCACCCGTCGTCACTTGCCAACTGTCGACCCTCGGAGGCTCAGGTGATCAGGCCGTGGATGTCCCGGCTCGATCCCGCCTGCCGGGGGAGGTGCGCGACATGACCCCCGGTGGCACCCCAGGTGCCCCGGGGGTCGTCGTCGTGACCGGGGTCAGCCGGTACCTCGGCGCGCACGTCGCCGCCCGGCTCGCCGCCGACCCGCGCATCGAGCGGGTCATCGGCGTGGATCCGTCGGAGCCGGCCGCCGAGTTCACCGACCTGCTCGACCGTGTCGAGCGCGTCCGCGTCGACGCCGGCTCGCTCGGCGGTCTCCTCGCCGACCTCGACGTCGACGCCGTGGTCCACCTCGCCCTCGTCACCGCCCCGGACCAGCAGCACGGCGGTCGCGCGGCGATGAAGGAGCAGAACGTCATCGGCACGATGCAGCTCCTCGCCGCCTGCCAGCGGGCGCCCCGGCTGCGCAAGCTCGTGGTCCGCTCCTCGACGGCCGCGTACGGGGCGTCGTTCCGCGATCCGGCCGTCTTCACCGAGGAGACCGAGCCGCGCGAGGTGCCGCGCGGCGGCTTCGGCCGCGACATCCTCGACATCGAGGGGTATGTCCGCGGCTTCCGCCGCCGCCGGCCCGACGTCACCGCCACGGTGCTGCGCTTCGCGCCGTTCATCGGCTCGACCGCCGACACCACCCTCACCCGCTACTTCTCCCAGCCGGTCGTGCCCACCGTTTTCGGCCGCGACCCCCGGCTGCAGTTCCTGCACTTCGACGACGCGTTGGAGGTGCTGCACCGGTCGATCGTCGAGGACCATCCGGGGACGTACAACGTGGCCGGTCCCGGGGTGCTCTCCCTCTCCCAGGCGATCCGCCGGGCGGGCCGGGTCGCCGTGCCGGTGCTGGAGCCCGGCCTCTCCGGGGCCGTCGCGTTCGCCCGCAACCTCGGCTTCGGCCGCTACGGCCTGGACCAGGTCGACCTCTTCGTGCACGGCCGGGTCGTCGACACCACCCGCCTGGAGCGGGAGTACGGCTTCACGCCCCGCACCACCGCCGCCGCGTTCGACGACTTCATCCGCGCCCACCACGGTGGGGTCGTGGTGACCCGGGACCAGTTGGCGGTCGCGGAGCACCTCGTGCTGGAGGGGATCCGGCAGGTCCGGGCCGCCGTGCGGGAGCGCTCGTGAGCGCGTCGGAGGAGCGGCGCGACGGCCGCTACGACGTACCGCTGACCGTCGCCGAGCCGGGCGCGGAGCCGGCGCGGGCGAACGGGCACCGCCGGGCCGCCACGGCCGACGAGCCGGACACCGCCGCCACCGACGAGCCGGTAGCGGCCACCGCTGGCAGCAGGGACGAGCCTGGCGAGCCGGCCGCGACGGGCGCCACGGACGAGCCCGGCGAGCCGGCCGCGACGGAGGCCGACCTGCCGGGCGGGGCCGGGGACGTGCCGGCGACGACCGGGCCGGCGGTGCCGGACCGACCGGGCGACCACTGGGACCGCCGGGTCGCCAAGGGGCTTGCGTTCCTGCGCCGCCGACTCTCCGGCGACTACGAGGTCGACGAGTTCGGCTTCGATCCGGAGATCACCGAGGCGGTCTTCCACCCGCTGCTGCGGGTGCTCTACCGGGACTGGTTCCGCACCGAGGTCACCGGCCTGGAGCACGTGCCCGCCGAGGGCGCCGGCCTGGTCGTCGGCAACCACTCCGGCACCGTGGCGCTGGACGCGCTGATCCTTTCGGCCGCCCTGCACGACCAGCACCCGGCCCACCGCTACCTGCGGCTGCTCGGCGCGGACCTGGTCTTCCGGATGCCGGTCGTCTCCGAGCTCGCCCGCAAGACGGGCGGGACGGTCGCCTGCAACCCGGACGCGGAGCGGCTGCTCGGCAACGGCGAGCTGGTCGGCGTCTTCCCGGAGGGCTTCAAGGGCATCGGCAAGCTCTACGCCGAGCGCTACAAGCTGCAACGCTTCGGCCGGGGCGGGTTTGTCTCGGCGGCGCTGCGCACCGGCACCCCGATCGTGCCGGTCGCCATCGTCGGCGGCGAGGAGATCTATCCGATGCTCGCCGACATCAAGCCCCTGGCGCGGCTGCTCAAGCTGCCCTACTTCCCGGTCACCCCGACCTTCCCGTGGCTGGGGCCGCTGGGCATGGTGCCGCTGCCGAGCAAGTGGCTGATCGAGTTCTGCCCGCCGATCCCCACCGCGCACCTGACGGACTCCGCCGACGACCCGCTCGTGGTGTTCAACCTGGCCGACCAGGTGCGGGAGACGATCCAGCAGACCCTGCACAAGCTGCTCGAACGCCGGCCGGACCCGTTCGGCCCGTGACGCGGGCGGCCGGCGACGTCAGCCGTTGCGGCGGCGCCGGTGCAGGGCCATACCGGCAGTGACCGCCCCGGCCAGCAACCCGGCGGCGGCGGTGGACGGCACCACGATCTTCACGGCGCGCCGGCCGGTGCGGAAGTCGCGTACCTGCCAGCCGCGCTGCCGGGCCTCCCTGAGCAGGGCGGCGTCGGGGTTCACCGCCACCCCCCGACCCACGGTGGAGAGCATCGGCAGGTCGTTGCAGGAGTCGCTGTAGGCGGTGCAGCGGGCCAGGTCCAGCCCCTCCACCGCGGCGAGCTGGGTGACCGCCTCGGCCTTCGCCGGGCCGTGCATCAGGTCGCCGACCAGCCGGCCCGTGTACGCCCCGTCGACCACCTCGGCGACCGTGCCGATCGCGCCGGTCAGGCCCAGCCGGGCGGCGATCACCCGGCCGATCTCCACGGGCGCGGCGCTGACCAGCCAGACCCGTTCGCCGGCGTCCAGGTGCCGCTGGGCCAGCTGGCGGGTGCCGCCCCAGATCCGGGGGGCCATCAGCTCGTCGAAGATCTCCTCGGCGAGGCGCTCCACGTCCTCCACCCGCCAGCCCTCGACGAACGCGAGGGCGGCCTCCTTGGCCTGCGACATGTCCCCGGCGTGCTCGGTGGCGAGCAGCCGGAAGCGAAGCTGCTGCCACGCGAACCGGGCCAGGTCGGTCGTGGTGAAGTACTTGCGCGCGGCGAGGCCCCGGGCGAACCAGTAGATCGACGCGCCCTGCATCATCGTGTTGTCGACGTCGAAGAAGGCCGCCGCGGTCGGATCCGGCTGCGGCGGAGCGAGGGGTGCCAGGTCGGTCTCCGCCCAGCCGGCGGTGTGACCGTGGACGTCGGTGCTGACCGTCACCTTGCGGCTGCGGGCCACGCGACCTCCCTCTGCTGACCGGGCGCGGCGTGCGCCTGCCACTGGTCGAGGGTAGCCGGGCGACGGTTGCCGACGGCCGCCCGGCGGGTGAACTGTGGCGTGGACGGCGCGCCGGGCAGGTCAGCGACCGCCGGGGCAGGTGGCGGGGGCCGGGCCGAGGGAGTCGCTGCCGACGGGGGCGGGCAGGCCGCAGGAGATCGCCGCGCGGAGCGCGTCGGAGCGCTTGCGGACCGCGTCCAGCAGGGCCAGCGAGCGGCGGGTCCGGTCCCGGTCGGCCCGGGTGCCGGCGTCGAGGAGATCCCCGACCGCCCGCCGCTGCCCGGTGAGGAAGGAGTTGACCGCGTCCAGCGCCGCCAGGTCGGAGCGCTGCACCGCGGCGGTGGTCAGCAGGCGTACGCCCTGGCGGGTGCCCGCGTCCATGTCGTCCAGCACGGCGCTGTAGCCGTCCCGGTCCCCGTGCAGCGCGGCGGCCTCGGCCAGCCGGGTGCGGGCGAAGTCCAGGAAGAGCTGACCTCGGCTGATGTCCGAGCTGGCCAGCGCGAGCTGGGCCCGTTCCGTCGAGCGCTTCATGCCGTACAGCGCGTCACCGGGGACCGCGTTCTCGCTCGCGGCGGAGATGCCGGAGAGGGCGACCGCGCCGGCCGCGACGCCGACCAGGATGGCACCGCGGGCACGGGCCCGGCGGGCGGTGACGGCAGGCAGCAGGCGGCTGCGACCGGTGTCGGCGGCACCCGGCTCCGGCGCGGCGGCGGTCGCCGGGGCGCCGATGCCCTCGCGTTCGGCCGTGGCCAGCAGCATGGCGCGCAGCCCGGTGCGGAACTCCGGGTCCACCTCGACGGCCGGCGGGGCGGCGCCGAGCCGCTGCCCGACGGCGACGAGCGCGGCGAGCTGGTCGTCGGCGCGGGAACGGACGTGGTGCCGCCGGCCGCCGTTGGCCTCGTCGAGAAGCTGCGCGAAGCGCTCCGCGCGCCGACGGGAGAAGAGGTCGCTGTCCACCGCAGGCACCTCCTCTCGCTGGTCACGGCCGGTCGGCCGCTGTCGTCGCCAGCGACCGGTGACGGCGTGACACCACGGACGAACGTCGTGGCCGGCCACGCTGCCGGACCTCGGAACCCGGGGGGATGCCGGGGCTACCACCGGTCGCACCCGGAGAAACGGTCCGCACCGGGCATGGGTTACGGGCCCGCCGGGTGCGAAATCACGGAAAGTGATTGCCGTCACGGCGCGGGGAGGGTGGTGAGCTGGGCGAACGAGGATCGACGCCCGTCGGTCCCGTCGCCGGGACTACGGCTGGAAGCCGTCCGGCAGCAGCCGCGCCAGCGCCCGTACCGCGCGGTACTGCAACGCCTTGATCGCGCCCTCGTTCTTGCCCATCGCGCGGGCCGTCTCGGCCACGGAGAACCCCTGCAGGAAGCGGAGCACGATGCACTCCTGCTGCTCGGGGTTGAGCTGCTTGACGGCGCTGAGCAGGGCCACGTTGGTGATGTGCTCGACGACCGCCGCCTCCGGGCTGCCCTCCGGGCCCCGGTCCTCGCGATCGGCGTCCAGCACGTCGCCGGTGGTCACCTCCAGCCGGTAGCGGCCGGACTTGAAGTGGTCGGCCACCAGGTTGCGGGCGATGGTGACCAGCCACGCGCCGAGGTCCCGGCCCTGCCAGGTGAAGCTGCCGATCCGTTTGAGGGCGCGCAGGAAGGTGTCGGAGGTGAGGTCCTCCGCGAGCTGGCGGTTGCCGACCCGGAAGTAGACGAACCGGAACACCGTGTCGACGTACCGGTCGTAGATCAGCCCGAACGCCTCGGACTCGCCCGCCTGGGCGCGTTCGACCAGGGCCCAGACCTCGGTCGCCGGGTCGGACGGGTCCGGTCGGCTGGGGAAGCCCGTCGAGGCGGCGGGGGCGGCGGTCGCCGGCACCGCCGGGATCACGGCCGTCTCCGCGGCCGACTGCTCGGACGCCGTCGACGGTTCCGTCGTGCGGCGGCCCTGCGCCGGCATGGTGGGCCGGGCCGGCGCGACCACCCGGCCGCCGGCCGGCTTGGCGTTGCCCCCCGGTGTCGCGGGACGCGGTGGCGGTTCGTTGTGGTGCGGCCGGTGGCGGATCCGGCTCGACGTGCCCTCGCCGCGGAGCGCGAGGCTGCCCGTGTCGTCCAGCGGGCCCCGGGTGGCGGGTCGCTCGTTGAGCGGGGCGCGGGTCGCCGGGTTGGTCAGGCCGAGCGGCCGTTCCGCGTAACCGAAGGTCGTCACCGCGCCGCCTCCGTCCCGCCGGCCACGGGCCGCGCTGGTCGGCGCGTCGCCGTCGCGCCGCCACCCGGGCGGTCGGGCAGGGCTGGCTCGGGGCGTGCCGACGGGCGGCAGATCCCCTTGAGGTGCTGGTCCAATGCGCTCACAGGCACGGGGGCCTCCTCGGGCTGAGGGGTGTCGACTCACGGCAAATGGGGTGAGCCGACCCGAGTGATGATAGGGCCAACGTCACCCGCGCGTGGCAAGTCCGTTACACAGGGCGGAAGTATTTCCCGCCGCGTCGCACAAATGGCGGACCGGTTGTCCGTCGCGTGCGGTTGACATTCGGATTGCCGCGTGATCCCGAAGGGATTTCCAGCTCAGCGGGCACGCCGGCCGGCGCGGGGCGGGCGGGCGACGCGAAGGTCGACTCAGGAGCGTCCCGGGTGTACGGCACGCCGGCGTGTCCCGTGCACGGGACCGGATCCGTCTCGTCCGCGCGCCCCGGGGCGTCCTGTCGGCGGGACTCGCCGCGGCGGCGGCGCGTCCGACGGTCCCTCGGGCGCGGCCCGGGCCGTCGCGGGCATGGCCCGAGACCCCGGCGCTGTGCCAGACTCAGCCACCGTGCAGGACGCATCCGACAGCATCGCGTCGAACCTCGCCGACCGGGTCCGCCGGGCGGCCGCCGCCCACGGCGACCGACCCGCGCTGCACTGGCGCGAGCGGACCCTGACCTGGTCCGAACTGGACGCCTCGGTGACCGCCGCCGCCCGGGCCCTGGCGGACCTGGCCGGGGATCCGCCCGCCGGGACGGCGCCGACCGAGGCCCCGCCCGCCGGGGCGGCACCGACCGGGACCCCGCCCGCCGGGGCGGCGGCGGGCCCGTCCGCCGCCGTCGACCGGCACCCGCCCCGGGTCGCCATCGCGCTCGGCAACTCGCCGGACTTCGTGGTCGGCTACCTGGGCGCGCTGCGCGCCGGGCTGGTGGCGGTGCCGGTCAACCCCGGCCTCACCGCCCCCGAGCTGCGGCACGTGCTGGCCGATTCCGGCGCCTCGGTCCTGATCGGCACGGAGCGGGTGCGCGACCTCGTCGCCGACGTCGCCGGGGAGCTGCCCGCGCTCACCGCCGTGCACGGCGCCCCGCCGATGACGGACGGCGGGGGTCCGTTCCCCCACCGGGGCGGCGACGACCTGGCGGTGCTGCTCTACACCTCCGGCACCGAGGGGCGGCCGAAGGGCGCGATGCTCACGCACCGGGCGCTGGCGGCCAACCACGAGCAGGTGGACCGCATCGACCCGCCGGTCGTCGGCCCGGGCGACACCGTGCTGCTCGCGCTGCCGCTGTTCCACGCGTACGGGCTGAACTCGGGGCTGGGCGCGGTCGTCCACCATGGCGCGACCGGGGTGCTGGTCGACGACCTCGGCCCCGACGCCGGGCTGGCCGAGATCGCCCGCCACCGGGTCGGCGTGCTGGTCGGCGTACCGTCGATGGTGGCCGCCTGGTCCACGGCGGACGCCGGCGCGGTCGCCGCGGCCATGGCGTCGGCGCGGCTCGTGGTCTGCGGCGCGGCGCCGCTGGAGCCGGCCGTCGCGGCCCGCTTCGCCGAGGTCGCCGGCCGTCCGGTGCACGTCGGGTACGGCCTGACCGAGACCGCGCCGGTGCTCACCTCCACCCTCGTCGGCGGCGAGCCGAAGGCCGGCTCGATCGGCCGCCCGCTGCCCGGCGTCGAGTTGCGCCTGGTCGGGACGGACGGGGCCGACCTGTGGCGCGACGGCGCGGCCGAGCCGGACGAGGACGCCGACGAGCTGGACCTCTCCGACGCCGCGCCGGGCACGGACCCGGGCCAGATCGTGGTGCGCGGGGCGAACCTCTTCTCCGGGTACTGGCCGGACGGCCGGGGCGGGCCGGACGCCGACGGCTGGTGGGCCACCGGCGACGTCGGGTACGCCGACTCCGACGGCGACCTCTTCCTGGTCGACCGGGTCGGCGAGCTGATCCTGGTCAACGGGTTCAACGTGTACCCGCGCGAGGTCGAGCTGGTGCTCTCCGCCCATCCCGGCGTGGCCGAGTCGGCGGTACTGGGTGTGCCGCACCCGCGGACCGGCGAGACTGTCCGGGCGTACGTGGTGCCGGCGCCGGGGGGCCCGGTCACGGGCGAGGAGTTGCTCGCCCACTGCGCCCGCAACCTGGCCCGGTTCAAGTGCCCGACCGCCGTCGAGTTCGTCGACGAGCTGCCGCACTCGGTGATCGGCAAGGTACGCAAGACCCTGCTCCGGCCGGCGTCGTCCCCGGCGGCACCGGTGCCGTCGCCGGCGGCGTCGCCGGAGAACCGTCCGCCGGCCCCGGCCGGCACCAGCACCACGGAGGAGACCGATGCGTGAGCCCCGACTCACCCTGATCACCCGGCCCGGCTGCCACCTCTGCGAGGACGCGAAGGCGGCGCTGGACCGGGTGGTGGCGGTCACCGGGGACCGGTGGACCGAGAAGGACGTCACCGACGACATCGAGCTGGAACGCGAGTACGGCGACCGCCTGCCGGTGGTGCTGCTCGACGGCAAGGAGCACGGCTACTGGCGGGTGGAGGAGGAGCGGCTGCTGCGGGACCTGACGACCCCGCAGTTGTAGCGCCGCCGGGACCGCCGGGCCGGCCAGGGCGGGTCGGTGACGCCGGTTTATGGTGCTGCGATGACCCCTGCGCACCGCCACCTGGTCTGGGACTGGAACGGCACCCTGCTCAACGACCTCCACCTGGTGGTCGCCTCCACCAACGTCGCCTTCGCCAGCGTCGGCGGGCCCGCGGTCACCGCCGACGAGCACCGGGTCAGGTTCCGCCGGCCGATCGCCGACTACTACGCCGACGTGCTCGGCCAGGCGGTCGACGACGACGAGTTCGGCCGGCTGGACCGGATCTTCCACGACGCGTACCGGACCGGGCTGACCACCTGTGAGCTGGCGCACGACGCCACGGTCGCGATGGCGGCGTGGCGGGGCAACCAGTCCCTGCTCTCGATGTGGTTCCACGAGGAGCTGGTGCCGACGGTGCGGACGTACGGGCTCAGCGGGCACTTCGTCCGGGTGGACGGGCTGCGGGCCACCGTCGGCGGCGACCGCAAGGCCGAGTCGCTCCGCAACCACCTGGCCGAGCTGGGCGTGGCCGGCCGGGACGTGGTGCTGATCGGGGACTCCGTCGACGACGCCGACGCCGCCCTGTCGGTGGGCGGTCGCGCCGTGCTCTACACCGGCGGGTTCACCGACCCGGCCCGCCTGCGCGCCTCCGGCCATCCGGTCGCCGACACCCTCACCGAGGCCGTGGCCCTGGCGGCCGCCCTGCCCTGACCGGCGGGGTCAGTTGCGCAGGTAGGCGAGGACGGCCAGGACCCGGCGGTGCTGCTCCGTGTCGGGCGGGAGCTGGAGCTTCGTGAAGATGTTCCGGACGTGCTTCTCGACGGCGCCGTCGGTGACCACCAGGGTGCGCGCGATCGCCGTGTTCGAGCGGCCCTCGGCCATCAGGGCGAGCACCTCGCGTTCGCGCGGGGTGAGCTCGCGCAGCGGGTCGTCGCGGCGGCGCCGGGCGAAGAGCTGGCCGACCACCTCGGGGTCGAGCACCGTCCCGCCGGCGGCCACCCGGTCCAGGGCGTCGAGGAACTCGTCGATCGCGGCCACCCGGTCCTTGAGCAGGTAGCCGATCCCGCCCCCGCCGCCGCCGGTCGTGGCGAGCAGGTCGTCGGCGTACGACACCTCGACGTACTGGGAGAGGACCAGGATCGGGGTGCGGGGCACCAGCCGCCGGGCCTCCACCGCCGCGCGCAGCCCCTCGTCGGTGTGCGAGGGCGGCATCCGGACGTCGACGATCGACACGTCCGGCCGGTGCGTGACGACCGCCGCCACCAGCGCCTCGCCGTCGGCGACGGCGGCCACCACCTCGTGCCCCCGCTCGCTGACCAGCCGGACCAGCCCTTCCCGGAGCAGCACGGCGTCATCCGCGATCACGATCCGCATGGTTGAGTTGTCTACCACGTCGGGGTCACAGCGGGAGTTCCGCGCGGATTTCGGTGGGCCCGCCGGCGGGGCTGACCACGTCCAGCCGGCCACCGGCGGCGCGCACCCGGTCGGCGATGCCGACCAGCCCGTGCCCCTTGGCCAGGTGGGCGCCGCCCTGGCCGTCGTCGCCGACGCCCACCTCCAGCCGGCCGTCGCGCCGGCCCACGGTGACGTGGCACTCGGTCGCCCGGCTGTGCTTGGCGACGTTGGTCAGCGCCTCGGCCACGACGAAGTACGCCGTGCTCTCCACCGCCGGGTCGAGCCGGCCGGCGGGGCTGCCCAGCTCCGGGTCCACCCGCAGCTCGATCGGGATCAGGCCGCGCCCGGCCAGCGCCGCCAGGGCGCTGGGCAGGCCCCGGTCGACCAGGATCGGCGGCGCGATGCCCCGGGACAGGGCGCGCAGCTCGGCGAGCGTCTCCCGGGTCTGGGTGACCGCCTCGTCCAGGGTCCGCGCCGCGGCGTCGGGGTCGGAGGCGAGCTGCTGGCGGGCCCGGCTGAGGTCCATGGCGAGCCGGACCAGGCGCTGCTGCGGGCCGTCGTGGATGTCCCGCTCCAGCCGGCGCAGCGCGCTCGCCTCGGCGGACACGGCGGCCCGCTTCTGCTCCTCCAGCACGGTGATCCGGTTGCGCATCTCCGCCACGCCGGTGAGCATGGCCCGGCCGAAGCTCGCCTGGAGCAGCGCGCAGCCGCGGGCCACGATCGGCAGGGTGATCAGGAAGAACAGCCCGATCGCGGTGTGCAGCCCGATCCGGGCGACGGTCGAGTCGCCCAGGCCGAGGAGTTGGGGGAGGCCGACGTCCTCCGGGTCGCCGTGCGGCAGCGTCCAGTCGTACGCCCAGTAGAGCGATCCGGCGACGGCGCCGGCCCACCAGACCAGCGTGACCACGAAGGTGGCGACGGCCACGACCAGCTTGAGGATGCCGTGCGCCAGGTCGAGCCAGGACTGCGCGTCCCCCATGGGTACGAAGATCCGCCGCCAGGCGCTGGCCCCGGGCTCGGGGAGCCGGTACTGCGGGCGGATCCGGGACTGGTGCAGCACGGCGGGGAGGCGGAGCCGCTCGATGTCGGCCAGCCCCCGGGCGGCGTACAGGGTGCCGCTGAGGACGGGCAGGCCGATCACCGTCACCACCAGCCCGAGGCCGGCCGCGAGGCCGACCAGCAGGACCACGAAGCTGGCCAGGGCCAGGGGGAGGCCGAGCAGCACGTAGCCGGAGTCCAGGAGGAGCTGACGGGAGATGGTCGGCGCCGGCACGGGCGGGCCGGCGGCGACGGGTACGGCGGTCATACCACGAGGCTAGGCAGCGCGGGGGTGCCCGACCCATCCCGCCGGCCGGCCTCTCCGGCGTAGGGCTGTCCCTACCGCGACGGTCCGGGCGGCGCCCGCCGCCCGCGATGGGCGCCCCCGAGGTCCGACCGGCGGTGGGCCCCGGGGCCGGCGGTCGGGCCCCGCCGGCCCCGGCGTGACGTGATCGGCGGCGAGCCGCGCTCGCGCGATTGGTCAGAGAAGTCGTAATTGAGCAATAATCGCCGAGCGGCGCCGGCGGAGGCCGCTGTATCGATCTTGCGGGATGGAGGGCCAGGTGGAGCCGCGTCGCGAGCTGTCAAGATCGCGATTTGTGCACGCCTTCACAAGCGCCTACTCTGTAGTTCCGACGCGCCCTGCTAGCACAGCCGGCAATCTCGGTCGCCAGCGGGAGTCCCGAAACGGCCGGCCGCTGGAGCTGGCCGAGGATCGCACCGCACGGAGTCTCATGAGTCAGCACCGTCACCCTGGCGCGCCCGGCCGCGCCGGTGCCGTACCGGCGCTCCCGGACCTGCCCGAGGCGACCGTCGCGCGGCTCCCCGAATACCTCCGTGCCCTGCACAACCTGGCCGAAAGCGGTCACGAGACCGTGTCCAGCGAGGGGCTGGCCAGCGCCGCGGGGGTTAACTCCGCGAAGCTCCGCAAGGACCTCTCGCACCTCGGCTCGTACGGCACCCGGGGCGTCGGCTACGACGTGGCGCTGCTGGTCGACCAGATCGAGTTCGTGCTCGGGCTCACCCAGCGCCGCGCGGTCGCCCTGGTCGGCGTGGGTAATCTCGGTCACGCCCTGGCCGGCTACGACGGCTTCGCCAGCCGCGGCTTCCGGATCGCCGCGCTCTTCGACGCCGACCCCGGACGCGTCGGCGAGGAGATCAACGGGCTGGTCGTCCGGCACATCGACGAGCTGCCCCGGGTCGCGGTCGAGGAGTCCATCGCCATCGGCGTGATCGCCACCCCGGCGCCGGCCGCCCAGGCGGTCGCCGACCAGCTCGTGGCCGTCGGCGTGACGAGCATCCTGAACTTCGCTCCATGCGTACTCTCGGTTCCGGAGGGGGTCGACGTGCGCAAGGTCGATTTGGCGATAGAGCTGCAGATCCTGTCCTTCCACGAGCACCGCAAGGCATCGCTGACCGCGCTTCCCGCCACCGGCGGGTCCGCCCTCACCGCCCTGCCCGGCGGGCTCGCGGCCACCGACCCGCAGGAGGCGATCGGCACGTGAAACTGCTCGTCGTCGGTGCGTCCTACCGCACCGCTCCCGTCGCCACGCTGGAGCAGCTCGCGGTCGCCCCCGCCGATCTCACCCGCACCCTGGACCGCCTGGTCGCGCAGCCGTACGTGACCGAGGCCGTGCTCGTCTCCACCTGCAACCGGGTGGAGGTCTACGCCGCCGTGTCCGGATTCCACGGCGGCCTCGGCGACATCTGCGCCGTGCTGGCCGAGCAGGCCGGGTGCCAGCCGGCCGGGCTCGCCAACCACCTCTACGTGCACTTCGACGCCGCCGCGGTGGACCACGTCTTCCGGGTCGCCGCCGGGCTGGACTCGATGGTCGTGGGCGAGGCGCAGATCCTCGGCCAGCTGCGCGACGCGTACCACTCGGCGACCGGGGCCGACACCGCCGGGCGGCTGCTGCACGAGCTGATGCAGCAGGCGCTGCGGGTCGGCAAGCGCGCCCACGCCGAGACCGGCATCGACCGGGCTGGTCAGAGCGTGGTCACCGCCGCGCTGGAACTGGCCGCCGAGCACCTCGGCAGCGACCTGGCCGGCCGCCCGGCGCTGGTGGTCGGGGCGGGCGCCATGGGCTCGCTGGGCGTGGCCACGCTGTCCCGGCTGGGTGCCGGGCCGCTCGCCGTGACCAACCGCGGCGCCGACCGGGCCGTCCGGCTGGCCGAGGCGTACGGGGCCAGCGCGACGCCGATGACGGAACTCACCACCGCGCTCTCCACAGTGGACATCGTAGTGGCCGCCACCGCGGCCACGGAAGCGGTCCTCACCCGCGAGGTGGTCACCCGGGCGCTCGCCGGGCGCGACCCCGGGCGGGGGCCGCTGGTCCTGCTCGACCTGGCGGTGCCGCGCGACGTGGCGGCCGGCGTCGCCGAGCTGCCCGGCGTCGAGGTGATCGACATCGACCGGATGGCGGCGCTGCTCGCCGACGGGCCGGCCGCCGCCGACGCCGCCGCCGTCGAGCGGATCGTGGCCGGCGAGGTCGACGCCTTCCTCACCTGGCTGCGCGGGGCCGACGTGGCGCCGACCGTGGCCGCCCTGCGTGGCCGCGCCGACGACGTGGTCACCGCCGAGCTGCGCCGGCTCGCCCAGCGCCGCCCGGACCTCACCGACGACCAGCGCGCCGAGGTGGCCCGTACGGTGCACCGGGTGGTCCAGCGTCTGCTGCACCAGCCCACCGTGCGGGTCCGCCAGCTCGCCGCGGAGCCCGGCGGCGACCAGTACGCGGCCCTGCTGCGCGAGCTGTTCGACCTCCAGGTGCCGCAGACGTCGCCGGTCGACACCGTTCCCGACGTCGTGGACAGCGACGTCGTACCGCCGTTCGGCCTCGCCGACTTCCCGTCGTCGGCCGGCCCGGCCGACGTCCCGCCCACCGGAGGTGAGCGATGAGCACGCCCCTGCGCCTCGGTACCCGGGGCAGCAAACTGGCGATGGCCCAGTCCGGCCACGTCGCCGAGGCCCTGACCGCCGCCACCGGCCACCCGGTCGAGCTGGTCGAGGTGGTCACCGCCGGCGACCGGTCCTCCGCGCCGGTGCACCGGCTCGGCGTCGGCGTCTTCGTCTCCGCCCTGCGCGACGCGCTGACCGCCGGCACCATCGACTTCGCGGTGCACTCCTACAAGGACCTGCCCACCGCCACGGCGGCCGGGCTGCACATCGCGGCGGTGCCGATCCGGCAGGACCCGCGGGACGCGCTGGTCGCCCGCGACGGTCGGACGCTCGCCGAGCTGCCGCCCGGCGCGACCGTCGGCACCGGCGCGCTGCGCCGCATCGCCCAACTGCACGCTCTCGGGATGCAGCTGGAGGTCGCCTCGATCCGGGGCAACGTCGACACCCGCCTCGCCCGGGTGCTCGGCCCGGAGGCCGACCTGGACGCCGTCGTCCTGGCCCGGGCCGGGCTGGCCCGGCTGGGGCGGACCGAGGTGATCACCGAGACGCTCGACCCGATGCTGATGCTGCCCGCGCCCGCCCAGGGTGCGCTGGCGGTGGAGTGCCGGATCGACGACCCGGACATGGTCGAGTTGCTCGCCGTGCTCGACCACGCACCGTCCCGCGCCGCGGTCGTCGCGGAGCGGGCGCTGTTGGCCACCCTGGAGGCCGGATGCTCCGCTCCGGTCGCCGCCTACGCCGTCGTCGCCGAAGGCGAGCCAACCGGCTCGGGTGCCGAGGGCGATGTTGTCCAGGAGATCTACCTGCGCGGGGCGGTGATCAGCCCGGACGGCTCGCGAGACCTCCGGCTGTCCCGCACCGGAACGCCCGCCGACGCGGCGGAGATCGGCAAGGCACTCGCCGCCGAACTCCTCGACCTCGGCGCCGACTCGATCCTCGGCCAAGAAGGACACGCCGGCCCGGGGACCCAGCAATTTGGGAGCACAGAATGACCCGCACCCGTAAGCCCGTAGGCCGCATCGCGTTCGTCGGGGCCGGTCCCGGCGACCCGGGCCTGCTGACCCGCCGGGCGCACGACGCCCTGGTCGACGCCGACCAGGTGGTGTACGACCGGGGAGTCCCCGAGTCGCTGCTCGACGCCGTCCGTGCCCAGGCCAAGTCCGACGCCCAGTTCACCCCGGCCGAGGGCGCGCCGGGCGACGTGGCGAAGGTGCTGATCTCGGCGGCCCGGTCCGGGCTGAACGCGGTGCACCTGGTCGCCGGCGACCCGTTCGGCCACGAGTCGGTGGTCCGGGAGGTGCAGGCGGTGGCGCGTACCGCCGCGCACTTCGAGGTGGTCCCGGGCGTCGGCCAGGCGGAGGGCGTGGCGACCTACGCGGGCGTGCCGCTGCCCGGCGTACGCACGGCGGCCGACGTCGAGGACGTCAGCACGCTGGACTTCGACGCCCTCGCCGCGGCCGTCGGCCGGGGCTCCCTGGCCCTGGCCGTGGACGCCGGCGACCTCGCCGCGATCCGGGACGGGCTGCTCGCCGCCGGGGTGGACGGCACCACCGGCGTCGGGGTGACCGGGGACGGCACCGGCGAGACGCAGTACACCACCACGTCGACCGTGGACTCCTTCGTCGCGGCGGCGCTCGGCTTCACCGGCCGGGTCGTGCTCACCGTCGGCGAGGGCGTCGGCCAGCGGGACAAGCTGAGCTGGTGGGAGAACCGGCCGCTGTACGGCTGGAAGGTCCTCGTGCCCCGCACCAAGGAGCAGGCCGGCGTGATGAGCGCGCGGCTGCGCGCGTACGGGGCCATTCCCTGCGAGGTGCCGACGATCGCGGTCGAGCCGCCGCGGACCCCGGCCCAGATGGAGCGGGCGGTCAAGGGCCTCGTCGACGGCCGGTACGCCTGGGTGATCTTCACCTCGGTCAACGCGGTCCGCGCCGTCTGGGAGAAGTTCGCCGAGCACGGCCTCGACGCCCGGCACTTCGGCGGCGTCAAGATCGCCTGCATCGGCGAGGCGACCGCCGACGCCGTCCGCGCGTTCGGCATCCAGCCCGAGCTGATCCCGTCGGGGGAGCAGTCCTCCGAGGGGCTGCTGGCCGAGTTCTCGCCGCACGACGAGATCCTCGACCCGGTCGGCCGGGTGCTGCTGCCGCGCGCCGACATCGCCACCGAGACCCTCGCCGCCGGGCTCACCGAGCGCGGCTGGGAGGTCGACGACGTGACCGCGTACCGGACGGTCCGGGCCGCCCCGCCGCCCGCCGAGATCCGGGACGCGATCAAGTCCGGTGGCTTCGACGCGGTGCTCTTCACCTCGTCCTCCACGGTGCGGAACCTGGTCGGCATCGCGGGGAAGCCGCACGCCCGTACCGTTGTTGCGGTGATCGGGCCCAAGACGGCGGAGACGGCGACGGAGTTCGGCCTGCGGGTCGACGTCCAGCCGCCGCACGCCTCGGTCCCCGACCTGGTGGAGGCGCTCGCCGCCTACGCCGTCGAGCTGCGCGAGAAGCTCGCCGCCATGCCGGCGAAGCAGCGCCGCGGCTCGAAGGTCCAGGGGCCGACCGCCCTGAGGTTCCGGTAGTCGTCGTAGCAGGAGGCCCGTGATGCCGTACCCCGAGATCCGGCCCCGCCGGCTGCGCCGCAACGCGGCGCTCCGGCGGCTGGTGTCCGAGACCCGCGTCGACCCGGCCGAGCTGGTCGTGCCGATGTTCGTCAAGGAGGGGCTGACGGAGCCGCGGGCGATCGCGTCGCTCCCGGGGGTGCTCCAGCACTCCCGGGACTCGCTCCGCAAGGCCGCGGCCGAGGCCGTCCAGGCGGGCGTCGGCGGCATCATGCTCTTCGGGGTGCCGGCGCGGCGGGATGCCACCGGGTCCGGCGGGATCGACCCGGACGGCATCCTCAACGTCGCGATCCGTGACGTCGTCGCCGAGGTGGGCGACGCCACGGTGGTGATGAGCGACCTCTGCCTGGACGAGTTCACCTCGCACGGGCACTGCGGCCTGCTCACCCCCGACGGCGGCGTGGACAACGACGCCACGCTGGCGGCGTACGCCGAGATGGCGGTTGCCCAGGCCGCCGCCGGGGTCGGGGTGGTCGGGCCGTCCGGGATGATGGACGGCCAGGTCGGCGTGGTGCGCCGGGCGCTCGACGCCGCCGGCCATCAGGACGTGGCCGTGCTGGCGTACGCCGTCAAGTACGCCTCGGCCTTCTTCGGCCCGTTCCGCGACGCCGTGGAGTCGGCCCTGGAGGGCGACCGGCGCACCTACCAGCAGGACCCGGCGAACCTGCGGGAGTCGCTGCGCGAGGTCGAGCTGGACGTCGCCGAGGGCGCCGACATGGTGATGGTCAAGCCGGCGCTGCCGTACCTCGACGTGGTGTCGGCGGTCCGCGCGGCGGTCGACGTCCCGGTCGCGGCCTACCAGGTCTCCGGCGAGTACGCGATGGTCGAGGCGGCCGCCGCGAACGGCTGGATCGACCGGGAGCGGGCGATGCTGGAGACGCTCACCTCGATCCGTCGGGCCGGTGCGCAGATCATCCTCACCTACTGGGCGGTCGAGGCCGCCCAGCTCCTCCGCCAGGGCTACTGAAGCCCTACTGACGGCCCCGGCCCCGGCCCCGGCCAGGTCGCGCTGGACGCAGCCCTGCCCGACGACCTACGACCCGCGACCCGCGACCCGCGACGGCACGCCAATGTCGGCTCACCGCATGCGTGCCCGGTCCACGCATGCGGTTTCCGTTACCCAGAGCGACCAATCCAAGCGAGTCGTGAACCCCTCTCTCGAACGCTTTGCTCTGCACCCGGATACGCGCCGGCAACCGAGAGTGTCTGTTGCGTATGTGGGTGCAGAGCAAAGGGCGCATAGAGGGTTAGCCGCTCCTCGGGGCGTTCTTTGGACATGTGCTGGTCAGGGCGGTGATGAGTCGGATCGTCGGCCGCGAAGCTCGGTCGGCGGCGCCAGCGCCATCACTCACAGTCACATTGAGTCTTCCGGTTGGGGATGTTACCCAGCGTGAGGGTTGGTGGGGTTGCCGGGAGCCACCCCGGTCGAAGTGGGTGCTGCCGGTTCTCCACAGGTAGGTGGGTTGTCCACAGGCCGGGGAGGCGGGATTGCGAACGGGTCCGTACGGCCGGGACCGTGACGGGATGACCGACATTTTCGCCACACCATGGGCCGACGACCGGCCGTCCCATGACGAGCAGCCCGGCTCCGACGACCAGCCCGGCTGCGAAGACCAACCGCGCTCCGACGACCAGCCCGGCTGCGAAGACCAACCGCGCTCCGACTACCAGCCCGGCTGCGAAGACCAACCGCGTTCCGACGAACCGCCCGTGCTGCTGACCGAGCCGTTCGACATTCCGTGGCCCGCCGCCGGCATCGTCCGCGCGATCCGGCGCCGCGCCGACCTGAGCCAGCGGGAGCTGGCTCGGTGGGCGGGGGTGCACCACGCCACCGTGGGGCGGATCGAGGCGGGTCGACTGGTGCCGAGCATCCTGCTCCTGCGCCGCGTCATCGGGGTCGCCGGGTTCCGGCTGGCGGTGGTCGACGAGTTCGGGCGGGTGCTGAAACCGATGCGGGACCGCGACGACACCCGCGACGGGGCGGAACGCCGCTACCCGTCGCACCTCGACACCATCCTCGACCCCGAGCCCGGGGAGTGGTGGGCGGACCTCTACGGGCTGGCCCGCCCGCCGGAGACGTTCTACCGCAATCGCGCCGTCCGGGACGCCATGCGGCGGCGCAGCCAGTGGGAGGTACGGGTGGCCAAGTACCGCAACGTGCCCCCGCCGCCGCGCGCGTGCGGGCACGATCGCCGGTTCCCGTGAAACCATCGTCCCCGTCGGCCCATCGCCCGTTGAAAGGGCCGACGGCCCGCGCGCCAGGTGCTTCCTGGCGGGCGGGCCGTCGGTACGCGCAGCCGGAGGGGCTGTCCGGGCGACGTCAGTCGTCGTCGGCGATGGTGCCCACCGCGACCGGGTCGGCGAGGCGCAGCCCCGGCACGCCCGTCACGAGCAGCGTCAGCTTCTCGTCGGCCTCCCGCTTGCGGTCACCGCGCACGGTCACCGGGAAGGCCAGCGAGGTCTGCCCGGCGGCCAGGACCTTGCAACCGACGTAGGGGTCGTAGTCGGCGCCGGCCTGGGCCGTGGTGCCGTACGTGGCGGCGCAGAGCAGCACCGGCTGGGACAGCGGTCGCGAGACGGTGACCGTGAAGGTCAGCGGGCGGGTGCCCCGGTCGCCCTCGGCCACCGACACGTCCCCGACGTTGAGCGAGGCCCGCGACCGGAACCGGGCCACCTGCGGGTCGTGGTCGCTGGAGCCGCGCGTGCCGTCAGCGGCGTGCTCGGCCGGCCAGTCGGCGTTGATGTGCGCCGCCCGCATCTGGACCAGGTCCCGGTGCAGCGCGCCGTTCACGAACAGGTGGTCCAGCGTCTGCGCCTGCCCCTCGAAGCTGTACGAGTAGGCGGACGACGGGGCATCGGCGAGCAGATCGTCCCAGAGGTTGCGCATGCCGGCCTCGTACAGCGGCCCGAGCTGGTCCGACGGGGTGGGCTCCGCGGCCGTGGCGCTGAGCCGCTGGTCCCCGGCCGCGGGGAACGGGTCGTCGGGGCGGGGGAAGACGTTCAGGTCCCCGCCGTACACCACCCGCGCGTCCGGGTCCGACGCCTCGATCGCCGTGACGATCGCGGCCCCGTAGGCGGCCTGCTCCCGGCGCTGCCCGACCCGGCTGTCCGGTCCGGAGGAGTAGTGGTTGCTCGCGGCCCACAGGGTGTACCGCTCGGTCGACCCGGGCGCGGCGGCCACGGTGAACTTGCCGAGCTGCGGGGCACGGGTGAAGACGTTGTCGCCGTCCTTACCGGTGGACGTGTCCACGTCGGCGGGAAGCACCGCGTTGAGCGCCTTCGGGTTCTGCACGTCCGCGTTGGCCGGCAGCCCCGCGCCGCGATACTGCACCGTCGGCGCCGAGCCCAGCAGCGGGTCGCCGGCGGTCGCCTCGGCCAGCGACACCCGGTCGGTGCGGTACAGGAACGCGGCGGTGATGCCCCGCGCGTCCGCGCCGCTGCGGTCGTACGCGGCCGCGTAGGCCGGGCCGCCGCTCGCCGCGATGGTCAGCGCCAGGTCCTGGAGGGTGTCCGGCGCGCCGTCCGCGTCGTTGGTGGTGCCGCACACCAGCTCACCGCCGGAGACCGCGCAGATGTCCTGGTCCTCCGCCTCCTGCACGAGGATCAGGTCGGGCGAGTGCAGGTCGGTGGTGATCTGGTCGGCCAGCGCGGCGAGCTGGTCGCGGTACTCCTGCTCGCTGCCGGGGACGTAGTCGAACGGCGGGCGTACCCCGGTGCAGCCGGCGTTGCCGGCGAAGTCGCAGCCGTCGAACGGGTCGTCGCGGTAGTCGTACAGGTTCTCGACGTTGTAGGTCGCGACCGCGACCTCCTCCGACCGCTTGGCCGGCTGCGGCGGGTTGTTCGTGGACGGGTCGGTCCCGCCGGTGAACTCGGCCCGCTCGACCTGCACGCCGTACTTCTCGAACGAGTAGTAGAGGCCACCGACCGCGTCGGCGGTCAGCGTGTCGAAGGTGCGGGCGGGCGGGAGCAGCGCGCTGCTGTCGCCCGTGGTGCCCTTGACGCCCATGCTGCCGAGCAGGATGCGCTGGCCGTTGCCGTCGTCGAAGCGGCGGCCCGGGTCGTTGTCCAGCGGGTGCGCGTCCCGGAACACCCGGCGGGCGTACGGGTCGGCGCGATCCAGCAGCGGGTCGTCCCGGTCGATCACGAAGATCTCGCCGTCGGCGGTGGAGGCGAAGACGTTCCGCCCGCTCACGGCGCCGCTGCCGGCCCGCACCCGCAGCCGGGTGCCCTCGTGCCGCTCCCAGAACCGCTGCGCGTCGGCCAGTTCGACCGGCGGCACCGCGTCGGCCACCTCGACCTCGGCGTTCACGTCGACGCCGGAGGCGAGCTTGCGCACCAGCGACGCGCCGGAGAGCTGGGTGAAGTTGAAGTACTCGGAAACCCGGGCCCGGAGCACCACCTCGTCGCCGACCGTCGGCACGTAGCCGCCGATCAGCGAGGTGAACGAGCCCATGAAGACGAAGATGCCGTCCGAGCTGGTCGGGTCGCCGTCGGTGGCGCCGGACCGGCTCTGCAGGAAGAAGCCGCGCTGGTCCCGGCCCGACGAGTCACGCGCCAGGGTGAGCTGGGTGATCACGCCGCGCACGTCGTACAGCGTGCTGCTGGTGCCGTTGCCGGACGCCGGCGCGAGCGGGGACCGGTCGGCCGGGCCGGACTCGCCGTCGGCGGTCGGGCCCTGCACCTCGCCGACGGTCAGCTCGCGGGTGACCTGCACGGCGAGGGTGCAGGTGGCGGTGCCGCCGTCCGCGTCGGTCGCGGTCAGCACCACCGTGTACGCCCCGGCGGCCAGGTCGGCGCTCGCGCCGACCGTGGCCCGGGCGGTGCCGCCGACCGCGTCGGCCGGGGTGACGGCCGTACGGCTGACGGAGCCGGTGGCCGGGGTCGGGCTGACCGAGGTGACCGCCAGGTCGACGATCCGGTCGTCGGCGTCGGTGGCGGTGACCTCCCGGGTCGCCGCCGTGCCGGCCGGGGTGACCAGCGCCGGGCCGCAGGTGAGCGTCGCCGGCGCGTCGACCGGGCCGCCCCCGTCGACGGTGTGCGCGCCGAGCCCGTCGAACGTGTCGACCGGGAAGCCGGCCCACTGGGCGGCCGGGTCGAACGCGTCCGAGGGGTCGGTGTCGCCGGACGTCACGGCGGGCAACCGGCGCAGGGTGTTGTTCTCGGTGCTGGTGACGCCGGTGCCCCACTCGGTCCCCGGGTCGACGCCGACCTGGCCGATCGAGTCGAGCACGGTGCCGCCCCGGCGCAGCACGATCGCGTCGTCGCCGTTGAACAGGCCGGCTGTCGTGGTCTGGTCGGCCCGGTCCAGGATCGCCGGCGCGGCCGAGGCGGAGGCGAAGACGAAGACGTCGCCGGCGGCGACGGTCCCGGTCAGCGCCACGTTCGTCGGGGTGGTGGAGCCGTTGAAGTGCAACTGGAGCTGGTAGCCGCCGGCGGCCAGGTCGACGGCGACGCCGGTGCCGTTGAACAGCTCGATCGCCTTGTTGTTCGACGAGCCTTCGACGTACTCCGAGATGAACAGGTCGGTGGGCGCGGCGCTGGCCGCGGTGGGTGCGACGCCGACAGCCGCGACGGTCACGGCGGCGGTGGCGGTCGCGAGCGCGGCAAGAGTGCGGCGCGGGCGCATGGGGCCTCCACGATGGGTGGACGGGGAACTAACGCACGTTAAGGGGCTCCGCTGACCGTCGTCCATCCCCCACCGGTCGGTTTCGTGAACTCTCCGGTCAGCGTCCGGCGTCGAGGCGGTGCACCAGCTCGGCCACGTCGACGCTGTATTCACACCACTCGCGGTCCGCACGGTAGCCCAACTCGGCGTTGACCTTGAGCATGGCCTCGTTGGCCTGTGCGTTCCAGGTCTGCACCTCGGTCAGCCTCGGCTCCGCCGAGCGCAGCTCCAGCAGCATCCGCGCCTTGATCGCCCGGTCGATGCCGTAGCCCCGGTGGTCCTGCACGACGATGGTGTCGTACTGGTCGGCGCGGGTGGGGTGCTGGGCGGGCACCACCACCTCGGTCAGGCCGGCCACCTCCCCGGTCTGCTCGTGGAGGGCGAGCACGATGTAGGGCTTCATGCCCCGCCGGTGCAGGCAGTCCAGGCTGTCCCGCAGCCGCTGTGGGTCGTACGAGCTGGGGCGCAGCTCGCCGTCGTCGACGTCGCGCACCTCCGCCTTGGCCCGGGCGTACGCGTCGATCAGGTCGTCGGGCGGCCCGCCGGGGCAGAACTCCAGGTGGTAGCCCGCGCCGATGCCGGTGGCCATCTCGGACAGCTCGACCCAGTCCACCGCGGACAGGTCGAGCACGCTTCGGGTCTCGACGTATTCCTTCGAGAAGCCGAGCGACTCGTAGAAGGCGACAGCCGGCGTGTCGCCGACCACCTCGACCCCGATCGACTGGAAGCCCTCCTGGTAGGCCCGCCGAGCGGCCACCAGGACCAGGTCACGGCCGAGCCCGCCGCGCCGCCGGGAGGGGTGCACCAGCACCTCCAGCACGCCGATGTCGCCGAGCAGGAGCACGTTCACCTGGCCGAGGATCGGTCCCGGTGCTCCGCCGGCGGCCGGCTCCGCCTGGGCCACCCAGGAGATCCGCCGCTCGCCGGGCATCACCTCGGAGAGGTATTCCCGCAGGGAACTCTCCCGCCACGGTGGATCCCGCGGCAGGTCGACCGCCAGGACCGCGTTGAGCGTGTCCAGCAGCGACGCGATCTCGGCGGACGACGCGGTCCTGGGGTCCCACTCGCGCACCATCACCTGTCTAGCTTGCCGCTAACCGCTGCCCGGGGGAAGTGTCCGGTTCTCCAATGTATGCGGACGATCACTTCACGTGCGGCTGGCCTGTCCGTACCGGTTGGCGGTGTCGAAGACGTCCTGGGCGTACTGGCGGACGTCGTTGTACGACAGGATCGCGTTCCACCAGTCGGCCGGGATGGTGAGGTTCCGGCTGCCCTTGCAGAGGTAGTTGCCGGCGGCGAGCGCGGCGTCGTCCAGGTCGTGCGGGTCCTTGACGCCGTCGTTGTCGGCGTCAGCCCCGATCTCCTGCCACGTGGTGGGGATGAACTGCATCGGCCCGATCGCACGGTCGAAGGTGGTGTCCTTGTCCAGCCGGCCGCCGTCGGTGTCGGGGATGCGCATCCGGTTGCCCTGCCCGTCCAGCGGCAGGCCGATGATCTCGGGCAGCGCCTTGCCGTCCTGCCCGAGCCGGGCGTTGTTGGCCTGGCCGTGCCCGGACTCGACGAAACCGATGGCCGCCAGCGTGGTCCAGCTCAGGCCGCAACTGCGGTTGGTCTGGGCGAGCACCAGTTCGGCGTAGCCGTATGCCTGCATGGCCACCGGCGAGATGCCGACCTTCGGCCCGACCTGCGCGGCCCAGCCGGCGAGGGCGTCCGACGGCCGGCCGGTGGTCACCCCGCCGACGGCCGGGCCGGTCGGCACCGTGCCGAGCGGCGGCACCGTCTGGGTGGGCAGCGGCAGCCCGTTGGGCAGCGGCTCCTGCGGGCCGGCCGTCGGCGCGACGGAGGCGGCGTCGGCGACCGGACGGGGCGCGCGGACCGTCGCGGGCACCAGCAGCGCGCCCGCCGCGGCGGTCGCCGCGACCAGGGCGAGCAGGAACACCCCGGGCAGGGTGAGCCGCCCGCTGGGGCGCCGCGACCAGTCCCGGGTCGCCCGGACCGCGGCTGCCGCCGCCTGGCGAGGCGGCGGCAGGCGTACGGCGTGCGCGAACGGCACCCGGCGCCGCCGGGCTCGCGCGGCCGGCCCGTTGGTGAGCACGTCCACCTTCGTCGCCGCGAGGTCGCTCTTCTCCGCCGACGTCGCCACGGCCGAGCCGCCCCCGGCGCCGCTCCCCGAGTCGCCGGGCTTGGTGTCGGCGGTCGACGTGCCGCCGGGCTTGGTGTCGGCGGTCGACGTGCCGCCGGGCTTGGTGTCGGCAGCCGGCGTGCCGCCGGGCTTGGTGTCGGCGGCGGACGTGCCGCCGGGCTTGGTGTCGGCGGTCGACGTGTCGGCGGCGGCACCGGGCTTCGCGGCGGCCGGCGGCTCGGTGTCGGCGCTCGGCTTCCCGGCGGCGGCCGGCGCCGCCCCGGCCGACGGGGCGGACGGTGCGGACGGTGCGGACGGTGCGGCGGGGGTGGCCGACGGCCCGGTCGGCGTCGGAGCGGGCTCGGCGGGTGCCGTCGTCGGGGTGTCGGCACCGGTGGGGGCCTCGGACCTCAGCCAGGGGCGGCGGGGCCGGGGCAGGCGCGCTGACGACCCCGGTGCGACCCCGGAGCCGGCGGGTGGCCCGTCGGGCGGCACGGCCGGTCGCAGGGGCCGATGGGTCGATCTGTCCTCGCCGTCCACCACAAGTTGAGTATCACCCATGTCTCCTCGGGCGTCAGGCCCGGCCGTACCCTGGAGTCATGCCCCGGTACGAGTTCCGTTGCCGCGCCTGCGGCGACACCTTCGAGGTCAACCGTCCGATGTCGCAGGCCGGCGAGCCGGCGCCCTGCCCGTGGGGACACACGGACACCGTCAAGCTCCTCTCCACCGTCTCGGTCACCGGTCGGGGTGGCGGCGCGGCCGGCGGCGTGGCCGCTCCGGCCGGTGGTGGTGGCTGCTGCGGCGGTGGCTGCGGCTGCTGAGTGGTGGCCACGGCTGCTGACTCGTCGGCCTCCGCCCGCCCGTCGGCCGACTCCGTTCGTCCGCGCCGGGGCCGCCGGGCCCCTTGAGTCCGAGCCCGGCCGGCCGTTCTCACGATGCGTGACGATCCAGTATCAGGCAGCATGAGTCCGACGTCACGGGGGAGGTCCCACGCATGTCGCCACGGATCCACCTCCCCAGCGGGTGGGTGACCTTCGTCTTCACCGACATCGAGGGCTCGACGCGGCTGGCCCAGCTCCTCGGGCCGGACTACCGGCCGGTGCTGCGGGAGCACCGCCGCCTGCTGCGCCGGACGATCGCCGCCACCGAGGGCGCGGAGCTGTTGACCGAGGGGGACTCGTTCTTCCTCGCGTTCGGCGACGCGACCGCCGGGCTGACCGCCTGCCTCACCGCGCAGCGGGCGCTGGCCAGCCACCAGTGGCCGACCGCCGAGGCCGTGCCCCGGGTCCGGATGGGGCTGCACACCGGCTGGGCCGAGCCGCGCGACGGCGAGTACGTCAGCCCGGAGGTGCACCGGGCGGCCCGGGTGGCCGCCGCCGCGCACGGCGGGCAGGTGCTCTGCTCGGCGTCGACGGCGCGGCACGCCGACCCGCTGCCGGCCGGCGCGTCCCTGCTCGACCTGGGCCTGCACCGGCTGCGCGGCTTCGACGACCGGGAACGGCTCTTCCAACTGGTCGCCCCGGGCATCGAGCGGCAGTTCCCGCGGCCGCGTACGGCCGACGCGGTCGCGCACAACCTGCCCACCCAGGTGACCTCGTTCGTGGGCCGGCAGGCCGAACGCGTCGAGCTGCGCCGGCTGGTGGAGGCGCACCGGCTGGTCACCGTGCTCGGGGCGGGTGGGGCGGGCAAGACCCGGCTCGCCGTGGAGCTGGGCACCGACCTGGTGGAGTCGTACCCGGACGGCGTCTGGTTCGTCGACATCGCCGCGGTGACCGACCCGGGCCTGGTGGCGTTCGCGGTCGCCGCCGTGCTCGGCCTGCGTCCCGAGCCCGGCCGCCCGATGGTCGAGACCCTGGTGGAGTACGCTGCCGCGCGCCGGATGCTGGTCGTCCTGGACACCTGCGACGCCCAGCCGGCCGCCTCGGCCGAGATGATCTCGCGGCTGCTCGCCGGCGGGGTGGGCGTGCGGGTGCTCGCCACCAGCCGGGAGTCGTTCGGCCTGCCCGGCGAGGTGGTCTGGCGGATCCCGCCGCTGTCGGTCGACCCGCCGGCGGACGGCGCGGAGAGCGACGCGGTCGCGCTGCTGCTGGACCGGACGGCGGCGGCCCGGGGTGGCCGGCAGCCGGACCCGGCCGAGTCGGCCGACCTGCGCCGGGTCGTGCGGCGGTTGGACGGGCTGCCGCTCGCCATCGAGCTGGCCGCCGCCCGGCTGCGGGTGCTCTCGGTCGGCCAGCTCGCCGAGCGCCTCGACGACGTGCTCGGCACGCTGGACGCGGGCCGGGAGAACCCGGAGCCGCCCCCGGTGGAGCGGGCGTGGACGGGCAACCAGCAGGACACGGTGGACCTGGTCGCTGCGGCCGTCGGGGTGCCGCCGCCCACCCCGGCGACCCGGGCGGTGCAGCGGTCCGCCACCGAACGGCACCTCACCATGCAGGCCACGGTCACCTGGTCGTACCGGACGCTGGGGCCGCGCGCCGCCCGGTTGCTGCGCTGGCTGGCGGTCTTCGCCGGCCCGGTGGACCTGTCGACGGTGGAGTGGCTGCTCGGCGCCGACCCGCTCGACCCGCTCTCCGTGCTGGTCGACAAGTCGATGGTGCTGGCCGAGCCGCACGCCTCGGGCAGCACCTACCGGATGCTCGACCCGATCCGGGCGTACGCGGCCCGGCGGCTGGCGGAGGCGGGGGAGGAGCGGGCCGCCCGGGACCGGCACGTCGCCTGGTCGGCGCACGCGCTGGAGCGGGCGCACCTCGGCCCGGACGGGCAGCCGGTCACGCTGTCGCTCTACGCCCTCGACCCCCTCGCCGGCGAGCTGCGCGCCGCGCTGCGCTGGTGCGCTACCGGCGGCAGCGCCCGGGCGGGGCTGCGGCTGGCCGGGGGCCTGGACCAGTGGTGGCGGGAGCGGGGCCTGGCCCGGGAGGGGCGGCTCTGGCTGTTCCGGCTGTACGGACGGATCGCCGAGACCGGGGAGCGGATCCCGGAGGCCGAGCTGGCGGCGGCGTACCACATGCACTCGCTGCACGCCGGCGCGGACGGCGAGTTCGCCGAGGAGCTGCGGTTCTCCCAGCGGGCGGAGGCGGCGGCCCGGCAGGCCGGCGACACGGGTCTGCTCGCCCGGGTCCTCGCCGGGCGGGCGGCCCCGCTGGTCGACATGGGACAGTTCGCGGAGGCCGAGCGGGTCTGCCGGGAGGTCATCGACTGGGCGCACGACCAGGAGGTGGTCGGCGACGCGCTGCTCGCCGTGTTCAGCCTGGCCGAGCTGCTCTGGCGGCGGGGCGCCCTGGACGAGGCCGCCGAGCTGTTGGGTGCGGCCCGCCCGGTCGAGGCGGCCCGCCCGGTCGAGCGGGGGCGGCGCTCGGTCGACATGCTGCTCGGGATGGTGGCCCTGGCCCGCGGCGACCTGGTCGCCGCGCACGAGCACCTCCAGGTGGCGCTCCGGTCCCGGATGAGCCACGGCTTCCACGGCCGGGCCTGTGACACGCTCAACGCGGTCGCGGTGCGCTGCGCGGCCGGGGGCGACGGGTCGACGGCCGCCCGCCTCTTCGGCGCGGCGGGGGCGACCCGGGCGAGCATGCGGTGCACGCCGGGCATCTACGGGGCGTACTGGGCGCAGCGGCAGGGGGAGCTGCGCCGGGCGCTGGGCGACGCGGTCTTCGACGCCGCGTACGGGGAGGGGACCGAGTTGGGGCTGGAGGAGGCGGCGGCGCTGGCGCTCGGCGTGGAGCATCCGGACCTGGCGGCGGATTCGACGAGGTTCGGCGCGGATCGGGCCCGCCCGGCTCCCCGTCGCCCCGTCACACCCGACCGCCACACCGAGCACGCCTGACCGACGGTTCGGTCGGGCGCGGCGTCGACCGGGAGTCCCGTCCCGCCCGGGGAGGCGGGACGGGTCCCCCGGCCGACCCGCCTCAGCGGAGGGCGGCGCGGCGCTCGGCGTCGGCCTTCATCCGGGCGGCGCGGTCGATGTCGGCCTGCTGCACGGCGGCGACGGAGCCGAAGGCGCTGACGGCCTGGTAGTACGTCCAGGCGAGGCTGTAGCAGGCCGGCCGGACGATGGTGTTGTACGTGGCGCAGACCCGCTTCAGGTCCTCGTAGAAGGCGCTGTCCAGGCGGGACTTGTTGGCCGAGAACTGGCCCATCGCCTTGTAGTTGCGGTAGCCGAAGTCGTGCCGGTAGCAGGAGAGGGTGAAGTTGAAGCCGAGCGGGTTGTCCGGGCTGGACGAGCAGTAGTCGGTCGACCAGTCGAAGGCGTACTCGGCCCAGGCGGCCTTGTTCAGCCGGGCGGAGTTCCAGGCGTTGTAGCTGGTGGCGCTGGTCTGGGTCCAGCTCGACAGGACGGACAGCTTCTGCGTGGGCGTGACGGCGGCGGCGGGGGAGGCGACGCCGAGCAGGACGAGCAGCGCGAGCGCGCCCGAGGCGAGCAGGGTGGTGAGGCGTCTGGGCACGGTTACCTCCGCGGGGGTGGCGGGTGGGACGGGGTTACCGGCGGGTCACCGGATGTCGATCAGTTTCGATCAATGAGGGTTCCCGGAGGTGTCGTGTCCGCCGACAATTGGTGACAGACGCCGAAACAGACGAATGCCCCGGACGCCAGGGGCGCCCGGGGCATTCGGTGGGACGTCAGCGGACGAACGCCGGCGGGCTGGCCGGGCTCTCGTTCGCCAGCCGGTCGAGCGCGGTCACGTAGTACGTGTACCGCTTGCCCGCCTCGGCGGTGGTGTCCACCCAGGACTGCGTCCCGGTGCCGTCGGCGCGGACCGTGTCGACCAGGTGCGCCGCGTCGGCGAAGTCGCACCGGTCGGCCAGGTCGACCCCGTCGAAGCGGTAGATCGCGTACGACGTGGCGGTGCCGAGCGGGCCCTCGCCGTCGGCCGGCTGGAGCCAGTTCAGCCGGACCCCGTCGTCCTGCCGCGCGGCCTTCGTGACCACCGGCATGAGCAGCGGCTTCGACGGCAGGTGCGACATGGTCGGGATCAGCGCCGGCCGCGAGTAGTGCTCGGCGGCGTAGATGTCGGTCGCGCCGAGCCGGTTGGCCCGGACCTGCACGGCCGAGAAGTGGACGTTGCCCAGCACCTCGGGGTGCGCCCGGTTGAGCGTCAGGTGGTCGGACAGCTCGCGCGGGTTCATCCAGAAGGAGCCGTAGACCGGGTCACCGCTCTTGTAGTCGGCCTGCCCGATGTAGAGCTGCACCCGGGTGCCCTTGACCACGTCCGCCCACCACGGCACCAGCCGGGCGTAGTCGGCGGCCGGGTACTGGCCGATGTACCAGTAGAGCTGCGGCACGATGTAGTCGATCCACTCCTCCTTGACCCACTTGCGGGTGTCGGCGGAGATGATGTCGTACGACTGGCTGCCGGTGGTGTCCGAGCCCAGCGGGTCGGCCGACTGGTTGCGCCAGATGCCGAACGGGCTGACGCCGAACTTCACCCAGGACTTCTCGGCCTTGATCTTGGCGTTCATCTCCTGGATCAGCAGGTTGATGTTGTCCCGCCGCCAGTCGGCCTTGTTGGTGAAGCCCCGGTTGTGCGCCGCGAAGGTCGCGTCGTCGGGCACCTGGTGGGTGCCGCTCGGGTAGGGGTAGAAGTAGTCGTCGAAGTGCACGCCGTCGACGTCGTACCGCTTGACGGCGTCCATCATCGCGGTCTGGACGAACTCGCGGACCTCCGGGATGCCGGGGTTGTAGTAGAGCCGGCTGCCGGCCACCCCGGCCGGCGGGTAGGCGAAGGTCCACTCCGGGTGCTCCCGCGCCGGGTGGTTCGGCGCGAGCTTGCTGATGTCCGCGCCGGCGCCGCCCGGGGCCGGCATCGAGATGCGGTAGGGGTTGAACCAGGCGTGGAACTCCAGGTTCCGCTTGTGCGCCTCCTCGACCACGAACTTCAGCGGGTCCCAGCCCGGGTTCTCGCCGCGGACCCCGGTCAGGTACTCCGACCAGGGCTCGTACGGCGACGGCCAGAACGCGTCGGCGGTCGGCCGGATCTGGACGACCACCGCGTTGTGGTTGAGCCGCTCGGCGAGGTCCAGCAGCTCGCGGTACTCGGCCTGCTGGGTGGCGATGCGGTCGGGCGAGGTCTGGGACGCCTTGGTCGGCCAGTCGATGTTGACGACCGAGGAGATCCACATGGCCCGGAACTGCCGCTTCGGCGTGGCCGGGTCGGTGGCGCAGGTGGTGGTGGAGGCGGTGGTCGCCGCGTCGGGCGTAGCGCTCGCGGGGGTGGCGGCGACGAGCGCGCCGAGCAGTGCGGCGGCCAGCCCGGCGGCTCCGAGCCGAGTTGCCTTCATGCGGTGTGTCCCTTCGTTGGGGCTCCCGTGTCAGGGGTCGATCGCGGCGCTGTCGGCAAGATTCGCCGTCGGCAAACTGCCGCTTGGTAGGAAATTTTCACACCTCGTGGGTCCGGCGCAAGGGTCTGCGCGGGTTCGATCCGTCCGTCCGGTCCGGCTCCGCCGTGTGGCCGGGCTCACCGCGCGCACGGTGACGACCCGCGCACGCCAGGTTGCGGGGGGTGGGGTTCCGGGGAGCCCGGCCCGCTCCGGGCGGTCAGGCTTGATCCCTGCGCGGGCCGGGCTCCCCGGAACCCCTTGGTGGTCGCCCTCCGTCGCCGACCGCGCGGTTCAGGGCTTCGGTTGGGGTCCCGCAGTCGGTCCCTTGACGACGGGCTTGCCGTCTTCCCAGACGACCTCGTCGAGCCAGATCTGGCGGCCCGGGTCGACCGTGCCCTCCTGACCGGGCGGCCAGGCGTGGTAGAGCAGCCAGGTGCGGCCGTCCACCACCACCATCGAGGCGTGCCCCGGCCCGGAGGCCACCCCGTTGGTCGCCAGGATCGGATTCTCCGGGGCCTTCACGCAGGGGCCGGTCGGCGACTCGCAGACCGCGTAGCCCTCGGCGTACTCGGCGCGGTCGTAGGCGTTGGCGGCGAAGAAGAGGAACAGCTTTCCGTCGTGCCGGTGGAGGAACGGCCCCTCGACCAGGTTGCCCTCCCACGGCTCGGTCTGCTTCAGCAGCTTCGCCGGCTCGCCGACCAGGCGCAGCCCGTCGTCGGAGAGGCGCTGCGACCAGATCCAGGTGTCCACCCCGACGGCGTTGCCGTCGTTCTTCCACAGCAGCCACAGGCTGCCGTCGGCGTCCCGGAACGGGCTGGCGTCGATCGCCCCGCCCAGCTCCGCCTGGCAGATCAGCGGGGCGGCCGAGTCGTCCCGGTACGGCCCCTGCGGGGCGCTCGCCACCGCACGGCCGACGCACTGCCGCCCGGACTCGCGCCCGGCGACCGTGTAGTAGAGCAGGAACCGGTCCGGGGCCAGCTCGATCGCCTCGGGTGCCCAGTTCTTCCCGGGCTCCGCCCACGTGGGCAGCTCCGGCAGCGCGTCCCCGGCCGGCGTCCAGTCGACCAGGTCGGGGGAGGTGAGCACCGGGACGTTGCGGCCGGCGGCGTTGGTGTGGAAGAGGTACCAGGTGTCGCCCACCCTGATCGCCTGCGGATCCGGGGCGTCGGTGCGTACGACCGGGTTGGTGAACATGCGCGCGTCGGTCTCCCTGCTCGTGGGTCTCGGATCGTCCCCGCCCCCGCAGCCGGCGGCGAGCAGCGCGGCGGCGAGCACCGCCGCCGCGCCGCGCCGCCGGATCGTCCCGGCCGTCATCCCTTCAGGCCGCTGCGGGAGACGCCCTGGATGATGTGCCGCTGGGCGAGGACGAAGAGGACCAACACCGGCAGGCTGGCCAGCATCGCCCCGGCCATGAGCACCGGGTAGTCGGTGTTGTAGGCCCCCTGGAGCAGGCCCAGCCCCGGCGGCAGGGTGAGCATCTCCGGGCTGAACAGCACGAAGATCGGCCACAGGAAGTCGTTCCAGTTGGTCAGGAACGACAACACGGCCAGGGTGGCCAGCGCCGGCCTGGACAGCGGCAGCACCACCTTCCAGAAGATCTGCCACTGGTTGGCGCCGTCCAGCACCGCGGCCTCCTCCAGCTCCCGGGGCAGGCTGAGGAAGAACTGCCGCAGGAAGAACACCCCGAACGCGCTCGCCGCCCCCGGGACGACCACGACGGCCAGGGTGTCGATCCAGTTCAGCTCGTCGACGATCAGGAAGTTCGGGATGATCAGCGAGGTCGGCGGGATGAACAGCGTCCCGACGATCAGCGCGAAGAGCACCTTGCGGCCGCGGAACCGCATTCGGGCCAGGGCGTACGCGGCCATCGAGGCGGTCGCCAGCACCAGCAGCGCGTGCAGCGTGGCGGCCAGCATGCTGTTCGCGAACCAGCGCAGCACGGGGTTCGCGGAGTTGTCGAGGACCTGCTCGTAGCCGTACCCGGAGATCGGGTCCGGCAGCCAGGTCGGCGGGATCTGCTGGGCCCCGGTGTAGGTCTTCAGCGAGGTGATGACCATCCACGCCAGCGGCGTCAGGAAGACCAGGGCGAGCGCCACCAGGGTGGCGTAGAGCGCCGCCCGGCGCAGCCCGGTGGCCGGTGCGCGGCCGGCCGTCGGGGTGCTGCCGCGGGTCGGCGCGGGGGCGCGCCCGGTGCGCGTGGGCGTCGTCATGGCGGTCCCCTCAGTCTTCGCGGTAGCGGAAGAGGCGGAAGTTGGCGATGCTCACCACCGCCAGCATCAGGGCGAACACGATGCTCATCGCGGCGGCGCGGCCGGCGTCGTTGTCCCGCAGCCCCTCCTCGACGATGAACCAGACCACGGTGCGGGTCTCCGTGCCCGGCGCGCCCTGGGTGATCAGGAACGACTGGCCGAACACGTTCGCCGAGGCGAGCACGGTCGTGGTGATCACGAACAGCAGCACCGGGCGCAGCCCGGGGAGCGTGACGTGCCGGAACCGTTCCCAGGCGCTCGCGCCGTCGACCTTCGCCGCCTCGTACAGCTCCGGCGGGATGTCCTGGAGCCCGGCCAGGTAGATCACGGCGTTGAAGCCGGAGGTCCACCAGACGGTCACCCCGACCAGCGAGACCCAGGCCCACGGCACGTCGGTCACCCACGGGGTGTCGGCCGGCAGCCCGACCATCCCGGCGAGCCGGTTGACCAGGCCGAGGTTGGCGTCGAGCAGGAACCGCCAGAGCAGGCCGATCACCGCCACGCCCAGCACGTACGGCGCGAAGTAGACCGCCCGGAAGAAGGTCCGGCCGGGGAACGAGCGGTTCAGCAGCAGCGCCAGCCCGAGCGGGACGACCACCAGCAGCGGCACCGACAGGACGGTGAAGATCGCGGTCGCCCGTACGCTCTGCCACCAGTCGCCGTAGACGGCCGAGTCGTCGGAGAACAGCTCCCCGTAGTTGTCCAACCCGACGAAGGGCCGGTTGGGGAGCTGGAAGTCCCACTGGTGCACGCTGAGCCAGAGGCCGAGCACGATCGGCAGCAGGCCGAAGACCCCGAACAGGACCAGGTACGGGGCGAGGAAGAGGTACGGCGTCAACCGCCCCGTCCGGCCCGCCGCGGCGCCCCGGCGGGCGGTGCCGGCCGCCGGGGGCGGCGCGCCGTCGCGCGCCGCCCCGACCTCGATCACGTCCGCCACGGGAGATCAGCTCCCGTACTTCTTGCGGTTGTCCTCGAGCTGCTTGTTGGCCTTGGCCGCGCCGTCGTCCAGCGCCTGCTTGGGCGACTTCTTGCCCAGCGCCGCCTCGTTGAACGAGTTGTAGAAGGTGGTCATGACCTCGCCGAGGCCCGGGGCCGCCGGCGGGAAGGCCGCGTACTCCAGCTCGGGAGCGAGCGCGTTGACCTCGGTCAGGGCCTTGAACTCGGCGCTGTCCCGGACCGTCTTGCGGGCCGGCACCTGGCCGCCCTTGGCCCAGTCCAGGGAGTGCTGGCTGAGCCAGTTGATGAAGACCTTCGCCGCCGAGACCTTGTTGGCGTCGTTGGCCCGCTGCTTGACGATGGTGAAGTTGTGCGAGTTGGCCCAGGCCGCCAGCGTGCTGCCGATCTGCGGCAGGGGCGCGACGCCCCACTGGATCTCCGGGCTCTTCTTCAGGTCGTTGACCTGCCAGATGCCGTTCCAGTTGAAGGCGTTCTTCCCGCTCTTGAACGCCAGGTAGTCGGCGTCCTGGCCGACGTTCGCGGGGGAGTGGCCCTGCTTGATCAGGTCGACCAGCCAGGTGCACGCCTCGACGGCCTGGTCGGAGTTGAAGGTGGCCTTGGTGGCCTCGGCGTCGAACACGCTGCCGCCCCACTGGTGCAGCAGCGAGTAGAAGGTCATGCCGCCGGTGAACTGGAACGGGCTGACCCAGAACCCCTGCACGCCGGACTTCTTCAGCTCGGTCAGCGCGGCGGTGTACTCGTCCTTCGTCGTCGGCGGCTTGTTCGGGTCCAGACCCGCCTTCTGCATGACGCCCTTGTTGTAGTAGAAGCCGAGCGGGTGCATGTCCAGCGGGATGCCGTACCGCTTGTCGTTGTAGAGCCCGCCCTTCCAGACGGTGGGGGCGAAGTCGCCCTCGCTCAGCTCCAGCGCCTTGGCGACGTCGTCCAGCTCGGTGATCACGCCCCGGGCGGCGAAGGTGGCGAGCTGGTCCACGTGCATGACCGCGATGTCCGGGCCGCTGCCGCTGGAGGCGGCGCCGGGCAGCTTGGCGTAGTAGTCCACCCACTCGTACGTCGCGATCGTGACGGCGATGTTCTGGTGCTCGGTGTTGAACTGGTTCACCAGCGCCTTGAAGATGTCGCCGTCACCGCCGGTGAACCCGTTCCACAGCTTCAGGTCCACCTTCGGGCCGGTGTAGTCCTTGCCGCCGTTGCCGGCCGCCGGCCCCGAGCTGTCGTCGTCGCCGCCGCAGCCGGCCAGGGTCAGCGAGGCGGCGGCGCCGAGCCCGAGGCCGAGGCCGAGCAGGCGCCGCCGGCTCATCTCGTTCTGCATCATGCGGGTTTCACTCCTTGGGGACGGGGATGAATTGTGCCTGCCCAGGGCCGGTCCGGCGTCAGCCGGCGGCGGGGGAGAAGCGCAGCACGTTCCAGGAGACGGCCGGCAGTCGTACGGCGCACCGGCCGCCGTCGGTGGTGGGGGTGGGCAACTGCCGGGGCGTCACCCGGTCGGGCTCCGCCTCCGTGTTCGTCGCCGTCGGGTCGTCCCCGGCGGCGAGGCTCAGGTGGGATGAGACGGAGAGTCCTGGCAGGCCGCGCAGGTCGAGTTCCAGCGCCAGGTCGGCCGAGCCCCGGTTGACGGCGAATACGGTCAACCCGCCCGTCTCCTCGTCGTGCACGGCGACGGTGTCGAGCACGGGGACCGCGCCGTACCGCTTCGTCTCGTAGGTCGGGCCGACCGGCTCGGTGCGCAGCACCGTGCCCCGGGCGTGCCGGGCGGTCAGCGCGAACGGGTGGAAGATGCTCTGCCGCCAGGCCGGCCCGCCGGTGCGGGTGCGGATCGGGGCGATCACGTTGGCGAGCTGGGCCTGGCAGGCCACCCCGACCCGGTCGGCGTGCCGGAGCAGGGTGATCAGCAGGTCGCCGACGACGACCGCGTCGACGGCGGTGAAGTCGTCCTCGATCAGCGCCGGGGCCTCCACCCAGCCGCGCCGGGCCAGGTCGGCCTGGAGGCGGGACTCGTACCAGACGTTCCACTCGTCGAAGCTGACCTTGAGCTTGCGCCGGTCCCGCCGCTTCGCCGCCACGTGGTCGGCCGTGGCGACCACGTCCCGGATGAAGTTGTCCATGTCGACGGCGGAGGCCAGGATGCTGGCCCGGTCGCCGTCGGACGGGTCGTAGTAGGTGTGCGCCGAGATGTAGTCGACGTGCTCGTAGGTGTGCTCCAGGACGGTCGCCTCCCAGGAGGCGAAGGTGGGCATCCGCCGGTTGGAGCTGCCGCAGGCGACCAGGCTGATCGAGGGGTCGATCATCTTCATGGCGCGAGCGGTCTCGGCGGCCAGCCGGCCGTACTCGTCGGCGGTCTTGTGGCCGACCTGCCACGGGCCGTCCAGCTCGTTGCCCAGGCACCAGAGCCGCACCCCGTACGGCTCCTCGGCGCCGTGCTTGCGGCGCAGGTCCGACAGTTGCGTCCCGCCCGGGTGGTTGGCGTACTCCAGCAGGTCGCACGCCTCCTGCACGCCCCGGGTGCCGAGGTTGACCGCCATCATCGGCTCGACCCCCGCCTCGGCGGCCCAGCTCATGAACTCGTCGAGCCCGAAGGCGTTCGTCTCGATCGTCTTCCAGGCCAGGTCGAGCCGGCGGGGGCGGTCGCCCGCCGGGCCGACGCCGTCCTCCCAGCGGTAGCCCGAGACGAAGTTGCCGCCGGGATAGCGGACCACCGAGACGCCCAGCTCCCGGGTCAGCTCCAGCACGTCGCCGCGCAGCCCCCGCGCGTCCGCCGCCGGGTGTCCCGGCTCGTAGATCCCGCCGTAGACGCAGCGGCCCATGTGCTCGACGAACGAGCCGAAGAGTCGCCGGTCGGCCGGCCCGATCGCGAAGGCGGGGTCGATCGTGAGCTGCGCGGTCCGCAAGGGGGTGCCACCTTTCCTCGTCGCGGTCCCGGGTGACCGCGGTCACCCGGTGTCCCTGGTTTCTACAACGTTGTAAGCAACGTTGTAAAGAGCCGGTCGCGAGGTAAAGTCCCCAGTCATGGCGGGAGGTGGCGCAGTGCGACACAGGCTCAAGGACGTGGCGGAGCGGGCCGGCGTGTCGGTCAAGACCGTCTCCAACGTGGTCAACGGCTACGTGCACGTCCGGCCCGACACCCGCGCCCGGGTCGAGGCGGCCATCGCCGAGCTGAACTACCGGCCCAACCTCTCCGCGCGCAACCTGCGCAAGGGGCGCACCGGGGTGATCGCGCTGGCCGTGCCCGAGCTGGACATCCCCTACTTCGCCGAGCTGGCCCGGCACGTCGTCACGGCCGCCGCCGAGCTGGGCTGGACGGTGCTCATCGACCAGACCGGCGGCGGCCGCGAGCAGGAGCGGGTGGTCGCCTCCGGCATCACCGAGCACCTGATCGACGGGCTGATCTTCAGCCCGCTGGCGCTCACCGCGGAGGACCTGACCGGGCTCGACGGCACCCCGATGGTGCTGCTCGGCGAGCGGGTCGACCACGGCCCCGCCGACCACGTCGGGATCGACAACGTGGGCGCCGCCCGGGAGATCACCGCCCACCTGGTCGGGCTCGGCCGCCGCCGGATCGCCGCCATCGGCTCGCAGCGCACCCCGGAGGGGGCGAGCGCCCGGCTTCGGCTCGCCGGCTACACCGCCGCGCTCGCCGACGCCGGCATCGACTACGACGAGGGGCTGGTGGCGCCCGCGTCGGCCTGGCACCGCGCGGACGGCGCCGCCGCGATGCGCGCGCTGCTGGCCTCCGGCGTACGCCCCGACGCCGTCTTCTGCTTCAACGACACCCTCGCCCTGGGCGCCCTGCGCGCCCTGCACGAGGCGGGACTGCGCGTCCCCGAGGACGTCGCGGTGGCCGGCTTCGACGACATCGAGGACGGCCGGTTCTCCGTGCCCACCCTGAGCACCATCGCCCCCGACAAGGAGCGCATCGCCCGGCTGGCCGTGGAGCTGCTCGCGGGCCGCATCGACGGCGACCGCAGCGCGCCGCCCCGGGAACTCTCCGCCCCCTGGCGCCTCACCCCCCGCGAAAGCACCCTCGGCCGCTGACCCGGGCTGCCCGTCGGGCCGGGTCAGTCGAAGAAGCGGGCCAGGTGGGCGGGGGTGGGGCCCGCCGCGTCCGGGGTCAGCGGGGTGAGGTCGGCGAAGATCGAGGCGCCGTCGCAGCCGACGTGCAGCGGATACCAGCGCGGGGTGCCCGGGGGGCGCTGCAGGCAGATCCCCTTGACGGTCTGCACGTCGAGCAGCCGGACGTGGGTCGGGTCGGCGACGGCGTTCACGTGCCGCCACCACGGGCTCATCACGTGCAGCACGCCGCCCGGCCGGAGCACCCGGTGGCACTCGTCGACCAGCGGCAGGAAGTCGACCAGGTGCTCCAGGATGTGCACCGCGAACAGCACGTCCACCGAGTCGTCGGCCAGCGGCAGCGAGGCGGAGAGATCGGCCACCGCGTTCACCCCCGGGGCGGGGTAGATGTCCAGCCCCAGGTTGCCCGGCCACTGCTTGGTGGCGCCGCAGCCCAGGTCGACCACGACCGGGTCGCGCCCGCCGACGCGTACCCGGCACCAGACGCCGAACACCCCGTCGAGCCGGCCCACCCGGTCCCGGACCAGGCGCAGGTCGGACTGCTCCGCGACCTCGCCGCCGAGGTGGGCCACCCCCCGGTCGAAGCGCACCTCCACCGGGAGGTCGCGCAGCCGGTCGTCGTGCCGGGCCTGGTCGGCCCACGCCTCGGCGAGGAATACGTCGATCGCCCGCAGCCGCTCGGCCGAGGGCGGGGTCTGTCCCAGCGCGACCATCCGGGTCCACCTCCCGCGGGCCGTTACCCGGATCTCCGCCCGATATGCCCCGCGACACGCCCTGCCGCGAGCCGGGGCGGTCAGCCGGTGATCGTCCGCCGGGGGCGACCGCCGCCGCGCATCCGCTGCCGAGGCGGCGGGGCGGCCGGCTTGGGCCGCTTGAGGTGGTAGCGGTGCAGCTCGTTGTTGCCGGGCAGGGACGGGTCCTCGCTCATGGCCACCAGCTCCCAGCCCTGGTCGCCGGCCCGGTTCAGGTGGGCCAGCGCGGTGTCGCCGTAGGGCGTCACGTCGACCATGGAGCCGTCCGGGCCGTACCAGACGAAGACGACCTCCCAGCCGATGTCGTTGGTGGCCGCCTGGCGGCGGCGGACCAGCAGCGCGTACTCCCACTTGAGCATGGGGTCATTGTCACCCGCCGCGAGCGGGTCGGCACGGATCAATCCTCGGCGATCCGTCCGGCGGCCACCCGCAGCCGCCGGTTGGTCTGCACCGCGTCGAGCATCCGCCGGTCGTGGGTGACCAGCAGCAGCGTTCCCGGGTAGTTGGCCAGCGCGGACTCCAACTGCTCGATGGCCGGCAGGTCCAGGTGGTTCGTCGGCTCGTCCAGCACCAGCAGGTTCACCCCGCGCCCCTGGAGCAGCGCCAGCGCCGCCCGGGTCCGCTCGCCCGGGGACAGGGTCGCCGCCGGGCGCAGCACGTGCGCCGCGCGCAGGCCGAACTTGGCCAGCAGCGTCCGCGCGTCCGCCGGCGACAGGTCCGGCACGGCGGCGCGGAACGCGTCGATCAGCGGCGCGTCGCCGAGGAAGAGCCCCCGGGCCTGGTCCACCTCGCCGACCACCACGCCCGGGCCGAGCGCGGCGTGCCCCTCGTCGAGGGGGAGCCGGCCCAGCAGGGCGGCGAGCAGCGTGGACTTGCCGGAGCCGTTCGCTCCGGTCACCGCCACCCGGTCCGCCCAGTCGACCTGGAGGGTCACCGGGCCGAGGGTGAAGCCGCCCCGGCGTACGACGGCGTCGCGCAGCGAGGCCACGACGGCGCCGGCGCGGGGCGCCGCGGCGATCTCCATCCGCAGCTCCCACTCCTTGCGGGGCTCCTCGACCACCTCCAGCCGCTCGATCAGCCGCTCGGTCTGCTTGGCCTTGGCCGCCTGCTTCTCGGTCGCCTCGGAGCGGAACTTGCGGCCGATCTTGTCGTTGTCGGTGGCCTTGCGGCGGGCGTTCTTCACGCCCTTCTCCATCCAGGCCCGTTGCGTGCGGGCGCGCGCCTCCAGCCCGGCCCGGGTGTCGGCGTACTCCTCGTACTCCTCGCGGGCGTGCCGGCGGGCCACCTCGCGCTCCTCCAGGTAGGCGGCGTAGCCGCCGCCGTAGTGCCGGATCTGCTGCTGGTGCAGGTCCAGCTCCAGCACCCGGGTCACCGTGCGGGTGAGGAACTCGCGGTCGTGGCTGACCAGCACCGTGCCGGCCCGCAGCCCGGTGACGAACTCCTCCAGCCGCTCCAGGCCGGCCAGGTCCAGGTCGTTGGTCGGCTCGTCGAGCAGGAAGACGTCGTAGCGGCTGAGCAGCAGCGAGGCCAGCCCGGCGCGGGCGGCCTGGCCGCCGGAGAGCCCGGTCATCGGGTGGTCCAGGTCGACCGTGAGGCCCAGCTCGGCGGCGACCTGTTCGGCGCGCTCCTCCAGGTCCGCCCCGCCCAGGCCGAGCCAGCGCTCCAGCGCCTCGGCGTAGTCGTCGTCCGCGCCGGGCGCGCCGTCGGTGAGCGCCGTGGTCGCCGCGTCCAACGCGGCCTGCGCGGCGGTGACCCCGGTGCGCCGGGCGAGGAAGTCCCGGACGGTCTCGCCGGCGCGCCGCTCCGGCTCCTGCGGCAGGTGCCCGACGCTCGCCGTGGGCGGGCTGAGCGCGATGCTCCCGGCCTCCACCGGCAGCAACCCGGCGAGGGTGCGCAGCAGCGTCGACTTGCCCGCCCCGTTCACCCCGACCAGCCCCACCACGTCCCCCGGCGCGACCACCAGGTCCAGCCCGGCGAACAGCGCCCGGTCCCCGTGCCCCGCGGCCAGCCCCTTGACGATCATCGTCGCGCTCATCAACCGCGACCCTATCCCGCCCCCCACCCCTCCCCACCCGCTCGCCTCCCCGCCCCCGCCGCCTCCGCGATCTTGCACTTCGTGCCCGGACGAGTGGGGCGAAAGCCGCGAACGTGGGGCCGAAAGTCCAAGATCGCGAACCAGGCTCGGGAGGCGCACGGCACACTGCTCAGGTGGTGACCACTCTGGCGATCGACTGTGGCGGCGGCGGGATCAAGGGGTCCGTGCTGGACGAGGCGGGCACGATGCGCGCCCGGCCGCTGCGGGTGCCCACGCCGTACCCGCTGCCGCCGGCCCTGTTCGTCAAGACGCTGCTCGACCTGGGCGGCCGGCTGCCCGCGGCGGACCGGCTGACCGTCGGCATGCCGGGGATGATCCGGCACGGCGTGGTGGTCGCCACCCCGCACTACGTGACCCGCTCCGGCCCCCGCTCGAAGGTCGACCCGGGCCTGCTGGCGGAGTGGTCCGGGTACGACGCGCGGACCGCGCTCGCCGAGGCGTTCGGCGTGCCGGCGCTGGTGCTCAACGACGCCGAGGTGCACGGCGCCGGGGTGGTCGCCGGGACCGGCTGCGAGCTGGTGCTGACCCTCGGCACCGGGCTGGGCAGCGCGCTCTTCGACGGCGGGGTGCTCGCCCCCCACCTGGAGCTGTCCCACGCCCCGGTGCGCTGGGGCACCACCTACGACACGTACGTGGGGGAGCCGGAGCGGCGCCGACTCGGGGACGCGTTCTGGTCCCGCCGGATCCGGCAGGTCGTGGACGGGCTGCGCCCGGTGTTCCGCTGGGACCGGCTCTACCTGGGCGGCGGCAACTCGCGCCTGATCCGGCCCGAGCAGCTCGCCCGGATGGGCGACGACGTGGTGGTGGTGCCCAACACGGCGGGCATCGTCGGCGGCGTACGCGCCTGGGACCTGGTCGCCGGCCGGCACGGCGCCCCCACCTGATCCCGCCCGCGTTCCGCCCGGGGAACAGTCGCGGTACGCCGGGTGTTGTGCCAGCGTCGGGAGAAGTGCGGCGTGACACGAGGGGGTGGGTCGAATGGATCTTCTGGCCGAGTACCGGCGGGCGACCATGTTCTTCGAGGCCGGTGACCCGACCGGAGCGGCCCGGCTGCTCGAACCGATCGTGGCGGCCGAGCCCGACAACTCGTCGGTGCGGCAGCTGCTGGCCCGGGCGTACTTCCAGTCGGCCCAGCTCAACCGGGCCGAGGAGCAGCTCCGCGAACTGGTCGACCGCGACCCCAGCGACCACTACGCCCACCACGTGCTGGGCCGGACGCTGGAGCGGCTGAACCGGCACGCCGACGCGCTGCGGCACCTGCGCATCGCGGCGGCGATGCACAGCGGCAACGACGACTACCGCACCGCCCTGGACCGGGTGCAGACCCGGGTCGCGGGCGGTCGCTGACGGCGGACGACCCGACGCCCGGGGAGCGGGCGCACGGACGGGGCAGCTCGACAGGGCTGCCCCGTCCGTACGGTCGTCACCGGATGCAGCGCAACGCCGGGCGCCGCCGGGTAGCTTGCGCGACGAGTGGAACGCCGTGGCTGTCAAACGGGTCTGATGACAACCGTGGTGTTCCACCCGTGCGGGGGTGGGGCGGAGCGCGCCGGGCGGCCTACCATCGGCGTTATGGGACGTGACCTGCCGGTGGCTGCGCGATGAAGCTGAAGCTGGACCTGCACGACATCTTCAACAAGGGTCACGACATCGACCGGGCCCTGCGCGGGATCATGGACGAGGCGGTGGCGAAGAAGGCCACCCTGGTCGAGATCATCCCCGGCAAGGGCTCCGGCCAGCTCAAGAAGCGGGTGCTGCGCTTCCTCGACCAGAAGGACGTCAAGCAGCTCTACCACCGCGTCGAGAAGGACTCGAAGAACTTCGGTCGCCTCTTCGTGCACTTCCGCTGGAAGTAGTGCCGGGACGCTCCTGCGACTAGAGGGAGTAGGTGCGGGCGACCGCCAGCATCTCCGAGCTGTGCGAGCCGACCACCCCCACGCCGGGCGGGCGGGGCCGGAAGCCGGGCAGCGCGTCCAGACCGTCGCTGGCGTCCATCGCGCGCAGCGCCATCTGCCCCGCCTTCGGCGTGACGGTAAGGGTCACCTCGACGCCCTCCGGCGGTGGGGCGTGGAAGACCACGCCGAAGCCCCAGCGGCCCTCCCGGGCCTCCGCCGGCACCGGCCGGCCGGCCACCTCCGCGCGTAGCACCGTCGCGGTCGCCGAGTCGACGTGCAGGGTGGCCAGGCGGACCTGGCGCTGCGGGACGAGCCGCAGGCGCAGGGTGCGCTCGGTGCCGGCGGTGGTGTCCGAGAGCACCTCCAGCTTCGGCGCGGGCAGGTTCGCCGCCTGCGCCGGACCGACGCGCAGCTCGGCGTCGCCGAGGCCGGGGAAGTCGGCGACCTCGACGACCCCGTCGACGTAGCCGTCGGTCCACGGCTGCGGGTCCTCCTCGTGGGAGAGCCAGCGGGCCTGCCCGGTGCCGGCGTCGAGGGCGTACATCAGGTGGGTGGGCGCGGGGTGCGCGGCGTCGAAGCGGTCGACGGCGAGCCCGACCCCGGCGAACACCACCGCCGCCAGCGCGGCGGCTGCGGCCGGCAGCGCGCCGAGCCGGCGGGCGCGCAGGGCGACCATGCCCCGTTGGCCGCCGGCCTGCGGGTGCAGGAGGTCGACCACCGGCAGCGCGGCCAGGCCGAGCAGCACCGCGACCAGCGCCGCGACGCCGCCCATCGCCATGCCGAGCGCCGGGAACAGCAGTACGACGGTGGGCAGCAGGACCACCACGGCCACCGCTGCGGCCAGGGTCGCCGCGACCACCGGCCACGGGCCGTCGATCCGCGCGCCCACCGCGACCAACCCGGCCAGCGCGCCGGCCAGGGCCGGCAGGGTGACCAGGTACGCCCCGCCGGGCACCAGCACGGCGAGCAGCACCCCGAGCAGGGCCAGCCAGCCCAGCGCGCCGATCGCGAGCGCGGCCGGGCCGACCCGGCGGCGGGTCAGCGCGTACCAGGCGAACAGGACGGCGGCGGCGAGCGCCACCACGGCCAGCCGGTACCAGGCGGGCCGGTACGGGTCGAGCAGTTCGGCGTAGCCGGGGCGGACCGCGGTGACCGCCGCCCAGAGCAGTTGGGCGGCGAGCGGGGCGATCACGATCGGTGCCAGCGTCAGCCCGAACCCGGCGGCGAGCCGGCCCCCGGTGACGCGGCCGCGCCGCCGAGCCAGCCAGCCGAGGGCCACCACGGCGGCGAGCGCGAGCAGCGCCAGCGGCAGGCTCAGCCAGCCGGGGTAGCGGACCAGCCCGCCGGGCACCGGGAAGTAGGTGGCGTCGTGCCCGGACTCCAGCGCCGTCAGGTCGACCCGGCCGAACTCGCGGGCGAGGCCGAGGGCGTTGTCGCCGTGGTGCTGGAGGCTGGCCCGGTCCATGGCCGCCGGGGTGTCCAGCGGGGTGTGGTAGATCGCCCCGCCGTCGATGTACGCCGAGTTCAGCCCGACGAAGTCGGCGTCGAGGAACGCGGTGAAGTCGGTGTCGTTGGGCAGCGCCCGGTAGATCTCCACCGCGAACGACGTGCCGACCGGGTGCGGCGCGCCCCGGCCGAAGGCGTCCACCAGCGCCGCGTTTTTCCGCGAGGTCTCGAACATGATCACCGGGCCGGTGGAGCCGCGCGCCTCCAGGTTGAGCACCACCCCGCCGTCGGCCGCCAGGGGGTGGCCCGACGCGAACGCCGACGCCCCGCACAGGCACGCCTCCTCGGCGTCGGTGAGCACGAAGACGATGTCGTTGCGCGGACGGGGGCCGGCGGCCAGCGCGCGGGCCACCTCCAGGCTCGCCGAGGTGCCGGCGGCGTCGTCGTTGCCGCCGGGCCCGGACTGGACCGAGTCGTAGTGCGCGACGAGGAAGACCCGGCCGGTCGGATCGGTGCCCGGGAGCCGGGCCACCACGTTGCGGACCCGGGCCAGGGTGGCGCCGCCGGCCGCCCCGCTGAGCTGGCCGGCCTCGGGCGCGACGGTGTCCTGCACCTCCGTCTCCAGGCCGAGGCCGCGCAGCACCCCCTCGACGTGGGCGCGGACCTGGTCGTTGGCCGGGCTGCCGGCCACGTGCGTCCGCGCCGCGACGACCTTGACGTGCTCGTACGCCCGACCCGCGCTGAACTCGCCGGGCGGCGCGTCGGCCGGTCGCGGCGCCGGGGTGCGCAGGTCGAGCAGCGTGCCGGCGCCGACGGCGACGAGCGCGACGAGCGCCGCCGCGGCGGCGGCCAACCGGCGGCGTGGCCGGGCGAGCGCACGGTCGGCGGCGCGGGTGGTGGGTGCGCCCACGGGGACTCCTCGGGGGTGGGGCCAGGGGTGGCACCAATCCTGCACCGGGGCGGCGCCCGCGGGACTCCCCCGGACGGGCGGGGCAGCGCCCGGGCCGCCCGGCGGCGGTGATCCGGCCCATGCCCGCGCCTGCGGCGCCCGTCGTGTTGTGTGCGAACGTTGTCTAATACAGGATCAGCAGGGCACTCGGAAGGAGCCCGACATCACCAGCGAACTCCCGCGTCTCGCGGCGGTGACCCGGCCGCACCGGGGGGCCGGCTCGGCCGGTTCTCCTGTCGTGCCGTACCCGCACGGCGGCATGGGAAGGCACCCCAACCTGCCTCCGGGTGAGCGGCTGCGGGTGCTGCTGGTCGAGGACGACGAGGGCGACGCCTTCCTGGTCGGCGAGCTGCTCGCCGAGACCAACTCCATGATCGAGCTGCTGGTGGCGACGAGCCTCAGCGAGGCCCGGCGGCGGGTGGTGGGCGTCGACTGCGTCCTGCTCGACCTCGGCCTGCCCGACGCGCAGGGCCTCGACGGCCTGCGCCAGGTGCTGGAGATGGCCAGCGGCGCCGCGGTCTGCGTGCTGACCGGCCGCTCCGACGAGCACCTCGGCATCGTCGCGGTCGCCGAGGGCGCGCAGGACTACCTGGTCAAGGGCGAGGTCGACGGGGTGCTGCTGACCCGCGCGCTGCGCTACGCGGTGGAGCGCAAGCGGGCCGACGAGAACGCGCGGCGGCTGCGCGAGGTCGAGCTGCGCCAGGCCGAGTCCGCCCGCCTCGAACGGGGCCTGCTGCCGCAGCCGCTGATGACGACCGACGAGGTCGCGGTGCACACCTTCTACCGGCCCGGCCGGCACGCCGCCCTGATCGGCGGCGACTTCTTCGACGTGGTGCAGACGAGCCCCGACCGGCTGGAGCTGATCGTGGGCGACGTCTGTGGGCACGGCGTGGACGAGGCGGCGCTCGGCGTGGAGCTCCGGGTCGCCTGGCGGGCGCTGATCCTCGCCGGCGTGCCGGACGACGAGGTGCTGCCGGCGCTGGAGCAGGTGCTGATGAGCGAGCGCCGCCTCCAGGAGATCTTCGCGACCGTCGCCACCGCGCGGCTGGACCTCGACGCCAACCGGGCCACCGTCCGGCTGGCCGGGCACCCGCCGCCGCTGCTGCTCGCCGGCGGCAAGGTGGTGCCCGTTCCGGCGCCCGGCGGCCTGCTGCTCGGCGTACGACCCCGCCGGCCCGTGGCCTACGACCTGGAGTTCGACACCGATGACTGGTCCCTGTTGATGTACACCGACGGGCTGATCGAGGGGCGGGTCGGCGAGGGCGACGAACGCCTCGACGTGCCCGGCCTGGGCGGCCTGCTCGCCGACCCGGCGAGTCTCGCCGTGCCGCTGGCCGAGCTGCCGGCCTGGCTGGTCGGGAGCGCCGAGCAGCTCAACGGCGGGCCGCTCGCCGACGACGTCGCCATGCTGCTGGTCAGCCGGGGCGGTGGCCGGTGACCGGAGTCCGCGAGTGGACCCTGCGTCAGCGGGTCGTCACCCTGCTCGCCGTCGTCGCGCTGCTCCTGGTCGGTCTGGCCGGTGGCGCGGTCGTCGTGGCGGCGAAGAACCGGACGCACATCGACGCGATCCTGAACAAGACCGGCCCGCTGCGGGTGCAGGCGCAGGAGGTGCTGAACGCGCTGCTGGACCAGGAGACCGCCGTGCGCGGCTACGCGGTCAGCGGCGACCCTGCCGACTTGGCCCCGTACGACGCCGGCCGGGCGCAGGAGCGCGACCTGGTCGCCGCGATGCAGCGGCTGCTCGACGACTACCCGGGCATCCGGGCGGAGCTGCGGGTCGTCGAGGAGCGGGCCGAGGCCTGGCGCCGGTCGGTGGCGGTGCCGGTGATCACCACGACGGAGCAGAGCGGCACCGCCGCCGGGCAGGCGCTCGTCACCGACCAGGCCCGGGCGCAGTTCGACCAGGTCCGCGGCGCCCTGGAGAACCTCCAGTCGAAGATCATCGAGGCCCGGCAGCAGAGCGCCGCGGACGTCCGGCGGACGAGCGACCAGCTGGTCGTCCTGCTGATCGCCGCCGTCGCGGTGGTGGTCATCGCCGGCAGCATGCTGCTGATCTCGCTGGACAAGATGGTGGTCCGCCCGCTGACCGGGCTGGCCGACCAGGTCCGGGAGGTCGCCGAGGGCGACTACCGGCACGGCATCACCGGCGCCGGCCCGCCCGAGTTCGTCCGGCTCGCCGGCGACGTCGACGCCATGCGGCGCAAGATCGCCAAGGAGCTGGACGAGGTACGGGAGGCCCGGGAGCGGATCGAGTGGGTCAACAGCCAGCTCCAGAAGCAGGCCGAGGAACTCACCCGCTCCAACCGCGACCTGGAGCAGTTCGCGTACGTCGCCTCGCACGACCTGCAGGAGCCGCTGCGCAAGGTGGCCAGCTTCTGCCAGCTCCTCCAGCGCCGGTACGCGGGGCAGTTGGACGAGCGGGCCGACCAGTACATCGCGTTCGCCGTCGACGGTGCGCAGCGGATGCAGCGCCTGATCAACGACCTGCTGGCGTTCTCCCGGATCGGTCGGCTCACCACCGGCTTCACCGAGGTCGACATGAACAAGGTCATGGGCGACGTGGCCGGCCAGACCGAGGCCGCCCGGCAGTACGCCGACGCCGAGCTGACCTGGGGCGAGCTGCCCGTCATCCGCGGCGAGGAGCCGCTGCTGACCAACCTGCTGGCCAACCTCGTCAGCAACTCGATCAAGTTCCGCCGCCCCGACGTGCCGCCGAAGGTGCACGTCTCGGCCCGGCTGGTCGGCGACGAGTGGGAGATCAGCTGCCAGGACAACGGCATTGGGATCGAGCCGGAATTCGCCGACAAGATCTTCGTCATCTTCCAGCGGCTGCACGCCAAGGACGCGTACCCGGGCACCGGGATCGGCCTGGCGATCGTCAAGAAGATCGTGGAGTACCACGGCGGCCGGGTCTGGGTGGACACCGGCACCGAGGAGGGCACCGCGATCCGCTTCACCCTCCCCGCGCTGCCCGAGGACGTCGAGGCGGCGACCGCCGCCGCCGATGCCGACGGGCCCGCGACCGACGGGCCGGCGACCGACGACGCCGGGGACGGCGACGGCACGAGCGGGGCCGAGGACGACGGCGGGACGATCGGCGGGGCGACCGGCGTGCCGGAGCAGGCCACTGGTTCCGGCGACGAGACGGACGCCACGGACGGCCCCGACCGGGCGCCGGCAGGCGGTAGAACGGGTGACATGAGGGAGACGGTGGGATGACCGCACCGGCGGACGGCAAGAGCCCGATCGAGGTCCTGCTGGTCGAGGACGACCCGGGCGACGTGTTGATGACCCAGGAGGCCTTCGAGGAGCACAAGCTCCGCAACCGGCTGACCGTCGTCTCGGACGGCGCCGAGGCGCTGGCCTACCTGCGGCGCGAGGGCCAGTACGCGGACGCGGTGACCCCGGACCTGGTCCTGCTCGACCTGAACCTGCCCCGCCGGGACGGGCGGGAGGTGCTGGAGGAGATCAAGAAGGACGAGCAGCTCTGCCGCATCCCGGTCGTGGTGCTGACCACCTCCCAGGCCGACGAGGACATCCTGCGCAGCTACCAGCTGCACGCGAACGCGTACGTGACCAAGCCGGTGGACTTCGAGCGGTTCATCTCCGTGGTCCGGCAGATCGACGAGTTCTTCGTCAGCGTGGTCAAGCTGCCGCCGCGTGGCTGACACCCTCCTCGACGACGTCGGTGGGCTGCTGCACGAGACCGCCGACCAGGTCGTGCTGCCGCTGTTCCGCAAGCTGGACGACGCCGACGTCACCGAGAAGGCGCCGGGCGAGCTGGTCACCGTCGCCGACCGTCGTGCCGAGGAGATGATCTCGGCGGCCCTGCGCCGGCTGCGCCCCGGCTCGGTGGTGGTCGGCGAGGAGGGCGTCGCCGACGACCCGGGCCTGCTGCGCCACCTGCGCGGGTCCGGCGACGTCTGGCTGGTCGACCCGGTCGACGGCACGTCGAACTTCGCGGCCGGCCGGCGGCCGTTCGCGTTGATGGTGGCGCTGCTGACCGACGGCGAGCCGGCGGCCGCCTGGGTGTTCGACCCGCTCGCCGGCACGCTGGCCGTCGGGCGGGCGGGTGAGGGGACGTGGCTGGACGGCCGGCCGGTGCGGACCGCCGTGGACACGCCGCCCGTGGACGCGCTGCGCGGTGCCGCGATGTCGCGGTTCCTGCCGCCGGCGGCGAAGGCGCGGGTCGAGGCGGGCGGCGGGCGGGTCGGCGAGCTGCTCCCCGGCCAGCACTGCGCCGGCCGGGAATACCTGGACGTGCTCACCGGCGACCAGCAGTTCGCGCTGTTCTGGCGCACCCTGCCGTGGGACCACGCCCCCGGCACCCTGCTGGTCCGGGCGGCCGGCGGCGTCGCCCGGCGCTTCGACGGCACCGACTACCACCCGGCCGACGAGGGCCACGGCCTGCTGGTCGCGGCGAGCGAGCGGGTCTGGGCGGAGGTCCACGAGGCGCTGCTCGGCGCTGCGTGACGTCGATGCGACACTACGTCGATGTCCGATGGCCGGGGCGGTCACGGGCCTGATCACGAGCGGCCGGTCCGGTATCCTGGCCGCCGGTCTCCGCCAGCAGGCCGCCGACCGGCGCCCGGCGGGGGCCGCCGCCGCGCAGCGCTGTCACCCGGGGCTGGCGGCCGACGAAAGGATGCTTTCGTGCGCAGGACCATGCCCGTCGGGCGTCGCGGCCGTCGTCCGCTGATCGTCCTGTCGGCGCGGCGTGCCCGCCGCCCGCTGCCCGCCCCGTCGGCCGTGCGCCGTCCGCTGGTCGCCCTGCTCGTCGCGGTGGCGCTGCTCCTCGGCGGCGGCGCCGTGCCCGCGTACGCGGAGCCCAACGAGGGCGGCACCAAGAAGCTGCGGGACGCCCTGGAAGCCACCGCCAAGGCGCACATCGAGGCCAAGGCGAAGCTGGACAACTCCAAGCGCCGGCAGAAGACGCTGACGGGGCAGCTGACCACGCTGGAGGGCCGGCTGGTCGAGCTGACCGCACAGGTCGGCGAGGTGGCCGCCCAGTCGTACCGGGTGGGCCGGCTCACCCCGACGGCGATGCTGCTCAACAGCGCCTCGCCCGAGGCGTTCCTGGAGCGGGCGGCGCACCTGGACCTGATGGCACAGCGCGACGGCCGGCGGCTGCGCGACCTGACCGAGGCGCGCGAGCAGGCGCGGCAGGCCAAGATCGCCCTCGACACCGAGGTCCGGGAGCAGCAGAAGCAGCTCGCGGTGATGGCGAAGAAGAAGAAGGAGGCCGAGGCGGCGCTCGCGGCGGTCAGCTCGGGAAGCAGCGGCGGCTTCAGCGGCGGGAACTCCTCCTCGGCGAAGCCGGCGCCGCGCAACCCCGACGGCTCCTGGCCCTCGGAGTCCTGCTCGGTGAACGACCCCACCACCTCCGGCTGCATCACCCCGCGCACGCTCAACGCCCTCCAGCAGACCCAGAACGCCGGCTACAAGCGGCACGTCTCCTGCTACCGCAGCGGCGGCTCCGGTGAGCATCCCAAGGGCCGGGCCTGCGATTTCTCGGCCGCCACCAACGGGTTCGAGGACAGGACCGCCACCGGCGGGGACAAGGCGTACGGGGACAGCCTCGCCGCCTGGCACGTGCGCAACGCCAGCCGGCTCGGCGTGCTCTACGTGATCTGGTACCGGCAGATCTGGCACCCGGGCACCGGGTGGCGGGCGTACGGCGGCAGCGGCAGCCCCGCCGCCGACCACACGAACCATGTTCATCTCTCGATGTACTGACCCGCGGCCCCAGGTTCCCTGCGTACCATCGCGCGGGTGAGCTCCCCATCGTCCGACGTCACGGCCCCGCCGGCCAAGCCGGAGCGGCCGGCCGCCCGGGCCCTGCCCAACGGGCTCGCCGCGTTCCTGGTCTTCTTCTCCAGCGGCGCCGTCCTGGTGCTGGAGACCGTCGCGCTGCGCCTGGTCGGGCCGTACGTCGGGGTGACCCTCCAGGTGACCAGCTCGGTCATCGGCATCGCGCTGGCGGCCATCGCGTACGGGGCGTGGTCGGGCGGCTGGCTGGCCGATCGGCGCAACCCGCGCACCCTGCTGGCCCCGGCGCTGGTGCTGGCCGGCATCGCCACCGCGGTCACCCTGCCCGTGGTCCGGTACGTCGGCGAGGTGCTGCGCGGCGGGGCGGCCACGGCCATCCTGCTGCTCGTCGCGCTCGCCGTCTTCGTGCCGGCGGCCCTGCTCGCCGCGGTCACCCCGCTGGTCGTCAAGCTCCAGCTCGCCGACCTGCGGCGCACGGGTCAGGTGGTCGGCCGGCTCTCCGGCATCGGCACGCTGGGCGGCATCACCGCCACCCTGGGCACCGGTTTCGTGCTGGTCGCCGCGCTGCCCAGCACGGTCATCCTGTTCGCCCTGGCGGCCTCGCTCGGGCTCACCGGGCTCGGTCTCGGGGTGTGGCTGCGCCGGCAGGACCGGGCGGAGCTGCCCGGCCCGGCGCGGGCCAAGGTGGCCCTGGCCGTGCTCGGTCTCGTCGGTGCCGGGCTCACCACGGTCGCCCCGAACCCGTGCGACATCGAGACGGCCTACCACTGCGCCAGCGTCGAGGCCGACCCCGGCCGGGACTCCGGCCGCACCCTGCTGCTCAACTCGGCCCAGCACTCGTACGTGGACCTGGCCGACCCCACCCATCTGGAGTACGCGTACACGCGCTGGATCGGGGCGGTGGCCGACGTGGTGGCTCCGAAGGGGCAGCGGCTGGACGCGCTGCACCTGGGCGGCGGCGGGTTCACCGTGCCGCGCTACCTGACCGCCACCCGCCCGGGCACGGACAACGTGGTGTTCGAGATCGACGGCGGGCTGGTCGAGCTGGGCGAGCGCGAGCTGGGCGTACGCCAGGGGCCGGACCTGCGGGCGGTGGTGGGTGACGCCCGGATGCTGGTGGCGGGGGAGGCGACCGACAGCCGGGACCTCGTGGTCGGCGACGCCTTCGGGCACCTGGTGGTGCCCTGGCACCTGGCCACCCGGGAGATGGCCGCCGAGATCCGTCGGGTGACCCGGCCCGGCGGCGTCTACGTGCAGAACGTCATCGACTACCCGCCGCTGCGCTTCATCCGCAGCGAGCTGGCCACCGTCGCCGCCGAGTTCCGGCACGTCGCGGTGATCGCCCCGGCGGCGGCGCTCGCCGGGCAGGAGGGCGCCAACTTCCTCATCGTCGCCTCCGACGCCCCGCTGCCGTTGGACGCGATCCGTGTCCGGCTGGTGGACCTGCGGGAGGGCGCCACCCTGCTCGCGGGCGCCGAGCTGACCGCCTTCGTCGGCGAGGCGCTGGTGCTGACCGACGACTACGCCCCGGTGGACCAGCTCCTCGCGACCGCCTGATCGGGTGACATCGGTGACCGATTCCGACCGCCGAGGTGTAGCCGGGGCAGTCCGGGGCAACAACGACTCCCATGGGTGGACCGATCCGGGACGGCGCGCAACTGCTGGGTGAGCGGTACCGGCTGATCGAGCAGCTCGGCGCGGGCGGCATGTCCGTCGTGTGGCGGGGCTACGACGAGGTGCTCGGCCGCCAGGTGGCGGTCAAGGTGCTCGCGTCCCGGCTGGCAGCCGACCGCGCGTTCCGGCACCGCATCCGGATCGAGGCGCAGGCGGCGGCGCGGCTGTGCCACCCCAACATCACCAACGTCTACGACTACGGCGAGTCCGAGCAGGCCGGCCTGACCGTGCCGTACGTCGTCATGGAGCTGGTCGACGGCGAGTCGCTGACGGGCCGGCTGCGCCGCGGGAGCCTGCCCTGGCGGGAGGCGGTGACGATCGGCGCGGAGGTCACCTCGGCGCTGGCCACCGCACACGCCCGGGGCGTGGTGCACCGGGACGTCACCCCGGGCAACATCATGCTGACCGCCACCGGCGTCAAGGTCGTCGACTTCGGCATCTCGGCGCTGGTGGGCGAGAAGGAGAAGGGGCCGGACGGGGCCCTGCTCGGCACGCCCGCGTACCTCGCCCCGGAGCGGCTCGACAACGGCCAGGTCTCCCCGGCCACGGACGTGTACGCGGTGGGCCTGCTGCTCTACCGGATGCTCACGGGCCGGCTGCCCTGGCAGGCGAGCACCACCACCCAGATGCTGCGTGCGCACATGTACAACGACCCGGAGCCGATGCCGCCGGTGCCGGGGCTCCCCGACGAGGTGCGCGACCTGGTGCGCCGGTGCCTGGCGAAGCGGCCCGAGGACCGGCCCGGCACCGCCGAGGTCGCCCGGACGCTCGCGGAGGCGGCCGGCATGATCGCGGCGGTGCCCGTCTCCCCGGCCGCCGGGCCCGTGGACCCGGCCGAGCTGGCCAGCGCCGGCACCACGATCCTGCCCTGGTCCGCCGCCACCGACGCGCTGCCGTTCTCCGGTACGCGCAACCGGCGGGCGGCGGCCCGGCGCCGCCGGGTCGAGGCGGGGGTGGCCGCCGCCGGCCTGGTGGCGGTGACCGCGGCGCTGTGGGGGGTGACCGCCCGCAGCCCGGCCAGCGGCGGCATCGACCAGCCGACGCAGGCGCGGATGGGCGCGGAGCAGCCGGCGCCCTGCCGCGTGGCGTACACGCTGCGCAAGGACTCCGGCAAGGACTTCGCCGCCGAGCTGACCCTGACCAACACCGGCCAGCAGGAGCTGCGCGCCTGGCGGATGAGCTTCACCTTTCCCGGCCAGCAGACCGTGACGAAGTCGGTGCCCGTGCCCGTACGCCAGCAGGGCCGGACGGTGCTCGTGGAGCCGGCCCCGGAGCGGGCGTTGGCCCCCGGCGCGTCGGAGAAGTTCACGCTGACCGGCCGTCACACCGGGGTCAACCCGCTGCCGGTGGAGTTCCGCCTCGGCGACGAGACCTGCGGGGTGCAGGTCTCCGGCGTGGCCGGCTCGGCGCCGAGCACCGCGCCCACCAGAAAGGCCCCGACGACCAAGGCCCCGACGACCAGGACCCCGAAGACGAAGGCCGGCACCTCCACGGGCGGCTCGAAGGCCAAGTCCGACAACTCCGGCAAGGGGAAGGGGTCGGGTGGTGGAAAAAAAGCAAGCCAGGAAAGGGACACCGACGATGACGACGACTGATTCCCTATCGGGGATCGGCTGTCAAGGTGCTGGCTGGCTTGACGGTGTAGGTCGGCTGGTTGGACGATCGCTGGTGGGGGAGGTCGCCTCG